>CAZNTX010000094.1:0-13984 GCA_964576075.1 uncultured Limibaculum sp. | reverse complement strand
TGCGGCTCTCGGCCGGGGCGGGCTTCGTCGTGGCGATCTGCGGCGAGATCATGACGATGCCGGGCCTGCCGCGCACGCCCGCCGCGGAGACGATCCGCATCAACGAGGCCGGCGAGATCGAGGGGCTCTTCTGATCGGCCCTTGCCGGGCGCGGGGGACGGGGTAGGCTCCGTCCCTCCGGGGGCGGGGTCCGACCCGCCCCGCACCGAGAACGGGGGCGGGGTCCGACCCGCCCCGCAACCAGAAAATCACGGGGGAGGGACCCGGGCATGACGATCACGCGGATCCTCGCGCCGGTGCGCGGGGACGGCAAGGGCGAGGGGGTTCTGGCCCATGCCGTGGCGGTGGCGCGCCGGTTCAACGCGCATATCGAGGTGGTGCATTGCCGGGCGCGGCCGCAGGACATGATCCCCTACGGCGTCGTCGTCCCGGCCTCCATGCGCGAGCGGCTGAAGGCGGACGCCAAGACGCTCGCCGACGAGGAGGAGGCCTATCTGCGCGGCCTCTTCGAGGAGTTGATGGATCGGGAGGGGGTCGCCGTCGTGGCCGACACCGCCCGCCCGCCGGGGGACCGTCCGTCCGCGTCCTGGCACGAGGCGGAGGGCAAGCAGATCGACGTGATCAAGCGCCACGGCCGCCTCGCCGATCTCCTCGCCGTGGCCAAGCCCGACCGGGACCGCAATCTCGGAACCAACACGTTGAAGGCGGCGCTCTTTTCCTCTGGCCGGCCGGTGCTCCTCTGCCCCCCGGCCGCGCCGGCGGCGGACTTCACCGAGCATGTGGCGATCGCCTGGAACGGCTCGCTCGAGGTCGCCCGCGCCGTGGCGCTCGCGCTGCCGATCCTCGACCGGGCCGAGCGCGCGACCGTGTTCGACGGCGGCGGCGGCGAGGGGGCGGACGGGCGCGCCTTCGCCCGCTATCTCGACCAGCGCGGGATCGCGGTGGCGCGCCAGGAAATCGAGGTCGGCGACGACCCCGGCGCCGCGCTCCTCGCCGCCGCGAAGGCCGAGGGCGCGAGCCTCCTCGTCATGGGCGCCTACGGTCACAGCCGCGATCTCGAGGCCGTGCTCGGCGGCGCGACGCAAGTCGTCGTGGACAAGACGGACCTGCCCATCGTCTTCGCGCATTGATGGAAGGCCTTGCCAGAGTCCGAACGAAAGTTAATTCTTCATCTGGTCTGGAATCCGGTTGATTCCTGCGTAGGCCTTTGCAAGTGTCTTGCCTGTGGTATACCAAATGCCGAGCGCGTTCCGGCTCGGGAGGTCCACCGTCCGCGGCGATGCCTCCAAGGGTCCGCCGCGACACGCGCCCGCCGAGCGGGCAAATCGACGACATAACGGGAGGTGCTGACATGACTCTGACTCGTCGCTTCATGATGGCCGCGGCCGCCGGCCTTCTCGGCGCCGCGACGCTGGCCGCCCCGGCCAGCGCCTGGGAGCCGAACAAGCCGATCGAATTCATCATCATGGCCGGCAAAGGCGGCGGCGCCGACCGCATGGCGCGGCTGATGCAGGCGATCGCCGAGGAGAACGACCTCGCCGGCAAGCCGCTCGTCCCGGTCAACAAGCCCGGCGGCTCCGGCGCCGAGTCGCTGGTCTATCTCAACCGCGCCCGCGACCCGGACCACACCATCATGGTGACGCTCAACTCCTTCTTCACGACGCCGCTGCGCCAGCCCGCGCTCGGCATCGACATCATGGAGTTCGCCCCGATCAGCCGCATGGCCGAGGACACCTTCATCCTCTGGGTGCACAAGGACGAGGGCATCTCGACCTTCGACGAGTTCGTCGCCGTCGCCAAGGCCCGCGGCTCCGACTGGGTGATGGGCGGCACCGGCAAGAACTCGGAAGACAACATCATCACCGATTTCCTCAACAACAATTACGGGCTGGACATCAAGTACATCCCCTACAAGGGTGGCGGCGCCGTGGCGAAGGATCTCGCCGGGCAGCAGATCAACAGCTCGGTCAACAACCCGTCCGAGGCGCTCGGCTTCTACGAGGCCGGCACGGTGATCCCGCTCGTGGCCTTCACCGACGAGCGGCTGCCGCTGTTCCCCGACGTGCCGACGCTCAAGGAGCTCGGCGGGGACTTCTCCTACTTCATGCAGCGCTCCGTCGTCGGCGCGCCGGGCATGTCGGACGAGGCGCTGGCCTACTACCAGGACCTCTTCGGCGAGGTCTACAACCACCCGCGGTGGCAGAAGTACAAGACCGATAAGTCGCTGATGGGCGATCGCATCCTGGGCGACGAGCTCAAGGCCTATTGGCAGACCCAGCGCGACCGGCACGAGCGGATCCTGACCGCCTCGGGCGCCATCCGCTGAGCCGAGAGAGGGGGGCCGCGGCATGCGCATCGCCGAACTCGTCGCGGCCCTCCTGCTGGCCGCGCTCTCGGTCTACATGATGTGGAAGAGCGGGACGCCTTCATGGGAGGGCGACCCCTGGGGCCAGAACATCTGGTATGACGACGAGGGCATCGGCTCCGGCTTCTGGCCGTTCTGGCTCTCGCTGATCATGCTGATCTCCTGCGTCTGGATCGTGGTCAACTGGGTGCGGCGGGCCTCGCCGCCCTCGCGCTCGGACGAGCCCTTCCTCGACGGCTGGGGGATCGGCACGCTCGTGAAGGTCGGCGGGGGCCTGCTCGCCTTCGTCGCCCTGATCGACGTGATCGGCATGTATGCCTCGATGGCCCTCTTCCTCTTCTACTACCTCTTCGCGCTCGGCCGGCACCGGATCGGCACGAGCCTCGCGGTCGCCCTCGGCGCGCCCGTCTTCTGCTTCTTCTTCTTCGACGTCGCCATGCGCATCCCGCTGCCGAAGGGGTATTCGGAGCCGCTCTTCCTGCCGCTCTACGACATCTTCCTCTGACCCGGCCGGAGAGCCGGGGCGCAGCCGCGCCGGCACGTCGAACCAAGGAAACGCTCAATGGAAGTCCTGTCGCTTCTTCTGGACGGCATTCTCGCCTGCTTCGAGCCGCTCAATCTCATGCTGATCGTGATCGGCGTGACCGTCGGTCTCTTCATCGGCGCGATGCCGGGGCTCGGCTCGGTCAACGGCGTGGCGATCCTGTTGCCGGCCACCTTCCTGGTGCCGCCCACCTCGGCGATGATCTTCCTCGCCTCGCTCTATTACGGCGCGATGTATGGCGGCGCGATCTCGTCGATCACCCTCGGCATCCCGGGCGCCTCGACCGCTGTGGCCACGACCTTCGACGGCCGCCCCCTCGCGCTGAAGGGCCAGGCCGACCGGGCGCTCGTCGTCGCCGCCATCGCCTCCTTCATCGGCGGGACCATCGCAAACCTGCTGTTCACCGGCTTCGCGCCGCCGCTCGCCTCGGTGGCCCTCGATTTCGGCCCGCCAGAGATCTTCGCGCTGATGCTGCTCGCCTTCGCCACCTTCGTCGGCCTCGGCGGCGACGACATACCCAAGACGATCCTCTCCATCGCCTTCGGCCTCGTCCTCTCTGCGGTGGGCTTCGACTGGATCTCCGGCGAGCCGCGGCTGATCTTCTTCGACATCACCGGCTTCATGCAGGGGATCAACTTTCTCGTGCTGGCGATCGGCGTCTACGGCATCGGCGAGATGCTCTGGACGATCAACGCCAACCGCGACGACGTGAAGATGACCGACGCGAAGATCTCCGCCAAGCGCGTGACCGACGCGGCGAAGCTCATGCCCCAGGCCGCGCGGGGCACGACGATCGGCTCCTTCCTCGGCTTCTTCGTCGGCATCCTGCCGGCGGCGGGCGCGACGCCGGGCTCGCTGATGGCCTATGGCGTGACGAAGATGACCGCGCGCAACCCCAAGACCTTCGGCCACGGCGATCTGAACGGCGTCGCCGCGCCCGAGGCCGCCAACAACTCCGCCTCCACGGGCGCCATGCTGCCGATGGTCACGCTCGGCATCCCCGGCAGCCCGACGACGGCGGTCCTCCTCGGCGGCATGGTGATCTGGGGCCTGCAGCCCGGCCCGCGGCTCTTCACCGACCAGCCGGATTTCGTGTGGCCGCTGATCGGCTCCTTCTTCGTCTCCAACTTCGTCGCGCTGGCGGTGAACCTCGCCTTCATCCCGCTCTTCCTCTGGATGCTGCGGATGCCGTTCACGATCCTCGCGCCGGTGATCTTCACGCTCTCGGTGGTCGGCGGCTTCGCGGCGACGCAGAACATGTTCGACGTTTGGCTGATCTTCTTCTTCGGCGTGGGGGCGTTCCTGCTCAGGCTGCTCGACTATCCGCTCGCGCCCGCGGTGCTCGCCATCGTGCTCGGGCCGATCGCGGAGCCGACGCTCAGGCAGTCGCTGCTGTTCTCCGACGGCGACCCGATGATCTTCCTCGAGCGCCCGATCGCCGGGCCGATCACCATCATCGCGATCCTTCTGATCCTGCTGCCGCTCTTCAAGCTCGTCTGGCGGCGGATCCGCCAGCCCAAGGCCGCCCCCGGCGAGTGAGCCGGGGCCCGGGGCGCCTTGCCATCAGCGGGGCGCCTCGGCGATAAGCCGCGGATCGCCGAGCACCGGAGCGCGCCGCATGGGCACCCCTTTCCACAGGCGCTGGCCGAACGACCAGGTCTTCGTCGCCGAGAACGTCAAGCTTCTCTATCTTCCGATCGCCAAGAACGGCTGCAGCACGCTCAAGCGGCTGATGGTGGAGCTCTCGGACCTGCCGGACCGCGACCGCCTCCTCGCCGGCGACATCCACCAGACGACCGACCGCTCCCGCAGCGGCATCCAGCTCAAGGACCGCGAGGAGGCCGCCGCCCGGGCCCTGCTCGCCGATCCCGGCTATTTCCGCTTCGTGGTGCTGCGCGAGCCGATCGACCGGTTGGTCAGCGCCTATCTGGAGAAGTTCGTGCTCAACCGGCGCGATCCGGGCAACATGGCGACGATCCGCCCCGCCCTCGCCGCAGCCCAGGGGGTGGCGCCGGAGGCGGTGGATTTCGAGCGGAGCGCGAGTTTCCGGGCCTTCGCCGAATTCGTGCTCGCCGAGCCGCGCCACAGGCTCGACCCGCATTGGCGCCCGCAATCGGACTATCTCGCCGAGATCCCGATGGCGCATCGCTACACCATGGCCGATCTCGACCTGCTCGCCGCCGATCTCGGCGCGCGGCTCGGCCGCCCGGTGGCGATCGGGCATGCCAACCGCTCGCGGGAGGCCGCGCGGGCCGAGCGCCCGGGGGCGGCCGATCTCCTGCCCGCGGACCTGGAGGGGGAGGCCCGCCGCCTCTCCGCCGAGAGCTTCGCCGATCCGGCGCTCCTGCCGCGGCTCGAGGCGCTCTACGCCCTCGATCTCACACTCTTCGCCGCCGTCGCCGCAGAGACCGCCGCCCGCCGCGCCGCCGCGGCGCCCGCGCCCGTGCCGCCCGCGCCGCTCCCCCTCCGCAAGCGCCTCAGCCTCAACGGCCTCCGCCGCGCCCTCGGCCTCGCCCCCGTCGCCCGGCCCGGCCTGCGCGGCGGCTGAGCTCAGAGCCCCGCGCGGCCGCCGCCGAAGCGGTGCTCCCGGTGATGGGCGAGGAAGGCCGGATGCGGCGCGAGGCGGGGGTCGGACGGCGCCCGGAGCCGCCCGGTCGGGTTGATCAGGCGGGCCTGCACCTCCCGCGGCACCTTGTTCTCTGAGACGAGGATGGAGAGGTCGTCGGCGACCGCGACGAGCCCCCGGTCGAACATCCGGTGCAGCGTCGCCGAGAGCGCGAGCCCGTTGCGCAGGTCGTCCGGCCCGCCCTCCTCGACGGCCATGATATGGGCCGCCTCCACCTCCATCCAGCCGCCGCCGTTCCGGAGCGAGAGCCCTGAGATGGCGCAGGTCCCGTCATAGGCGGCGAGAACCTGCCGGCGGAAGGCGCGGTCGCGGAACGGACGGCTGACGAGGCGCTCGAGGATCGGCCGCGCCGCGCCGGGGCCGTCGAAGGGCGCGGGCGCCTCGGCGAGGCCAGCGGGCTCGGCCGCGGGGGCCTCGTCGAGGCCGTGTCCGAGGATCCGGGCGAACTCCGCCTCGCCGAGCCGGCGGACGGCGCGCTGGGTTGCGCCAGCGCGGATCAGGCGTCCGGGCGCGGCCTCGAGCATCGCCTCCATGACCTGCCCCTCGACGATGCGCGGCACGGGCCGGTCGAAGGGCAGATAAGTGCCGGGGGCGATGCGGGCGTAATGGCGGCCGGGGTCGAGCGGGTGGGGCTCGATGGCGGCGACCTGCGCGGTCGCATGATAGGCGAGCCGGCCGGTCCCGCCATGGGCCTTGCCCGGCTCGTAATAGAGGATCCAGTCGCCCACGGTCTCGCGCACGGTGCCAAGATACATGGCCGGGAACTCGTAGCGCTCCCAAGGCACGTCGTCGTAGATCGAGTCCGGGCGATGGAGGAACACCGCTTTCGCCATGGCCCCAGAAAGCCAGGGACCATGGCGGTGCGCAAGGCCTCCGGCCCCGCGGGAGGGCCGGAGGCGGGCGTCACCAGGCCTGGGGCGGGGCGCCGCGGGCGGTGGTGTCGAGGAGCGGGTCGGGGGCCTCCTCCGTCTCCTCCTCGGCGCGGGTGACGGCGCAGGCGGAGAACTTGAACTCCGGGATCTTGCCGTAGGGGTCGAGCTGCGGGTTGGTCAGGATGTTGGCCGAGGCCTCCACATAGGCGAAGGGGATGAACACCATGTCCTCCGCGACCGCCCGGTCCGCCCGCGCCGCGATGTCGATCGCGCCGCGCCGGGTGCGCACGCGGATCCGCTCGCCGGGCGCCACGCCGAGCTTGCGCAGCGTCTTGGGGTGGAGCGAGGCATGGGCCTCGGGCTCGGCCCAGTCGAGCACGCTCGCGCGGCGGGTCATGCTCCCGGTGTGCCAATGCTCGAGCTGGCGTCCGGTGGTCAGGATCATCGGATACTCGGCGTTCGGCGTCTCGGCCGGCGGCGTCACCTGCGCCGGGGTGAACTTCGCGCGGCCGCCCGGGCGGGGGAAGCCGTCGGAGAACACCACCGCCTGGCCGGGATCGTCCGGCGCGAGCGAGGGGTAGGTCACGGCGCCCTCCGCCTCGAGCCGCCCCCAGCTGATGTTCTTGAGCGACTGCATCGACATCTTCATCTCGGAGAAGACCTCCGAGGGGTGCTCGTAGGACCAGCCGAGGCCGAGGCGGCGGGCGAGCTGGACGATGATCCACCAGTCCTCCCTGGCCTCGCCGGGGGGCTGGAGCGCCTGGCGGCCCATCTGCACCTGGCGGTTGGTGTTGGTCACCGTGCCGGTCTTCTCGGGCCAGGCGGAGGCGGGGAGGATCACGTCGGCGAAATTCGCCGTCTCGGTCAGGAAGATGTCCTGCACGACGAGATGGTCGAGATGGGCGAGCGCCTCGCGGGCGTGGTCGACATCGGGGTCGGACATCGCGGGGTTCTCGCCGAGGATATACATCCCCCGGATCTGCCCGCGATACATCGCGTCGACCATCTCGACGACGGTGAGCCCCGGCTCGTCATGGGGTGCGACGCCCCAGATGCCGCGGAAGAGCTCGCGCACGGTCTCGGACTTCACCGTCTGATAGTCGGGCAGGACCATCGGGATCAGCCCGGCATCGGAGGCGCCCTGCACGTTGTTCTGCCCGCGCAGCGGATGGAGCCCGGTGCCCGGGCGCCCGACATGGCCGCAGAGAAGGGCGAGCGAGATCAGGCAGCGGGAGTTGTCGGTCCCGTGGATGTGCTGCGAGACGCCCATGCCCCAGAAGATCATGCCCGCCTTCGCGCCGGCGAACTCCCGGGCGACGGTGCGCAGCGTCTCCGCCTCGATCCCGCAGACCTCGGCCATCTTCTCCGGCGGGAAGGCCTTGAGATGGTCGCGGAGCTGGAAGAAGCCCTCGGTGAAGCCCTCGACATAGTTGCGGTCGTAGAGCTTCTCCTCGACGATGACGTGCATGATGGCGTTGAGCATCGCGACGTCGGTGCCGGGGCGGAACTGCAGCATATGCGTGGCGTGGCGCTTCAGCCCCTGCCCGCGCGGGTCCATCACGATCAGCTTGCCGCCGCGCTTGGCGAACTGCTTGAAATAGGTGGCCGCGACGGGGTGGTTCTCCGTCGGGTTGGCGCCGATGACGATGGCGACCTCGGCGTTCTCGATCTCGTTGAAGGTGGCCGTCACGGCGCCGGAGCCGACATTCTCCATCAGCGCGGCGACCGAGGAGGCGTGGCAGAGCCGGGTGCAGTGGTCGACGTTGTTGTGGCCGAAGGCGGTGCGGATCAGCTTCTGGAAGAGATAGGCCTCTTCGTTGGAGCATTTGGCCGAGCCGAAGCCGCCGACCGTCTGCCCGCCATAGAAGCCGCGCAGGCGCAGGAAGCCCCCGGCGGCGGCGTCGAGCGCCTCGTCCCAGGTCGCCTCGCGGAAATGGGTCCAGGGGTTCGCCGGGTCGACGTTGAGCCCCTTCGGCGGCGCGTCCGGCTTGCGGATGAGCGGCTTGGTCAGCCGGTGCGGGTGGCGCACGTAGTCGAAGCCGAAGCGGCCCTTGACGCAGAGGCGATTCTCGTTGGAGGGGCCGCCGCCGCCCTCGACATAGCGGATCTCGTCGTCCTTGATCTTGAATTTGAGCTGGCAGCCGACGCCGCAATAGGGGCAGACGCTGTCGACGCAGCGGTCGAAGTCCTTGGCGTCGCCCTTCTGCTGCTCGTCCACCACGGTCGCGGGCATCAGCGCGCCGGTGGGGCAGGCCTGCACGCATTCGCCGCAGGCGACGCAGGTGGAGGCGCCCATCGGGTCGTCCATGTCGAACACGATCTTGGCGTCGGCGCCGCGCGCGGCCATGCCGATCACGTCGTTCACCTGCACCTCGCGGCAGGCGCGCACGCAGAGATTGCAGTGGATGCAGGCGTCGAGATTGACCCGCATCGCCAGATGGCTGTCGTCGAGGAGCGGCACCCGCTCGGGCTCCTTGGCCGGGAAGCGGCTCTCCTCGACGGTCTGAAGCTCGGCCATCTCCCAGAGATGGGAGGAGCGGTCATGGGCGTCCGCGCGCGCCGGTTGGTCGGCGAGGAGAAGCTCCATCACCATCTTGCGGGACTTCTCCGCGCGCTCGGAGGCGGTCTTGACCACCTGGCCCTCGCGGGGGGTGCGGATGCAGGAGGCGGCGAGGGTGCGCTCCCCCTCGATCTCCACCATGCAGGCGCGGCAATTGCCGTCCGGCCGGTAGCCCGGCGCGTCCTTGTGGCAGAGATGGGGGATGCGGGTGCCGACCCGCTTGGCGACCTCCCAGATCGTCTCGCCGGGGCGGGCGGTGACCTCGCGCCCGTCGAGGGTGAAGGTGACGGTGGGGGCTTGCGCGCCGTCGGCGGCCATCAGGAGATCTCCTCGGGGAAGTGCTGCATCACGAGACGGATCGGGTTCGGCGCGGCCTGGCCGAGGCCGCAGATCGAGGCGTCGGCCATCACCTGGGAGAGGTCCTCGAGGAGCTCGGTGTCCCAGGTCTCGGCCTCCATGAGCTTCACGGCCTTCTCGCAGCCGGCGCGGCAGGGGGTGCACTGCCCGCAGCTCTCGTCCTCGAAGAAGCGGAGCATGTTGAGGGCGGCGGCGCGGGCGCTGTCCTTGTCGGAGAGGACGACCACCGCCGCCGAGCCGATGAAGGTGCCGTGGGGCTGGAGCGTGTCGAAGTCGAGGGGCACGTCGGAGAGCGCGGCGGGCAGGAGGCCCGAGGACGGCCCGCCCGGCTGATAGGCCTTGAAGGCGTGCCCCTCGGCCATGCCGCCGGCGGCCTCGATGATGTCGAGGATCGTCGAGCCCGCGGGGAGGAGATAGACGCCCGGCTTCGCGACGCGCCCGGAGACCGAATAGGAGCGCAGCCCCCGCCGGCCGTTCTTCTCCACCGACCAGAGCACCTGCGGCCCCTCGCGGCAGATCCGGGCGATCCATTTCAGCGTCTCGACATTGTGCACGAGGGTCGGCCGGCCGAAGACCCCGACCTGCGCGACATAGGGCGGGCGGTGGCGCGGCAGGCCCCGCTTGCCCTCGATCGACTCGATCATAGCCGACTCTTCGCCGCAGATATAGGCGCCGGCGCCGCGGCGCAGGTCGAGATAGCCGGGCTCGACGATCCCGGCCGCCTCGAGCGCGGCGATCTCCCGGCGGAGGATCTCGATCGAGGCGGGGTATTCGTCGCGCATATAGAGAAAGCAGGTCTCCGCCTCGATCGCCCAGGCCGCGATCAGCACGCCTTCGAGGAAGAGATGGGGGTGGCGCTCGAGCCAGTAGCGGTCCTTGAAGGTGCCGGGCTCGCCCTCGTCGCCATTGACCGCGAGATAGCGGGGCCCGGGCTCGGCGCGGACGAAGGACCATTTCTTGCCGGAGGGGAAGCCCGCGCCGCCGAGGCCGCGCAGCCCTGCGTCGAGGATCTGCTGCTGCACCTCCTCGGGGCTCTTCGCCCCTCCTCGGAGCGCGGCGAGCGTCTCGTATCCGCCTTCGGCGCGGTAGGCCTCGAGGCCCTCGTAGTCGGGGATCACGGGCTCGAAGGCGCGGGCCTCGATGGCGGCGGCGATCGTCTCGGGCGTCGCGCGGTCGATGTGGTTGTGGCCGAGCTCGACCACGGGCGCGGTGTCGCAGCGGCCCATGCAGGGGGCGCGGATCACGCGGACCTCCGCGGGATCGTGCCCCGCCTCGAGCGCGGCCTTGAGCGCCTCGGCCCCGGCGAGCTCGCAGGAGAGGCTGTCGCAGACCCGGATGGTGAGCGCGGGCGGCGGGGTTTCGCCCTCGCGGACCACGTCGAAATGGGCGTAGAAGGTCGCGACCTCGTAGACCTCCGCCTGGGCGAGGCGCATCTCCTCGGCGAGCGCGCGCAGATGCGCCGCGGAGAGATGGCCGTAGGCGTCCTGGATCAGGTGGAGGAACTCGATCAGCAGATCGCGCCGCCGCGGCCGGTCGCCGAGGAGGGCGCGCAGCTCGGCGAGCGCCGTGTCCTCGAGCTGGCGGCCCTTGGGCGTGTGCCGCCCGCGGCCGCGGCCCTCCTTCCAGATGCCGGATTTCATGTCGAGGGGACTCATTTCGCTCTCCCGGAGTTCCGTCTGACGGAAGCCTTGGCGGGGGCGCGGCGTCCGGGCAAATTCAAAGAGCGGAAGGCGCGAGCGGGTGGCGTTATGGTGCGTCGCGGCAGACGGCGGCGGCGAGCCGGCGCATCGCCGCGCGGAAGGCGGCGGCGGCGGGCAGCGGGGGCTCGATGTCCGGCGTCACGAGCCCGATCGGCTTCTCGACGAGGGGCTCCGCGAGGGGCAGGTGCACCACCTCCGCGGCGAGCGGCAGGCGGGCGGCGAGGACCTCTGGCGCGATGGTCGCGGCTTCGCCGGCGGTCACCTGCAGGAGCGCGGCGGTGAAGCTGTTGGTCTCGAGCACGGGCTCGGGGCGCGCGCCGACGGCGGCGAAGGCTTCGTCGAGGATGCGCCGGTTGCGCATGTTCCCGGTCAGCAGCGCGAGGGGCAGGCGGGCGGCCTCCGCCCAGCCCACGGTGCCGGTGCGCCGCGGCGCCATCTTGGGCGGGGCGAGCAGGACGTAGCGCTCGGCATAGAGCGTCTCGGCGCGGGCGCCGGCGGGCAGCGGGGTGTCGAGATAGGTGACGCCTGCGCCGAGGGAGAGCTCCTCGAGCCCTGCGCGGATCTCCGAGGAGGAGGCGGAGACGATCTGGATCATCAGCCGCGGATGGTCCGCCCGCAGGAGCCCGGGCGCGCGGGCGACGAAGGTGAGCGCCGTCGGCACCACCCCGACCCGGAGCCGCCCGGCGAGCGCGCCCTTGGCCGCGGCGATCTCCTGCAAGAGCCCGTCGCGCCCGGCGAGCAGGCGCTTGGCCCAGGCCAGCACGATCTCGCCCTCCTGGGTGAAGCCGAGGAAGCGGTTGCCGCGCTTGACGATCGGCGCGCCGAGATCGAGCTCGAGATTGCGGATGCGCGCGGAGAAGGCGGGCTGGGAGATGCCGCAGGCCTCCGCCGCCCGGGCGAAATGCCCGTGATGGGCGAGGGCGGCGAGAAGCTCCATGTCGCGCAGGTCCATCAGCGCAGCCCCCGGTCGGTCGGCTGCATCCGCGCGACGATCCGCCCGACGAAGATCGCGACGTAGAGCGTCCCGAAGGCGGCCTCGAGCCCCGAGGCGACGCGGGCGAGGGGGGCCACGGGCACGATCTCGCCATAGCCGAGGGTGGTGAGGGTGACGAGGCTGAAATAGGTGAATTGCGGCCCCGGGTCGCCTTCCGCCAGGGAGAAGGCGCCGGGCTGCCAGGCCTCGATCTGCCGGTAGAGCAGCCCCCAGGTCAGCGCCAGCAGGAAATAGCCGAAGACCGAGCCCGCCAGCGCATCCAGCGTGTCGGTGCGCCGCAGGAAGAGCTCCACATAGGTCACGACGAGCGCGCCGAGGGTGATGGCGGCGCTGAGCGCGATGAGCGCGGTGTCGATCTCCGCGGCGCCTGTGAGGATCCGCGCCAGCGCCATCGCCGTCCAGAGCCCGACGAGCAGGTAGCCCGCGCGCTTCCAGCCCTCGGGGAGGCTCGCGGTGCCGAGGGTGCCGACGAGGATCAGCGTGTGCAGCGCGAGCCCCGCGAGATCGGCGACGGGACCGGGCCCCGCGGCGGCGTCGAACACCATGGCGGCGATCAGCAGCCCGAGCAGCAGGCTCCAGTGCCAGCGCGCCACGAGGTCGATATAGCGGCGCACGAGCCGCATCGGCGTCTCCCGTCCGGTTTCCCTCCGCTTACCGGCTGGGCGGTGCGGGCGCAATCGCGCCCCCGGCGGAGTGGGGAAATTGACCGCGCCCCCGCGGCGCCGTCTGGGGATTGACAAGAGTCGCCCGGGGCGTTGGCTTGTTGATCTGGGTCAACGTCGGTCGGAGGTCTCCGCGTAGAACCGAAGGCGGGGGCCGCTGCCGGCTGCCCATCCATTCTCACGCGCCCGCGGGCGCCAAGGCAAAGGCCGCGCTGGCGGCGGATCTGGGAGAGAGACGATGAGCGACGGAAGCGGAGGCGATGCGCCCGAGATCGTGGCGGTGCCCGAGGCGATCGCGGCCTCGGCCCATGCGGATGCGGCGACCTACGAGCGGATGTATGCGGCCTCGGTCGCCGATCCGGAGGCGTTCTGGGCCGAGCACGGCAAGCGGCTCGACTGGATCAAGCCCTACACCAAGGTCAAGAACACCTCCTACGACTACCACAACGTCTCGATCAAATGGTTCGAGGACGGCGAGCTCAATGTCTGCGCCAATTGCGTCGACCGCCATTTGAAGGACCGCGCGCACCAGACGGCGATCATCTGGGAGTCCGACGACCCGCAGGTCGCCCAGCACATCACCTATCAGGAGCTCTACGAGCAGGTCTCCAAGTTCGGCAACGTGCTGCACGCGATGGGCGTCAAGAAGGGCGACCGCGTCATCCTCTATCTGCCGATGATCCCGGCGGCGGCCTATGCGATGCTCGCCTGCGCCCGGATCGGCGCGATCCATTCGATCGTGTTCGCCGGCTTCTCCCCGGATGCGCTGGCCGACCGGATCGAGGGCTGCGACGCCAAGCTCGTCGTCACCGCCGACGAGGCGCCGCGCGGCGGGCGGGCGACCCCGCTCAAGGCCAATGTCGACAAGGCGCTCGCCAAATGCAGCCCGGACGTCAAATGCCTCGTCGTGCGCCGCACCGGGGCCGACGTGCCGATGACCGAGGGCCGCGACGTCTGGTATCACGACGAGGTCGAGCGGGTGACCGACCATTGCGCCCCGGTCCCCGTCGATGCCGAGCATCCGCTCTTCATCCTCTACACCTCGGGCTCGACGGGCAAGCCGAAGGGCGTCGTGCACAGCTCCGGCGGGTATCTCGTCTATGCCTCGATGACGCATCAATACGTCTTCGACTATCAGGAGGGCGAGGTCTACTGGTGCACGGCGGATGTCGGCTGGGTCACGGGGCACAGCTACATCGTCTACGGCCCGCTCGCCAACGGCGCGACGACGCTGATGTTCGAGGGCGTGCCGACCTACCCGGATGCCGGCCGCTTCTGGGAGGTCTGCGCCAAGCACAAGGTGT
>CAZNTX010000093.1:0-14441 GCA_964576075.1 uncultured Limibaculum sp. | reverse complement strand
GCGTCTCCTCAGGGCGTTTGGGCCTCTGGGGCCGCGCGCCCCGGCCCGCCACCGCCCCCACCCACCCACCCGGACGGTGGCGGGCCGGGGCGCGCGGCGGCGGCTGTGCAGGGGCGTCGAGGATCGTCTCCCGGCCGGCCCGTCTCCGCCGCGTGATGGGCCGAGGCCTGCCGGAGCGGCGCCGCGGCCGACGCGATCGGATCGGCGGGGCGGTCCGAGAGGGGTCTGCGCGGTGCGCCTCTGCCGCGCGGCCACGGGAGCGCTCCCGGCGCGGAGCTCTGAACGGGGGCGCGTCCGGCGGCCCCCGACCCGGTCGTCTCTCGGCGCGACAGGACGGCCTTGGGGGGCTTCCTGGCGGGGCGGGCGTCCCGGCGATCTGCCGCCCGGCGCGGGGGGCGCGGGGGATCGCCGACGGTGTCGACCGAGACCTGCGCGACGGGGCGTTCGGCCTGCCTGCGCACCGTGTGCGGAGGGTCTTCCGCCGAGCCCTGGCAGCGTCGTGCTGTCGCCCCATGGTTCGACCCGCCGCGATCGGGCGGGGCGGCGATCCCGCGTATCTGCGCCCGGAGATCTCTGTCGCGGGCCGTCCGCGACGGCATTGCAAGACGACGCACGCCGATCCGGCCCGCCGCGCCCCTGCCGGTCCCGGTCGTGCGCCCCGCCCCGGCCGCCACGCGCGGCAGCGGTCCGGTCGGTTCCGGCCGGGGCCGCGGGCCCGCCGACGGCGATGCCGAGCGCCGGCGGTCGTCCGCGCCGCGAGCCCGACGGCGATGCCGGGGGCGCCGGTCGTCGCGGCGCGTCGGAGATCCTTGCCCTCCCGCGCGGGCGCCTCCCCCGAGGCGCGCTGTTGCGTCCATGGCTGCGCGGACGGGTCTATGGGATCATCCGGGACGGACCACGCAGCGAGCCCTCGAGCACAGGAGGTCAGGATGGACGACAAGGAACGAGAAGACTTCGCCAAACCCATTTCGCCGGATCGACTCCGCCGGTTCATGTTCGAGGACGTGGCCGTCGTTCGCCCCGAGGATGTGATCCCCCACGGCTCGAGGCAGCGGCGCATCGCAGCCCCGCGGACCAAGCCCGACGAGCCCCCCGAGTCGCCCGACGAGGCGTGATCCCGGGTCTCATCGATGAGACCGGGGCGCTCCCGACCCCGCGCTGCCGCCGGGCCGCCCGAAGGAGACGCGCGATGGGTGGCTGCGGAGCGGCGGGGGCGGGGCGTCTCGCTTCGCGACACTTGGCATGAGTAGGCGATGGGCATCCGAGGATCGGCGGAGGCCCGCACCGGCGCGCGGGCGGGTCATCGGGCGTCTCCGCGCTAAGTCCCCGCGGGACGCTTCTGACCAAGGGAGGGACGCCGTCCATGACCTTTCTCGCCGCCTGGATCGCCACGCTCGTCGTCTTCCTCGTCGTCGACGCCGTCTGGCTCGTGAAGGTGATGCGCCCGCTCTTCGAGCGCCATGTGGGCGATCTCCTGCTGGAGGACCCCCGGCTCGGCGTCGCGGCGGGCTTCTACGCGCTCTACTGCGCGGGGATCGTCTATTTCGCCGCCGCCCCCGCCGCCGCGGCCGGCACTCCCTGGGTCGCGCTGCGCGACGGCGCGATCCTCGGCTTCCTCGCCTACGGCACCTACGAGGCCACCAATCTCGCCACGCTCAAGGGCTGGCACTGGCAGATGGCCGCGGTCGACATCGCCTGGGGCACGGCGCTTTCGGCCGGCGCGGCCTATGCGGGCTATCTCGCGGCGGTCTGGCTGCGCTGAGCCCCGGGGGCCGGCGGGGCGCGCGCGGCTTGACTCTATTGCTTATGGAACAGATCATGAACATATGATCTCGCTCGACTCGAACCGTCTGGCTCTCGTCCGCCCGGCAGAGGGCGCCGCCGGCGTCGATCCCGCCGCGCTCGTCGCGCGCATGGGCCGGGGCGGGGTGCACGAGATCGCCGAGGCCGCCTTCGGCGATGCGCCCGCCGCCGCGCGCCTCGCCCTCGCCGCCCTCGCCGCGAGCCGCCCGGGCCCGGTCCTCTGGGTGCAGGAGGCGCGGGCGCGGCGCGAGCACGGGGCGCTCTCGGCCCGCGGTGCGCAGGCGGTGGGGCTCGACCCCGGGCGCCTCCTCCTCGCCGCCGCCCCCCGCCCGCGCGAGGCGCTCTGGGCGGTGGAGGAGGGGGTGCGCTCGGCCGCGCTCGCCGCCGTGGTGGCCGAGCTCTCCGAGGCGAGCTTCACGGCGACGCGCCGCCTCCACCTCGCCGCGGCGGAGCGGGGGGTGCCGGCGATCCTGCTGATGCCCCATACCCGCGAGGGGGCGACGGCGGCTCAGACCCGCTGGCGCGTCGCCCCCGCCCCGGCGGCCCCCGCGGCGCACGACCCGCAGGCCCCGGGCCCCGCCCGCCTCCGCGCGACGCTCGAGCGCACCCGCAGCGCCCCGGCCGCCGCCGGCCGCGGCTTCCTCCTGGAGTTCGACGATGAGACGCATGCTCTGCGTGTGGTTGACAGACTGGCCGATCGACCGGCTGCGCCGCGCCCGCGGCCGCCTCGCCCCGCCGCCGGCAGAGAGCTCCGACGGACCGGCTGAGGGCGGCGCTCACCCCGCTCCGCGTGCCGCTGGGGCGGCCCCTCCGGAGCCCGGCGCGCCCCCGGAAGCGGGCGTAAATGCCGCGCCCCGGCGGGCGGATCGGGCGCCAGGCGGCGCCGCGCCGCCCCCGCCCGGGCGGCTGGTCCCGCGCGATGCCCCGGTGCATGCGCCGAGCGATTCCGGCGGGTCTGCCCCCACGGGCAGGGAGGCCCCGCCGCCTGCGCCCCGTGTCGGCGGGACTGCGGGCCCCTCGCGCCCGCACACCCCGGCGCATCCCGTCCCGCGCGCGCCCCGGGATCCGGCCCCGCCGCCCCGGCGCCGCCCGGCTCTGGGGTGCGCGGGCGCTCCGTCGCCCCGGGTCAGCGCGGCGCAGGAGGCTGGCAGCGGGGAGGATCGCCGCACCGAGGCCCGGGCCTCCGCGGAACGCGCGCCGCCGCCCGGGACTGCGGGCGAGCCGCGCGCGCCCGGCGCCTCCCTCACCCAGCCCCATCTTCGGCGCGAGGGGGGCCCCGCCGCAGACGCCTCGCCCGAAGACCGGCTCGGACAAGCCGCCGCCGGGATCGGAGACTGCACCTCCCGAGGGGACAGCGGTGTCGGCCACGGAGCGCCCGGGGCCTCCCCGGCGCCGCTCCCATCGAGGCGCGAGGACGGCTCTGCGCTCGCGGCGGGCGGCGCCTTCGGGGAGCGCCACGGGCAAGCTGCCGCCGGAATCGGCCCCCGCGCCCCTCACGGAGACGGCGGCGCCGGCCTCGGGGCGCCCGGGGCCTCCCCGGGGCAGGCCGTGCCGAGGGGCGAGGTCGGGCCCGCCGCGTCGGCCGGCGCCTGGGCAGAGGGGCGGTCCGGCCGGGGCGCCGCCGGGGCGAGGGGCGATCTCTCCCACGGGGAGGCCGGCGCCGGCCGCGGGGCGTCGCGGAGCAAGGGGGCGGACCCTGCGGGCCCGTCCCGCATCGCAGCGGCCGATCCTGCAGAGCCGCCCTTCGCGCTGACCGAGCGCGCGGCCAAGGGGCTCCGCCTCGCCGCGGTCAACGCCCCGGCCGCCGCCGCCGGGCTCGCCCCCGGCATGACGCTCTCGGACGCCCGCGCCCGCCTGCCCGGCCTACTCGCCGAGGAGATCGACCGCGCGGCGGATGCCCGCGCGCTCGAGGCGCTCGCCCGCTGGGCCACCCGCTGGAGCCCGACGGTCGCCGTCGACGGGCGCGACGGGCTGACGATCGACGTCACCGGCGCGGCCCATCTCTTCGGCGGCGAGGCGGCGCTGATGGCCGATCTCTCCGCCCGGCTCGATCGCGCCGGCATCGCGCATCGCCTCGGCCTCGCGCCCGCCCCCGGCGCCGCCTGGGCGCTCGCGCATGCCGCCCCCGGCCGGCTCACCCGCATCGAAGGGGGCGCGGAGGCGCTGCCCGCCGGGCTCGCCGATCTGCCGGTCGCGGGCCTGCGCCTCGGGGCGGAGGCGCGCACGCTCTTGCGCCGCTTCGGCCTCGTGCGCATCGGCCAGCTCGAGGGGCTCGACCGCAGCGCCCTCGCCCGCCGCTTCCGCGACGCCGGGGGCTCGGCGCGGGAGGCCGAGGGGCTCGCCGAGCGCGTGCTGATCCGGCTCGATCAGGCGATGGGCCGCCTCGCCGAGCCGCTCCGCCCGCTCGCGCCCCCGCCCGAGCATGCGGCGCGCCTGCCCTGCCCCGAGCCGCTCCGCGACCGCTCCGGGGTGGAGGCGGGGCTCGCGCGGCTCCTCGCCCGCCTCTCCGACGATCTCGAGGCCGCCGGCCAGGGCGCCCGCCGCTTCCGCTTGCGCGCCTATCGCGCCGACGGGACGGAGGCCGCCGTCGAGGCCCGCGCCGCCCGTCCCTCGCGCGCGGCGGAGCATGTCGCCCGGCTCTTCCGCGACCGGCTCGAGGACCTCGACCCGGGCTACGGGATCGACCTTCTGACCCTCGAGGCGGCCGGGCTCGCCCCGCTCGACCCCGCCCCCCGCGGCCTCGGCCCCGCCCTCGGCGCCGCGGAGACGGACGCCGCCGCCCTCGCCGCGCTCGCCGACCGTCTGGCCGCGCGCCTCGGGCCGGAGGCGGTGACGGTCCGCACCCCCGTCGAGAGCCACCTGCCGGAGCGGGCCGAGCGCGCCAGCCCCTTCGACGGCGCCCTGCCGGACTGGGACGCCGCCCGCCCGGGCCCCTGGGGCGCTCGCCCGCTTCGCCTTCTCGACCGGCCTGAGCCCGTCGAGGCGATCGCCGAGGTGCCGGACGGCCCGCCGCTGCGCTTCGTCTGGCGCCGGGTGGCGCGCCGGGCGGTCCGTGCGGAGGGGCCGGAGCGCCTCGGCCCGGAATGGTGGCGCGCCGAGCCAGGCGCCCCCGCCCGCGCGCGCGACTGCTACCGGGTCGAGGACACGGAGGGCCGGCGCTATTGGCTCTGCCGCACCGGCCTCTATGGCGATGGCCGCGGCGACCGGCCGCGATGGCACCTCCATGGCCTGTTTCCCTGACCCGTCGGCCCTGCGCCGAGCCCCCGCCGCGAGGCCGCGGCCCCGTGCCGCCGCCCCCTCGCCCGCCGCCGCAGGAGCGCCGCCGCCATGCGCCGCAGTCGCGGGCAAGCGCCCGTCGACCGGCACAGGCGCTCGGGGCGTGGCGATGCCGCGCTCGGCATCCTCCAGAGCGAGGCGATGCCGGTGTGGGGGCCTCGGCTGCCCGACGCACCGGGCGCAGCCGACCGCCGAACAGGCAGGCAGCCCCGGCTGCGACCGGCAGGAGCGCGCCCCGAGGATGCGCGCCCGCGCCGCGGCCTCCGGCCGCCGGGTCGCAAGCGCCGGTGCAGGCCCGCCCACGCCCAGCCGCCGCGGCTCCGAAGCCCGCGCGGGTCCCGCCAGCGCCCGCGGCAGCGGCCGGAAGGCCGGCGCCCGCCCCCTGCGCGGCCGAAGCGTCCCGGCAGGCCGGCACGGCGCCAGAGGAGCGCCGCCGCGCGGTCCCATGGCGCCGCCCGTCGGCGCGCCCGTCGCGCGCCCCGTCCCCTCAGAGCTGGCTCCGCCCGCGTCCGGCCCGCGCAGACGCGCGCTCCGCCTCTCCGCGCCGGTCGGTCCCGTCGCGTCTGGGCCCGCCCTCGCCGTTTCGTCCCCCCCGCCACATGGCTCGGCCGCCGACACGGGGCGCGCGCCCTGCCGCCCGTGCATGACCCCCCGCTTCGCCGAGCTCGGCGCGGCGACCAACTTCTCCTTCCTCGAGGGCGCCTCGCACCCCGAGGAGATGGTCGCAACCGCCGCGGCCCTCGGGCTCTCGGGCCTCGGCATCGCCGACCGCAACACCCTCGCCGGCGTCGTCCGCGCCCATCTCGCGGCGAAGGAGGCGGGGCTCCGCCTCGCCGTCGGCTGCCGCCTCGCGCCCGAGGACGGGCCGGAGCTCCTCTGCTACCCGACCGACCGCGCCGCCTACGGACGCCTCTCCCGCCTCCTCTCCCACGCCAAGCGCGGCTCGGAGAAAGGCGCCTGCCGCTTCGCCCTCGACGAGGTGATCGCCCATTCCGAAGGCCAGCTCTTCGTCGCCATCCCGCCGGACGACGCCGGCCCCGCCTTCGCCGCCACCCTCGCGCGCCTCGCCAGGCTCTGGCGCGGGCGGCTCTGGACCGGGCTCCGCCACCGCCATCTCGGCCGCGACCGCGCCGAGATCGCCCGCCTCGCCGAGATGGGCCGGGAGGCCGGCGCCCCGGGCCTCGCCCTCCAGGACGCGCTCTACCACGCGCCGAACCGCCGGCCGCTGCAGGACGTCATGACCTGCATCCGCGCGGGCACCACGGTCCACGCCGCGGGCTTCCGCCTCGAGGCCAATGCCGAGCGCCACCTGAAGGCCCCTGCCGAGATGGCCCGCCTCTTCCGCGGGCAGGAGGCGGCCCTCGCCGCCTCGCTCGAGCTTCTCGAGCGCGCCCGCTTCTCCCTCGGCGAGCTCGCCTACGACTACCCCGAGGAGCCGGTCCCGCCCGACACCACCCCCCAGGCCCATCTCGAGGCGCTGACCTGGCAGGGTGCGGCCCGGCGCTACCCCCAAGGCGTGCCGGAGCGGGTGCGCGCCGCCCTCGTCAAGGAACTCCGCCTGATCGCCGAGCTCGCCTATGCCCAATACTTCCTGACCGTGCACGACATCGTCGCCTGGGCGCGCGGGCAGGGCATCCTCTGCCAGGGGCGGGGCTCTGCGGCCAACTCGGCGGTCTGCTTCTGCCTGCACATCACCGCCGTGGACCCGGACACCTCCAACCTCCTCTTCGAGCGCTTCCTCTCCAAGGAGCGCCGCGAGCCGCCGGATATCGACGTCGATTTCGAGCACGAGCGCCGCGAGGAGGTGATCCAATACGTCTATGCCCGCTACGGGCGCGACCGCGCGGCGCTGACCGCCACCGTGATCCGTTATCGCCCGCGCTCGGCGGTGCGCGAGGTCTGCAAGGCGCTCGGGCTCTCCGAGGACATCGCCTCCGCGCTCGCCGGCACGGTCTGGGGCTCCTGGGGAAAGGAGATCGCGCCGGAGCATGTCCGCGCCGCAGGGCTCGACCCGGACGCCCCCGAGATCCGCCGCGCCATCGTGCTCACGCGCCAGCTGATCGGCATGCCGCGCCATCTCTCCCAGCATGTCGGCGGCTTCGTGCTGACCCGCGGGCCGCTGACCGAAACGGTGCCGATCGGCAACGCGGCGATGCCGGGGCGCACCTTCATCGAATGGGACAAGGACGACCTCTCCGCCCTCGGCATCATGAAGGTCGACCTCCTCGCCCTCGGCATGCTGAGCTGCATCCGCAAGGCCTTCGCGCTCCTCGAGGCCTGGAAGGGCGTGCGGCTGACCCTCGCCACGGTCCCGGCGGAGGACCGCGCCACCTACGCCATGCTGCAGCGGGCGGACTCGCTCGGCGTCTTCCAGGTCGAGAGCCGGGCGCAGATGAACATGCTGCCCCGGATGAAGCCCCGCACCTTCTACGACCTCGTGATCGAGGTGGCGATCGTCCGCCCCGGTCCGATCCAGGGGGAGATGGTGCACCCCTATCTGCGGCGCCGGCAGGGCAAGGAGATGGTGGTCTACCCCTCCCCCGCCCCGGAGCACGGGCCGGCGGACGAACTCGAGCGCATCCTCGGGCGCACCCTCGGCGTGCCGCTCTTCCAGGAGCAGGCGATGCAGATCGCGATCGACGCGGCCAAGTTCTCCCCCGAGGAGGCCAACGGCCTGCGCCGCGCGATGGCGACGTTCCGGAGGGTCGGGACGATCCAGCACTATCAGGACAAGATGGTGGAGCGCATGATCGCCCGCGGCTACGACCCGGATTTCGCCCGCCGCTGCTTCGACCAGATCAAGGGCTTCGGCGAATACGGCTTTCCGGAGAGCCATGCGGCGAGCTTCGCGCTCCTCGTCTACGTCTCCTCCTGGCTCAAATGCCACCATCCGGAGGTCTTCGCCTGCGCGCTGCTGAATTCCCAGCCGATGGGGTTCTACGCCCCCGCCCAGATCGTGCGCGATGCCCGCGAGCACGGGGTGGAGGTCCGCGCGCCCGACATCGACGCCTCGGACTGGGACAGCACCCTGGAGCCGCTCGACGCGGCGCCCTCTTCGACCGCCTCCGCGGTCTCATCGGGGGCGGCGGTGGCGCCGAGCGATGAGAGGCCGGAGGGCCTCGAAGAGCGGCCCCCCCGCCTCGCCCTTCGGCTCGGATTGCGCATGGTCGACGGGGTGCGCGAGGACGAGGCGCGGGCGCTCGTCGCCGCCCGCGGGGCGGGCTACGGGGCCGTCTCGGAGATCCGCCGGCGCTCCGGCGTCAGCCGCGCCGCGCTCGAGCGGCTTGCGGCGGCGGACGCCTTCCGCTCCCTCGGGCTCGACCGGCGCGAGGCGCTCTGGGCGGTGCGGGGCGAGCCCCGCGACGCGCCGCTGCCGCTCTTCGCCGCCGCCGAGGCCGCAGAGCAGGCCCCAGAGCGCCCCGCGCCGCTGCCCGAGATGCCGCTCTCCGAGCATGTGGTGCAGGACTTCCAGACGACGCGGCTCTCGCTCAAGGCCCATCCGATGGCCTTCCTGCGTGACCGGCTCGCGGCGGCGCGGGTCTCCCCTTGCGCTGCGGCGGTGGCGGCGGGCAACGGCGCGCGGGTCGCGGTGGCGGGCGTCGTTCTCGTGCGCCAGAAGCCCGGGAGCGCCAAGGGCGTCGTGTTCGTCACCCTCGAGGACGAGACCGGCATCGCCAACATCGTCGTCTGGAAGCGCGTCGCCGCGGCCTTCCGGCCCGTGGTGATGGGGGCGCGGCTCATGCTCGTGCGCGGGCGGGTGCAGCGCGCGGAGGGGGTGACGCATATCGTCGCCGAGCGGCTCGTCGACCGCACGGGCGATCTCGCGCTCCTCGCCGAGGATGCCGTCGCAGGGCTCGGGGACCGCGGCCTCGCCCGGGCCGACGAGGTCGCCCGCCCGGTGCAGGAGGACAGGCGCGGCCGGGCGCAAAACCCCCGCGGCCACCCCCGCGACGTCCGCATCGTGCCGAAGAGCCGGGATTTCCGCTGAGCCTTGCGGCGCCCCGCCCGCGGGGATATGTCGACCGAGTGACAGGGGCGCTCGCGACTGCCGCGGGCTGAGACGGACCCTCAGGACCTGATCCGGGTAATGCCGGCGAAGGGAGTCGCAGGCGGCCTGCGCGCCGGTGCGGCTCCCCGAGGAGGAGGCGCATGGGCGACACCGACACTCATCCCGACACCGACACCCCTCCCGACATCGAGCCCGCCGAGGCGCTGGCGCGGATGCGCGCCGCGGCACCTCTGGTGCACTGCATCACCAACTACGTTGCGATGGACTTCGCCGCCAATCTGCTGCTCGCCGCCGGGGCTGCCCCCGCGATGATCCATGCGCGGGAGGAGGCGGCGGAATTCGCCCGCACCGCCTCGGCGCTCACGGTCAATATCGGCACGCTCTCGCCCGACTGGGTGGAGGCGATGGCAGAGGCCGCAGGGGCGGCGCGGGAGGCGGGCCGGCCGTGGGTCTTCGACCCGGTGGCCGCGGGGGCGACGGCCTATCGCCGGGAGGTCTCGGCGCGGTTGATGGCGCTCGGGCCGACGGTGGTGCGCGGCAACGCCTCCGAGGTGCTCGCGCTCGCGGGCGCCACGGGGACTGGCAAGGGCGTCGAGGCCGC
The DNA here is from genome assembly GCA_964576075.1 of uncultured Limibaculum sp. GTDB lineage: Bacteria > Pseudomonadota > Alphaproteobacteria > Rhodobacterales > Rhodobacteraceae > Thermohalobaculum. Next base: position 4,752 of record CAZNTX010000093.1, on the reverse strand, counting down.
CGATCCGGTGGCCAAGGCCGAGGCCGCGGCGCGCGAGCTCGCCCGCGCCCATGGCACGGTCGTCGCCGTCACCGGGCCCGAGGATTACGTGACCGACGGGGCGCGCGCCCTGCGCATCGCGGGCGGCGATCCGATGCTCGCGCGCGTCACCGCCGCGGGCTGTGCGCTCACCGCCCTCGTCGGCGCCTATCTCGGCGCGGGGCTCCGGCCGGTCGAGGGGACGGTCGGTGCGCTCGCGGCCTATGCGGCGGCCGGGGCTGCGGCGGCGGAGGGGGCGCCGGGGCCCGGGAGCTTCCGCGTCGCCTTCCTCGACGCGATCGCGGGGCTCGATGCCGAGGGCCTCGCGGCGCGCGCGGCGGTGCGCCCGGCATGAGGGGGGAGGCCGATCTCTCGCTCTATCTCGTGACCGATCCGGGCCTCACGGCGCGCCTCGGGCTCGTGGAGACGGTGCGCGCGGCCGTCCGCGGGGGCGTCACCGCCGTGCAGTTCCGCGACAAGGGCGCCGCGCCGGCGGAGTTCGTCGCCGCGGCGCGGGCGCTCAAGGCGGCGCTCGCGGGGACGGGCGTGCCCCTCCTCGTCAACGACCGGCTCGAGGCCGCGCGCGAGATCGGGGCGGACGGGCTCCATATCGGGCAGGGCGACGGCGATCCGGCGGCGGCGCGCGCGGCGCTCGGGGAGGGCGCGCTCCTCGGCCTCTCGGTCGAGACGGCGGCGCAGGCGCGGGCGGTGGACCCGGGCACGGTGGACTATGCGGGCGTCGGCCCCGTCCGCGCCACGGCGACGAAGGCCGACCACGCCGCCCCCCTCGGTCTCGACGGGCTCGCCGAGGCGGTGGCGGCGCTGCCCGAGGGGGTGCGGGCCGTCGCGATCGGCGGGATCGGGCCCGGGGACGCGGCGGCGGTCCTCGGCGCGGGCGCCGCGAGGCTCGCGGTCGTCTCGGCGATCTGCGGGCAGGCGGATCCGGAAGCGGCGGCGCGGGCGCTCGCCGGCGAGATCGAAAGGGCAAGCCATGGCTGACACGGACCGGGCGCGCACGGCGCTCAGCATCGCGGGCTCCGACCCCTCCGGCGGGGCGGGCATCCAGGCGGACATCAAGGCGATCTCGGCCAACGGGGTCTACGCCATGGCGGCGCTGACGGCGCTCACGGCGCAGAACACGCAAGGGGTTACGGGGGTGGAGCTCGTCCCCCCCGCCTTCGTCGCGGCGCAGATCCGGGAGGTGTTCGCCGACATCCCCGTCGACGCGGCGAAGATCGGCATGATCGCGACCGCCCCGATCGCGGAGGCGGTGGCGGAGGCGCTCGCGCCGCACGAGGGCGTGCCGGTGGTGCTCGATCCGGTGATGGTCGCCAAGAGCGGGGCGGCGCTTCTCGACGCGGACGCGGTGGTCACGCTGCGCGACCGGCTCCTGCCGCTCGCGACGGTGATCACCCCCAATCTGCCGGAGGCGGCGGCGCTTCTCGGCGAGGCGGCGGCGGCGACGCGGGGGGAGATGCCGGGCACGGCGGCGCGGCTCCTCGCGCTCGGGCCGCGGGCGGTGCTCCTCAAGGGCGGCCATCTCGCGGGCGCGGAGAGCCCGGATTTCCTCGCCACCGCGGAGGGCGGGGTCTGGCTCGAGAGCCCGCGCACCCCGACGCGCAACACCCACGGCACCGGCTGCACCCTCTCGGCCGCGCTCGCCGCGCGCCTCGCGCTCGGCGAGGATCTCGAGACCGCGGCGCGGGCGGCGAAGAACTACGTCTCCGGCGCGATCGCGGGCGCGGACCGGCTCGGCCTCGGCCGGGGCGCCGGGCCGACCCACCATTTCCACGCGCTCTGGCCGGGCTGAGGGCGCTCAGCCCTCGCCGGCGGTCTCCGCGCCGAGGCCCTCGTTCTCCTCGAGATCGGTGATCGCGTGGAGCAGATAGCCCGCATGCAGGGCGGAGAGGGCGTAGCAGACATATCCTCCTGTGCGGTCGATCGGGAAGGCGAGCACGCAGCTCTCCCGCGCCGTCTCCACATGGGCGCCGAGCGGGACGCCGACATGCCCGCTCTTCGCGTCCCAGTCCTCCGGGCCGATCTCCGGCAGCGCCTCGAAGAAGCGCGCGTCCTTCGGCAGCTCGGCGAGCCCCGCGCGGGCGCGCAGGTTTTCGCGGAAGCGGTCGCGCAGGTGGCGCGCGATCGGGGCGGCGAGCAGAAGCGTCTCGCGCCGGCCGTCCACGGTGACGGCCTTGAAGGCGACGACGCGCTTGTCCGCGCCGAGCGCGAGGCGGAAGGACGCGATCTCGCGGGCGGCGGGCAGGCGGGCGAGCTCGTCCGGGGCCGGCATCGGCTGTTCGCTCATCGGAATTCTCCTCGTATCGGTCTGGCCGGGGACTGCACCGGCGCGCGCGCCATGTCAAAGCCCGCGATCCGGCCGGCGCGCGCGGGGGCGCTCGCCGGGGCCCTCGCGCGGGCCCCATCGCCGCCCCCGCGTCGCCGGTCCCGACCGGCTCGGCGGGCCGAATCGCTTGCAACCGGGCGCGCGCCTCGTCATCCCCTGAGCCACGCGCCCGCGGCGGCGGTCTGGCGATCGGGCCCGGGGCCGCTATCTCGTCGGGACGCACCCGGGCGCGAGAGGGAGACCGCCGCGATGGCAGAGCTCAAATTCATCTCCGTGCGCGGCGCCCGCGAGCACAATCTGAAGGGCGTCGACGTCGACATTCCGCGCAATGCGCTGACCGTGATCACCGGGCTCTCGGGGTCGGGCAAGTCCTCGCTCGCCTTCGACACGATCTATGCCGAGGGCCAGCGCCGCTATGTCGAGAGCCTTTCGGCCTATGCCCGGCAGTTCCTGCAGATGATGCAGAAGCCCGATGTCGACCATATCGAGGGGCTCTCCCCCGCGATCTCGATCGAGCAGAAGACCACCTCGAAGAACCCGCGCTCGACCGTCGGCACGGTGACGGAGATCTACGACTATCTCCGCCTCCTGTTCGCCCGCGCCGGCACCCCCTACTCCCCGGCCACCGGCCTGCCGATCGAGGCGCAGCAGGTCTCCGAGATGGTCGACCGGGTGATGGCGCTGCCCGAGGGCACGCGCGCCTATCTCCTCGCCCCGATCATCCGCGACCGCAAGGGCGCCTACACCAAGGAGCTCCTCGACCTGCGCAAGCAGGGCTATCAGCGGGTGAAGATCGACGGGCAGTTCCACGACCTCGAGAGCGTGCCGACCCTCGACAAGAAGCTCCGCCACGACATCGACGTGGTGGTCGACCGGATCGTGGTGAAGGAGGGGATCGAGACCCGCCTCGCCGACAGCTTCGCCACCGCCCTCGGCCTCGCCGACGGCATCGCCATCGTCGAGACCGCGCCGCGGGCCGGCGAGGAGGGCGCGGAGGCGCCCGAGGAGCCCACCAGGATCACCTTCTCGGAGAACTTCGCCTGCCCGGTCTCGGGCTTCACCATCGCCGAGATCGAGCCGCGGCTGTTCTCCTTCAACGCCCCCTTCGGCGCCTGCCCGTCCTGCGGCGGCCTCGGGGTGGAGCTCTATTTCGACGAGGACCTCGTCGTCCCCGACCACTCCCTTTCCCTGCTCCAGGGCGCCCTCGCCCCTTGGGCCAAGTCCAAGACCCCGCATTTCCGCCAGACCGTCGAGGCGATCGCCAAGCATTACGGCTTCTCCCCCGCCACGGCTTGGGAGGCCCTGCCCGATTTCGCGCGTCAGGTGATGCTCTACGGCTCCGGCGAGGAGGAGATCCAGTTCCGCTTCGACGAGGGCGGGCGGATCTACTCCGTCAAGCGCGTCTTCGAGGGGGTGATCCCCAATCTCGAGCGCCGCTATCGCGAGACCGATTCGGCGATGATCCGCGAGGAGTTCGAGCGCTACCAGGCCAACCGCGCCTGCTCCGCCTGCGACGGCCACCGCCTGCGCGCCGAGGCCCTCGCGGTGAAGATCGCCGGCAGTCATATCGGCCATGTCGCCGCGCTCTCGATCCGCGAGGCGCTCGACTGGGTGCGCGAGGCCCCCGCCGCGCTCGGCGCGCAGAAGCGCGAGATCGCCGAGCCGATCCTCAAGGAGATCCGCGAGCGCCTCGGCTTTCTGGTGAATGTGGGGCTCGACTATCTCACCCTCGCGCGCAATGCCGGCACCCTCTCGGGCGGGGAGAGCCAGCGCATCCGCCTCGCCAGCCAGATCGGCTCCGGGCTCACCGGGGTGCTCTACGTGCTCGACGAGCCCTCCATCGGCCTGCATCAGCGCGACAACGGGCGCCTCCTCGACTCGCTCCGCGGCCTGCGCGACCAGGGCAACACGGTGATCGTCGTCGAGCACGACGAGGAGGCGATCCGCACCGCCGACCATGTAATCGACATCGGCCTCGGCGCCGGCGTCCATGGCGGGCGGATCATCGCCGAGGGCCGCCCGGAGGAGATCGCCGCCGCCCCCGCCTCGATCACCGGGCAATACCTCACCGGCACCCGCGAGATCGCCATCCCCGCGATCCGCCGCCGCGGCAACGGCCAGTGGCTGACCGTCGAAGGCGCGACCGGCAACAACCTCAAGGGCGTGACCGCCAGCATCCCGCTCGGCACGCTGACCTGCGTCACCGGGGTCTCCGGCGGGGGCAAGTCCACCTTCACCATCGAGACGCTCTACAAGACCGCCGCCAACCGGCTGAACGGCGCCCGCCTCCAGCCTGCGCATGCCAAGCGCATCACCGGGCTCGACCGGCTCGACAAGGTGATCGACATCGACCAGTCCCCGATCGGCCGCACGCCGCGCTCGAACCCCGC
>CAZNTX010000092.1:0-14575 GCA_964576075.1 uncultured Limibaculum sp. | reverse complement strand
TCAGATCCCAAGCCAGATCCCACTAGACAAGAAGGGCGTTCAGCCACCGCTTACGGAGATTTGAAATGTCGATGACATGGCATGGCGACAAGATTGCCGCGAACCTCAAGGCGCAAATTGAAGATAACATGCGCGACGCGGTGGGTTATCTTAAAAATGAGGTTAAGGCGTTGGTCGACAAGCGCGGACCTTCGCGGCCGGGCGACACCCCGGCGAAAGAGACCGGCAAGCTGCTCGAAAGCATCGACAGCCGCGTCGAGACGACGGCCGAGGGCGTGAAGGGCAGCGTCACGGCGGATGCGAAGCACGGGAAAACGCGAGAGCTTGGCTTCCCCGGCACCGGCCCGCAAGGGGATGTGATCGACGTGGCGCCGCGCCGGTTCTTCAAGCCCGCGCTCCTCGACAACAAGCAGGAGATAACCCGCCGCCTCGCCAAGCGGCGCACGGAGTAACCGCGCCGCCATCTCCACTCGGTTGCAGCCCCAGCCGGCGGAGGGCTCGCATCACCGGCAGCCCCCGGGCCAGTCCCGTTCCTGGCCGGTACCGGGGGCATCCCTAGCCTCGTTACCCGTTACCCGTGACGTTACCCCAAAGCGAAACGGGCGCCCCCGGAGGCGCCCGATTTCTCTCCAAGTCTTTGGTTTTCTTGGTGCGGTGAAGGGACTCGAACAAGATGTATAATATTGTGAAATATGGACATTTTTTTTCGTATGGCGCTAACTTGCACCCCCAAAGATACCCCCTTAACCAGACCTCGAAGCACAGAGTGGCGCTCCTGCCTTGTCGGTAGGTCAATGCGGGTCACGTCCGTCAAGGTGGTGGAAAAAGCGAGATGGCCTGTGGGCATGATCAGGCGGCTTCCGTTGTAATGCTAAGAATGGGGTCGGGCTGCCGCAGCTTCGGCACACGCAGTTTCTGCGTCCCGAGCCGGGTGTCGAGCGCGCGGTCGCGATAGCCGGTGCGATAGGTGCTTCGCCCCTCGGCGCGTTCATGCCGGCCGGCGCCGATCACGCCCTCGACATCGGTCTCCATGATCAGCTGCAGGACGGCCTCGGCGACGGCGCAGAGCAAATCTCCCTCGGCGTGCTTCTCAAGCAGCTCGGTGAGGCTCATGGTGGTCTTGGTCATCGGCGGTTCCTTCGGTGACGGGTTGAAGCGGCAAACTCCACCCTGACCGTACACCTCGATGGCCATCCCGCTTATACCGCCAGCACGGCCGGAATTCCTACCACCTCCTCGGACGCTAACTCGCTCGATGAGATATTTGTGGAGCAGATACTCAAAGACATCAGGTTCTGCCCTGTTTCCTCTGGGTCAAAGAGAAGCGCTTAACGGCTCAAGCGTACGATTTTCCAGAAGTGGGATCAGGGCTCGCCATGACACATAGGTTCCTTGCTTTGCGCCCACTATGCGAGGACTCCTCGCGCATCAACCCTTTCAATGACCAGCCGATTGAAGTAGCAGGACAGCAGGTCAGGGAGTAATGGTCATCAGAGTGGTTGCAGCGCGGAATCCGTGCGCGGCAGTCCTGTCCGCGCTCTCGGCCACACTGTCGGTGGACTGGCCGCGATGATCCATCTCGAACGGCTTCTTCGCGGTTTCCCTCGCGGGCGGACCCTCAGCGACCTGATGACGGCGGCGGGCTGCCGGCATGACCCCGTCCGCCAGCGTGACCTGACCCGCGAACTTCACCGACTCGTTGAGGCAAGGGTCGTTGAGCGGCGGCAGGACGGGCGCTGGCAGGTCGTCACACGCCAAGTCGAGCCGGCAGCGGCAGGAGCCTCCCAACCGGGAGCGCTCGGAGCGCAGACGCCGGGCGACATTCATGCCCATCTCGTTGCGGCCCCAGCCCGCTTTCGCCGGTCGCCGTCCGCCGCCGCGGCCGAGACGGAGGAGGCGGCGTCCTCCGGAATGCAGGCACCCCCCGACCCTCACGCCCTTCTCCGCTACTACGCCTCGTCGCTGCGTTCCGATCCCCGGGGGGCGACGATGCAGAGCCCGGATCTGCACGGCACGCAGTTCCAGCTCGTCAGCGGCAGCGGCGTCTGGTGGAGCGACGACGACGAGACCAGCGGGATCGAGATCGCGCTCGACGCCCTCCCCGCCGGCTTCCGCGAGGCGCTCGACAAACGTGCGGAGACGATGCCGACCCTCGCCGTCGGCTGGCCGATCGCGGTCGGCAGGTTCAACGGCGTGCAGGCGCTCTGGCCCGTCGGCCTCATGGCGGCGCGCTGGGACCGTGAGGCCGGCCTGCTGCGGGTGCAGATCGAGAGCCGGGGGCTGCTCCTCAACCCCGACTGGCTCAGCCACGCGGGGCGGGCCCTTGAGGCGCGGATCGCGGGGGCTGCCGCCGACCAGGACGACCGGAAGGAGATCCCTGCCGACGTCCTCGCCGAGCGGCTGCGGGAGGCGGTCGCGGGACAGGTGCGCGGGCGCCTTGCCGGAACATCGCCAGCCGCCACGCTGGATCCGGAGGCGAGCGGGATCTTCGACGCTCTCGGTCTCTTCCTGCCGACGGAGACAACCTTCACGGCCGGCGCGACGAGGGATCTCGAGACACTGGCGAAATGGGAAAGGGAGCAGCTCGCCGCCACGGCGCTGGCACCGGTGCTGGGCCTTGGCGAGGGCGCGACTGCCGAAGGACGCGCGCCCGTCAACACCGGACCCATCAACGCCGAGCAGATCGCCGCGACCGACGCGGCGCTCTCCGCTCCGCTCACCGTCGTGACAGGCCCGCCGGGCACCGGGAAGAGCCAGGCCATCGTCGCGATGGTCGCTTCGGCGCTTCTCCGCGGGCAGCGGGTTCTCGTCGCCTCCCGCAACCACCAGGCGCTCGACGCCGTCGAGACGCGTCTCACGGGCCTGGCCCCCGGGACGCGTTTCCATGTCCGCACGCTGAACCCGCAACAGATCGAGGCGAACGGACGGCCGCTGGACGTGAGCCTCCGGGATGTCCTTAAGGCGCTTTCGGGCGACGCCTCTCCGCCGGCACGGCCGCCGGCGCCGGAGGATCTTTCCGCCCTCGAGGACCTGGCCGAGCGCCGCCGCCGCGCGAGCCGCGCGGCCACCGAGCGGCGGCGCCTGCAGGTCCGGATCGCGGAGCTGGTCGAACGCCGTCGCTCACGGGTGACCGCACAGCAGGAGACGGAGGGGCCGGCGGCCTCCGCCGAGCCTGAGGGGCGCGCCGCCGCCGGCTGGTGGCGGCGGCTGTTCCGCTTCCTTGTCGGAGCGCGCGCCGCCCCTGAGACCCTGCTACCGCTACCGGAGACCCCGCCCGCCGGCGCCGATGCCGCGACCCTCGAGGCCTGCATCGCGCGCGACCGCGAGGCGCTTGCCGCACTGCCCGTGCCGGAGGATCCGGTGGCGCTGACGGAGCGGATCACCAAACTCGCGCAGCGGGTGTTCCCGCGCGCCGTCGCCGTGCGCGCCGCGATCGACGAGGAGACCCGGCGCGGCTTCGCGGAACTGGATGCGCAGCTTCTCCTCGAGGACAGGAAAATGCCGCGAGAGGCCGATGCCGACCGCATCGTCGCCTGCCGCCCCCTCTGGCTCACCAGCGTCCTCGGCACGCCGAAGCGGCTCCCGCTCGTCCCCGGTCTCTTCGATCTCGTAATCTTCGACGAGGCGAGCCAGTGCGACATTGCCTCAGCCCTGCCTCTGATGGCGAGGGCGCGCCGGGCAGTGGTCGTCGGCGACGACCGGCAGCTCGGCTTCATCCCGAGGGTCGGAGTCGCCCAGGAGCGGAACCTGATGGCGGCGCAGGGCCTGCCGCTTTGCGGCATGGCCAAGTTCGCGCAGGGCATGCAGTCGCTCTTCAGTCTCGCCCGCGCGACCCCGGGTGCCCGTGCCGTCATGCTTGCCGAGCAGTATCGCTCGGCACCCGAGATCGTCGAGTACCTGAACGAGGCCTTCTACGGCCGACGGCTGCGCGCCGCCGTCGACGAGGACGGGCTGAAGGTGCCGAACGGACAGCGCCCCGGGCTCGCCTGGACCCACGTCAGGGGCCGGCCGGATGCGGGCTCGGCGGGCGAGAACGCCAATCCCGCCGAGGCAGCGGCGATCGCCGCCCATCTCGCCGAGCTGGCCCGGCAGCGCTACGACGGCAGCGTGGGGATCATCTCGCCGTTCCGCCGGCAGGTCCTGCTGCTGACGCGCGCTTTGGCGGATGCCCTGTCCGCGGACGCGCAGGCGCGGCTGGACCTGCGGATCGCGACCGTCGACGCCTTCCAGAGCATGGAGCGTGACCTGATCCTTTTCTCGCCCACTGTCTTCGACGGCAGCCCCGCGAGCGGACACACGTTCCTCTCGAAGGACTGGCGGCGGCTCAACGTCGCGATCAGCCGGGGGCGGGCCGTGGCCCATGTCTTCGGCGATCTCGACTTCGCCAGGAGCAACCGGATCAGGAGCCTCGCGATGCTCGCCGCCCGTGCGACGGAGCCACGGACGCGGCGCGCCGAGGGCGTGTTCGACAGCGATTGGGAGCGGATCCTCGATGCCGCGATGCGCGCCCGAGGCCTCGACCCGCGGCCGCAATATCCGGTGGCCGGTCGGCGGCTCGACTTCGCGCTCTTCCGCGGCAGCACGAAGCTCGATGTCGAGGTCGACGGCCGGCAGTTCCACCAGGACATCGACGGAAACCGCAAGGCCGACGACCTGTGGCGCGACCATCAGCTGAGGAGCCTCGGTTGGAAGGTCCGCCGCTTCTGGGTGGACGAACTCGACCGGGATCTGGAGGGATGCCTTGACCTCATCGACCATGACCTCGCCTAGGCGGCGGATCGGCACCGTCGTCGCCATCGTCCTCTCGCTAGTGGCGCTCGGCGCCGTGGTGTGGCTCTTCGTCCTTCTCCAGCAGATCGAGCAGCGCCACGCCGGCCTGCTGTCGCGGGAGAAGGCGCTCCGGACGGAGATCGAGAGCCTGCGGGCGGCGCGCGACGACACCCGCGCCAGGCGCGACGCACTGCTCTCCGAGATCGCCGATCTCGAGGCACGACGGACCCGCGCCGAGACCCGGTTCGCCGATGCGACGGTCTCGGTCGAGACCGTGCGGGCGCTCGAGACCCGGGCCGCCGAGGCTACGGGACGGCGGCGCGAGGCGGAGGAGGCGCTGGCGGCACTGCGCTCCGAGCGCAACGGTGTCGAGGCGGATCTTGCCCGGCTCCGGGAGCTCCGGCAGGAGCTCTCGCCCGAGCTCGAGCGGCTGTCGGGGGAGCGGCGCACCCTGGAGGCGTCCGTCGCGGATGCGCAGGCGACACGCGCCGCGATCGGGACCGAGATCGTCAAGCTGCAGGAAACCCGGGACGGGCTCTTGGCGGAGCGCTCCCGGCTCTCCGCCGAGATCGCGACGCTCGAGGCCCGCCGGGAGGACGTCGCCCGGCTCAGGGAAACGGTGGCCGAGATCGAGAGCCGCATCGCGGAACGTGACGCGCGCGCCAAAGAGCTTGCGGACCGGCTCGCGCGTCTCCGCGAGGAGCAGCAGACGCTCACCGCCGGCCTCGACGCGCTGCGTGAGGATATCGCGGAGGCGCGTGCACGGCGCGGCGTGCTCGCCGAGGAGATCTCGGCTGCGGAGACGCGGCGGGACGACCTGCGCGGCCGGGTGGAGACGCTCTCGGCACGCGAGACCGAGCTCACCCGGGAGATCGAGGCGGCGCGTGCCTCCCTCTCCACCGCCGAGACCCGCCAGTCGGAGCTGGCTGCTGAACTCGGCGCACTGGAAGCGCAACGGAGAGAGGCGGCAGAAGCCCTTGCGTCGATGCGGCGCGAGACCCGCGAGCTCGAGGCCCGCCGGGCCGATCTCAAGGCACGCGAGACCGGGCTCTCGGAAGAGGTCGCGCAGCGGGAGACGCGGCTCGCGGCCCTCGGGAGCGAGGCGGCAGCGTTGTCGGAGACCCTCGGCGAGCGCCGGACCGCGCTTTCCGACGCGGAAAAGGCGATCCGGGGTCTCGCGGACCGGCGCGATGGACTGCTGACCGAAATCGGTGCCGCGGAGGACCGGCTGGCCGGGCTCCGTGCCACGGTCTCCGGGCGGGAGGCTCGCGCACGCGAGCTGGAGGCACGGCTCGCGGATCTCGCCACCGCGGTCTCCGAGGCCGAAGCGCGGCGTGCCAATCTCGAGAAGCGGCGCGACGAGGCGGCGCAGGCGCTGGCGGCGGCGGACGCCGGTGTCGCGGAGCTCGCACGGCGGCGCGAGGCGCTCCGGGACGAGCTCGCGGGTCTCGATGGCGAACGGTCCGCGCTTCGGGAGGCGGCCGCCCGGCGGGAGGCGCTGGCGACGGAACTAGCCACGCTGCACGCCACGGTCGACGAGACCGAGACCAAACTCGCGACGCTCCGGACGGCGCGCGGCGAGGCGGCCGCGGGCCTCTCCGGGATCCGGCAGGAGCTTTCGGCGGCGCGCGACGAGCTTGCCGGCCTCAGGGCGCGCCTCGCCGAAGGACAGGCTGCCGCGGAGGCCTCCGAGAACCGGCTCGCAGCGGCACGGCGTGCCCGTGACGCGGTCGAGGCCGAGATCGAGCGGTTGGAAACGATGCGCGAGGCCGCAACCGAAGATCTTTCCGGCACCCGCGCCGCCCTCGAGGATCTGACCAGCGAGCGCGAGAAACGCCGGCGGGAACTGGCAGAGGCCGAGGACGCCCTCGCCGCGGTAAGGGCAAGGCTCGCGGAGCGGAAGGCCGCCCTCACGAGCGCGGAGGAGGCCGTCGAGCGCGCCCGTGACAAGCGCAGCGGGCTCGAAGCCGACATCGTCGGCCTCTCGGAGCGGCGTGACGAGGCGGCGGCAGCGCTGCAGGCGATGCGCGCCGAGCTCGGCGCTGTGCGGCGGGAGCGTGAGGCGCTGTCGGGCGAGGTCTCGGCCCTGACGGCCCGGAGGAGCGAGCTTGCCGCGCTCGAGGACCGGATCGCGGCGACGACCGCGCGCCTCGAGGATCACCTAGCGGAACTTGAGGCTCTCCGGCAGGAGCGCGCGGAGGCGATTGCGGACCTGGAGACGCGCCGGACCGAGCTCGACCGGATCGGCGAGAGGATCGCCGCGGCCCTCGCCCGCCGTGACGCCCTGCGCGACCAGATCGCATCGCTCGAGGCAGAGCGCGCGGCCGCGGCCGCGGGCAACGATGACGGGAGAGCGGAATGACCCTCGACACCTTCACCCTCTTCGCCATCACGGCGGCCGGCGTCGTCTTCCTGATCGTCCTGCAGCTGGTGCTGGCGATGCGCCACGACGAGGTGGTGGCGGCTGCCGGGCCGCAGCAGCAGCTCGGCGCGCTGGAGGCCCGCGTGGAGGCCAGGCGCATGGAGCTGGACGACCTCGAGCGGGAGCTCCAGGTCCGGCGGGCCGCGCTCGACGGTCTCGCCGATACTCAGGCCGAGGTCGACGCGCTTGAGCGGCGGAAGGAGGCGCTGCTCGCGGAGCATGCCGATCTCGAGGCCCGGCGCGCGGAGATCGCTGAGGTGGACCGCGCCGCCGAGACGGCCGTCGAGCGCCACGCGGACGCCCAGCGCGAGTTGCGGGAGGCCGAGGAGGCGCTGGCGGCCTGCAGGACGGAGCTCGAGGAGGCGAGGCGTCTCGAGGGCCGGCTCGAGGAGATGCGCGACGAGCGGCAGAGCCTTGGTCGCGAGCTCGACGCCCTGCGAACCGAGCGGGAAACCCTTGCCGGGGAGCTTCGGCGGCTGGAGGAGCTGAAATCGCAGGAAGGCGAGCTTGCCGAGGCCCGCGACCGGCTCGCCCGCGAGATCGAGACGCTGGAAAAGCGGAAAATCACGGCCGTGCAGGAGACCCGGGACGCCGAGGCCTGGCACAGCGAGGCGCAATCCTCGCTCGAGAAGGTTCGGGCCGAGCTCGCCGCCGCGCAGGAGAGCCTCACGGAGAAGCGGTTCGAACTGCAGAGGATCGAGGCCCGCCTCGCCGCCGCAGGCGAGGAGCCCGGCGGAGCGGCCGGGCCGAACGACGCCGGCGGGGGGTGGGACGACCTGGAGATGCTGCGCGTGCCGCCCGAGATGCTGGCTAGGCTCGCCAGTCTCGCGGACCGGCCACCGGAGACCGAGGACGACGCACTCCAGCGCGTGCACAGCCATCTCGAGACCTGCGGGCTCTCCTACCATCCGCGCGTGCTCCGCGCGTTCCACACCTCGCTCAAGGTGAACGACACCACGCAGCTGACCGTGCTCGCCGGCATCTCCGGCACCGGCAAGAGCCAGCTCCCGCGGCAGTGGGCGGCGGCGATGGGCGTCGGTTTCCTGCCCGTCCCGGTCCAGCCGCGCTGGGACAGCCCGCAGGACCTGATGGGCTTCTACAACTACATCGAGAGCCGCTACCGGCCGACCGACCTGGCCCGCGCCATTTTCCACCTCGATCCCTTCAACGGCATGGCGCGAGAGGAGGGTCTCGAGGACCGCATGCTGCTGGTGCTGCTCGACGAGATGAACCTCGCGCGGGTCGAATACTATTTCTCGGACTTCCTGAGCCGGCTCGAGAGCCGGCCGGGCCGCGACGAGGTCGGCGACTCCGCACGGCGCGCAGATGCGGAGCTCCAGCTCGAGATCCCGCGCCGTGACGGTTCGAGCCCGCCGCGCATCTTCCCAGGCTACAACATCCTCTTCGCCGGCACCATGAACGAGGACGAGAGCACGCAGACGCTATCTGACAAGGTGGTGGACCGCGCGAACCTGCTTCGCTTCTCGGCTCCGACGACCCTCGCCGCCGCAGCAGCCGGAGGTGCGCCCGCCACGGAGACGGCGCTTAGCCATACTGCGTGGGGAACTGGCTCCGCACTCCCGCGGCGTTGCCAACGGACGAGCGGCGGCGCCTTGACCACAGTCTCCAAAGGCTCGCCGAGATCATGCAGGAGCTGCACCGACCCTTCGGGCACCGTCTCGGCCGGGCGATCTCGGCTTATGTGGCGAACTACCCGGATCAGCGCGGGGGCGTCGACCATCGCACGCCTCTGGCCGACCAGATCGAGATGCGGCTCCTGCCAAAACTCCGCGGCATCGACGTCGAGGCATCCCGCGTCCCGCTCGACAGTCTGTGCCGGCTGGTCGACGAGAAGCTCGGCGACGACGCGCTGGCAGCGGCGATCAAGGCGTCGATCCAGTCCGCCGAGCTGGGCACGGGGCAGTTCTCCTGGCTCGGGACCACCCGCAAATGAGGCTTCTGCGTCGCCCATGGGCGAGGGAAGAAGATCCAGCGGACCCGGTGACGCCGCCCCTCGGCCCGCGCGACTGCCTGCTGGTCGAGGGGAGCGAGGTCCCGCCGACCGATCCGCGCGCCAACGAGCACACGCGCCTGCTGCGCTGGCAACAGGCGGGCGCCCCGCATGCGCTCTGCCTCCACCCCTACCCGCGCCACGGCCACGCCGAAACCCCACTCCGCATCGAGGGTCTGCCGGGCCGCCCGCGCACCGGCGCCGAGCCGCGGGACGACGCGGAGCGCGAGGCCCTCGCGGCGCTCGAGCGTATGACCCGGGTGCTCGCCCGGATCACCGAGCTCGAGGCGGCGCTCGACGACCCGGCAAATGTCTGGCTCCGCCTCGCCGAGGCATGGCAGGCGGCCTGCAGCGACGAGCAGCCGCGCATGGCGGAGATCGTACGGCAGGCAGGGTCCATGCCGCCGCGGCTAAGGGATCTGGAGGGGCGGCTTCGCCGTGTGCTGCGGCGGGAACGGGAGCAGACGCCCCTCGACCGGGTGCAGGAGATGGACCGCGCCAGCATGGTCTGGCTCTCGCGCCAGCCCGGCACCACCGTCGCCGAGCGGGCCGGCGCGGGCCAGCGTGTGCTCGCCACCGTGCGCCGCGAAAACCACGACACCCTCGAGAACCGGGTCGTCCACGCCCATGCGGCGCTCGCTGCCCGCGTGGCGCGGGAATGGGTGCGTGAGCATCCCGGCGCCCGGACCAGCGAGAGGTGGCAGCGTGTCGATGCCTTCCGTCGCTTCTCGACCGGCCTCGCCCGGCGACTGCGCGAGCTCGGGATCGGCCGCGCGGAGGCGGGCATCGTGCCCAACTACGTTCTGATGCAGGACCCCGACTATCGCGCTGTGCATGCGGCATGGACCCGCCTCCTCGAGCAGGAGCGCGTGCTGGACGATCTCTGGAGCTGGCAGGCGGAGTGCTGGACCGATTTCTGCACGCTGGCGGTGGTCCTCGCGCTCAGGCAGCTCGAAGACGCGAGGCTGGTCGCGCAGTCGCCCATCGTCTGGCGCGCGGAGGCCGACCGGGGCCGATTCTTCCGGCCGGTGAATCCGCTCGCGGTCTTCTGGCTTGGGGGCAGCGACACGGTCGTGGAGGTGCAGGCGAGGCCCGGAGGCGTGAGCTCGCGCCAGGCGGCGACCCGTGCCGCCGTGTTCCTCCGGATCTCCCGGATCGACGGCATCGAGGGTGTGCGGAGGGTTGCGGTCTGGACACCGCACAGCTTCGCCCGGCATGACCTAGGCGCAGATGCGGAGGGCGCCGCGCGCCGGCTGCAGCTCGCTCGGAACGTGCCCTCCACAGACCGGATCGACGACGGGCTCGTCCTCGCGCAGGCGTTCGGGAAGCCCGAGGCAGTCGAGCGCCGGGCCGGGCCGTGCCGGGTGCGCGGCATCGCCCTAGATGCCGCCGGCGGGCCGCTCGAGGCCGGGATGGAAAGGATCCGGGCATTCGTGCGGGACCTATTCGCCGGAGGATGGGCGTGAGGAAACTCGTCGGATACGACCTGAACGGCCGCTCAGACCTCGCGCTGCGCTCGTGGATCGAACGGCCGGGCGAGGATGCGGAAACCGACGGCGACATCGCCGTAGCGGGCGGGACGGCGGGGGTCGTCGTCGCCATGGAGGGCGACGAGGACGTGCCCGCGGGGCTCGTCGGCGGCGTCCAGGCAACCCTTGCACCCCACGGGGGCGGGCCCGGCTGGGGCTGCATCGGCGCCCCGTGGCGGCGGCGTTCCGTGCGCGGTCTCCTCTCCCGGCTCGACCGGCCGCAGTCGCGGGATGCCGACGGGCTCGGCGCGGCCTTCTCGGCAATGGCAGCAAGGCCCGACATCGCAGTCGCAGCGATCCCGGACGACGGCTCGCTGGGCGAGATCGGGCAGGAAACGCTGCTGCGGGCCTTGCATCTGGCCGGTGCGCGGCGGGCGCTGCTGGTCTGGCGGCCGGTCCTGCTGCTGCTCGCCGGGATCGGACGCTGGCGGGCAGGCGACCGCGCACTGGTGATCTCCCAGACCGACGCCGGGTTCGCCGCACAGGACCTCTCGCTCAAGGCCGGCAAGGTGTCGGCGCCAGAGCGGCGCCGGGCGGGACGGCTCCACGTCTCGGGGCTCGGGCTCGACGGGCTGCGCGCACGCAACCCCGCGATCCCGCCGGAGCCGGGGGCGGAGGACCTCGTCGAGCGCGCGCTCTACGAGGGCGGCGGACGCCGCCTGCTCCGGCGGTCCAATGGCGATTGGACGGCGCTGGAGATCGGGCTGCCGCCGCTCCCGGACGAGGCCCTCCCGGATAGCCTCCGGGCGGAGGCGTCGGAGGTCGATCTGGTCTTTCTCGAGACGCCGCTCGCGGACCCGCTCCGGGGCGCCCTTCATGCGCGGGTGGAAGCGGCGCTCGGCCGGCCCGTCCATCTCGCGGCACCGGATGCGGTGGCACGCGGCGGACTCGATGCGGCCCGCCGGCTCGCCGACGGCCGGCCGGTCTACTATGATTTCCTGCCGCAGGTCCGAACGATCGTCGAAGGGTACGATCGACCCGAGAGCGTGGATCTCGTCGGGCGGGATGAGCTGCTGCCCGCGGGCAGGCTCTACAGGAGCCCGCGGCCCGCCCGCTTCGGGCTCTCGCCGGGCATGGAGGAGGTGGTGGTCCACCTCGACCGCGAGGGCTCCCCCCGGCCACGGCGGGCGAGGCTTGCGCTCCGCACGGCGCCGACGTCACGGACGACCGTCGAGCTGACGCTCGAACAGCAGCCGGCGGCCGGGCGCGCCCGCCTGAGGCTCGAGGCAGAAGACGGAAGTCTCCGCGAGACCGTCGACTGGGAACGGGCCGAAGAGCTCGACATCGGCTGGGAGGAACTCGTTGCCTCGCTGGAGCGCCCGCGTCCGCCGGTCCCCGAGCGCATGGTCATCCCGGCGCGGGAGGATCGGTGGAATGGAGGGCAGCGAGACATCTCGGGTCTGCTGCGGAGCGAGGCGCGAAGCATGGCGCCCGCGTGGCGGATACTGGTGGCGGCCCTGCGCAACGCCCGCGCCGGCCGCCGGGCGCTCGACACCGACGGGAGGCTGCCGGATCACGTTGCGGCGGAGACCGAAGCGGCGCTCGACACGCTCCTTGTCCGTGCCGAGGAGACCGCCCTCCTTCCCTTGGACAGGGTCCCGCATGACGTGAACCACGCCCTCAACTTCGCGACTTGGACCTTCCTGCGCTGCCCGCGGAGCCTCGTGCCACGGATGCTCGCGTCGCTCGGCGTCGAGGCCGGGGCGCCGGGGGTCCCGGCGGGCATTCACAAGACCCTGCTCTACCAGGGGCTCGGCCGGACTGTGTCGGAGCCGGAGCACATGCGCCGCCTGTTCCAGCATCTGCACAGGCTTCCGGATGCCGACTGGAAGAGCAACCAGTTCGCCTGCGCGGCCTCGATGCTGGCCATGCGGGACGCCGCGGCCTCGCTTCTGGACCCTGCGATAGCCGACCGGCTCGCGCGCCTCGTCGCCAGTCGGCTCTCTGCCCTGCCTCCGGGCAAGTTCGGGCGCGCGGTCCACCCGCTGCCTCAGCTCCTCGCCGGCCTGCTTAGGACGCGCGTGCGCGAGCCCGACGCCCTCGTTCTCGACCGCGACCCGAGAGCGGCGCCGCTCGCCGCCGGGCTCGACCATGTGATCGGCGGTCTTGCGACGCTCCCCGCCCTCACTGCCAGCAACACGCGCGCGCTAGAGATCCTGCGCGAGGTGCGCGCGGCGCTCGAAGGCCGTGGCGGCGCGGCCAATCTGCTGACGCGGGTCTTCGAGCTCGACGACGACAGCTGAGCATGGCGGACGCCCTCCCGGCCGACAGCCGGGCCATTGGCCTCACCAACACTGGAACAGTGGCTCTCCGATGTAACGACGGGCCACCGCTACGGCACGATCATCTGCGACCTCGAGCGGCACCGGGTCGTCGACATCCTGCCTGACCGGGAGGCTGGCACGGTCGAGGCATGGCTTGCCGAACGGCCGGGCATCGAGATCGTGTCACGCGACCGCGGGGGCAGCTACGGGGCGTCGGATCATCTGGCTCAGGCCCGGAGCGAGTCGGTTCGATAGGTTGAAAGCCGTGTAGTGTGTCCTACATGGACACAAATGACGGTGTTCGGGGAGCATATCCGCGAGCTTCGCGAGGCGAACAGCAAGCGGCCGTCCCCGCTGATCCGCTGCAGGTCTTGCAGCAAGGTCAGCGCCTGAGACGGCAGCGGCACACGGTGTTCGCGGCGCATCTTCATCCGCGCAGCCGGGATACGCCAGACCGCAGCCTCGAACGAGACTTCATCCCAAACCGCATGGCGCAACTCACCGGGTCGCGGGGCCAAGATGGCAAGCAGCTGCAGCGCGATCCGCGTGCTGGGCTGCCCGGAAAAGCCGTCGATCGAGCGGAGCAATCCGCCCAGGGCTGCCGGGTCGATGAGCGCGGATCGTGCGCGCACCTGTGGCTGGACGAGCGCACCCTTCAATGCCTGTGTCGGGTCGGATACAGCGCGACCTGTCGCGATGGCATAGCGAAAGACTGAGCCGATCGTGCTGCGCAGCCGCTGGGACGTCTCGTAAGTACCCTGTGCCTCGATCTTGCGGATCAGCGTCAGGATTTCCGGGGCGGTTATCTGGGCAACCGGTCGACCGGTGAGAACGGGATGCGTGTAACCAATCAACCAGCGAAGCTTCCGCAAAGTCTGCGCCGCGCGCCCCTCCTTCTCCAGCTTCTCAAGATACTCCTGAGCAATGCCACCAAAGCTGGCTGCGCGCTCGGACTTGGCTTGCAAGAGCGCGGCCTTCTTTGCCGCGCCAGGATCCTGACCGCTGAGCAGCAACCGCTTGGCAGCATCCCGTTTCTCACGCGCGTCCTTGAGCGTGACAAGCGGATAGGGACCGAAGGAAAGGAGTTTCTCGCGGCCGTCGAAGCGATATTTGAGCCGCCACAACTTCGAGCCCCGCGGCGTGATCTTCAAATGCAATCCACCGCCATCCGAGATCTTGTAGGCCTTGTCCCGGCCCGGTGCTGTACGGATGGCACGATCTGTCAAAGGCATGGGCACTCGCGGTATCCTTGATAACGATACCCCCGAATATACCCCCAAACGACACGGCTTTCACGAGATTTAAGCGAACTGTGCTGGACACTCTATCGTGGAAAACCAACCGCTTGGCTTCGTAAACGGACCGCTCTGGACGCCCCTGTTGAGAAGAGTGGTGCCGGTGAAGGGACTCGAACCCCCGACCCCATCATTACGAATGACGTGCTCTACCAGCTGAGCTACACCGGCCGGGCGGAGGCAGGGCTCTGCCGCCGCGGTGGGGGTGATACTCGGTCTGGCGGGGCTTGGCAAGCGCGCTTGCGGCGGCGGGGGCCGGGTCAGGCGGGGCGGGGGCGGGCCTC
>CAZNTX010000091.1:0-14779 GCA_964576075.1 uncultured Limibaculum sp. | reverse complement strand
ATAGCGGAGAGTCTAACCGGAACGCGTCAGGATGGGAGATTTTTCGAGGTGCCCCTAATGGAGAGATCTGCATTTTGGTTGAGGCAAAGCCGATTTCAATGGATCTTGGCGAGGCGCAGTATAATCAACTTTTCCGCTACTTTTCAGTAACAAAATCTCGGATTGCTATGCTAACAAATGGACAGCAGGTCTGGTTTTTTACGGACATCGATGAAATCAACAAAATGGACAAGAAGCCATTTTTTACATTCGATCTTGAGAGTTATGACGACGACGATTTGAGAGAGCTATCTAAGTTTCATCGAGATAGGTTTAATATAGATTTGATTTTGGAAACCGCTGCAAGCCTCAAGTATACTAATGCAGCAGCAGCTATATTGAACGATCAAATTGCCAGTCCCGACGATGAGTTGGTGAAGTTTGTCGGGCGTCAAATTTACGATGGAAATATGACTAAGGGTGTCATTGAGCAATTGAGGCCGACAATTCGCGCTGCCTTTGCTCAGGTGATTCGCGATAAGGTTCAGGAGCGCCTCGATCGCGCACTTGCGCCGTCGGAAGACGAGAGCACTCCCGATGTGGCTCTATCGACCCAGAAGGCAGAAGAAAAATCGGACATAGAGACAACGGAGGAGGAGTGGCAAGCATATTATATTGTTCGAGCAATAGCATCCGAGAAGCTGGATCCTGAAAGGATCGGTATACGAGACGCGAAATCCTACTGCAGTGTTCTGATTGACGATTCAAACCGGAAACCTGTCTGCCGACTTTACTTCAATTCTAAATCAGTAAAGTATGTCGGTATATTTGATAAGGATAAAAATGAAGATAAGATAAGAATCGAAGCGCCGCAGGATATTTTCCGCCTTAGAGAAAAGATTCATGAGGCGGTGGATCGCTATATCTAATTTGATTTTTCGGTCGTCCAAACTCTCAGTTCGAGCATTATGGACTGGGAGAGATGGGCTGCTTAGGATCGCCCGGGCCATGCCGGTCCGAGACACCCGGTCGCCGGGAGCTTCGAGGGCGGGCGGTGCGTTCGAGGCCGGCATGGGGGTGGACGTCGAGCCGAGCCGGGGGGCGCTCAGGCGCCACAAACCGGCGGCGGACCGTCCCGGCGCTCCCGGTCCACGAGGGCCGCGATCACGCCCTCGGACACGGTTCCGACGACGACCGTTCGGCCCACCACCAGAGCCGGCGTGCCGATGAAGCCGAAGACGCGCGCCACCGCGTCGGTGTTGCGCAAGCGATCCGAAACCGCGGCGCTCTGCATGTCCGAAAGCAGGCGCTCGCCGTCCACGCCGATATCCCTTGCGAGGATCGTCAGGTATTGCGGCGTCGCGACGAAGCGACCGTGCATCAGCCGCTCGTGAAAGGCGGCGTAGGCGCCTTGCATGTCGGCGGCGAGCGCGGCCCGTGCCGCCGAGATCGACGTGGGCCCGAGCCTCGGCCATTCGTGCCAGGTGATCCGGACGCCGCCGTCGGAGCGGTCTTCCAGGTTCGAGAGCCTCTCGGTCAGGACGCGGCAGAACGGGCAGTTGTAGTCCGAGAACGAGGCGATCGGGACGACGCCCGACGGAGGCGGGCCGCCGCACAGGTCGGCGCGCACGGCTGCCTCGGGCAGCGCCCGCTCCCGCGCGTCGGGCGCCTCCAGGCCGAAGAGGGGACCCGGCATGGCGCTGGTCTCGCCGGCCGCGATACGGCGGAAGCCCCTTGGGTCGTCGAGAGGCTCGAAGTCGAAGTCCCCGACGACGTGCTGCGCGAGCCTCGGCCATGCCCACCAGACCCCCACGCCCGCCGCCATGGCGATGAGCGCGGCGCGCCGAGGCAGGGCGCGCGGAGTTGCCGTCGCCTCGCCGTCCCTCACCGGGTCGCCTCGTCCTGCGCCGTGAGCCGGGCCTGGTGGGCGCGTTCGCGGTCCGGCCACTGGGTCTTGATCCAGTCGAGGACGTCCCGGAGCTCGTCCTCGGAATAGATGTCTCCGAAGCCCGGCATGTCGCTTTCGTAGCCGCCGCCGACCACCGCTGCCGTGCCGCGCAGGGTGATGTCCAGAAGCACCCGGTCGGGATGGTGCCATGTGTGACCCGTCTCGTCATGCGGCGGCGCGGGCAGCCGACCGTCGGGACCGGGAGAGCGCCAGTCGGCTTGCCCCTCGAGATCGGCGCCGTGGCAGGAGGCGCAGGCCTCTGCATAGATCGCCGCGCCCCGCGAAAGGTCCGCGACACGGATCGCGCCGTCCGGCCCGCCCGAATTCCCGCTCAAGACCCATCCCGCCGCAGCGACGCCTGCAAGCGCACCGATCCCGGCGAGGTGGTATCGGCTCCTCACAGCTTCACACCCCGCAAGCGCAGCGAATTGCCGATGACCGAGACCGAGGACAGGCTCATCGCCGCGGCGGCGATCATGGGAGAGAGCAGGACGCCGAAGACCGGAAACAGGATCCCCGCCGCGACGGGCACGCCGGCGGAGTTGTAGACGAAGGCGAAGAAGAGGTTCTCGCGGATGTTGCGCATGGTGGCCTGAGCCAGCACGCGCGCCCGGACGATGCCGCGCAGGTCGCCCTGCACGAGCGTGACGCCGGCGCTTTCGACGGCGACATCCGCGCCGGTGCCCATGGCGATGCCCACATCCGCGGCGGCCAGCGCCGGCGCGTCGTTGACGCCGTCCCCGGCCATGGCCACGGACAGCCCCTTGTCCTGCAACTCCGAGATCAGATCCGCCTTGTCCTCTGGAGACACGCCTGCGCGCACCTCGTCGATCCCCAGTTCGCGCGCCACCGCCTCCGCCGTGCGCTGGCTGTCGCCGGTGGCCATGACGATGCGCAGGCCCGCGGCGTGAAGCTCGGCGATCGCCTCGGACGTCGTGTCCTTGGTCCGGTCCGCAACTGCCACGATCCCGGCGAGGGCTCCGTCCACGGCGAGCAGCATCGCCGTCTTGCCGGCGCCCTGCAGGTCCGCGACGCGGGTCTCGGCTTCGGACGCGTAGACGCCCAGATCGTCCATCAGGCGCGCGTTTCCGAGCGCGACGGTGGCGCCGTCGACCGTGCCGCGCACACCCTTGCCGGTGACCGCCTCGAAATCCGCCGCATCGAGCCGGGGGACGCCGCGCGCCTCGGCCCCCGACAGGATCGCCTCGGCCAGCGGATGCTCCGACCCCCGTTCCAGCGCCGCCGCGAGGGCGAGAACGCGGGACTCGTCATGGTCGCCGAGGGCCACGACGTCGGTCAGGCTGGGGCGACCCTCGGTCAGCGTTCCGGTCTTGTCGACGACGAGAACATCGACCTTCGCGAACCGCTCGAGCGCCTCGGCATCGCGGATCAGGACGCCGGCCTGCGCGCCGCGCCCCGTGGCCACCATGATCGACATCGGCGTCGCGAGGCCGAGGGCGCAGGGGCAGGCGATGATCAGCACGCTCACCGCCGCGACGACGGCGTAGCCGAGCGCCGGAGACGGCCCGACGGCGAGCCAGGTCACGAAGGCCAGCGCGGCGATGCCGATCACCGCGGGCACGAAATAGCCGGCCACCCGGTCGGCCAGCGCCTGGATCGGCGCACGCGACCGCTGCGCTTGCGCCACCATTGCGACGATGCGGCTCAACACCGTGTCGCTGCCCACCGCCTCTGCGATCATCACGAACGAGCCGGTCTTGTTCAGCGTCCCCCCCGTCACCTCGTCGCCTTCCGTCTTCTCGACCGGGACGGGCTCGCCGGTGAGCATGCTCTCGTCGACCGACGACCGTCCCTTGGCCACGGTCCCGTCCACCGGAACGGCCTCGCCGGGGCGAACGCGCAGCCGGTCGCCCGACTTCACCGCATCGAGCGGCACGTCCTCTTCGCCGGCCTCGGTCACGCGCCGTGCGGTCTTGGGCGCGAGGTCCATCAGCGCTCGGATCGCGTCGCCGGTGCGCTCGCGGGCGGTGAGTTCCATGACCTGGCCGACGAGCACGAGGATCAGGATCACCGCGGAGGCCTCGAAATAGAGGGGCGGGCCGTGATCGCCTTGCAGGCTGGCCGGGAAGATGCCGGGCAGCAGCAGCGAGACGAGGCTGAACCCGTAGGCCGCCCCGGTTCCGATGGCGATCAGCGTCCACATGTTGAGATTGCCGGTCAGGATGGAGGACCAGCCGCGCTTGAAGAACGGTTGCGCCACCCAGACCACCACGGGCGTCGCGAGCAGGAATTGCAGCCAGCGCACCGTCGTGCCGCCGAACCAGTCGGCCCAGGGAAGGCCCATCATGCCGCCCATCTCCAGCACGAGCACGGCCAGCGCCAAGGGCGCCCCGATCCACAGCCGGCGGCGGAAATCGACAAGCTCAGGGTTCGGCCCGGCATCGGCAGACGGCATCATCGGCTCGAGCGCCATGCCGCAGATCGGGCAGTCGCCCGGGCCCTCCTGCACGATCTCGGGGTCCATCGGACAGGTGTAGAGCGTGCCCTCGGGCATCGGCTCGGGCGCCGGGCGGTCGCCGAGATAATCGTCGGGCGCGGCCTCGAACTTGTCGTGGCAGCGCGAAGAGCAGAAATAGACCCGCTCGCCCGCATGCGTCGCCATGTGGCGCGCGGTGGCGCGGTTGACGGTCATGCCGCAGACCGGATCCTCGGCGTCGATATAGGCCTCCGGATCGCCTCTGAACTTCGCCAGGCAGCCATGGCAGCAGAAATGATAGACATGACCGTCGTGCTCGAGACGGGGCTTGCCGGCTTGCGTGTCGACGGTCATGCCGCAGACCGGGTCGCGGGTTACCGTGTCGGTGTCGAGCGCGGTATCGGACATGGAGCGCCTCCTCTGCTGCGCAGGGAGGTAGTCCTTCCAGCGACTGGAGGGTCAAGAGGGAAACGGGTGTTGACCCTCCAGCGACTGGAGGCCCCATATCGGAGGTTGGCAATGAGGGAGATCGCAATGACCTCGATCGACCGCCCAGGCAGGTTCGCACTTGCGGGTGCGGCTGGCGCAGCGCTCCTGCCGTCCGCGGCGCAGGCCGACCCGGGCGACGGGCGATACTTCGAGCATACCGGCATGATGGGATGGGGCGGCTGGCTCTCCGGGCCGGGGATGATGCTTCTGGTTTTGGCGCTGATCGTCGGAGCTGTCGGTCTGGCGGTTCGGGTGCTGTGGCCGGACAGGTTCCGCCCCGGCGACAAGCAGGAAGACCGCGCGCATGCGATCCTGCGGGAACGCGTCGCCAAGGGGGAAATCCCGAAAAGGAAAATCGAAGCCTCGCGGCAGGCTCTGGACGGAGGCGCGCCATGAATATCGGCGAAGTGTCGGAGGCAAGCGGACTGCCCGCCAAGACGATCCGCTACTACGAGGCCATAAAGCTCGTGCGACCCGCGCGGGCGGCCAATGGCTATCGCGACTTCTCCGAGCGGGACGCCCACAAGCTGGCCTTCCTGGCGCGGGCGAGATCGCTCGGCTTCTCCATCGAGGACTGCCGGGCGCTCTTGGCGCTCTACGAGGACCGGGACCGGGCCAGCGCCGACGTCAAGCGGATGGCCACCGAGCATCTCGAGCGGATCGCACGGAAGATCGAGGAACTCGAGGCGATGCGCGGGACCCTTGAAACCCTCGTCGCGCGGTGCCACGGCGACGATCGGCCGGACTGCCCCATCCTCGACGACCTCGCCGGCGAGACGACGGCGACCGCCTGAACGCCCGGGGTGTCGCACAGGGTCTCTCAGGTTTCGCGGTCGCCGGTATCGTCGCCCGGAGGATCTGTCGTGCGAGGGCAACGCGGCGGCTCTCGGCCTCGTCTCAGCTGCTTTCGGGGAACGGTCAGAACCTGACGCTCGCCCCGAAGACCGGTCCGGTGTGATGGACCCTATACTCGAGCTCGTCGTCGTAATCGACATAGATGTGCCGCCAGCCGATGCCGAGCGACACCCAGTCACGGACCGCGTAGTCCGCGGCCAGCATGAAGCCCGCCGCGATGTCGGCCCCGAGGCCGAAGCCGCCCAGCTCGGCCGAGCCCGTCAGGGTCCAGGTGTCCGACAGCTCGTAGCGCCCGACCGCCCCGATCATCGGATCGATCCAGCTCGCATCCCCGGACAACGCGATCGGGGTCGGCAACGCCGTTCCGATCCGGACGTCGGTCCTGAACCACCAGGCCCTGAAACCGACATGGACTGCCAGGTCGTGGCGTCCGCCCTCCTCCACCACACGCCCGACCGAGAGCCCGGCGAAGCCGAAATCGTTGGCGACGTCTATCGAGCGCAGGAAGCCGCTCGTCCGCGAGGTCCCGGACGAGGTCTCGGCGTATAGCAGGTCGCCGCGGATCATCCATCCCGAGCGCCGCGCGCCGAAGAGCAGCATGCCGCCCGCATCCACGTCCTCGAGCACGTCCTGCCAGGACACGGAGATGTCGACCGGGGGCTGCCCCGGAAGGGCGGCGACGGTGCCCTCGACATCCATGAGCCAGGCATAGGGCGTGACGGAGATCTCCCAGCGCTCCTGCGCCGCTGCGGGGAGCGGCCCGGTCGCCGGCAGGAGGCACAGGCAGACGCGCAGACAGCGTCCCGCCCCGGGCCCTCGCGTCCGGTCGCGCCGATGGGACGGGCGAGGCGCTCCCATGCACCCCTCGTCCCGTCGCCGGGACGGGCCCTGCCCGGCGCCCGTCGGGTCAGCCTGCGTCGACACGGGCACGATAGGCGGCGGGGGAAAGGCCGGTCCAGCTCCGAAAGGCGCGGCGGAAGCTGTTCGGCTCGGCATAGCCGAGCGAGGCGGCGATTTCGTCGACCGTCAGCCGCGTGTCGCACAGCAATGCCCGCGCGCGCCCCTCGAGAACCCGGGTCCGGATCTCGCGGAACCCGGTTCCTTCGGCCTGCAGGCGCCTCTGCAGGGTGCGCGGGCCGAGGCCGAGGCGGCGGGCGACGCTCTCCTCGGAGACGTCGGAGCGAACGATCTGCGCGCGCAGGACCCCGCGCACCGCCTCCGCGAGCGTGCTCGGTTGCAGCACGCCCATCAGCGACGGCAACTCCTCTTGCGTCACGGTCTCGCGCGCGGTCGGCGGCAGGGGGTTGGGCGTCGCCAGATCGCGGAGGCGGATGGCAACGGCCGGCATGGAGGCGCCGCCCTGCACCGGGGCCTCGGCGATCTCCTCGAACCCCGCGAGGCAGGGCCGGCTGTCGCTTCCCGCCTCGATCCAGTCCGGCCGCCAGTCCGGCCCGAGGAAATGCCGGGCCACATCGCCGATGAGCAGCGCCGACCCCTCGTCGAGATGCCGGCGCCCGGCGCTCGGCGCCAGCCGAGAGGCCCGACCGACGAGGAGATGCCCGCCTTCCTCGCGAAACACGATCTCCGACCCGCGGTGCAGCAGCGAGAACGCGTCGCGGCCGCGGAGAAAGGCGGTGCGGAGATCGGGCGCGCCGAGCACGTAGCGCGCATAGGCCCCGTAGGACGCATAGTCGAACTCCGCCGCGAGCCGCGAGCCGAGATGGCCGTCGCCAAGCCGACGGGCCACGGCGTCGAGCAGGGCCGCCTCGATCTCGTAGGGCAGCAGGCCTGGCCCCGCGCGGAGCGCCGTCCGGTCGAGGCCCGCGCTGCGCAGCGCGCGATCCACGACCCCTCGGCAGGCGATCCGGTCGAGGAGCCCCACCACCTGCACGACTTCGACAACGTTTACCATCGGGACCATTACGCTGAATTTGTCGAAATCCGATTGGCCTGTCCATGCTAAAGTCAAAGACGGAGGGGATCGGCGAGGCGGCAAGTGTTCGCAATAAAGACTGTTGATGGGCATTTTGTCGGGATTTGATCAGAGGCGCCGTGTCAGACTAAGTTGACAGAAGATCCGGCGGCACGGCGTGAGCGGAAACCGGGAGGGGACGACGATGGAGGCGCGGCATCGGGGCACCACGGCCGGGTTTGCGGTGATGCTTGCCCTTCTCCTCGGCGGCCCGTCGGACGCCATCGCGGCGGAAGGCGCGGCCAGCCACTTTCTTCCGGGCACGGCCGGCGACATCGCGCTCGCGGCACCGCCGGCGCCGGGCTTCCTCGCGGTGAACACCGTCTGGGTGCAGTCCGGCGACACAGGCGCAGCGGTGCTGCAGGGGCAGGTGGATCTCGGCCTCGACCTCGACCTCGTGATCGATCTCGCGGCGATCACCTACACGGTGGGCGCGATGCTGCCCTTCGGCCACGCCGGCCTCGACGCGCGGGTGACCGGACCGGCGGGCGGGTCGATCGGGGTCTCCGAGAGTTCGTTCAACCTCAGCGACATCGCGCTCATCCCGCTCCAGGTCAACTGGCAGTCCGGGGATTTCTCCTTCAAGTTCGCGGAGATCGTCATCGCGCCGACGGGTGCCTACGATCTCGACGAGGCGGTCAATCTCGGGCGCAACTACTGGAGCTTCGACACGGTCGCGGCGGCCACCTGGTTCGATGCCGAGACTGGGACCGAAGTCTCCGTCGCGCCCGGCATCATGGTCAACACGCGCAACGACGCGACCGACTACAAGACCGGCGCCGAGTTCCACGTCGATTTCACGGCGAACCAGTTCCTGAGCGAGACCTTCGCGGTCGGCCTGCGCGGCTACTACTACCGCCAGGTCACGGGCGACAGCGGCGCGGGCGCGCTCCTCGGCGACTTCAAGTCGGAGAGCCTCGGCATCGGCCCGGGCTTCCTCTGGACGCCCGGCTTCGCGGAGGGGCGCCTTTCGATCTTCGGCAAGTGGATGCACGACGTGCGCGCCAGGAACCGCTTCAAGTCGGATTACGGGACCATCGGCGTGGCGTGGAAGTTCTAATCCCGGCGGTGACCGGAACAAACAGGGAGGAGTTCGGGATGGTTCGGCAACGGCGACCCTTCGCGGCCTCGGCGACCGCCCTTCTGGCACTCGTCGCGACGATGGCCTGGACCGGCGAGGCGTCCGCGCAGCGCTACTCGGCCGCCTATTGCGATGCCTATGCCCGCGACGTGTCCTGGCGCCAGTCGCGCGGCGGCGCGGTGGGCGGGGCGGCGCGCGGAGCAGCCGGCGGCGCCGCCATCGGCGCCATCGTCAACGGCGGCCGCGGCGCCCGGCGCGGGGCCGCCATCGGGGCGGTCACGGGCGGGACGACGCGCGGTGTCCAGCGCGGCTCGATCTACAACCGCGCCTATCACGACTGCATGCGCGGCGTCGTCGGGCACTACTGAACGACGACGCCGCATCACCGTTTCTCGAGACATGGAGACCCCCCCATGACGACCACCCGGCTCACTTCTCTCGCAATGCTGCTGATCGGCGTCGCGGCGTCCACGGGCGCCCCGGCCCAGGACGAGGGCATAACGATCGAGATCGACAAGATGACCTGCCGCGAGATGCTCAAGATGGGCGGCGACGAGCGCGACTTCACGATGATCTTCCTGCACGGCTTCGTCAGCGGGGCCCGGGGCGAGACCGTGTTCGACGGCCCCGCGCTCACGGCGGCGAGCGACGCCGTTCTCGACGCCTGCATCGACGCGCCCGAGGCGCCCCTGCTCGATACCTTCAGCAAGGCCCGGGGGTGACGCGCGACCTGCCCCGCCCCTGGCGGCCGGGACCGATCGACCGGAGTTCCGAGATGTAAGGACGGACCGATGAGACTTGGCCTCTTTCCCCCGCGGCCGGGGATACTCTCGGGGATGGCCGCGGCAGCCCTGATCGGCGGCGCGGCGTCGGCGCCGACATTCGCCGACGACACGCTCGACGCGCTCGTGGACAGCCGCGAGATCCCGGTCACGCTCGACAATTTCGTTCGGGCGGCGACGGATATCGAGCTGGAGAAGTACGTCGCGCTATCCGGCGGAGTGAACCGTTTCTACCACTTCCGCGAGCCGACGCCCGTCGACAACCAGCCGACGGTCAGCATGAACCGGGACACGCTCTACAGCACCGCCATCGTCGACATCAGCGAAGGCGCGACGCTCACGCTGCCCGATGTGGGCGACCGCTACATGTCGGCCATGATCGTCAACCAGGACCACTACATCAACGAGGTCTTCCACGGCGGCGGCACCTACACGCTCGACGTGGAGACCTTCGACACGCCCTATGTCGCCGTCTACATCCGGGTGCTCGTGGATGCCTCCGACCCGCAGGATGTCGCGGAGGTGAACGCCATCCAGGACCGGATGACGATCGAGGCCGCATCCGCGCGCCCCTTCATCCTGCCGAACTACGACGAGGAGGCATACGAGCGCCTCGTGGCAGCGCTCAACGGCCTCACGCCGTTCGCTCCCGACAGCACCCGCGTCTTCGGCCCAAGGAACGCGGTCGAGCCGATCCGCCACATGGTCGGCACGGCCGTCGGCTGGGGCGGCTTGCCGGAGGACGAGGCGCTCTATCTCGGCATCTACCCCAGGCTGCCCGTCGGCGAATACCGGATCGAGGTGCCCGCCGACGTGCCGGTCGGCGCCTTCTGGTCCATCAGTCTCTACAACGCCCAACGCTTTTTCGAGCCGAACGCGCTCGACGCCTACACGGTGAACTCGGTCATGGGCGCGCGCAACGACGACGGCTCGATGACCGTGCATTTCGGCGGCTGCGACGATGGCCGCGTGAACTGCCTGCCGATCATGGAGGGCTGGAACTACACCGTGCGCCTGTATCGGCCCGGCCCCGAGGTCCTCGACGGCAGCTGGACCTTCCCGAAGGTGGAGGCGGTGCGATGATCCGCCTCCTCCTCGCGACCTGCGCGGGTCTCTTGCTCGCGGGCATGGCGGCGGCCCAGTCGCCGGAGGATCTCGACGACCTCGCCCAGGACCTCGCCAACCCGATCGCCTCGCTGGTGTCGGTGCCCGTCCAGATGAACTGGGACCGCAATGTCGGCCCGCGCGACGCCGGCGACCGCCTGACGACGAACATCCAGCCCGTGATCCCCATCGGTCTCTCGGAGGACTGGAACCTGATCACGCGGACCATCCTGCCCGTGACCTGGCAGGAGGACATCTTTCCCGGCGCCGGGTCGCAATTCGGCCTCGGCGACGTCTCGGCGAGCCTGTTCCTCTCCCCCTCCCGTGTCACGGAGGGGGGCTTCACCTGGGGCGCCGGCCCGATCCTCGTCCTGCCGACCGCGACCGACGCCCTCCTCGGCGGCGAGAAATGGGCGGCAGGGCCGACGGCGGTGGGCCTCGTCCAGCGCGATCCGTGGACGGTGGGCGCGCTCGCCAACCATGTCTGGTCCTTCGCGGGCGAGGGCGCCCGCGCGGAGGTGAACCGCAGCTTCCTGCAGCCCTTCGTCTCCTACACCACCGAGACCGCCTGGACCTTCTCGATCCAGAGCGAGACCTCCTACGACTGGACCGCGAACGACTGGTCGGTGCCGGTCAACGTGGCGGCGAGCAAGCTGCTGCTGCTCGGCGGGGTTCCGGTCAGCCTCCAGGCCGGCGTCGGCTACTGGGCCACGGCGCCGGAGAGCGGCCCGGACGGTTTCCGCGTCCGCCTCCAATTCACCCTGCTGTTCCCGCGGTGAGGAGATCGTCATGACCCTGCCCCCCGCTATTCCGGCCCGTCTTCTGGCCGCCGCGATGGCCGTCGCTCTCGGCGCGCCGGCCCTCGGTTCCGCCGAGGAGGTCACGATCGGCACCCTCGTGCGGGCCGAGTCCGACCACATGTTCCGGCTCAGCATGGAGACCCACGGCATCGGGATCGGCGAGGTCGTCCATTTCCGCAAGCCGGTCTCGGCCGACGAGCCGCAGCCGGTGATCCGCGCCAACCAGGACACGCTCTACTCCGCCGTCGTGGTCGACCTGTCCGAGCCGGCGACGGTCACGCTGCCGGAGGTCGGGGACCGCTTCCAGTCGATGCTGGTGATCAGCCAGGACCACTACAACGTCGCGGAGGCGTCGCCGGGCACCTACGAGCTGACCGAGGCGGGGGTGGGCACGCGCTTCGCGATGCTGCTGTTCCGCACCTTCGTGGACGTTGCCGACCCGGACGATCTCGCGCGGGCCCATGCCGCGCAGGACCGCATCACGGTCACGGGCGGAGGCGACGGGCCCTTCGAGGCGCCGGACTGGGACCTCGAGAGCCTTGCCGAGGCGCGCAAGGCCGTGAACGACCTTGCCGCGGCGATCGGCTTCGATGCGTCCCGCGCCTTCGGCCGCAGGGACGAGGTCGATCCCGTCGACCACCTCGTCGGTGCCATCGGCTTCGATGCGTCCCGCGCCTTCGGCCGCAGGGACGAGGTCGATCCCGTCGACCACCTCGTCGGTGCCATCGCGGGCTGGGCCGGGCAGCCGGCCAGCACGGCCAGCGCCGTCATCGACAGCGTCGAGAGGAACGACGGCAAGACCCCCCACGCGGTCACGGTGAGGGACGTCCCCGTCGACGCGTTCTGGTCGATCACCGTCTACAACGCCGACGGCTACCTCGAGCCCAACGACCTCGGCCGGAACAGCTACAACAACGTCTCGGCCGAACCCGACGCCGACGGCTCCTACACCATCCATTTCGGCGCCTGCGAGGACGGGCGGATCAACTGCATCCCCGTGACGCCCGGCTGGAACTACACGATCCGCCTCTACCAGCCGCGCGCGGAGATCCTCGACGGCAGCTGGAGCTTCCCAGAGATCGAACCCACGACCTGAACGGAGGAAACGACGATGAAGAGATCGACCCGGACCGCTTGCACTGCCATCGCTGCGCTTCTCTGCGCCGGCGCGGCGCACGCGCAGCAGGGTTACGCGACGCTGACGATGGAGCAGGACGAGGTCGAGATCGGCGCCCGGCATTACTCGCCCTTCCTCGACCAGTCCTTTCCGAACCGGGTGTTCTGGGGCGACACGCATCTGCACACCTCCTACTCGACCGATGCGGGCATGATCGGCAACGCGCTCGGGCCGGACGCGGCGTTCCGCTTCGCCCGCGGCGAGAAGGTGCGCGCCTCGGTGGGCGACTACGCGCAGCTCGTCCGCCCGCTCGATTTCCTCGTGGTCGCGGATCACGCCGAGAATCTCGGCCTCGCGCCGATGATCGCGGAGTCGAACCCGCAGCTCCTCGCCACCGACTGGGGGCGCGAAGTCCACGATCTGGTGAAGGGCGGGGACCCCTTCGGCGCCTACGCCACCTGGGGCGCCGAGATGCAGAAGGGCGAGGACCCGCTCGCGGACGACGACCTGACCCGGACCATATGGAACCGGATCGTCGAGAGCGCCGAGCGGCACAACGAGCCCGGCGTCTTCACCGCGATCCACGGCTTCGAATGGAGCTCGAGCTACGAGGCGAACAACTTGCACCGGGTCGTGATGTTCCGCGACGGGGCGGACCGGGTCGAGGACCTCGTGCCCTTCTCCAACTACGACAGCTCGGACCCCGAGGATCTCTGGGACTGGATGGAGGCCTACGAGCGCGACACCGGCGGCCGGGTGCTGGCGATCCCGCACAACGGCAACCTCTCCAACGGGCTGATGTTCGACGACAGGCGGCTGAACGGCGAGCCGATCGACATCGGCTATGCCGAGCGACGGATGCGGTTCGAGCCGCTCTACGAGGTCACGCAGATCAAGGGAGACGGCGAGACCCACCCGATGCTGAGCCCCAACGACGAATTCGCCGACTACTACACCTGGGACCGGGGCAATTTCGGCACCGAGCTGAAGACCCCGGACATGCTGCCGCGCGAATATGCGCGCACGGCGCTCGCACGAGGGCTCGCCATCGAGGAGGAGATCGGCGCCAACCCCTTCAAATTCGGCATGATCGGGGCGACCGACAGCCATACCTCGCTCGCGACCACGCGCGAGGACAACTATTTCGGCAAGGCGAGTCCGGTCGAGCCGGGCACGGGGGCGGAGCGCTACGAGGAATACATCATCCTGCCCGTATATGCCGGCGAGGAGATCGCGATCCGGCATTACGAGACGCTCGCCTCGGGCCTCGCCGCCGCCTGGGCGCGGGAGAACACACGCGAGGCGATCTGGGACGCCTTCAAGCGCCGCGAGGTCTACGCCACCACCGGCTCGCGCATCACCGTGCGGCTCTTCGCCGGCTGGGACTTCGAGGCCGACGAGGTGCACCGCCCGGACTTCGCCGAAGCGGGCTACGCCCGCGGGGTGCCGATGGGGGGCGACCTCTTCGCCGGGCCCGAGGGCGCGGCGCCGACCTTCATGATCCGCGCGCTCCGCGACCCCGACGGCGCCAATCTCGACCGCATCCAGATCGTGAAGGGCTGGGTCGAGGGCGGCGAGCCGCGGACGAAGGTCTTCGACGTCGCCTGGTCCGGCGAGCGCCAGCCGGACGCGGACGGCAAGCTCCCGCCCGTCGGCAGCACCGTCGAGGGCGCGGAGTTCACCAACACGATCGGCGCGGCGGCGCTCGGCGGATACTGGGTGGACCCAGAATTCGATCCCGCAGAGCGCGCCTATTACTATGTCCGCGTGCTCGAGATCCCGACGCCCTCCTGGCTGGCCCACGACGAGGCGTTCTACGGACCCCTCGACCTGCCCGAGGACGCCGTCATGGTCCAGCAGGACCGGGCCTACACCTCGCCCATCTGGTACTCGCCGCGGTCTTGACGGGCGTCATAAGCGGTTCGACCGCGATGTGCGAGAATGCCCCGTCGGTCGTGAGACAAGGGAAACGAACGCCATGATACGCAGCACCGTCCTCGCCCTCCTCGCCTCGACGGCCGTCTCGCTCCCAGCCGCGGCGCAGTTCATCCCTTCGGAGGAGAGCCTAGAGGGGTTCTACAAGGGGACGACCTATTCGCCCTACGCGCAGCGCGCCTTTCCCAGCCGGGTGTTCTGGGGCGACACGCATGTGCACACCGCCATCTCGCTCGACGCGGGCATGTTCGGCAACACCCTCGGCCCCGACGAGGCCTAC
>CAZNTX010000090.1:0-14847 GCA_964576075.1 uncultured Limibaculum sp. | reverse complement strand
GAGGGCCGCGAGCGGCTGCCCGGCCTCGGCCGCCGCGGCGAAGGCGGCGCCGCGGGCGGCGGGCTCGGCGGCGAGGGCGGCGACGAGCCGGGCCGTCGGCGTCGGCCGGCCGATCTCGGCGAGGCGGTCGCGCGCCGCTGCCGGGTCGCGCGCGGCGACGTCGAGGACGGCGAGGCGGAGGAGCACGTCGTCGCGGACGGGGAGGTCCTCGGCCGCGAGGTCTTCGGGCGCGGGGAGCCGGGCGCAAGCGGCGCGCGCCGCAG
The DNA here is from genome assembly GCA_964576075.1 of uncultured Limibaculum sp. GTDB lineage: Bacteria > Pseudomonadota > Alphaproteobacteria > Rhodobacterales > Rhodobacteraceae > Thermohalobaculum. Next base: position 14,584 of record CAZNTX010000090.1, on the reverse strand, counting down.
CCTCGGGCACGACGCGCACGGCCTCCGCGAGCGCGGCATGGGGGCGGTTGACGAGCGCGTCGAGCGCCGCGAGCGAGCCGACCGAGGCCGGGGCGAAGGCCGCCTCGAGATCGAGGGCGGAGAGCGAGCGGGCGCAGTCGCGCAGGCTCTGCGCCTCGAGCCCGGAGATGCCGAGTTCGGGGTCGAGAGCGATGCGCGCCTCGCGGAGGAAGCGGATGGCGGTCAGCGCCGCCTGCCGGTTCGGCGTGCGCCCGGGGCGCCAGGCGGTGGGGCCGGGATGGGGGCTCAGCCAGACGGCCGCGCGCAGCGCCTCGGCCACGGCGACGCCTCGTTCGGCAGCGCGGGCCAGACCGGCCATGCCGGCGCGCGGGTCGCGCGGGCGGAGGCTGCCGTCGAAGCTGAGCAGCGCGCCGAGAAGGGCGGCGGCGCCGTGGCCGTCCTCGGCGGCGCGGTCGAGCGCTTCGAGGGCGGCGGCCTTCTCCTCCGCGCCCGCCGCGCGCCCGCCTTCGGCGAGGAGATGCAGCGTGGCGAGGACGGCGGCCTCCGCGGCCTCCGCCCAGCCGCGCCCGGCGGCGGCGGGGATGGCGAGGGCGCGCGCCCCGTCCCCGGTCGCGAGCGCGAGGCGGAGCGCGCGGGCGGGGGCGGTGGCGGGATCGAGATCGGCCTCGGCGCAGCGCGCCTCGATCTGGCGGCGCGCGGGCGGAGCGAGCCCGGTCGCGGCCTCGACGGCGGCGAGCCAGTCCCGCGCCAGCTTGCCGGCGTCGGAGAAGGCGTCGAGCCGGCCGAGGACGCCGGCCTCGAGCGCCAGGATCTCGTCGGGACGGAAGGCGAAGGCCGCATCGCAGCGGGCGTTCTCGCGGGCGAGGATGCGCTCGGAAAGGCGCTCGTTCTGGGCGCGGGCGGCCTCGCGCCAGGGGCCCTCGGCGCCGCGGTCGAGGAACCGGCCGAGGGCGCGCTCGTCGCCGCGGCGCAGATCGGCGAAGGCCTCGCGGTAGCGCTCGGCGAGGCTCGGGCGGCCGTCGAAGCGGATCTCCGGCAGGCCTCGGCGCAGCAGGACGAAATTGCCGTCCTCGTCGTCGCGCCCGAAGCGCCAGAGCTGCAGCGCGGTGCCCCCGGCGGCGGCGAGGTCCTCGGCGGTGACGAAGGCGTCCGGGTCGTAATGCTCCTCCGCCGCGCCGAATTCGGGGGACTCGGAGAGGGCGGCGACGAGATGGGGGATCGTCTCGGCGCCGCGATAGGGCACGAGGGCCTGCCGCGCGCGCTCGGCCGCCTCCTCCTCGCGCAGCCAGGCGCGGCGGCGGGCCTCGCCGGGGGCGACGCGCGCCTCGTCGGCCTCGGGCAGGGCACGGGCGTCGACGAGGGTGGTGAAGACGACGAGGACATGGCGCGCGGCGCTCTCGTCGAGCGCCTCGAGGAAGGGGCGAAGCCGCAGCGGGGGCTCCGCGACGCCCGCGCCCCGGTCGAGCGCGAAGCCCTCGGGGCCGGGGGAGACGCGGCTGTCGATCACCACGAGCAGCCCGCCGTCGCGGGCGCGGCGGTCGGCCTCGCGGAGCCAGTCCTCGGCCCGCTCGGCGAGCGGGGCGGCGCCGGGGAGAAGCTCGGTCGCCTCGACGCCGCGGGCTTCGAGCCAGGCGAGGAGCGCGTCGCGCTCGGCCGGGGCCCCGGCGCTCGTCCCGGTCTCGGTGGCGATCACGAGAGCCATATGGGCGCGGCCGGAATAGAGCGTCGCCCGCTCGATGCGCTGGCCGCTGCCGTCGTAATACTCGACGGCGATCTCGGCCGTGGCGGCGAGAGGGGCGAGGGCGAGGAGGGCGGCGAGGAGGAGGCGGATCATTCGGAGCTCCCGCGGAAGACGGAGCCGATGGCGCGCAGGACCTCCCGCCCGGCCTCCACGGCGGCGCCGCCGGGGGGCGCTTGCGCATCGGGGTCGGCGGCTTCGGGCTCCGCGGTGTCGGTCGCCGGGGCCTCGGTCTCGGGGGCCACGGTTTCGGGGGCCTCGGGCTCGGGGGAGGTCGGGGCGGGGCCGCCCAGGATCCGGCCGAGGCCGCCATCGGCGGGGGCCGCCCGCTCCGGCGCCTCCTCCGCCGCCTCCGCGGCGTCCTCGGCGGGCGGGGCCTCGGGCGCTTCGCGCGCTTCGGCGGCGTCCTCGGCGGGCGGGGCCTCGGGCTCCTCCCCCGCCGACGCCGCGTCCTCCGGGGAGGGCGCCTCCGGGCCGTCCTCCTCGGCGAGGCTGCGGGGGGTGCCGGCGCCGATGCCGCCGAGGGTGGGGTCGAAGGGCTCCTGGGCCGGGGCCGGGTCCTCCGCCACGGGCTCGGGGAAGGCCTCCGGCGGGGGCGCGACGATCTCCGGCACCGCCCCGCCACAGGGATGGGGCGCGAAGCCGGTGACGGCGGCGGGCCTCACCATGTCCCAGAGCGGCGAGGCATGGCGTTCGAGCGTCGGGAGCGCCCGGGCGAGCTCCTCCGAGAGGCGGCGGAGGCGCTCGCAGGTGGGCCCCGAATACTGATAGGCGACGAGGGCGGTGCGCACGGCCACGGTCTCCACCGCCTCGCGCTGGAAGGGGTAGGCGCGGGCGGCGATGGTGGCGGGCTCGTGGCCCGGGATCTCCGCCGAGGGGCGGAGCGGCAGGAGGCGCACGCCCTCCGCCTCGTCGATCACCCGGGAGAGCAGCGGGTCGGGCACCGGGCCGGTGACGAAAAGGGCGTCGAGCCGGCCGGTCACGAAGGCGGCGATGGCGCTCTCGAGCGGCCGCGTGTCGATATGGCCGGGGCGCACGCGGGCGGCGTCGAGCAGGAGCACGGCGGTGAGCCCGCCCGGCGACTCGATCGGACCGATGCCGATGCGCGCGCCGCCGAGATCCTCGATGCCGCGCTGCCGGCCGCGGACGAGGAGATGCACCGGCCGCGCGTCGAGCGCCATGACGAGGCCCATATCCCTGCCGAGGCCCGCGGTCTCCGCGGCGTCGGCGAGATTGGCGCGGCGGGCGAGGAAGGCCGGCATGTCGCCCGGCACGATGGCGAGCTGCACCTCCGGGCTGTTCCGCGCGGCCATCAGCGGGCCGAAGGGGCCGGGCACCGGGCGGAGCGAGAAATAGACCCCGCCCGCCTGCAGCGCCGCGGCCATCTCGCGGGCGAGCGTGTCGGACGGCCCCGGCGGCGTGGCGACCGCGAGGCCGAGGGGGCGCTCCTGCGCGGGCGCCGCCGTCGCGAGGAGGAGGCCGGCGAGGGCGGCGCGGAGCGCCTTCAGCGGGGTATCGCGCATGGCGTCGGTCTCCTGAAACGCGCCGGGGCGCCGGTGGGCTCGCGGGGCTCAGCGCTCCGCCGGCTCGTCGGCGACGACGCGGAAGCCGATCGCCGCATGGGCGCGGGACTGCGGCGCGCCGGCGCGGGCATCGGCCCGGAGCGCGAGCGGTCCGTCGGCGAAGCTCCCCCCCTTCACCACGCGCTCGCGGTTGGGGCAGCCGGGGCGGGCGGGGCCGTCGGCGCTCCAGCAATCGGCGGTCCACTCCCAGAGATTGCCGCTCATGTCCTGCAGGTTCCAGCGCCGGTCGGCCCGGGCGGCGGCGAAGCTGACGGGCGCGGGCCCGGCCTCCTGCCCGGGGAAGCGCTCGCATCCGCGGCAGACGGCGCGGCCGGGGACCATCACGTCGCCCCACCAATAGGCCGGCGCCCGCTCCCCCGGGCCGCGCATGGCGCCGAGCTCGCCGCGGGCGGCGTATTCCCATTCTGCCTCGCGCGGGAGGCGGTAGGTGGGCGCGAATTTCGAGCCGCCGCGGGACTCGTCGCGGGCGGCTTCGTTGAGCCAGGCGATGTAGGTCTGCGCATCGTCCCAGCTCACGCTCGCGGGGTGGTCCTCGCCGCGGCCGCGATTGGCGTCGTCGAAGCGCAGGTCGCGGCAGGCGCCGGCGCGCACGCAGGGATCCCAGTCCCCCAGGGTGATCTCGGTCTCGGCGACGGCGAGCACGACGTCGCGGAGCTCGGAGCGGTCCTCGGGGTCGAGGAGGCGCTGCGGGTCGAGCGGGTCGGAGGCCGCGCGGGAGAGGGCGAAGCGGGTCTCGGGCAGCACCGTCATGCGCGGGCAGTCCGGGCACTGCACGGGCATCGGGCGGCCGGGCTCCCAGCGCGGGCGCTGCGGCTCGGGCGGCTCGGGCTTGAGCGCGGCGAGCTCGATATCGGAGAAGGTGACGAAGCAGACCCCGCTGTCGGCCCAAACCGACAGAAGCTGGGAGCCGCCGAGGGTGAACGCCCGGCGCTGCTCGGCGCCGCGGGTGCCCGCCTCGTTGCCGAGATCCTCCGGCCGCGCCTCGTAGGCGAGCAGGAGCGCGCGCGAGCTCGTCTCGTCCGGCAGGTTGAAATGGCCGACCACCTGGAAGGGCTGGCCGGGTTGGATGCGGTCGGGCAGCGGGCGGGCGCGCTGCGGCACGGGGCTGTCGAAGAGCGGAATCGGCTGGGTCGCGGTGCAGGTCGCGAAAACCGCCTTGGAGACCAGGCAGACCTGATCGCTCGAGGGCATGTCGTCGAGCCTGACATAGGCCGAGGGCGAGGCGATCACCTCGAGATCGGCGAAGCGGGTCAGCTCGGCGCGGATCTGCACGCGCCCGTCGGCGGCCTCCGAGGACCACTTGACGGCGATCGCCGCGCCGTCGCGCCCGCTCTCCAGGCGCTGGCTGTCGATGGTGTCGAAGCGGAAGCCGGAGAGCTCGCGCGTCAGCTTCTCGTTGAGATTGGTGGCGAGCTTGCTCGAGAGCGGCTCGCAGAGCAGCTCGTCGGTGGAGCGGGCCTGGCGGATGAGGGAGAACTTGACCCCGTTGCCGCTCGCCTCCGACTCGACCCTGAGCGCCTTGGCGATCTCGCGCGCCACGTCGTCGACCCCCACCTCGTAGTCGCGCACATATTGCCCGGCGGCCGGAGCGGCGAGGGCGAGCGCTCCGAAGAACGTCGCGGCGCGGAAAATACGCGGGAGGGTCACGGTGAAATCGAGGAACGGCATGGCACGACTCTCATTTCCGCTGCGTCTCGACTATAAAAGCCGGGGCTCCATTTGCAATGAATCCCGCAGGCGGGTTTTCTGCGGGAAACGGCGCGCCGGGGGGCCGCCGCCAAGAGGGAGGCGCGAGACGACGATGCCCGTGATCAAGATGGAATTCGGCAGGGCGGGCCTCGCGGCGAGCGCGACGAGCGAGACCTTCCTCAACCACATGCAGATCCTGCGCGACGCCCGGGCCTGGTCCGGCGGGGCCGAGGGCTCGGAGCAGCCCCGCTTCTCCGAGAGCACGATCCGCTATCTCGAGCGCGCGCTCCTCGCCCGCGGCGCCGATCTGCGCGACGCGATCTTCCAGTTCGCCCATCTCGTCAGCCTCGCCGCCGCGGCGAGCCCCTCGGGCCGGGCGCTCGACACGCTCTACGGCTATGACGGGCCGATCCGCGCGCGCCGGCTCTCGGCCTATCTCGCCGAGCGGCTGGCGGAGGGGCGCTCCCATGTGCGCAGCGAGGAGGGGGCCTTCGCGCTGGCCTATCCTGGCGTGCAGCCCTACCGCCTCCTCCATGCCCGCCTGCCGCTCCTCTTCGCGCTGCTCGAATTCCTGCTGACCGCGCCCGAGAGCCCCGAGCAATCGCGCGAGATCGCCGGCCATATCGCGCGGATCGAGGGCGAGCCCGGCGAGTTCGAGACCGTCAAGGCCGCCTCCAACGCCATCGCCGCGACGCTCAATGCCGAGCTCGACAAGATGATGCGCTCGCGGGTCGAGCGCGACCGGCTCGAGGCGCTCGCCGCCTTCCTCGACGAGACCGCCGTGCATACCGCGACCGGCGAGCGGCGCTGGAGGATCGACGACGACGCGATCCTCGGCTTCTGGCAGCGCGGCGCGGCGGGCGCGGGGCGCTCGGAGGACTTCCGCCAGTTCCGCACCGTGCACCGCGCGTTTGTCGGCCTCGTGCTGGCATTGCGCGAGGGCGAGGACTTCCAGCGGCTCTACCGCCCCCAGGCCGCCGACGACGAGGAGGGATACTTGCAGCTCACCGCCGATCAGGCCGCCTTCGCCACCGCCGAGGAGGAGCTCCCCTCCCCGCTCGACGGCCTGGTGGAGCTGGTCGACCGGGTGAAGTTTCTCACCGGCGCCGAGATCCGCGCCCTCGAGATCGCCGCCCGCCTCTGGGGCGCGGTGCGCGACTTCCCGCTCTCGGTGCTGCGCTCCGAGGTGATGGGCGGCGCGCAGAACGAGATCATCAACGCGCTGCGCTTCAAAAGGGAGCTTGGCCCCCTCATCGCCCTCGACAAGCTGGCCGACCCCGACGATGCGGGCTACCCGGCCGTGGCCGAGCGCTACGAGCGCCTGCGCGCCCATCTGCGCCAGATGCTCAACGCCTCGGCCCATGTGACAGCCACGCGCCGGCAGATGACTCTGCCGGAGCCCACCGCAACCGAAACCCGCAAGGCCTATCGCGGGGTGCGCCGCGTCGGATTCGACAAGGCGTTCGACGACCCGGAGATCGGGGCCCTCTTCGAGGCCGCGATCACCCCCCTCTCCGAGCTCGGCGCGCTTCTGGCCGAGCTGGAGCGGGCGCTGCCCGAGGATCTCGCCGACCGCTTCGAGACGGATCGCGCGGTCTTCGCCAAGGCCTTCGAGGACATGTACGGCAAGGAGACGTGAGATGGACTTCGAGATTCCCGCGGGCGCGGCCCGCGACGCCCTGATCGACCGGGCGCTGGCCGCCGAGATCGCCCTCGCCGCGCGCCTGCGGCAGACCGAGCCCGAGGGCGAGACCGGGGACGGAGCCCCGCGCGAGGCCCGCCCGACCTATGGCGACATCCACCGCGCCGCCGCCCTCGGCGACGGCGCCGCCCGCGCCCGCGTCGAGGCCTGGGCGCGGAGCGACATGTGGGTCGCCCGCACCTATCGCGAGATCCTCGCCCGCGACGCCGTCGCCCTCTTCGGCGAGGTCCGGGCCGCCTCCACCGGCGAGGTCGAGACCCGCCGCGAGGGCGGCGTCGAGATTGAGATCCGCGCCTCCGCCAAGCGGCCGGAGCGCAGCTTCCTCACCATCACCCTCGCCCCGGGCATGGCGGCGCCCGCCCGGCTCGTGATACACCCGGCCTCGGGCAAGGACGACGTGGCCCCGCTCGAGCTCGGGGAGCCGGCGGACGGCGTGATCCAGGTGGTGCTGCCGAGCGACCATCCGGCGATCGCCGCGATCCGCGACCCAGAGCGCAGCTTCCACCTCGCCTGACCCGCCGCCGCAGGGGCCGGGGGGTGCGCGCCTCCCGCAACTGCGCGGCCTGCGCGCGGGGGCCCGCCCCGCGCCGCGCGGGAGGACGCCGTGGCCGAGCGCATCCTGATCGACATCGCGACCACCGGCGGCCCCGCGACCGTCCGGGCGGCGGATTACGACGAGGAGGCCAAGCGCTCCTCGATGGTGCTGTTCGACCGCAGCTACGTCGCCGCCGGCGTCGACACCCATTTCGACGGCTGCGACAGGAAGCTCCGCGCCGCCCTCGCCCGCCTCGGCGTCGCGACGCCCGAGGGCGGGCTGATCCTCGAGGTCGACCAGCCGATCGACGCGGGCGAGAGTTGGCAGCTCGGCCTCGCCGTCCTCCATCTCGTGATGGCCCGCGGCGCGCTCGCGACCACCGAGGCCGAGGCGACGCGGCTGATCTGGGCCACCGGCGCCATCGGCACCTCGAGCTGGACGACGCGCGCCGTCGAGGCGGTGCCGACCAAGCTCGCCCGCTCCGCCGAACGCTTCGCCGACCTCGCCGCGCGCGGCATCGCCGTCGAGGTGCTGGTGCCGGAGGCGCAGATCGAGGAGGCCCGGTCTGCGGCGCCGCCGGGGATCGTGCCGCGCCCGGTCGGCGCCATCGCCGATCTGGTGGCCGAGTTCGCGGCGCCGCCCGCTCCCGCGCCGCCGGCCGTGCTCGCCCCGGAGCCCGCGCCTCCGCCGACCGCCCCCGCCCGGCGGGGCTGGACGGCGCTCGCGGGCGCCGGCGCGGTGCTCTTGCTCGCCGGCGCCGGGATCTGGCTCGCCGCGGGCGGGCTCGGCAGCGGCCTCCCGGCGCCCGCCCCGCCGACGCCCGAGGGAAGCCAAACCGCCGGGCCGACGGCCCCCGCCGCGGCGCCCGATCTGCCGGAACCCGCCCGCGCCGTCGCCGCGCCGGTCCGCCCGAGCGCCGAGGCGGCCCGCCGCGACGCCCGCGCGAGTTGGGAGAGCTATCGCGACATCATGCTCCCGGGCGGCCGCGCCGGCTGGCTCGAGCGCCCGGCGCGCACGCCCCGGCGCCCGGCATCGGTGCGCAGCGTCGCCGAGCCGGAGGCGATCCGCACCGCGCCCGATGCCCGTGCGCCCGGCCCCCTCCCGGCCGAGCCCCGCGCAGCCGCTGCCGAGCGCCCGGCGCCCGACCGCCCCGCCGCGGCCCCCGCGCTCGAGGCCCCCGCCGGAGTGACCGGACGTCCCGAACGCCCGCGGCTCCTCGCGGCACTCCCGGTCGCCCTGGCGGCGCCTCCGGACATCCCGGAGACCCCGCGCGCCGGCGCCGACCGCGCCCCGGCGCCGCCCGCCCGCACCGAGGAAACCGCGCAGGCGTCCCACGCAGCCCCCCGCGCCGCGCCGGCAGAGCCGGCCGCCGCGGCCGGCCCCGGCCCGGCCCGACTGCCGCCGGCACCGCCCGGCATCCTCTCCCCGCAGCCGCCCTCCGCCCCGGGCGCGCCCGATCCGCCGGCCCGCGCCGACGGCCCCGATCTTGCCGCCCTCGGGGCCGCCCCCGCTCAGGGCAGCGGGCTGGCGGTCCCGGCAGCGCGCGCCGAGACGGCGGAGACCGTTGCCGCCCCGGCTATCGCGACTGCAGCTGCGGCGACGACCCCGGCGCCCCTCGCGGTCGGCCTCGACGGCCCGCGGGCCCGCGTCGTGCCGCTCGCGCCGCCGCAGCCGGAGCCCGGCCCGCCGCCGCGCCTCGCCGCCGCAGACCTGGGAGACCGGCCCGCCGCGCCGCCGGACGCGCCCGCCACGCCCGCAACGCCGGCCGCGCCCGCGCGCCTCGCCGCGCCCGAACCGCCAGCGCCCGCACCGGAGACGGCCGCACTCCTCGCCCGCTCGGTCTTCGGCGCCGGCCCCGAAGGCGCGGATCGCGGGCCGGAGCCCGTGGTCGCGGTGCTTCACTATGCCGGACGCGGGCGGGACTGCCGCTTCTTCGAAATGTTCGACCGGCCGCACCGGGTCGAGGCGCTGCCGCTCGACCGGCTCGAGCGCGAGATCCGCGTCGACCGCACGCTCTGCGCCTTCGAGATGGCGCCCGCGCGGCCCGGCGCGGCCCTGATCGCCCATGCGGTCTCTCCGGCCGGCGCGCGCGGCATCCGAATCCCGCCGCGGCGGGCCGACATGGCCGTGCGCGCAGTGCTCGACGCGACCTGGCTCGCCCGCCCCGCGCGGCTCACCCTGACGGTGACGCCACGCAGCGGCGAACCGGTCGAGATCACCTATGTCTTCGTCCCCGCCGCGGAGACGCCGGGGCGGCGCGGCGTCGTGCCCTCCCCGGAGGAGGGCGCAGGCCGCACGCGCCCGCCGCGGCTAGACGGCCGGCTCTTCGACGACTTCCCCGACGCGCTGCGCCCCGAACCGCGCTGAGCCACGCCCCGCTCCCTCGCCGCGAGCAACGAAAGAACGCGCGAAATCGCCGCGTGAAAAGAAAGCGTCGCTCAGGCATCTTAAACGAACGTCGGACGGGTGGGCGGCACGAATCGGGGCCTGCCCGGCTTATCGTGGCACATGTGCAGCTTCGCAACGCTTCGTAACTGAAGAGGACCCTACACCATGTGGATCAAGAACTTTGCCGCCGGTCTGGCCGGCCTCGCCCTCGTCGGCGGCGGCATCGCGGCGGTGCCGGCGATGGCCCAGGACATCCCGAACGTGCTCGTGATGACCGAGGACTTCGACAAGGACACCGTGCCGCGCAACAGCCGTGTCCAGCGCAACATCCTCAACGGGATGAGCGACCGTCTCAACACCCGCGGCTACCGCATCTTCGACGAGACGGCCGTCAACATGGAGGGCTATCAGGCCACCAGCCAGCTCGACCGCGTGCGCCGCACGCCGCAGGAGCTGATCGCGATGGCGCGCACCGTCCAGACGCCGATCGACGTGATCGTCAACTACGAGGTGTTCGCGAGCGTCGACAAGACCGACTTCGCCAGCTTCGCGCGGATGCGCATCTCGGGCCGCGTGCTCGCGGTCGACTCGGGCCGCTTCATCGGCAGCTTCGAGGTCGACAGCTCCGAGACCTTCCGTCTGCCCGTGACCTGCCCGCGCGAGTGCCTGCTCGAGGAGCTGTCCGACGAGGGCCGCAATCTCGGCCATGAGCTCGCCAGCGTTCTCGGCGACAAGCTCGACAACTTCTTCGGTCGCCACGGCGGCGGCGCGGTGACCGGCGGCGGCGCCTATCCGGCCCCGGGCGGCGAGGCCCCGGTCTATGGCGGCGGCGGCACCGGCGGCGGTGTGGGCTTCGAGCGCAACTACACGCTGGTGTTCGACGAGTGCTCGCCGATGATCCGGCTCGACTTCGAGCCCTATCTCGTGATCTTCCAGGGCTACCTGTCGCACCGCCCGATGGACTGCCGCGGCGCGACCTGCTCGATGCAGTACGTCTCGACGATCGATCCGGGCAAGCTGCAGCGCAATCTCGAGAAGATGCTGGTCCACTCGAACCATCCGGGCCGCGTCTATGTCGAGGGCTCGACCTACACGGTGAGCTGCGTGCCCCAGCGCCGGCGCCATCCGGTCCAGCTGAACCCGCAGAACTGGTGATCAGAGCCGCGGGGCGGGGCGCATGGCGCGCCGCCCCCGTCCCTGTCGTTTCAATTCAATTCGCACGTAGCCAGAGAGGAGCCGAGCCATGCGCCGCATCGCCGCCCCGCTCGTCGCGCTGACCGCCCTGGCCGTGGCCGGGTGCGGCGGCACCAACACCAACATCCGCACCGGCGAGGGCATGGTGAACCCCGACACCGGCGTCCTCGATCCCCGCTTCATCGACGGCACCTTCCAGCTCTCCGCCGTGATCGAGGAGCGGATCGGCGGCCCGCTGAACAACTCCGACCGCCGCGAGATCGACAACGCCGTCGACCTCGCCCTCGCCAGCGCCCCCGCGGCCCCGCCGCAGATCTGGCGCAACGAGCTCCGCAACACCGACGGCTATGTCGACCTCGCCTCCTGGCGGGTGGACGCCCGCGCCGGGGAGCTCTGCGGCATCATCCAGCACGAGAGCCGCTTCAACGAGATCCTGACCGGCGCCGTCACGATCTGCCGGGCGAGCATCGACCCGGCCTGGCGGGTGGACGAGGTGGTCTGGGCCGAGCCGGTCGCCGAATACGTCCCGCCGACCACCGGCAAGCCGCGTCCGCCGCGCACGAAGCCGCGCCCGCCGGTGGTGGCCAAGCCAACCCCGCCGGTGAATTACGGCCCCGGCCCCGCGCCGACCCCGCAGCCCCAGCCCCAACCCCAGCCGCCGGTCAATTACGGCCCCGGCACGGGCGGCGGCGGGGGCGGCGGCGGCACGCCGGGCGGCGGCGTCCCGGTCACCGGCGGCGGCGCGACGACCCTCGGAGACGTCCTGGCCTCGCCCCAGTGACCGACGCCCCAGGGCCGGGCGCGCGCCCCCCGCGCGCCCGGCGGAACGCCAGACCGCGCCGCGGCTCCGCCCGCGGCGCGGTCGCGTTTCCGGGGCGGGGGACGGTCAGTCGAAGCAGGCCTCGGGCGCGTCCGCCGCGGTCCAGGCCTCCAGGGAAACGGCGCGCGCCTCGGTCTCGAAGGGCTCGCCGTCGCGCAGCCCCCGGCCCGTCAGCAGATTGACGTCGCAGCTCCCCCCGGCCGCTGGGTCGAGCGTGTCGTAGCCCTCGTAGGTGTAGCCCGCGACCACGAATCGCCCGGTCCGATGGGCGACGGTCAGCACCTCGCGCCAGCGATGCCGCCCGATCGATTCGTTGCGCGAGATCACCTGCAGGCTGCCCGCGGCGTTGAGCGCGAGTTCCGGAACGGTGCCGAAGAGCGCGCCATACCAGGCGATGTCGGGCGCCGCGGCGGCGAGGCGCATCTCCCGTGGGCCGCCTTCGGAGACGTAGATATAGAGGCTGGCATCGGTCTCCCCGGCGACGAGCACGGCCCGCTCGAGCGGGGCGCCCGACCAGTTCCCCTCGATCAGAGAAAGCACCGCGCCGGGCGAGATCGCGGGCGCCTCCTCCGCCCCCGCCCCGGCCGCACCGAACAGGATCGCCGCCGCCAGCGCGGCCCCGGAGGCTCCCCGACAGATCATACCGGCTTTCCCCTCGCGCGGGTGGCACCGTTCCACCCCCGCCCCACTTTCCATCCGACCTCGTTCGTGAGATAGGACACGCCCGGACGGGCGGCGTGTCAAGGAGGGGCCGATGGAGATCAGAGAGGCGCTCACCTTCGACGACGTGCTCCTGGTGCCGGCCGCGTCGAGCGTGATGCCGGCGCAGGCGGACACCCGGACGCGCGTCACCACGGAGATCGAGCTCAACATCCCGCTCCTCTCCTCGGCCATGGACACGGTGACCGAGCTCGACATGGCCATCGCCATGGCACAGTCGGGCGGCATGGGGGTGATCCACCGCAATCTCGGCATCGAGGAGCAGGCCGCGCAGGTGCGCAGCGTCAAGCGCTTCGAGAGCGGGGTGGTCTACGACCCCGTGACACTGCGCCCGGACCAGACGCTCGCGGATGCCTGGGCGCTGCAGAAGCAATACGGCATCACCGGCTTTCCGGTGGTCGGCGCGGGGCGGCGGCTCGTCGGCATCCTCACCAACCGCGACATGCGCTTCGCGGAGGACCCGACGATCCCGGTCTCGGAGCTCATGACCTCCGAGAACCTCGCCATCGTGCGCGAGCCCGTCGATCTCGACGCGGCCAAGAAGATGCTCCAGACGCGGCGGATCGAGAAGCTCCTCGTGGTCGATGCGGCCGGCGAGTGCACCGGGCTCCTGACGGTCAAGGACATCCAGAAGGCGGTGCTCAACCCCAATGCCAGCAAGGACGCGCTCGGCCGGCTGCGCGTCGCCGCGGCGACCACCGTGGGCGAGGAGGGCTTCGACCGCTCCGCCGCCCTGATCGAGGCCGGAGTGGACCTCATCGTCGTCGACACCGCGCACGGCCATTCGAGCGCGGTGGCCGAGGCGGTGAGCCGGATCAAGGCGCATTCCAACGAGGTGCAGGTCCTCGCCGGCAATGTCGCGACCGCGGAGGCGACCCGGGCCCTGATCGACGCGGGCGCCGACGGGGTGAAGATCGGCATCGGCCCGGGCTCGATCTGCACGACGCGCGTCGTCGCCGGCGTCGGCATGCCCCAGCTCACCGCAGTGATCGACTGCGCCGAGGCCGCAGCGCCCACGGGCACCCCGGTGATCGCCGACGGCGGGATCAAGACCTCGGGCGATCTCGCCAAGGCGATCGCCGCGGGGGCCTATTGCGCCATGGTCGGCTCCATGCTCGCCGGCACCGACGAAGCCCCCGGCGAGGTCTATCTCTACCAGGGGCGCAGCTACAAATCCTATCGCGGCATGGGCTCGGTCGGCGCCATGGCCCGCGGCTCGGCGGACCGCTACTTCCAGAAACAGGTCTCCGACACGCACAAGCTCGTGCCCGAGGGGATCGAGGGGCAGGTGCCCTACAAGGGGACGGTGGCCTCGGTGCTGCACCAACTCGTCGGCGGGCTGCGCGCGGCCATGGGCTATACCGGCAAGGACTCGATCGCGGCGATGCGGGGCGGCTGCGAGTTCGTCAAGATCACCAATGCCGGGCTCAAGGAGAGCCATGTCCACGACGTGCAGATCACCCGCGAGAGCCCCAACTACCGGCTCGGCGGATGATCCGGGCGGCGGTCCTCGCGCTCGCGCTCGCCGGAGGGAGCGCGGCGGCCGATTGCGTCGAGGTGCCGGCGCGCTCGGATTGGGTGGCGCTGCCTTCGGACGGGCCGATCCTCGATGCCTACGCGGCCGGAAGCTGGAGCGCGGGGGCAGAGCTCGGGCGCGTCGGCGCGCGGGGCTATGCGGAGGCCGAGGCGCCGAGGGTCGCGGAGGTCTACCCCCTCGGCGCGCTCCTGATCGCGAGCGCGGCCAAACGGGTCTGGTCCTATGCGGATTTCTCGCGGACCGTGATGGGCGCGATGCTCGCCGGCCGGCCTTTCGCGCCGGGCCCGCTCTATGCCCGGATCAACGACGCGCCGGACGGGCTCGCGGACAATTCGGGCTCCATCACCCTCTGCCTCGAGATCGGCGCGCTGGAGTGAGGCGGTGACGCCGGGGGCGCGGGTCGCCGCGGCGATCGCCGTCTTCGAGCGCTGGGCGGCCGGCTCCGACGGGCTCGACCGGGTGCTCGCCGCCTGGGGCCGGGAGAACCGCTATGCGGGCTCGGGCGACCGGCGCGCGGTGGCCGATCTCTGCTACGATGCGGTGCGGCGCCTGCGCTCGGCGCTTTGGGCGGCGGGGGCGCCGGACTGGCAAGGCCGGGGCCCGTGGCCCGGGCGCGCCGGCCCGGCGGAGGCCCCGCCCACCCACCCGCCTCCGCCGGGCCGGCGCGCCCTCCTCGGG
>CAZNTX010000089.1:0-15089 GCA_964576075.1 uncultured Limibaculum sp. | reverse complement strand
CCTGCCCGGTGGACGCCATCGTCGAGGGGCCGAATTTCGAGTTCGCCACCGAGACCCGCGAGGAGCTCTACTACAACAAGGAGAAGCTCCTCGAGAACGGCGACCGGTGGGAGCGCGAGATCGCCCGCAATCTCGAGATCGACGCGCCGTATCGCTGAGCCCGTCCCCCGGGCCGCCGCGCGCGGCCCGCGGCGATCCTGCGCGCATCTGGCCCCTTGTGTCGCAGGCGGGGAGACAAGAGGGTGCCAGCCATGCCAAAGGCCGGACGGGGGGCTACGCTCCGGCCATCCCGAGGAGAGACGCCAATGACCCTCACCGCGCTCGCCTTCTATCTGTTCGCCACGGTGGCGGTCGGCTCCGGCCTCCTCGTGGTGATCGCGCGCAACCCGGTGCATTCGGTGCTCTGGCTGATCCTCGCCTTCTTCTCCGCGGCCGGGATGATGGTGCTCTTGGGCGCCGAGTTCGTCGCCATGCTGCTGGTCATCGTCTATGTGGGCGCGGTGGCGGTGCTGTTCCTCTTCGTGGTGATGATGCTCGACGTGGACTTCACCGAGCTGAAGCGCGGCGTGGCGGAGTATCTGCCGGTGGGTGCGCTCATCGGGGTGGTGTTGCTCATCGAGCTCGGCCTCGTCTTCGGGCACTGGGCGCTGGCCGATGCCGCGCCCGCCGCGCGCGCCGCCGCCATGCCGGTGCCGGGCGAGACGCCCAACGCGCCCGCCCTCGGCCTCATCCTCTACGACCGCTTCATCCTCGCCTTCCAGGTCTCGGGGCTGATCCTGCTCACCGCGATGGTGGGCGCGATCGTGCTCACCCTGCGCCACCGGGCGGACGTCAAGCGCCAGGACGTGCTCGCGCAGATGTATCGCACCCGGGAGGCCTCGGTGGAGCTCAAGGACGTCAAGCCGGGGCAGGGGGTCTGAGCCGATGGCCGCGGCCCTCCTCCTCCTCGCCCTCGCCGCCTCGGCGGAGAGCTTCGAGCTGCCGGCCGATCCCTTCGGCACCTACAGCCTCGCCGTCGACGAGCCGCAGGCCGACGGGCGCCGCCTCGTCATCACCGAGCGGCGGAGCGCGCGGTGCGAGAGCGGCTACACCGCCCGGCTGATCGACTGCGCCGAGGGCCGCGGCCTCGTGCTCGACGGCGCCTGCGGGCCGCTCGCGCCCATCGAGCTGCGCGCCCGCCGCGAAATGGCGAAGATCCCGCCGCTGCCCAAGCTCACGCCCCATGGCGGCGACGCCATCACCCACCAGATCGCCGCGCGCGTCTGCGCCGCGGCCGCCGACTGAGGAGAGCGCCATGGACAGCCCGCCGATCGGAGGCGTCGGCCTCGAGGCCTATCTGACCGTCGCCGCCATGCTCTTCGTCATCGGGATCTTCGGCATCTTCCTCAACCGGAAGAACGTCATCGTCATCCTGATGTCGATCGAGCTGATGCTGCTCGCGGTCAACATCAACCTCGTCGCCTTCTCCGCCCATCTCGGCGACTTGGTGGGCCAGGTCTTCACCCTCTTCGTGCTGACGGTGGCGGCGGCGGAGGCGGCGATCGGGCTCGCGATCCTCGTCTGCTTCTTCCGCAACCGCGGCTCCATCGACGTCGACGACATCAACATGATGAAGGGGTGAGCGCGATGTATACGGCCATACTCCTCCTCCCCCTCCTCGGCGCGGTGATCGCGGGCTTGTTCCACCGCCAGATCGGCGAGATGGGGGCGATGGTGGTCACCACCGCCATCGTGATGGTCTGCGCCCTGTTCTCCTGGATCGTGTTCTTCACCATGGACCCGAGCCAGCCGGCCTCCATCGTGCTGTTCGACTGGATCGTCTCCGGCGACATGGTCGCGCAATGGTCGATCCGGGCCGACCGGCTCACCGCGGTGATGCTCGTCGTGGTCACCACGGTGTCCGCGCTCGTCCATCTCTACTCGATCGGCTACATGGAGGAGGACGACGCGAAGCCCCGCTTCTTTGCCTATCTCTCCTTCTTCACCTTCGCGATGCTGGCGCTCGTCACCGGCGACAACCTGCTGCAGATCTTCTTCGGCTGGGAGGGGGTCGGCGTCGCCTCCTATCTGCTGATCGGCTTCTGGTTCAAGAAGAGCTCGGCCAACGCCGCGGCGATGAAGGCCTTCATCGTCAACCGGGTGGGGGATTTCGCCTTCCTGCTCGGCATCTTCGCGCTCTTCGCGCTCACCGGCTCGATCCAGCTCGACGAGATCTTCATCGCCGCCCCCGAGCTCGCCGAGGAGACGATCCCCTTCCTCTGGTTCGAGGCGAACGCGGCGGAGCTCGTCGCCTTCCTCCTCTTCGTCGGCGCCATGGGCAAGTCGGCGCAGCTCTTCCTGCACACCTGGCTGCCGGACGCGATGGAGGGGCCGACGCCGGTCTCCGCCCTCATCCATGCCGCGACCATGGTGACCGCGGGGGTCTTCCTCGTCTGCCGCATGTCCCCCGTGATGGAGTTCGCGCCGACGGCGCTCGCCTTCGTCATGGTGATCGGGGCCTCCACCGCGCTCTTCGCGGGCTCGGTCGGCCTCGTGCAGCAGGACATCAAGCGCGTGATCGCCTACTCGACCTGCTCGCAGCTCGGCTACATGTTCGCCGCCGCGGGCGCCGGGGCCTACGAGGCGGCGATGTTCCACCTCTTCACCCACGCCTTCTTCAAGGCGCTGCTGTTCCTCGGGGCGGGCTCGGTGATCCACGGGATGCACCACGAGCAGAACATGTTCCGGATGGGCGGGCTCAAGGACAAGATGCCCGTCACCTATCTGACCATGCTGCTCGGCACCCTCGCGATCACCGGAGTCGGCATCCCCTTCCTCTATCTCCTCGACGTGCCCATCGGCTTTGCCGGCTTCGTCTCCAAGGAGGTGGTGATCTGGACGACCTTCGCCGCGGGCGGCAATGTCGGCTATTTCGCCTACGCCGCGCTGTCGCTCGCCGCGATCATGACCGCCTTCTATTCCTGGCGCCTGATCGCGCTCACCTTCTGGGGCAAGCCGCGGGGCGACAAGCACACCCACGAGCACGCCCATGAAAGCGGGCAGGTGATGCTGATCCCGCTCTATCTGCTCGCCATCGGCGCGGTGATCGCCGGGATGGAGTTCTACCAGGACTTCATCGGCCATCACGAGACGGCCTTCTGGGGCTCTTCGATCTACAACGCCGCCCGGCCGCAGGGCGAGAGCATGCTGGTCGCGTCCAAGGAGATCCCGGCGCTCGCGATGTTCTTCCCCTTCGCCTGCATGCTCTTCGGCGCCTTCCTCGCCTGGCTGTTCTATGTCCGCGCGCCGGAGCTGCCCGCGCAGATGGCCGAGCGCCACCGCGCCCTCTACCTCTTCCTCTACAACAAGTGGTATTTCGACGAGCTCTACCAGGTCGCCATCGTCCGCCCCGCCATGTGGGTCGGGCGCATGCTCTGGAAGGGCGGCGACGGGCGCACGATCGACGGGATCATCAACGGCCTCGCCATGGGCGTCGTGCCCTCCCTCACGCGCTTCGCGGGCCGGGTGCAGTCCGGCTATCTGTTCCACTACGCCTTCGTGATGCTGATCGGCCTCTCCGCGCTGATCACCTGGTTCGCGGTCGGCGGCGGCTCGCAGGGGATCGAGTGATGTCGAATTTCGAGAGCGTGCTGACGCTCCTCACCTTCCTGCCGGCGCTCGGCGCGCTCGCCCTCATCGTCTTTCTGCGCGGCGACGACGAGGCGGCGGATCTCAACGCCAAGCGCCTCGCCCTCCTGATCACGAGCGCGACCTTCCTGCTCTCGCTCGGCGTGCTGTCGAGCTACGACCCGTCCGACCCCGGCTTCCAGTTCGTCGAGGAGGGGCAGTGGATCGGCGGGCTCACCTACAAGATGGGGGTGGACGGGCTGTCGCTCCCCTTCGTCCTGCTGACCACCTTCTTCTTCCCGCTGACGATCCTCGCCTCCTGGACCGTGACCCACCGGGTCAAGGAATACATGGCGGCGTTCCTCATCCTCGAGACGCTGATCATCGGCGTGTTCACCGCGCTCGACATGGTGCTGTTCTACCTGTTCTTCGAGGCGGGGCTGATCCCGATGTTCCTGATCATCGGCATCTGGGGCGGCAAGGAGCGGATCTACGCGGCCTTCAAGTTCTTCCTCTACACGCTCTTGGGCTCGCTGCTGATGCTCGTCGCCATGCTCTACATGTATGTGGATGCGGGCACGACCGACATCGCCGCGCTCCTCCGCCACACCTTCGACAGCGGGCCGCTGGTGCTCGCGGGCTACGAGATCCCGGGCGGGGTGCAGACGCTCCTCTGGCTCGCCTTCTTCGCCTCCTTCGCGGTGAAGATGCCGATGTGGCCGGTGCACACCTGGCTGCCCGACGCCCATGTCCAGGCGCCCACGGCGGGCTCGGTGATCCTCGCCGCGATCCTCCTCAAGATGGGCGGCTACGGCTTCCTGCGCTTCTCGCTGCCGATGTTCCCGGTGGCCTCCGAGGTGATGACCGGGTTCGTCTTCTTCCTCTCGGTCGCGGCGATCGTCTACACCTCCCTGGTGGCGCTCATGCAGGAGGACATCAAGAAGCTCATCGCCTATTCCTCCGTCGCGCATATGGGCTTCGTCACCCTCGGCATCTTCGCGGCCAACGAGCAGGGGATCGACGGGGCGATGTTCCAGATGATCTCCCACGGCTTCGTCTCCGGCGCGCTCTTCCTCTGCGTCGGCGTGATCTACGACCGGATGCACACCCGCGAGATCGCGGCCTATGGCGGGCTCGCCAACCGGATGCCGATCTACGCGACCGTGATGATGCTCTTCACCATGGCCAATGTGGGCCTGCCGGGCACCTCGGGCTTCGTCGGCGAGTTCCTGACGATGATGGGCGCCTTCCAGGTCTCCTCCCTCGCCGTCTTCGGCGCGGCGACGGGCGTGGTCCTCTCGGCCTCCTATGCGCTCTGGCTCTACCGGCGGGTGGTGTTCGGCGACCTGATCAAGCAGAGCCTCGCGCAGATCCAGGACATGGACCGGCGCGAGACCGCCGTCATCGCCCCCCTCGTCGCGGCGACGCTGATCCTCGGCATCTATCCGAGCCTCGCGCTCGATCTGTTCGACGCCTCGGTGGCCACCCTCGTGGAGGACGTCTCCGGGGCCCGGGCCGCGGCGGCCGAGGCCGCGAGCGCGCTCGCCGCCAACATCCCAGCGGAGAAGTGACATGAGCGGCGAGTATCTCATCGTCCTGCCCGAGATCGTCATGGCGGTCGGCGCCATGGCGCTCCTGATGCTCGGCGCCTTCGGCGGGGGAGACCGGTTGCAGGGCGTCATCATGTGGGCCGCCGTCGCGCTGATGACCGGCCTCGGCCTCTGGATCGCGACCGACCCGCCGGCGGTGCAGGACGTGTTCCACGGCGCCTTCGTCTCCGACCGCTTCGCGCAGTTCGCCAAGGTCACGATCCTCCTCGCCTCCGCCGCCATGCTCGTGCTCGGGCACAGCTATCTCGAACGGCGCGGGATCATGCGCTTCGAGTATCCGGTGCTGATCCTGCTCGCCACCCTCGGCATGATGGTGATGGTGAGCGCGGGCGATCTCATCACGCTCTATGTCGGGCTCGAGCTGCAATCCCTCGCGCTCTACGTCGTCGCCGCCTTCAACCGCGACAGCGTCCGCTCGACCGAGGCGGGGCTCAAATATTTCGTGCTCGGCGCGCTCTCCTCGGGCCTCCTGCTCTATGGCGCCTCGCTCGTCTACGGCTATACCGGGTCGACGAACTTCACCATGATCGCCGGGATCGTCGCCTCGGAGGGGGTCTCGCTCGGGCTGACTTTCGGGCTCGTCTTCATCTGCGCGGCGCTCGCCTTCAAGATCTCGGCGGCGCCCTTCCATATGTGGACCCCGGACGTCTACGAGGGGTCGCCGACCCCGGTGACGGCCTTCTTCGCCACCGCGGCCAAGGTCGCCGCCGGCGCGCTCTTCGCCCGCGTGCTGTTCGACGCCTTCGGCGATGCGGTGTCGGACTGGCAGCAGATCCTCGTCTTCGTCGCCATCGCCTCGATGTATCTCGGCAGCATCGCCGCGATCGGGCAGACCAACCTCAAGCGGCTGATGGCCTATTCCTCGATCGGGCATATGGGCTTCGCCCTCGTCGGCCTCGCGGCGGGCACCGAGGAGGGCGCGCAGGCGCTGATGTATTATCTCGCGATCTACGTGATCATGAATATCGGCGTCTTCGCCTTCATCCTGTCGATGCAGCGCGAGGGCAAGCCGGTGGTGCAGATCACCGATCTCTCGGGCCTCGCCTCGGCCAAGCCCGCACAGGCGCTCGCGCTCGCCATCCTGATGTTCTCGCTCGCCGGGCTGCCGCCGCTCGTCGGCTTCTTCGCCAAGTTCTTCGCCTTCAAGGCGGCGGTGGAGGCGGGGCTCGCGCCGCTCGCCATCGCCGCGGTCGTGGCGAGCGTCATCGGCGCCTACTACTATCTCAACATCGCTCGGCTGATGTATCTGAGCGAGCAGGAGCGCCCGCTCGATCTGGTCTCCGGCGTCTTCGGGCAGGTCTCGGTGGCCGCGGCCGCGCTGGTGATGGCGGTGGGCTGGCTGCCCTTCGTCTCCAATGCGGTGGGGCTGACGGACGCCGCCCTCCTCGCGGCCCAAGCGCTCGGGCGATGACCGCGCTTCCGGGGGGCGCGCGGCGTCTCGCGCTCCCCGAGGTGGACAGCACCAATGCCGAGGCCGCCCGCCGCGCCGCCGCCGGGGAGCGTGGTCCGCTCTGGATCGTGGCCCAGCGGCAGACCGCGGGGCGCGGGCGCGGCGGGCGCGGCTGGGAGATGCCGGCGGGCAACCTCGCGGCGACGCTGCTGATGCGCCCCGCGCTCCCGCCCGCCCGGGCCGCGCAGCTCTCCTTCGTCGCCTGCCTCGCGGCGGCCGATCTCCTCGCCGCCCTCGCCCCGGCGGCCCGCGTCTCGCTCAAATGGCCGAACGATCCGCTGCTGAACGGCTCGAAGGCCGCCGGCGTATTGCTCGAGAGCAGCGGGGGCGCGGGCGGGATCGACTGGCTCGCCATCGGCATCGGCGTCAATCTCGCCGCGGCGCCGCCGGCCGAGGCGCTCCGCCCTGGCGGGGTCCGCGCCACCTCCGTGGTGGCGGAGGGGGGGCGCGCCCTGGCGCCGGACGAGGCGCTCCCCCGCCTCGCCGCCGCCTTCGAGGCCTGGGCCGCGCGGCACCGGGCCGAGGGGTTCGCCCCGATCCGCGCCGCCTGGCTCGCCCGCGCCGAGGGGCTCGGCCGCCCGATCGAGGCGCGGCTCCCCGATGGCGTCCTGACCGGCATCTATGAGGATGTGGACGAGCACGGCCGGCTTGTTCTAAGAGGGGCCTCCGGCGTCAGCCGGGTCTCCGCCGCCGATCTCTTCTTCCAGGGATGAGCGCCCCCATGCTCCTTGCCATCGATGTCGGCAACACCAACACCGTCTTCGCGCTGCATGACGGGGAGGGGTTCGTCGATCAGTGGCGCTGCAATACCGAGAGCGTGCGCACGGCCGATCAGTATTTCGTGTGGCTCAACCAGCTCATGCGCCATGGCGGGCACGACCCTGCGGCGATCGGCGAGGTGGTGATCTCCAACGTCGCCCCGGCCACGCTGTTCAACCTCCGCGTGCTGTGCGACCGGTATTTCGGCTGCCGCCCCCTCGTCGTCGGCAAGGAGGGCTGCCGCCTGCCCGTCGAGGTGCGCGTCGACAATCCGCGCGAGGTGGGGGCGGACCGCCTCGTCAACACCGTCTCCGCCTACGAGACCTACGGGCCGGATCTCGTCATCGTCGATTTCGGCACCGCCACCACCTTCGACGTGGTCGCCGGGGACGGGGCCTATGTCGGCGGCGTCATCGCGCCCGGCATCAATCTCTCGCTCGAGGCGCTGCACGCCGCCGCCGCCCATCTGCCCCATATCGACGTGACCGTGCCGCAGCGCGTCGTCGGCACCAACACCGTGCAGTGCATGCAATCCGGCATATATTGGGGCTATGTCGGCCTCATCGAAGGGCTCTGCGCGCGCATCTCCGCCGAGCGCGAGCGCAAGATGACCGTCATCGCCACCGGGGGCCTCGCGCCGCTGTTCGCCCGCGCGACCCCCGTCATCGAACATGTCGACGACGAGCTGACCATGCGCGGCCTCGTCCTGATCCACCGCTTCAACACGACAGGCGCCCATGACCGATCATAAGAGCGAACTCGTCTACGTCGCCCTCGGGGGCGCGGGCGAGATCGGGATGAACTGCTATCTCTACGGCCTCGGCCGCGGCTCCGGCGCCGAATGGATCGCCGTCGATTTCGGCATCGGCTTCGGCGATATGGAGACCGCGCCGGGGGTCGAGCTCGTCCTGCCCGACATCTCCTATCTCCGCCAGATCTCCAAGCGGGTGAAGGGCCTCTTCCTCACCCACGCCCATGAGGACCATATCGGCGCGATCCCCCATCTCTGGGCGGAGATCGGCGCGCCCATCTATGCCCGGCCCTTCACCGCCGAGCTCGTGCGCCGCAAGCTGGAGGAGGCGGGGCAGAGCCCGAAGAGCGTGCGCCAGATCGGCGCGGGCGAGCCGGTCTCGGCCGGCGGGTTCGAGGTCACCTTCCTGCCGATCACCCATTCGATCCCGGAAGCCTCGATGCTCGCGATCCGCACGCGCCACGGCACGGTCGTCCATTCCGGGGACTTCAAGCTCGATCCGGATCCGCAACTCGGCGATCCCTACGATCTCGCCCCCTACGAGCGGCTCGGGAAGGAGGGCGTGCTCGCGCTCGCCTGCGACTCGACCAACGTCTTCCTCGCCGGCAATGCGGGCAGCGAGGCGGAGATCACCCCCAATCTGCGCCGCCTGATCAAGCAGGCGCCGGGTGCCGTGGCCGCCACCTCCTTCGCCTCCAACGTCGCCCGCCTGCGCACGCTGGCCAGCGCGGCCTCCGATGTGGGCCGCTCCATCGTCGTGGTCGGCCGCGCCATGCGCCGGATGATCGAGGTCGCCGTCGAGACCGGCCAGCTCAAGGACTTCCCCAAGGTCGTGCCGGACGATCAGGCCGGCGACATCCCCGCGGAGAACCTGTTCTACCTCGTCACCGGCAGCCAGGGCGAGGCGCGCGCCGCGCTCGCCCGCATCGCCCAGGGCAGCCACCCGACGGTGAAGCTGAGGGACGGCGACACGGTGCTCTTCTCCTCGAAGACGATCCCCGGCAACGAGGCCGGCATCTACCGCCTCTACAACCGCCTCTCCGAGCAGGGCATCCGCGTGATCGACGGCGACATGGAGCGCATCCACGTCTCCGGCCATGCCCGCCGCGACGATCTCGAGCGGATCTACGGCGCGCTCAAGCCCAAGGTCTCGGTCCCGATCCACGGCGAGCACCGCCATCTCGTCGAGCACGCCAAATGGGGGCGGGACTGGGGCGCGGCGCATTCCGTGGTCGCGCCCAACGGCTCTGTGGTGCGCCTCGACGGCAATGCGCCCGGCGTGGTCGACGAGGTGGAGACCGGCCGCATCTATCTCGATGGGACGACGCAGGTCGGCGCCCTCGACGGCGTGATCCGCGACCGCCTCAAGATGGCGCGCCAGGGCCATGTGGTGGTGGCGGTCGTGGTTGACGAGGAGGGCGAGCTGATCGCCGATCCGGAGGTCCGCGTGATCGGCGGCCCGCAGGAGGCCAAGGGCTGGCCCGCGCCCCTCGAGGACATGCTCGCCGAGGCGGTGGACGACGCCATCGAGGACGCCCCCTCCAAGCTCCGCCGCGCCGATGCCTCCATCGAGGACCTCGCCGCCAAGGCCGTCCGCCGCGTCTGCGCCCGCTATTGGGGCAAGAAGCCCGTGGTCACCCCCATCGTCACCCGCCTCGAAGACGAGGACTGACCCCGCGATCCGCCAATCCCGGCCTCCGGGGCGCCTCGCAACACGCCGAGCCGGGCCGACGGGGGCGAGTCCGGACCGGCCCCACCGAATGGCGCCGCCCGCCCCGCGCCCCTCGGTTGGGGGGGGCGCTGTCCTGCGCGGCACGGAGCGGTCGGCGGTCCGAGCGGGGCGCAAAAGTCACCCGCAAGGCGGCATGCGATTTGGTCCCTCTTGAGAGGGACGTCGCTGCGGCAGCCCGGGAGTCCCGGAGCCGTCGGCGCATGACCGGGGTGCGAACGCGTCTGGGCACGACCCTCGCACGGGCGGGCAAGGGGGTCGAAGCGCACCTTGGTCGTCTTGGCGTCGCCGAAGACGCTCGGCCGCTCGCCGAAGGCGATGCCGGCGGTGACGACGATCGGGCTGCGCTCGCTGAGCGGCCTGCCGCCGGTCCGGACGAGGTGTTGGTCGCCGAGCGTGTCGAGCACCGGGACGCCGAGCGGGCCGACGAGATCCGGTCCGCGACCCTGCTCCCTCGGCGTCGCGCGCGGGCACGAAAGCCGCGACCTCGAAGAGACCGGCATTGCCGGCCATCGGCGCGAGGGCGATGCCGGGCCTCCCGCGGGCGCGGAGGATGCCGACCGTCGACGATCCGGATCAGCGTCGGCTTTTGCCGGCTCGGCCGGGCCGCGGTCTTGCCGGGCAGACGATCCGGCTTCTCCCGCCTTGGCCCGATCTTCGGCCGGGGCCAGACGGCGCGCTCCTCGGCGGACGCCGTCTCGTCGGGGCGGCGCACCGGTCCGGGGGCGGTGGGTCAGGCGGCCTTGCTCTCGGATTTGGGCTCCGCGATCTCGACCTCGACTGCGGTTTCGGCATCCGCGCGGTCGGGGTCGGTCTCGGTGGCCTTGGCGGCCTTGGAGCTCTTCTTCGGCGCGGTCTTCTTGATCTTGACCTCGCGGAGCAAGAAGGCCGGGACGTGGTCGCCGAGACCCACCACCGGCTGGTCCGACTCCCGCCGGCCGCCGCCGCGGCCGCGGCCGCCGCTGCGGGACTTGCCGCCGCCGCTCCCGGCGGGCTGCTCCTCGGCGCGGGGGCGCTCGGTCTTCTCCTGGCGCGAGCGGCCGCCGCGCGGGCGGTCCCGTTCGCGGGGCGCGGCGGGCTCGGCGCTGCCGGCGACGGTCTCCGCGCGGGGGATCGGTTGGCCGAGGAGCTCCTCGATTTTCTCGAGGTATTTCTCGTCGGACGGCGCGCAGAGGGTGATCGCCGTGCCCGAGCGGCCGGCGCGGCCGGTGCGGCCGATGCGGTGGACATAGTCTTCGGGATGCGTCGGCACGTCGAAATTGAAGACGTGGCTCACGCTCGGGATGTCGAGCCCGCGGGCGGCGACGTCCGACGCGACGAGGAGCGCGATCTCGCCGTCCCGGAAGCCGTTGAGCGTCGCCATCCGGACCGACTGCTCGAGATCGCCGTGGATCGCGCCGGCGTTGAAGCCGTGCTTCACGAGCGACTTGTGGAGCACGCCGACATCGCGCTTGCGGTTGCAGAAGATGATGGCGTTGGTGAGCGCCGCGCCCTCGTCGCGGATCAGCTTGCGCAGGCAGTCGCGCTTCTCGCGGTCGGCCGTGTCGCGGGCGGAGGGCTTGAAGGGGGCGACGCGCTGGGTCACCGTCTCCGCCGCCGAGGCTTGGCGGGCGACCTCGACGCGCTCGGGCGCCTGGAGGAAGGTGTCGGTGATGCGCGTGATCTCGGGCGCCATGGTGGCGGAGAAGAACAGCGTCTGCCGGGTGAAGGGGGTGAGGCCGAAGATGCGCTCGATGTCGGGGATGAAGCCCATGTCGAGCATCCGGTCGGCCTCGTCGACCACCATGATCTGGATGCCGGTGAGCATCAGCTTGCCGCGCTCGAAATGGTCGAGCAGGCGGCCGGGGGTGGCGATCAGGACGTCGACGCCGCGGTCGATCAGCTTGTCCTGCTGGTTGAAGTTGACGCCGCCGATCAGGAGCGCCATCGAGAGCTTATGATACTTCCCGTATTTCTCGAAGTTCTCCGAGACCTGGGCGGCGAGCTCGCGCGTCGGGCAGAGGATGAGGCTGCGCGGCATCCGCGCGCGGGCCCGGCCCTTGGCGAGCATGTGGATCATGGGCAGGGTGAAGGAGGCGGTCTTGCCCGTCCCCGTCTGGGCGATGCCGAGGACGTCCTTGCCCTTCAGCGCATGGGGGATGGCGGCGGCCTGGATCGGGGTGGGCTCGGTATAGCCCGATTCTTCGATGGCCTTGAGGAGGTCTGCGTCGAGACCGAGGTCGGTGAACGGCATGGGAACCTTCGCGTTGGCAGCATGTGGCTGGCGGCTCGAACGGCCGCAGCGTCACGCGGCCCGGAGGCGGGGCCCGCACTGGCCCCGTTGCCGTGGGGGCTGCCACAGTTGCCGCCATTTGTCAACGAAACCGGCCCGAATCCGGCGATTCCGACCGTTTCGAGCAGGATCGGCGGGGCGTGAGCGGGCTGTCCCGGCGCATGCGCGGGGTGGAGGCGCTCGAGGATCTCGAGCCGCGGGCCCGGCGCTTCCTGCCCCGGCCGGTCTTCGCCTATGCCTCGGGCGAGACCGAGCGGGGCGCCTCGATGGCGGATGGGCGCGCGGCGCTCGCGGCCCTCGGCTTCCTGCCCAGGGTGCTCGTGGGCGTCGCCGAGCGCAGCGCCGCGACGCCGCTCCTCGGGCGGGACTGGGCGCAGCCCTTCGGCATCGCGCCCATGGGGATGACGGCGCTCTCGGCCTATCGCGGCGACATCGCGCTCGCCAGGGCGGCGGGGGCGGCCGGGATCCCGATGGTCTGCTCCGGCACGGCGCTGACCCGGCTCGAAGACGTCGCCGCGGCGAACCCGGAGGCGTGGTTCCAGGCCTATGTGCCCGGCGAGGAGGACCGCATCGCCCGGCTTCTCGACCGGGTGGCGGCGGCGGGCTACGGCACGCTCGTCGTCACCGTGGACCTGCCCGTCGCCGGCAACCCGGAGCACTACCGCCGCGCCGGCTTCTCCTCCCCGGTGCGCCCGACGCTGCGGCTCTTCCTGCAGGGCGCGGCGCGGCCGGCCTGGAGCGTCGGGACCTTCCTGCGGACGCTCGCGCGCCACGGCATGCCGCATTTCGAGAACTCCCATGCCGAGCGCGGCGCGCCGATCCTCTCGGCCCGCGTCGCGCGGGATTTCGGGCGGCGGGCGCATCTCTCCTGGGCGCATATCCGGCTCATCCGACGGCACTGGGCGGGGCGGCTCGTCGTCAAGGGGATGGTCTCGCCCGAGGATGCGGCGATCGCCGTCGGCGAGGGGGCGGACGCGGTCTGGCTCTCGAGCCATGGCGGGCGGCAGCTCGACGGGGCGGTCTCGCCGCTGCGCACCCTCGCCGCGACGGTGGCGCGGGTGCCGGGCACGCCGGTGATCCTCGACAGCGGCCTCCTGCGGGGGACGGACGTGCTCAAGGCGCTCGGCCTCGGCGCGGCCTTCGTGTTCGTCGGCCGGCCCTTCCTCTATGCCGCGGCGCTCGGGGGGGAGGCCGGCGTCGCCCGCGCCATCGAAATCCTCGCCGAGGAGGTGGACCGCGACATGGCGCTTCTCGGCCTGCGGCGACTCTCCGAGATGGGCCCCGACCGGCTGATGGCGACCGGCCCCGCCGCGCCGGAGTTGCCGCAGGGCTCTTGACCCGAGGGCGCGAGCGGCAGAGGTGAAAGGGAAACGAGACCCGAGGAGGACCCCCCATGCTGGACCGTGCCGATCTGAAAACCAGCCTCGCCGATGCCGAGCTCTTCCGCGAGACCGCCTTCGTCGCCGGAGAGTGGGTCGGCGCCGACAGCGGCGCGCGCTTCGAGGTGACGAACCCCGCCCGCGGCGAGGCGGTGGCCGAGGTGCCCGATATGGGCGTGGCGGAGATGGACCGCGCCGTCGAGGCGGCCTATGCCGCCCAGCCCGCCTGGGCCGCCAAGACCGCCAAGGAGCGCGCCGCCGTGCTCCGCCGCTGGCACGACCTGATGCTCGCGCATGCCGACGACCTCGCCGCGATCCTCACCGCCGAGATGGGCAAGCCCTATGCCGAGGCGAAGGGCGAGATCGCCTATGGCGCGAGCTTCGTCGAATGGTTCGCCGAGGAGGCCAAGCGGATCTACGGCGACGTGATCCCCGGGCACCAGCCGGACAAGCGGATCGTGGTGATCAAGCAGCCGGTGGGCGTCGTCGGCTCGATCACGCCCTGGAACTTCCCCAACGCGATGATCGCCCGGAAGGTGGCGCCGGCGCTCGCGGCGGGCTGCAGCTTCGTCGCCAAACCCGCGGAGCAGACGCCGCTCTCCGCGCTCGCCATGGCCGTGCTGGCCGAGCGGGCGGGGGTGCCGGCGGGGGTGCTCAACGTCGTCACCGGGACCGACGCGCCGGCGCTCGGCCGCGCGCTCTGCGAGAACCCCAAGGTGCGCAAGCTCACCTTCACCGGCTCCACCGAGGTCGGCCGGATTCTCATGCGCCAATGCGCCGATCAGGTGAAGAAGATCAGCCTGGAGCTCGGCGGCAACGCGCCCTTCATCGTGTTCGACGACGCCGATCTCGATGCCGCGGTCGAGGGCGCGATGATCTCGAAATACCGCAACAACGGGCAGACCTGCGTCTGCGCCAACCGGATCTACGTGCAGGCCGGGGTCTACGACGCCTTCGCCGAGAAGCTCGCGCGGGCGAGCGAGGGGCTGACGGTCGGCGACGGCTTCGAGGAGGGGGTGAAGGCCGGCCCGCTGATCGACGCCGCGGCGCTCGAGAAGGTCGAGGCGCATATCGCCGATGCCGTGGGCAAGGGCGCCGAGGTCGTCACCGGCGGCAAGCGCCATGCCAAGGGCGGCACCTTCTTCGAGCCGACGGTTCTGACCGGCGTCACCAAGGAGATGGCGGTGGCGAGCGAGGAGACCTTCGGCCCGGTCGCGCCGCTCTTCCGCTTCGAGGACGAGGCCGACGTGATCGCGCAGGCCAACGACACGATCTTCGGCCTGGCGAGCTATTTCTACGCCCGCGATCTCGGCCGGGTCTGGCGCGTCGCCGAGGCGCTCGAATACGGCATGGTGGGCGTGAACACCGGGCTGATCTCCACCGAGGTCGCGCCGTTCGGGGGCGTGAAGCAGTCGGGCCTCGGGCGCGAGGGCTCGAAATACGGGATCGAGGACTTCGTGGAGATCAAGTATCTCTGCCTCGGCGTCTGAGGCGACCTCGGAGGGCGGGGCATGCGGCGGCGGAGGCGCGGCC
>CAZNTX010000088.1:0-15798 GCA_964576075.1 uncultured Limibaculum sp. | reverse complement strand
GCCGGCCCGCGGCCGCTCCGCTCTGGCCCCGACCCGCGCTCTCGCATAGAGTGCGAGCCGAGCCGAGACACCCCCGGGGGAGCCATGAAATTCTTCGTCGACACCGCCGATATCTCCGAGATCCGCGACCTCGCCGCCACCGGCCTCGTCGACGGCGTGACCACCAACCCCTCGCTGATCCTGAAGTCGGGCCGCAAGATCGAGGAGGTCACCGCCGAGATCTGCGCCGCCGTCGCCGGTCCGGTCTCCGCCGAGGTCGCCGCCACCGAGGCGGAGGCCATGATCGCCGAGGGCGAGCGCCTCGCCGCCATCGCGCCCAACATCGCCGTCAAGGTCCCCCTCACCTGGGACGGGCTCAAGGCCTGCCGCGCGCTCGCCGAGAAGGGCCGGATGGTCAACGTCACGCTCTGTTTCTCCGCCAACCAGGCGCTCCTCGCGGCGAAGGCGGGCGCGAGCTTCATCTCCCCCTTCATCGGCCGGCTCGACGACATCTCGCTCGACGGCCTGCAGCTGATCGCCGACATCCGCCAGATCTATGACAATTACCACTTCGAGACGCAAATCCTGGCCGCCTCGATCCGCACCGTGGGCCATGTCCAGGACTGCGCCAAGATCGGCGCCGACGTCGCGACGCTCCCCCCGGGCGTCCTGCGCAAGCTCGCCGAGCATCCGCTGACCGACAAGGGCCTCGAGGCCTTCCTGTCCGACTGGGCCAAGACCGGCCAGTCGATCCTCGGCTGAGGCGGGGCATGAGCCACGAGCCGGATCCCGAGCGCGCCGCGCCGCTCGCCGCCCCGCCGGACGGCCGGGGCTTCGAGCTCAACACCGACGAGCGCGACCTGATCCGCTCCCTCATCGTCGCGGACCCGGAGCTGGTCCTCGCCGACGACCAGGTCATGCGCGCGCTGATCGGTGAGGGCGAGGAGCATGCCGACCGGCAGGTGATCGACCTGCGAGACCGGCTCGTGGCGCGCCTCGAGATGCGGCTGAAGCGCCTCGTCCAGGCCAACCGCTCGGTGATCGCGGCGGCCTACGAGAACGTCGCCGGCACCCGCCAGCTCCACCGCGCCGTGGTGGCGCTGATCGGGGAGACCGGGCTCGCGGGCTTCCTGCGCTGCCTGACGATCGAGGTGCCGCGGATGCTCGGCGTCGAGGAGGCCCGCCTCTGCCTCGAGGCCGATGTCGACGAGGCGCAGGCGATGGAGGGCCTCGGCCGCGGGCTCGAGGGCCGGGTGCTCGCGCTGCCCTACGGCACGGTGGAGGACTATCTGACGCTCGACGGCGGCTTCGCGCCCGAGGGGGTGGCGCTCAGGCTCGCCTCCTCCGAGGCGGAGCTGATCTTCGGCCCCATGACCTCGGTGCGCTCGGAGGCGATGATGCGCCTCGATCTCGAGGGCGCGGCCGGGCTCGTGGTCTTCGGCGCGGCGGACCCCGACCGCTTCGGCCCCGATCAGGGGACCGAGCTTCTCACCTTCTTCGGCCGCGTGGTCGAGCGGCTCCTGATGCAGCGCCTCGCCGAGGGCTGAGGGGTGGCGCGCCCGCCGCTGCCGCCGAGCTACGCCGCGCTCCTCGCGGAGTGGGAGCGCCACCTCGCCGCCCGCGGCCTCGCCCCCGCCACGCGCCGCGCCTACACGGGCGATCTGCACGCCTTCCTCGGCTTCCTCGCGGGCCATCTCGGCGGGGAGGTCGGGGCGGCGGGGCTCGGCCGGCTCGGGATCGGGGATTTCCGGGCCCATTTCGCGGCGGAGCGCGGGCGCGGGCTCTCGGCGAAGGCGATGGGGCGGGCGGCGGCGGCGATCCGGGGCTTCTTCGCCTGGCTCGAGGAGGCCCGCGGGATCGCCTGCCCGGCGGTCGCCGGCCTCGCGACGCCCCGGCGGGGCCGCTCCCTGCCCAGGCCGCTCGCAGAGGGGGACGCCCGCGACGTCCTCGACCTCGCCGGCGCGCTCCATCCGGAGCCCTGGATCGCGGCGCGCGACGAGGCGGTGCTCTCGCTCCTCTGGGGGGCTGGACTCCGGATCGGGGAGGCGGTCGGGCTCGCCTGGGGGGCGGCGCCGCTCGGCTCGGCGCTCCGGGTCGTCGGGAAGGGCGGGCGGGCGCGGAGCGTGCCGGTGCTGCCGGCGGTCTCGGCCCGGGTCGAGGCCTATCGGCGGCTCTGCCCCTGGGCGCCCGGGCCCGACGGCCCGCTCTTCCTCGGCGCGCGGGGGGGGCGGGTGAACCCCAATCAGATCCGCCTCGCGATGCAGCGGGCGCGGGAGGCGCTCGGCCTGCCCGCGAGCGCGACGCCCCATGCGCTCCGCCACGCCTTCGCGACCCAGATCCTGGCGGCGAGCGGGGATCTCCGCGGGGTGCAGGAACTCCTCGGCCACCGGCGGCTCGCGACGACGCAGGCCTATACGGGCCTCGACGAGGCCCGGCTCCGCGCGGTCTACGACGCCGCCCATCCGCGCGCGAAGGGCTGAGCCTCCGGCCGCGCGGGCTCCGGCGCGGCGCCTCGGCGGCGGGGACGCGGCTTGGCGGCGGCCCGGGCGACGCGGCCTCGCGGCCGCGGATCGGATCGGGCCCGGCTCCCGCCCACCCACCCCGCCGGGCCCGATCCGATCCGGGCACCGTCGGCGGGGCCTGCGCCAGGGCCCGGCGCCGCCCCTGGCGCGCGTCTCGGCCCCATCCCGCGGGCGGGCGCCAGGGGCGGTCCGGGGGGACGGGGGACGGCTGGACCGGCCCGCGCGACGCGAGCTTGCGCAGGGATCCGGAGCGCCGGGCGGACCGGACGGAACGGCGCGCGCGGGGCATTGGCCCGCCCGCACCCGGTCCGCCGGCGGGCTCGGATGTCGGGCCGACGGTGGTCCGCGCGCCGGGAGACAGGCGGCTGGGCATGTCGGGCGGCCCGTCTCCGGGGCGCGGGGCGGGGCGTCGGAGGAGGATCTGAGACGGTGACCTCCTGGGCCATCGGGGCAGACCGGGCAGGCCGCAGGACCCGGGCCTCCTCCCGACAACCGGGGCGGGCTGCCCCGTGCGCCGGGCCGGGCGGAGGCGGGCCCCGCGCGCCGGCGGATGCTTGCCGGGGGAGCCGTCTGGGGCTAGCGGTGGTGAGGTCTGCCGAAAGGGCCTGTCCGTGACACCGCTCCATCGCCTGCCGCGAAACACCCAAGGCGCGCTCTGGATCCTCGCCTCCGTCGCGGGGGCGACGGCGATGACGCTCTCGGTGCGCGTGCTCACCGTCGATCTGCATTCGGCGATGCTCGCCTTCCTGCGCTCGGCGCTCGTGGCGATCGTGGTGGTGCCGCCCTTTCTAATCCGTGCCAAGGCCCGCGGCGCGCCGCTGCGCTTCACGCTGTGGCCGCTGCATCTGCTGCGCGGGCTGCTGATCGGGGCGGCGCTCAATTCCGGCTTCTACGCGATCTGGAAGCTGCCGCTCGCCACCGCCACGATCCTGTTCTTCATGGCGCCGATCTTCGCCACCGCCATCGCCACGCTCTTGATGGACGAGCGGGTGGGGGTGCGGCGCTGGGCGGCGATGGGGGTCGGGTTCCTCGGCGCGATGACGATCCTGCGCCCTGGCGTGGGCGCCTTCGAGCCGGCGATGCTGGTGGCGCTCGCCTCCTCGGTGTTCTTCGCCTCGGCGCTGATCCTCGGGCGGCGGATCGCGGCGACGGACGGGGCGGATGCGGTCTTCGTCTCCTCCTCGACGGTGGTGGTGGGGGCGACGCTGCCACCCGCGCTCTTCGTCTGGGACCTGCCGGTGGGGATCGCGGCCTGGGCGGTGGCGGGAGTGCTGGTGCTCTCCTCGGCGCTCAGGACCTATGCGGATATCCGCGCCTATGCGGTGGGCGATGCGGGGTTCATCGCCCCCTTCACCTATCTGCGGCTGCTGACCGTGGGGGCCGCGGGCTATGTCTGGTTCGACGAGACGGTGGACCTGCCGACCGTCGCGGGGGGCGCGGTGATCATCGCCGCGACGCTCTATATCAGCCTGCGCGAGGCGCGGCTCTCGCGGCGGGGGACGCCTGGGGGCGCGCCCTGAGCGAGGCCGGGACGTGCAGAGCCAAAACGGGCTCGCACAGATGCCTCAATATTTGGTAAACTCCATCCTCAGAACCGCCAAATGGCGTAATGCGCCGCAGCATGTGGCGGGGGAGACGGCGCGTCTGCGGCGGCCTCGCGAGCGGGAGGGCAGAGATGGACTACGGATCGAGCGACACCCTGGCGACGATGATCGCCGCGATCGGGATCGGGATCGCGATCGGCTATGTGATCTGGGGGATCGACTGGGCGGCGCGCGCCTCGGGCGAGAGCGCGGACCCGGCGCCGAAGCGCAAGCCGGACCCGGCCCCCGCCGCGGAGCCCGAGGCGCGCCGGGCCGCCGAGCCCGCGGCGGCGGCCGTGGCGCCGGCTCCCGCCGAGCCCGAGGCGGCGGAATCCCCGGCGGCCGCGCCCCCCGCCAATCTCTTCGCCGAGCGGCCCGACCAGGTGGACGATCTCCAGATGATCAAGGGGATCGGGCCCAAGATGGAGGCGGTGCTGAACGAGCGCGGGGTCTATCAGTATGCCCAGCTCGCCGCCTTCACCGAGGCCGATCTCGCCTGGCTCGACCAGGCCACCGGCAGCTTCCCGGGCCGGGCGGCGCGCGACGAGTGGGTGGCCCAGGCCAAGGCGCTCGCCGCCGGGGGCTGAGGCGCTTCAGTTCCGGCGGATGCGCTCGACGCCCTCGAGCCGCTCCCGGGCGCGATAGTAGACCTCGAGGGCGCGCAGGACCCAGGCGTTGCCGGCATGGAGCGGCTGCACGGGGAAGCGCGCGGCGTCGAGCCCGCTCGCCCCGTCCGCCGCGCCGAGGATCTGCCGCGCGATCTTCCAGCCGAGATAGGGCGCCATGGCCACGCCCGAGCCGTTGTAGCCGCAGGCGTGCCAGACCCCGCCGAGCCGGCCGATCTGCGGCACCCCGTCGAGGGTGAAGGCGACATGGCCGGTCCAGGAATGGGTGAGCCGGGCCGAAGCGAGCTCGGGGAAGACGCTCAGCATCTGGTCGCGCAGCCGGGCGGCGGCGCGCAGGGGCGGCAGCGGCGCGAGCGAGGCTCGCCCGCCCCAAAGGATGCGCTCGCCCCAAGGATCGGGGCGGAAATAGGAATGCGCGGCGCGCGTGTCCACATGGGCGCGGCCGCCTGGGAAGAGGCTCTTGATCCGGTTCTCGCCGAGCGCCTCGGTCGCCACGATGAACGACGGCACGGGCACGAGCCGCCGGGCGAAGGGGCGGAAGGGCCGCCGCCCGGGCCCCGCGACGCCGTAGCCGTTGGCCGCATAGACCACCTCGCGAGCGGAGAGCGCGCCCGCCCCGGTCTCCACGCGCCAGTCCCCCGGCTCGCCGGAGAGCGCGGCGACGGGGGCGTGGTCGATCACCTCCGCGCCGGCCGCGCGCGCCGCCTCGAGGAGCGCGCGGTGGAAGAGCGCCGGGTGCAGGAGCCCGTGGCGCGGGAAGAGAAGGCCGCCCTTGTAGAGCCCGGTCGCGATCTCGCCCCCCTGCTCGGCCTCGGGGACGACGCGAACCTCCATCCCGAGCCCCGGCGCCTCCGTCTCGGCCCAGCGCGCCAGCCGCTCGAAATGGAGCCGGGAGCCTGCGCCGAGATAGCGCCCGGTGCGCCGGTGCAGGCTGTCTCCGGGCAGCCGCTCGATCAGCGCCTCGGTCCAGGCGAGGGAGGCCTGCGCCTCGGCTAGCATCTCCCGCGCCGGCCCCGCGCCGTAGCGTTTGGCGAGGCCGGCGAGGCGCGCCTTGTGCCCCCAGCCGATCATGCCGCCGTTGCGCGTCGAGGCCCCCGCGCCGGGGCTGCCGGCCTCCAGCACGGCGACGGAGCGCCCCGCCTCGGCGAGGGCCAGCGCGCAGGAGAGCCCGGTGTAGCCCGCGCCGACGACGGCGACCTCCACCCGCTCCGGCGGCCGGGCGCCGGAGGGCGGCTCCGGCGGCGCGGCCTCGTGCCAGAAGGGCGCGGTGGCGATCCCCTCGGCCCAGGGACCGGGCGCCACGCCGTCCGGGCTCACGCCAGATCCTCGGTCACGTCGTGGCCGTAGAGCCAGTCGAGTTGCGCCGCGGCGATGCCCGGGGCGAGCCAGGTGATCGCCGCGATCGGCGCCCAGGAGAACAGCCGGCCGAGCTCGGTGCGCTTGTGGAACAGCATCCCGTTAGACCGGCTCTGGCTCTGCACCTTCGTCACCCGCTTCCAGCGCCGCTCCTCGTAGTCGAGCAGCGCCTCGGCGATCCCGCCCTTGGTGGCGAGCGCGCGCATCAGCACCGCGACGTCCTCGAGCGCCATCGCCGCCCCCTGCGCCATGAAAGGGAGCATCGCATGGGCCGCATCGCCGAGGAGCGCCGCCCGCCCTTCGCACCAGCGCACCTGTTCCGGCCGCTCGTAGAGCCCCCAGACGAAGGGCTCGTCGAGCGCCTCGATGAGCGCGGTCACGTCGTCGTGCCAGCCGTCGAAGGCGGCGCGAAGGCGGGCGGGGTCGCCCGCGGTCTGCCAGTCCTCCGCCTGCCCCTCGGCGACCTCCTCCACCGCCACGACGTTCACGAGCCGCCCGCCGCGGAGATAGTAGGTCACCACATGCCGCCCGGGCCCGGCCCAGACGGTCGCCTCGGGGGCGACGAGCCCCTCCCGCAGCCGCTCCGCCGGGATCGTCCCGCGCCAGGCGATCTGGCCGGTGAAATCCGGGGCCTCCGGCCCGTTCAGGCAAGTGCGCAGCGCCGAGCGGATGCCGTCCGCCGCGATCAGGAGCTCGCCCGTGTGCACACTCCCATCGGCGAGCTTGAGCCGCACGCTCTCCGAGCGGTTGCCGAAGCTCTCGGCCCGCGCGCCGGTGTGAAGCCGCACGCCGGCGGCCTCCGCGGCCTCCCGGAGCGCGGCATGGAGATCGGCCCGGTGGACGTGGAGATAGGGCGCGCCCCAACGATGCTCCGCCGCCTCGCCGAGGGCGACGCGGTAGATCGGCTGCCCGGTCGCCCCGTCGCGCATCTGCGCCGCGGCAGGCTGGAAGGCCTCGGCGCGGACCCGGTCGAACACCCCGAGCCAGCGCAGCACGCGGCAGGCATTGGGGCTCATCTGCAGCCCCGCCCCGACCTCGCCGAAGCGCTCGGCGCGCTCGAAGACCTCCGTCTCCCAGCCGGCGCGCGCAAGCGCGAGCGCCGCGGCGAGCCCGCCGATGCCGCCGCCGGCCACGAGCGCCCTCCCGCGCGGATCCCGCGGCTGCCGGCCGTTTCCGCCGTCCATGCAAGCCTCCTCCGGGCGCGGGGACCGGACCCGCCCGCCCGCATCCGGTTCCTTCCCCCAACCGGGCCAGGATGCAAGCCCGCGCCGGCCCATGCAAGGCCGCGCCGCCTCTGCGAGCAGGAGACCCTTCCCCAGGCCGCGCACAGAGCCCCGGGCGCGCCCCCTGCCGCCCCCGGAGAGGCCGGCCGGACCCCGGTGCGCCCGCCCGCCCCTCCGACCCCGCCAGGACAGGCCCCTGCCGACGCCGCTCCGATGGTCCGAGCGCCCGCGGTTCCCCAGTGGCCTCCGGCCGACTGCGAGACGTGCCGCGCCCTCGCTTGGGCAGGTCAGACGGTCGTTCCGATGGGCGTCGGCCCCGCGCGGGCGCGACGGTCCAACGCGAAGCGAAGCCCCTCTCCGCTGGCCGGATCGCGGGCCGGCCTCGCCGCCGCGATGGGATCGGCGTGCGAGCCCGCGGCGCGCCTTCGCTGAGCGGAGGGCTGTCGCGCATGAAACGGGGGGGCCGGTCCAGGCCCGGCACTCCCGATGCCGGGCGCGGCGGACGGGCGACCATGCGGCCGTCGC
Source organism: uncultured Limibaculum sp. (assembly GCA_964576075.1). Taxonomy (GTDB): domain Bacteria; phylum Pseudomonadota; class Alphaproteobacteria; order Rhodobacterales; family Rhodobacteraceae; genus Thermohalobaculum. Next base: position 7,984 of record CAZNTX010000088.1, on the reverse strand, counting down.
GAGGGGAAAGCGACAGCCGCGGGGGACCGGATGACGCCGGGCGGCTCGGCAGGGGCGGCCGCCCACCGCGGCGGGCCTCCCCGGCCCGAGATCGGGCAGGGTCAGAGGGGTGCGTTCGCGGGCCGCCGGGCACGGCAGGCTGGGCCGGTGGCCGAGACGCGCCCCGGCCCCCGCCCTTTGGGGACTCGCGGGGGCCCGGGGCGTTCTGCCGGTGGCCTGCACAGGCGGAAACGAATGCTCGGGAGGCTCTGGTCAGGGGACGGAGGCACTGATTGGAGCACCGCCCTCGGGCAAGCGGTGGACGCCCTGAGACCGGCCTTCGGCAGCCAGGCGGCCCGGGTCGCGGGCGGTTGCCGGGTCCGGTGGCCGGGACAGCGTCGGAGAGCCGACGGAGGCTCTCGGGAGGCCCGGGTGTCGGACGCGAGCGGCATCGTCGGACTGTCCGCATCGCGGCCAGGCACCAAGCCGAGCGGATGGGGCGGACGCGCTGCGGGGCGAGGCGGCTCGCAGGCGCGCCCGGGCCCGGGTGCTGGTCAGCCGCGGGGGCGGGAGGGTCCGGGGGCGAGGCGGATCACGCGCCGGCCGCCGCTCGCCGAGGCGGTGCGGGGGCGCGGATCGGCGGGGCCGGCCTCGGGGGCGGGACCGGCCGACCCGGCGGCGGCGGCGCGGGGGGGACCGTCTTCGCCATCCGGGCGGATCGGCGGCTCGGCCGCGATCTCCCCGGGCTCGATCCGGACGGGCTCGGAGAAATGCCCCTCGCCGGGCTCCCGGGCGCTCGCCCCGCGCGCGGCGCCGGGGGCGCCAGAGGCGGGCTGCACCAGCGCGATCTCGCAGACCGGCATGTCGCCCTTGCGGTTCCGGCCGCCGAAGCGGGCGCGCAGCTTGGCGCCGCCCTCGCCCTCGACCGTCTGATTGTCGGAAATGGCGAGCTTCTCGTCGATCATGCGGCGGGCGAGCTCGAAGGCGTGGTCGATCATCACCCGGGTCTCGGTCTTCGAGGGCTTGGCCATGATCTCCCGCCCCGTAAACGCGGCGAGCCCGCCGGTGACGATGCCGGAATGGAAGTCCTCCATCTCGCCCGGGGCGATGACGTGCCAGCGCAGCCAGAAGGAGAGCGGCGCGGCGCCCTCCTTGAGCTGCTCGAGCGCAGCGCCGAAGGCGCGCATCGGGACCGAGTTGCGCGCGGTCAGCCAGATCGCGCCGACGGGCTCGGTGAGCCGGGCGACGACCGAGGCGGTCGCCGTGACGGCGGCGGCGCGGTCGAAGGTGGCGTCCGGGCCCTCCTCGCCCTCGATCCCGGCCTCGTAGATCTTGAAATAGGCGCGGTGGTCGGTGAACTCGCCGAGACCGTGCTCCCACATCACCGGGTTGACGAAGCGGCCCATCTCCAGCTTGTCGGCGAAGGGCTCGCCGTGGAGCGACACGCGCAGGCGCACGCCGTCGAGCTCGAAGGCCACGGTCTCGGGCGCGGCGCTGCCGAAGCCGAGGCCGCCGAGCAGGCCCGAGCGCGCGGGCTGCTGGTGCATCATCCGCGGGTCCATGCGCACGGTCGCTCCCGTCTCCTCCACGAGAAGACGCAGCTCCCTGATCAGGTCGCCAGGGTCGATGCGAACCTTCTTGCGAAGGGGCAGGACGACTGCGAAGCTCTGATCCACCTCTCACCTCTCCATGGGCCGAGCCGGCGCCGACATGGCCCCGCCACCTCTCGACACGCACCCGCTTCACGCAATACCGCGGACAAAGGGGAGAATTGCTCCGACGCCACCGGATCAATAAGTTGGGCGAAGCTGTGGCAAGAGTCAACCACACCCCCTTGCGCCGCCCGCCGCGGCCCGCCAGATCGCCCCCGAAGCCGGAGGAGACGCATGACCCGAGCCGAGCACGACCGCATCCCCGAGACCGCGCTCGCCTGGCACCGCGAGGGCCGGGGCGCCGCGCTCGCCACCGTCGTCGAGACCTGGGGATCGGCGCCGCGCCCGGTCGGCGCCCAGCTCGCGGTCTCGGGGGAGGCGGAGATCGCGGGCTCGGTCTCCGGCGGCTGCGTCGAGGGGGCCGTGGTCGCCGAGGCGCTCGAGGCGATCGGCGACGGGGCTGCGCGGGTGATGGAATTCGGCGTCTCCGACGACGACGCCTTCGCCGTGGGCCTCGCCTGCGGCGGGCGCATCCGGGTGCTCGTCGAGCCTGTGGGCGCTGCGCTCGGGGAGGGGCTCCTCGCAGAGCTCGTCGCATCCCGGGCCGCGCGCCGGCCTGCGGCCGTCGAGACGCGGCTCCCGCATGCCCCGGAGGGCGAGATCTGCCGGATCGATGGGCTCGCGCACCGCCTGCTCGGCTATGGCGATCTGCCGGAGCGCTTCGATGCCGACCGCTCGGGCTTCGACGCGGAGGATCCGCTGCGCTTCCTGACCGTCCACACCCCGCCGCTCCGCCTCGCCGTGGTCGGCGGGGTGCATATCGCGCAGCCGCTCTGCCGGATGGCGCGGGAGGCGGGCTACGACGTGACCGTGATCGACCCGCGAGAGGCCTTCGCCTCGCCCGAGCGCTTCCCCGGCGAACGGCTGGTGCATGACTGGCCGGACGCCGCCCTCGAGGCGCACGGGCTCGACATCCGCACGGGCGTCGTACTGCTCACCCACGACCCCAAGCTCGACGATCCGGCCCTGCGCGTCGCGCTCCGCTCCGACGCCTTCTATATCGGCGCCCTCGGCTCGACCCGGACCCATGCCAAGCGCATGTCCCGGCTCGGCGAGGCCGGGCTCTCCGAGCGCGAGATCGCCCGGATCGACGCCCCCGTCGGCCTCGATATCGGGGCGCGCACGCCGGCGGAGATCGCCCTCGCCGTGCTCGCCGAGATGACCGAGCGGCTGCGCCGGCCGGAGACCCGGCCCGGGCGCCGCGCGGCGGAGGCGGCCGCGTGAGGTTCGGCCCCCTCCCCCTCGCCGAAGCCGGGGGCGCGGTTCTCGCCCATTCCGTGGCGCTCCCGGACGGGCGGCTCAAGAAGGGCCGGAGGCTCTCCGCGAGCGATCTCGACCGGCTCGCCGCCGCAGGACACGAAAGCGTGATCGCCGCGCGCCTCGGGCCCGACGACGTCGCCGAGGACGCCGCCGCCGCGCGAATCGCCGAGGCCATCGCGCCCGATCCGGCCGCCCTCGGCCTCACCGTCTCGGCCCCCTTCACAGGCCGGGTCAATCTCTTCGCCGCGGGGCCCGGGCTCGTCGCGGTCTCGGCCGAGGCGGTGGACGCGCTCAACGCCATCGACGAATCGGTGACGCTCGCCACCCTCGAGGACGCCGCCCGGGTCGCCCCGCGCCAGATGGTGGCGACGGTCAAGATCATCCCCTACGCCGCCCCCGCCGCAGCGGTCGCCGAGGCCGAGCGGATCGCCCGGGCGGGCATGCTCCGCGTCGCGCCCCTCGCCCGGCGCTCGGCCGCGCTGCTGCTCACCCGGACGCCGGGCATGTCCGACAAGGCGCTCGAGAAGGGCGCGCAGGCGATCCGCGCCCGCCTCGCCGCCCTCGGCATGGAGCTCGCCGCCGAGCGCGTCGTCCCCCACGAGACGGCCGCCGTCGCCGCCGCCATCGCCGAGGCGCCCGGCGAGATGGTGCTGATCCTCACCGCCTCCGCCACCTCCGACCGCGCCGATGTGGGCCCCGCCGGCCTCCGCGCCGCGGGCGGGCGGCTCTCCCGCTTCGGCATGCCCGTCGACCCCGGCAACCTCCTCTTCCTCGGCGAGATCGGACCGGAGACTGCCGCCCGCCCGGTGATCGGCCTGCCGGGCTGCGCCCGCTCGCCCAAGCTCAACGGCGCCGACTGGGTGCTCGAACGCCTCGCCCACGGCCGCAAGGTGGCGGGCGGCGAAATCGCCCGCATGGGCGTCGGCGGGCTGCTGAAGGAGATCCCCGCACGCCCCGCCCCCCGCGCCGGCGGGGGGGCCGATGCGGCGCCGCGCCGGCCGGTGGTCTCCGCCCTCGTCCTCGCCGCCGGCGCCGCGCGCCGCATGCGCGGGACCGACAAGCTGCTGGAGACCGTCGAGGACCGCCCCCTCCTCGCCCGCACCGCCGCCGCGGCGCTCGCGAGCGGGGCGGACGAGACCCTCGTCGTCCTCCCCCCGGACGCCCCGGCCCGCGCCGCCGCCATCTCGGGGCTCGCCGCGACCGCGGTGGTCAACCCCCGCGCCGCCGAGGGCATGGGCGCCTCCATCGCCGCCGGCCTCGCCGCTATCCGGCCCGATGCCGACGCCGTCCTCCTCCTCCTCGCCGACATGCCCGAGATCGGCGCGGCGGAGATCGACCGCCTGATCGCCGCCTTCGACCCCGGCGAAGGCCGCGCCATAGTCCGCGCCACCGCCGCCGACGGCACGCCCGGCCACCCGGTCCTCTTCGGCCGGCGCTTCTTCGAGCCCCTCGCCGCCCTCTCCGGCGACCGCGGCGCCCGCGAGATCCTGGCCGAGCACGGCGAGTTCGTCGCCGAGGTGGCGCTGCCCGCCCGCGCCGCCGTCACCGATCTCGACACGCCGGAGGACTGGGCCGCCTGGCGCCGCGCCACCGCCCCCGCCGAGGGCTGAGCGGCGGCAACGTCGAAATTGCGAAGCGACCGCCGCTCGGCTAGGTTGATGGCATGAGAGATCTGCACTTCCCCCTAGCGGCCGGCCTCGCCCTCGTCTCGGGCCTCGCCCTGGCCGACCCCGCCCCGATCCCCGTGACGGACGGCACAGTCCTGCCGAAGCCGAAAGCCGGCCACGCCTATCCCGAGTGCTACTGCACCGACAGCCGCGGCAACCGCGTCGAGGTCGGCGAGACCGCCTGCCTCCAGATCGGCTCCCGCCAGGTGACCTCGCGCTGCGAGAAAGCGCGCAATCTCGTCATCTGGCGCCACGAGACCGAGGGCTGCGCGCCCCTCAGACGCCCTCCCCCATCGCCGCGAGCCAGCGCTCCACCCGCGCCGCGTTCACCCCCAGATCCGAATGCCCGTAGCGTGCGCGCGACCAGATCGCGAGCGCCGCCCCGCCCTCCACCGGCACCGCCTTCACCGAGACGTAGTCGGGAAAGCCGAAGACCGCCGAGCGCTGCACATAGCTCACCCAGCCTTCCTCCGGCGCGCCCGCCACCACCTCGACGCGCGGCGCCTCCATGGCGACGGCATGAAACCGCGCCATCAGCGCCTCCGGGCTCTCGCCGACCGGCGCGAAGACCCGGTCGACCGACGCCGCCGCCCGTCCCGCCGGGGCCACCAGATAGTCGTTCGGCTTGCCCGTGCGCTCCGCCGTCAGCGGGTCGACATGCCAGCGCGCCGGGTCGTGCCCCACCGTCCAGATCGCCATCATCCCTCCCGCCACCGCGAGGATCAGGAGCCCGAGCGAGACCCTGAGCCAGCGCGGCACGAGCTCCATCACCGTCCGCCCCTCGGCATCCCTCCGCCAGGGCCATTTGTCGTGAAACAGCGCCATCGCAGCCTCCCGTGGCGAAAACCTAGCCTCCCGGCGCCGGGCCGCCACCCGAGCCCCGGTCCCGGACCAGGCGCCGCTTTCCAGACCCCGAGGCTGACGGCGCCCTCCGGGCTCGTCGCCGTGACCTCCGCCGCGTCCGGCGACGCGACCGCAGACCGGGGCCGAATCTCAATTCGGGCCGACACGGCTCCCGGCGCGCGGCTCGACTTCCTGAGCATTCTCCGCCTTGTCGGCGCAGACGCCGACGGCCGACCGATCGCCGGGATTCCGTCGGATCCGACCGGGGATGCGATGGCGCTCGCGCTCAGGCGGGGCTGAGGCTCACTCGGCGGCGGTCTTCTCCGAGCCCTCGGCGGCCGCCTCCGCGGCCTTCTCGGCCTCGATCTCCGCCGCCTTCTTCTCCACCTGCTCGACGATATGGTCGATCATCTGATCGTTCGACATGGTGTGGCTCTGCTTGCCGGCGAGATAGACCATGCCCCGCCCGGCGCCGCCGCCGGTGAATCCCACATCGGTCATCAGCGCCTCGCCGGGGCCGTTGACCACGCAGCCGATGATCGAGAGCGACATCGGCGTCTTGATGTGCTCGAGCCGCTCCTCGAGCTTCTCCACCGTCTTGATGACGTCGAAGCCCTGCCGGGCGCAGGAGGGGCAGGAGATGATGTTCACGCCGCGGTGGCGCAGCCCCAGCGACTTCAGGATCTCGAAGCCGACCTTCACCTCCTCGACCGGATCGGCGGAGAGCGAGACCCGCATGGTGTCGCCGATCCCCATCCACAGGAGCTGTCCGAGGCCGATGGCGGACTTGATCGTGCCCGAGGTCAGCCCCCCCGCCTCGGTGATGCCGAGATGGATCGGGCAGTCCGTCGCCTCGGCGATCTGCTGATAGGCCGCGGCGGCGAGGAAGACATCGGAGGCCTTGCAGGAGATCTTGAACTCGTGGAAGTCGTTGTCCTGCAGGATCTTGATGTGCTCGAGCCCGCTCTCGACCATCGCGTCGGGGCAGGGCTCGCCGTATTTCTCGAGGAGGTGCTTCTCGAGGCTCCCGGCATTGACGCCGATGCGGATCGAGCAGCCATGATCCTTGGCGGCGCGGATCACCTCCTTGACGCGGTCCTCCGAGCCGATGTTGCCCGGATTGATCCTGAGGCAGGCGGCCCCGGCTTCCGCGCTCTCGATGCCGCGCTTGTAGTGGAAGTGGATGTCCGCGACGATCGGAACCGAGGCATGCTTGCAGATCTCGTGCATCGCGGCGGAGCTGTCCTCGTCGGGCACGCTGACGCGCACGATGTCCGCCCCCGCCTCGGCGCAGCGCTCGATCTGCTCGAGCGTCGCCTTGGCGTCGGAGGTGAGCGTGTTGGTCATCGTCTGCACGGAGATCGGCGCGTCGCCGCCCACCGGGACGGAGCCGACATGGATCTTCCGGCACGCGCGCCGGTCGATGTTGCGCCAGGGGCGGATCGGGTTGTGCGACATGGACGGGGCCCTCCGGAATTCGCTGATGCGAAAGTAGGGATAGAGGCCCCGCGAGTCGAGACGCGCAGGAGCGGCCGAGCGCCGCGACCGGCCCCCGGCTGCACCCACCCGGAGGCACAGCGGCCGCGGACCGACCGCGGAGCCGGTCTCCGCCGCCTCCGAAACCGGGACATAGCGGATGGGGGAGTCCCGCCGCGATCTCGGAGAACGGCCCCCTGGGCAAGAGCCGGGGGCCGCTGGGGCTGTGGGGACGCTGGGAGCCGCCCCGCCAAACTCCGCCTGTCCAGGGCATCCCCGGGACGAGGCCGGCCGCTGTGTCGCCGTCGGCCAGTCGAGCACTTGCCGCATGGGTGTGGGCGGAGCCCTATGCCTCAGCTCCTACCTGGCGTCGCGAGACGGCTGGCGACCGCCACCCCGGTCGCCCGGTCTCGACCGGGCCGGTGCGGGGGCGGCGGCACCCTCTCCAGTCGCCGCGTGTGTCCCGGCGTCGGGCGTGGCGGCCAGCCGAGCCGACCGCGCCCGATGGGCCGAGATCCACCCAACCTGCGCCCCGGCCTCGCGGCCATTGCGGAAGGGCCGCCTAGGCGCTGCGCGGGGAAGGGCTCAGCCCTCCTCGGAGGCCGGCATGGACCCCGCGGGCAGCTTGCCCTCGGGCACCAGGAAATCGGCCTGGGTCCGGTTGGCGGGCGGGTAGTTCACCTGATCGGGGTCGATCGCGGGGATGCCCGGGGGCATGTCGATCGTCGCCTGCCGGCCGGCGCCGTCGGACAGCGTCGCCTGCACGAGCAGGAAGATGGCGAACGCCCCGAGGAAGGCGATCACGACCAGCCAGCCCGGCAGGATCTTGACGGGGAGGATGGGATTGTTGGGATGCGTCATGGCAGGTCTCCTTGCGGCCTGATGGGAAGGATAGCGCCGAGCCCCCCGGCCGTCACCCCCGGCGGCGAGGCCGGTTCCACCTTCCGCCCGCAGGACGCCCCGGCTGACGCCGGCACGCCCCGCGCCCGTCCATGCCCACCCCCACCCCCGCCGCCACCCCGCGCGCAAGGCGCGCGGGGTGGCGGC
>CAZNTX010000087.1:0-16158 GCA_964576075.1 uncultured Limibaculum sp. | reverse complement strand
ACCATCCAGAACGACATCCTCAAGGAGTTCATGGTCCGCAACACCTACATCTACCCGCCCGAGCCCTCGATGCGGATCATCGCGGACATCATCGAATACACCGCGAACGAGATGCCGCGCTTCAACTCGATCTCGATCAGCGGCTACCACATGCAGGAGGCCGGGGCGAACCTGGTGCAGGAGCTCGCCTTCACGCTGGCCGACGGCAAGGAATACGTGAAGACCGCGCTCGCCCGCGGCATGGATGTCGACCGCTTCGCCGGGCGGCTGTCCTTCTTCTTCGCCATCGGGATGAACTTCTTCATGGAGGTGGCCAAGCTCCGCGCCGCGCGCACGCTCTGGGCCCGGATCATGTCGGAGTTCGAGCCGAAGGACCCCAAGAGCCTGATGCTGCGCACCCATTGTCAGACCTCGGGCGTGTCGCTCGCCGAGCAGGACCCCTACAACAACGTCGTGCGCACCGCCTACGAGGCGCTCGCCGCGGTCCTCGGCGGCACCCAGTCGCTCCACACCAACAGCTTCGACGAGGCGATCGCGCTGCCGACGGAGTTCTCCGCCCGCATCGCCCGCAACACCCAGCTCATCCTGCAGCACGAGACCGGGGTGACCAAGGTCGTCGACCCCCTCGCCGGGAGCTATTACGTCGAGAAACTGACCGACGATCTCTGCCGCGAGGCCTGGGCGCTGATCGAGGAGATCGACGGGATGGGCGGCATGACAGAGGCCGTCGCCTCCGGCATGCCCAAGCTACGCATCGAGGAGAGCGCGGCGCGCTGGCAGGCGGAGGTCGACCGCGGCGATCAGGTGATCGTCGGCGTCAACAAGTACCGCCTCGACGAGGAGCCCCATATCGACATCCTCGAGATCGACAACGCCCGCGTCCGCGACGCCCAGATCGCCAAGCTCGAGCGCATTCGCGCGGAGCGCGACCAGGCCGCCGTCGAGGAGAGCCTGAAGAGGCTCGAGGAGACGGCGCGCGGCGGCGGCAACCTCCTCGAGGCCGCCGTCGAGGCCGCCCGCGTGCGCGCCACCGTCGGCGAGATCTCGGCGGCCATGGAGACCGTCTTCGACCGCCACCGCGCCGAGATTCGCACCCTCTCCGGCGTCTACGGCAAGGCCTACGAGGGCGACGACGGCTTCGAGAAGATCCAGGCCGATGTCGAGGCCTTCGCCGAGGAGGAGGGCCGCCGCCCCCGCATGCTCGTCGTCAAGATGGGCCAGGACGGGCACGACCGCGGCGCCAAGGTGATCGCCACCGCCTTCGCCGATATCGGCTTCGACGTCGATGTCGGCCCGCTCTTCCAGACCCCCGAGGAGGCCGCGCAGGACGCGATCGACAACGACGTCCACGTCGTCGGCGTCTCCTCTCAGGCGGCCGGCCACCGCACCCTCGCGCCCGCGCTGATCGAGGCGCTCCGCGCGCAGGGGGCGGACGACATCCTGGTGATCTGCGGCGGGGTGATCCCCTCGCAGGACTACGAGTTCCTCACCTCGAAAGGCGTCAAGGCGATCTTCGGCCCCGGCACCAACATCCCCGAGGCCGCCGCCAAGATCCTCCGCCTGATCCGCGAGGCCCGCACGCCCCAGGCAGCCGAATGAGCCTCCGCGTCGCCGTCGTCGGCGCGGGCGGCGTCGGGGGGTATCTGGCGCATCGGCTGATCGCGGCGGGGCACGCGGTGGCGGTGCTCGCCCGCGGGGCGCATCTCGCGGCCATCCGCGAGCGGGGGCTGACCCTCGCCGACGACCATTCCGGGGAGGAGACCCTCCGCCCCGCCGCGGCCTCGGACCGGGGGGAAGACCTCGGCCCGGCCGATCTCGCGGTTTTCGCCGTCAAGGGCCAGGACCTCGACGGCGCGATCGAGGCCGCCCGCCCGATCCTCTCGGACGGCGGCCATGCGCTCTCGCTCCTCAACGGCGTGGAGGGGCCGGAGAGGCTCGCCGCGGCCTTCGGGCCCGCGCGCGCGCTCGCCGGCATCGCCCGCATCTCGGCGGTCATCGAGGCGCCCGGGCGGGTGCGCAAGGTGACCCCCTGGGCGAGCTTCACCATCGGCACGCTCGACGGGCGGCAGGACCGGGCGCCGGTGCCCGAGCTTCTCGCCCTGCTCCGGGATGCGGGGATCACGGCGCCCGACTGCGCGGATGTCCGCGCCGATCTCTGGCGCAAGTTCGTCGGCCTCTCGGCCTTCTCGGCGGTCACCGCGGGCGCGCGGGCCGACATCGCCACCGTGCTCGCGACGCCCGAGCTGCGCGCCCTGCTCGAGCGGCTGATCGACGAGGCGCTCGCCCTCGCCGCGGCGCGCGGGGTCGATCTCGGGGCGGAGGCGAAAGCCGCCCAGATGACCGCCTCCGAGGGGCTGCCCGGCGCCATGCGCGCCTCCCTCGCCCACGATCTCGCGGCGGGCAAGCCGCTCGAGATCGACTGGCTCTCCGGCGCCGTCGCCCGTCTCGGGGCGGAGGCCGGCCTCGAGACGCCCGCGCACCGCACCGTCGCAGCCCTTCTGGCCCCCTACCGCACCGGCGCGCCCGCGGGTTAGGATCGCGCTCCGTCAGAGCAGAGGATCGCAAGGGGGGAGCGATGAGCCAGGCCAAGGACGACGCCCTGAAGGAGGCGGCGCTCGCCTATCACGCGGAGCCGAGCCCGGGAAAGCTCGCGATCCGCATCACCAAGCCGATGGCGACGCAGCGCGACCTCTCGCTCGCCTATTCGCCCGGCGTCGCCGATGCCTGCCTCGCGATCAAGGAGAGCCCGGACCTCGCCTTCCGCTACACCGGCAAGGCCAACCGCGTCGCGGTGATCTCCAACGGCACCGCGGTCCTCGGCCTCGGCAATATCGGGGCGGCGGCCTCCAAGCCGGTGATGGAGGGCAAGGTCGCGCTCTTCAAGAAGTTCGCCAATATCGACGGGTTCGACATCGAGGTGAACGAGACCGACCCGGTCAAGCTCGCCGAGATCGTCGTGGCGCTGGAGCCAACCTTCGGCGCGGTGAACCTCGAGGACATCGGCGCGCCGGCCTGCTTCGAGGTGGAGCGGATCTGCAAGGAGCGCATGGGCATCCCCGTCTTTCACGACGACCAGCACGGCACCGCCATCGTGGTCGCCGCCGCCGCGGTCAACGCGCTCAAGATCGCCGGCAAGGCGCTCGAGGACGTCAAGCTCGTCTCCACGGGCGGCGGCGCGGCGGGGATCGCCTGCCTCAACCTGCTCTGCCATCTCGGGCTGCGCCGCGAGAACGTCTTCCTCTACGACATCGACGGGCTCGTCCACACCGCCCGCACCGATCTCGACGCGACCAAGGCGGGCTACGCGCAAGCCCCGGAGGCCGGGCCGCTCGAGGCCGAGATCGCGGGGGCGGACCTGTTCCTCGGCCTCTCGGCCGGGGGGGTGCTCAAGCCGGAGATGGTCGAGGCGATGGCCGCCGACCCGATCATCTTCGCCCTCGCCAACCCCACCCCCGAGATCTGGCCCGACGCGGCCAAGGCCGTGCGCCCCGACGCCATCGTCGCCACCGGGCGGTCGGACTATCCCAACCAGGTCAACAACGTCCTCTGCTTCCCCTTCATCTTCCGCGGCGCGCTCGACGTGCAGGCGACGCAGATCACCGAGGAGATGAAGATCGCCTGCGCCGAGGCGATCGCCGGGCTCGCGCGCAAATCCGCCACCGCCGAGACCGCGGCGGTTTATAGCGGCGAGCGCATGGTGTTCGGGCGGGACTATCTGATCCCCAAGCCCTTCGACCCCCGCCTCCTCGGCCAGGTCGCGAGCGCCGTGGCCCAGAGCGCGATGGAGACCGGCCACGCCCGCAAGCCACTCGAGAGCGTCGAGGACTACCGCGAGGCGCTCGACGCCTCGGTGTTCCGCACCGGGCTCATCATGAAACCGGTGTTCGAGGCGGCGCGCTCGTCGCATCGGCGGATCGTCTTCGCGGAGGGCGAGGACATGCGCGTGCTCCACGCCGCGCAGTCGATGCTGCAGGAAGGGGTGGACCGGCCGGTCCTGATCGGGCGCCAGAGGGTGATCCAGACCCGGATCGAGCGCGCCGGCATCGAGCTCACGATCGGCCGCGACGTCGAGATCTGCGACCCCGAGGACGACCCGCGCTACAAGGACTATTGGTCGGAATACCACACGATCATGCAGCGCCGCGGCATCACGCCGGAACTCGCCCGCACGATCCTGCGCACCAACACCACCGCGATCGGCGCGATCATGGTCCGCCGCGGCGAGGCGGAGAGCCTGATTTGCGGCACCTTCGGCCATTACCTCTGGCATCTGAACTATGTCGACCAGATCCTCTCGGGGCTGCCGGACGGCAAGGGCGGGCGGCTGAGGCCCGTCGGCGCGCTCTCGACGGTGATCCTCGAACAGGGGGTGATCTTCATCGCCGACAGCCAGGTCCACCCAGAGCCCACGCCCGAGCAGATCGCCGAGACCGCCGTCGGCGCGGCGCGGCACATCCGCCGCTTCGGGATCGAGCCGCGGGTCGCGCTCTTGTCGCACTCGGTCTTCGGCAATCTCGACACCCAGTCGGGCCGCACGATGCGGGCGGCGCTCGAGATCCTGGAGATGCGCGGGGTGGATTTCGAGTTCGACGGCGAGATGCATGCCGACCACGCGCTCGACCCGGAGCTGTTGCGCCGGATCATGCCGAACGCGCGGCTGACCGGGCCCGCCAACTGCCTGATCTTCGCGAGCGTCGACGCGGCCTCCGGCTCGCGCAACATCCTCAAGCAGCTCGCCGGCGGGCTCGAGATCGGACCGATCCTGATGGGGATGGGCAACAAGGCACATATCGTCAGCCCCTCGATCACCGCCCGCGGCCTGCTCAACATCGCCGCCCTCGCCGGCACCCCGGTTCAGAAATACGCCTGAGGGGGCCCACCGAGTCGCAGGGCGGGCGCGTTGCCGGGGCTTCCGCCAGGCGGTAATCGAGAACGAACGACAAGGATCGGGAGAACAGGAATGGCGCGCTATCGCGAGGTCTACGAGGCCTGGAAGGCGGATCCGGAGGGGTTCTGGATGGAGGCCGCCAAGGCGGTCGACTGGACGACCCCGCCCACCAAGGCGCTCGACGACACGACGCCACCCTTCTATCGCTGGTTCGCCGACGGAAGCTGCAACACCTGCCACAACGCGGTGGACCGCCATGTCGCCGCCGGCCGGGGCGAGCAGCCCGCGATCATCCACGACAGCCCGATCACCGGCACCCAGCAGGTCGTCACCTATGCCGAGCTGCTCGACCGGGTCTCCCGCCTCGCCGGCGCGCTCGCGGCCAAGGGGGTCGGGAAGGGCGACCGGGTGGTGATCTACATGCCGATGGTCCCCGAGGCGCTGGTGGCCATGCTCGCCTGCGCCCGGCTCGGCGCGATCCACTCGGTGGTCTTCGGCGGCTTCGCGGCGCACGAGCTCGCGGTGCGGATCGACGATTGCGCGCCGAAGGCGATCGTCGCCGCCTCCTGCGGGCTCGAGCCGGGCCGCGTGGTGCACTACAAGCCCCTCGTCGACGCGGCCATCGAGCAGGCGACGAGCAAGCCCGAATTCTGCGTGATCTTCCAGCGCGAGCAGGAGCCGGCCGCGCTGATCGAGGGGCGCGACCACGAGTGGCACGCCTTCCAGGAGGGCGCAGAGCCCGCCCCCTGCGCCGAGGTGGGCGGGGCCGACCCGCTCTACATCCTCTACACCTCCGGCACCACCGGCCAGCCCAAGGGCGTCGTCCGCCCGAATGCAGGGCACATGGTGGCGCTCCTCTGGACGATGAAGAACATCTACGACGTCGAGCCGGGCGACGTCTATTGGGCCGCCTCCGATGTCGGCTGGGTGGTCGGCCACTCCTACATCGTCTACGGGCCGCTGCTGGCGGGCTGCACCACCCTCGTCTTCGAGGGCAAGCCGGTCGGCACGCCGGATGCCGGCACCTTCTGGCGGGTGATCCAGGAGCACGGGGTGAAGTCCTTCTTCACCGCGCCGACCGCCTTCCGCGCCATCAAGCGCGCCGACCCCAAGGGCGAGTTCGTCAAGAAATACCACATGCCCTCGCTGAAGATCCTGTTCTTCGCCGGCGAGCGCTGCGATCCGGACACGCTTAACTGGGCCGCCGACCAGCTCCAGGTCCCGGTGATCGACCACTGGTGGCAGACCGAGACCGGCTACGCCATCGCCGCCAATCCGATGGGGATCGAGCCCCTGCCGGTGAAGGCCGGCAGCCCCACCGTCGCGATGCCGGGCTACGACGTGCAGATCCTCGACGAGGGCGGGCGCCCCGTCGGCCCCAACACCCTCGGCTCCATCGCGATCGCCCTGCCGCTCCCCCCGGGCACCCTGCCGACCCTCTGGAACGCCGACGACCGCTTCAAGAAGAGCTATCTCGACGCCTTCCCCGGCTTCTACGAGACCGGCGATGCCGGGCTGATCGACGAGGACGGCTATCTCTACATCATGGCCCGCACCGACGACGTCATCAACGTCGCCGGCCACCGCCTCTCCACCGGCGCCATGGAGGAGGTGCTCGCGGGCCATCCGGATGTGGCGGAATGCGCGGTCATCGGCGTGCATGACGAGCTGAAGGGGCAGACCCCGCTCGGCTTCCTCTGCCTGAATTCCGGCTGCAACCGGCCGCATGAGGAGATCGTGCAGGAATGCGTCGTGCGGGTGCGCGAGGAGATCGGCCCCGTCGCCGCCTTCAAATCCGCCGTGGTGGTCGACCGCCTGCCGAAGACCCGCTCGGGCAAGATCCTGCGCCGGACCATGGTGCAGATCGCCGACGGGCAGGAGGTGCGCCCCCCCGCCACCATCGAGGACCCGGCGGTGCTCGAGGAGATCCGCGCAGCGCTCGGCGGCCTGCCACGCTGACCCAGGGTCGCCGACCCCTTCCGGGTCGCGGCGCCGCATCCTATTCTAGGGAGGCGGCGCCTGCGGCCGCACGGAGGCGAGCATGAGCCTGAGCGGGATGCACATCCTCCTCGCGGAGGACAATCCGACCAACCAGATGGTCGCGGCGCAGATGCTCGCGAGCCTCGGGGCGGAGGCGACCCTCGCCGAGGACGGGGTCGCCGCGCTCGAGCTCGCTCTGGAACGGCCCTTCGACCTCGCGCTGATCGACATCGAGATGCCGCGGATGGACGGCACCGAGGTCATCCGGCGCATCCGCTCCGGCCCCGCGCCGCAGCGCGACATGCCGCTCATCGCGCTCACGGCCTATGTGATGCGCGAGCACCGGGCAGCGATCGACGAGGCGGGCGCCGACGGCGTGATCGCCAAGCCGATCCTCTCCATCGAGGGCCTCGGGCGCGACATCCTCGACATCGTCGCGCGCCGCCGCCGCGGCGGCCCCGCCCCCGCCCGCGAGGCGCCCGCAGACCGCCCGCCCGCCCCCTCCCCGAGCGAGGCCGGCATCGACGCGCGCATCTTCGAGCAGCTCTCCCGTTCCATCGGCCCCGCGGCCATCGCCGAGCTTCTGCGGAAGATGGACCGCGACGTCCTCGACGTGCGCCAGCGGATCGCCGCCGCCTTGCCCGGGCGCGAGACCCAGCCGCTCCGCGAGGCGACGCATATTCTCGTCGCAGTGGCGGGCTCGATGGGGGCGGTCAAACTCCAGAACGACGCCCAATGCCTTAATTCTGCCGCTCATACAGGGGATTATGCCGAAATGGAGCGGCTCGGCCGGGTGGTGATTTCCGAGATCGATCTGCTTCGCGCGTTCATACGTTCCAAAGTGTAGGGTTTCCGATGCCATTGCGCCGCTCCGATCCAGTTCTGCTGGTGGAGGACACGCGCTCGCTCTCCAGCCTCTACGAAGCCTATCTGAAGAAGGCCGGCTTCAAGGTCGAATGCGCCTTCGACGCGCGGAGCGCGCTCGCGACATACGAGCGGATCAAACCGCGGATCGTCCTTCTGGACCTCGTCCTGCCGGATCAGGACGGGCTCGCGGTGCTGCGCCGGATCCATGCGGAGGATCAGGGCGTCAAGGTCGTCGTCATCACCGCCAACGGCTCCATCAACCGCGCCGTCGAGGCGATGCGCGAGGGGGCGTTCGACTTCCTCGTCAAACCCTTCGACGAGCGCCGCCTGATCGGGGCGGTGGAGAACGCGCTCACCCTCCTCGGCGAGGAGACGGCCACGGACGGCCCCCAGGCGCCCGATCCGAGCGAGGCGACGAGCTTCCACGGCTTCATCGGCGGCTCCGAGCCGATGCGGCGGATCTACGCCATGGTGCAGTCGATCGCGCGCTCCACCGCGACGGTCTTCATCACCGGCGAGAGCGGCACCGGCAAGGAGATCTGCGCGCAGGCGATCCACGACCTCTCGGTGCGCCGGAAGGGCCCCTTCGTGCCCGTCAATTGCGGGGCGATCCCGCGCGATCTCCTGGAATCCGAGCTCTTCGGCCATCTGCGCGGCTCCTTCACCGGCGCGCTGACCGACAAGCGCGGCGCCGCCGCGGTGGCGGATGGCGGCACGCTGTTCCTCGACGAGATCTGCGAGATGGACCTCGCCCTGCAAACGAAGCTCCTGCGGTTCCTGCAGACCTCCATGATCCAGCCCGTCGGCGCGACGGAGGCGCAGAAGGTGGACGTCCGCATCGTCTGCGCCACCAATCGCGACCCGGCCGAGGAGGTTCGCGCCGGGCGCTTCCGCGAGGATCTCTATTACCGCCTCCATGTGGTCCCGATCGTGCTGCCAGCGCTGAGCGAGCGCGGCGAGGACGTCATCGCCATCGCCGAGGTGCTGCTGCAGCGCTTCGCCGAGGAGGAGGGCCGGCGCTTCCGCCGGTTGTCGGAGCGGGTCCGCGCGGCCTTCCTGGCCTATAGCTGGCCGGGCAATGTGCGCGAATTGCAGAACATCCTGCGCAACATCGTGGTGTTGAACGACGGCGAGGTGGTGACCGAGGAGATGCTGCCCCCGGTGCTCGTCGCGGCGGGGGCGGAGGCCGGCACCGCCCGCGGCGCCCCGTCCGCGAGCGAGGCGAGCGCCCCGGCGCCAGAGAGCCCCGACGCGGCGCTCTCGACCCTCGTCGGCCTGTCGCTGGCGGAGATGGAACGCCGCTTCATCGAGGCGACGATCGAGGCCTGCCAGGGCTCGATCCCCAAGGCCGCCCGGCTCCTCGACGTCAGCCCCTCCACCCTCTACCGCAAGCGCGACGCCTGGGCCCGCAAGGCGCATTGACCGCCGGGCCCGATCGGGCGCGCCCGCTCCGGCCCCGGGGCTTCGGGCGGTGCGCAGCGGCGGCACCGCGCCGGCTGCGCCTCGCCCGAGGAGGCGGGACTTCGGCCCCGGCGCCGACCGGGCGTCCCCGTCAGGTTTGGTGGCGCGCCTGCTCTCCGGGCCGGAGAGGACGCATAGATGCGGACGGGACCGTCCGCGGCAGAGCCGTCGTCTGGCGGCCTGTGCCCCGCCGCACTATGGCGCGGTGCCCGCCGCAGGATCGCGGCATTGCCCAGCACACCGGAGCCCGCGCGCGGCCTGCGAAGGCGCTCGGGACCGGCTGCAGTTCCCGCGAGACACCGAGCGGCTCATAGCGCCTTCGCCAAACGCCCAGCGCCGGGCGCCGCCTCCGCGAGACACAGAGGCCCTCATAATGAGGCCCCCACAGCGCCCTCCCCCAAACGCTCGGGGCCGAGGACCGGGCGCTGCCGATCCGAGACGCCGGGCGCGCATAGCGCCTGCCGTGGCGCCAGGGGCGCGGCGCGGCTTTCCGCTAGGCCCCTGCAAATCCGACCCTTGGCGCGACGCCGCCCCAGCCATTTTAGCTGGGGCGGCGCATACCCGTTTCGGGGTATTGGGGCTACCGAGCGCGACCCTCCGACCTCGGACGGGTGTGAGAACGGGGGGGTGATCCGCATCCTTCAGCCGTATCGTCCCGCTCGGTGACTCCGGTTTAGCCCCAACATGGTAAACGCAGGGTTAAGGCCGCGGTATGTCCCGTCGATCTCGTTCGCGCAGTTGACCTCGCCCACCGCGGACTACCTCCTCATCAAATGTCGTATGGGGACAAAACCTTATGAAGGACGAGAAAGCGCGCACCGCCGGGCAGGTCCGCTCGCTCACGCGAGCGCTCTCGCTGCTTCGGCACCTGGCGGAGCATCCGGTCGGCCTTTCGCTCACCGAGGTGTCGGAGGCCGCCGGCCTCCCGCCGTCCACCACTCACCGCCTTCTCACCACGCTGGAGGCGGAGCGATTCGTCCGGCCCGATCCGCAGGCCGGCGTTTGGCGCATCGGCGTCGCCGCCTTCTATGTCGGCGCCGCCTTCGCCCGCGCGCGCGACAAGCTGGGGATCGCGCGCCCGTTCCTCGCCCGGCTGATGGAAACCACCGGCGAGACGGCCAATCTCTTCGTCGAGAGCGACGGCGAGGTGGTCTGCATCGGCCAGATCGAATCACGCCACGCCATGCGCGCGATCACCGGGGTCGGCGGGCGGGTGATGCTGCACGCCTCCGGCGCCGGCAAGGCGCTGCTCGCGCATATGGATCCCGGCCGCCGCGCCGCGATCCTCTCGCGCGCCGCGCTGCCGGGGGTGACGGATCTGACCATCACCCGCCGCGAGACCCTCGCCAAGGCGCTCGAGGAGGTCCGCGAGGTGGGCTATGCGATCGACGACGAGGAGCACGCCCTCGGCCTGCGCTGCGTCGCCGCACCGGTGTTCGACGAGATGGGCCAGGCCGTGGCGGCGATCTCGGTCTCCGGCCCCTCGGCCCGCGTCGGGCAGGACCGGCTGCCGCTCCTCGGCCGGATGGTCGCCCAGGCGGCGCTGGAGGCCACGCGCGAGTTCGGCGGCGAGGCGCCCATGGCGGCACAGTGACCGCCCCGCGCGGGGGTGCGGAGGCGCGCCCCCGCCGGAACGTGGAAAGCCCTGGACGCACTCCATGGGCTTTGCTATAGCCCGCCCACCGCAGCGAATGGCGCGATCCGGCGTAGCTCAGTGGTAGAGCATCGGACTGTTAATCCGCTGGTCGTAGGTTCGAATCCTACCGCCGGAGCCAGCCATTTGCGGCGGTAATCTCCGAAGAATAGTCGGAAGTTTGGCGCGCGGCGCCCCCGGGCGAGCGTCTGGCCGTCGGCCCGGCGGGAAGCGGCGGCCCGCGGCGCCGCCCCCCGCCGATCGCGCTGTCAGCCGGCGAGCCAGGCGCGCTCGAGATGCATCTCGCGGGACTGGTGGCGTTCGTAGCCGCGCAGCTCCGGCACATGGTGGAGGAACATCTTGCGCCAGAAGGGCTGGATGATGATGCCGCTCTCGCGGAGGATGCGCTCGAGCCGCTCCATGACCACGCGCCGGGCGTCGGCGTCGTAGATCGCCAGCGCCTCGTCGAGGGCCGCGTCGAACTCCGGATCGGCGAAGCCCGTCTCGTTCCAGGCGCCGCCGGAGCGGTAGGCGAGCGCGAGCACCTGGACCCCGAGCGGGCGGCCGCCCCAATCGGTGACCGAGAAGGGATACTTCGTCCAGTTGTTCCAGAAGGTGCCGCCCGGGACCACCGTGCGCTTCACCGTGAGCCCGGCCTGGCGGAGCTGGGCGCCGACGGCGTCCATGGTGGTGCGCTGCCAGTCCCCGTCGATCGAGATCAGCTCGAACTCGGTCTCCGACTGCCCCGCCTCGGCGAGCATGGCGAGGCCGCGCTCGGGGTCGTGCTCCGGCTTCGGGAGCTCGGCATATTCCGGGTGCATCGGGCCCACATGGTGGTTCTCCCCGAGCAGCCCATGGCCGTCGATGCCGAGCTGCATGACGATGTCGTTGCGCACGAGGAGCTGGATCGCGCGGCGCACGGCGACGTCCGAATAGGGCTCGGTGGTGACGTTCATCCGCGCGACGATGGTCTGCGCCGTCTCCTTCTCCTTACGCTCCAGCTCGAGGCTGTCGAGGAGGGCGAGCTGGTCGGCCGGGCTCTCGTCGTTGACGTGGATGTCCCCCGCCTCGAAGGCGGAGATGGTCGCGGCCGAGTCCGTGCCGAGATCGATGAACTCCACCTCGTCGAGCAGCGCCTCGCCGCCCCACCAGGCACCCGAGGCGCGCCGCCTGACCACCGCCCGGTCGCCGACGGAGAGCTCGACGAGCTCGAACGGGCCGGTGCCGATCGGCGCGTCGACGAGCGGGCCGTCGAAGTTGCGATGGACGATGAGCGCGGGATAGTCCGACATCGCGGCGATCAGGGAGATGTCCGGCTGCGGCAGGTTGAGGCGCAGCGTCAGGTCGTCCACGGGCTCGAGCACCCCCTCGGCGATCTGGCCGGTATCCGGGTCGATCAGGCTCGCCATGCTGTTGGCCATCGAGTTGCCCTCGGCCGTGGTGTCGCACCAGCGGCGGAAATTGACCAGCACGTCCTCGACGCCGAAGGCGTCGCCATTGGTCCAGGTGACGCCCTCGCGGATCTTGAGCGTGTAGGTGCGCGCGTCGTCCGACACCTCCCAGTGCTCCAGGAGACGGCCGGAGAAGGTGAAGTCCGGCTCCCAGCGCACGAGCGTCTCGCAGAACTGGCGCGCGACATTGGCCATCTCCGGCCAGTCGAACTTGCGCGGGTCGTCGAGCGGCATGACGCGCATGCCCACGCGCAGCCGCCCGCCGCGGCGCGGGGTCTCTTCGGCCACGGCCGGGCGTGGCAGGCCGATCATCGCATAGGCCGCCGCGGCCGAGGCGCCGAAGGTGCTGGCGAGCGCGAGGAATTCGCGGCGGTCGAGCCGGCCGGCGCGAGCGTCCTCCGCAAGTTTCGCGACGATCGGACGGGCGGTGCGGGCGCGGCCCGCGGAGGTGTCGGTCATGCCGGGGGGTCCTTCGGTGCGTGGCGCCCGCTGCCGTCTGGTGCCTGCGCATGGGTCGACCCGGGCTGGTTTGGCGCGGCAGGGCAGCGGGGTCGCATAGGGTCAACGTCAATAGAATGCCGGGGTCGCGCCGCGGTGTCCACCGCCGGCCCGGGTTCTTCCGCTGGGCGGAAGCGCATCTTTCCGCGGTGCAGCGCTTGCGGTTTCGTCCGTTTTGCGCCACATACCCTCTGTCCGACGGGCACGCCGCGGACGAGCGACTGCGCAGGTGGATCGCGGCCCTCGCCGGCCGGGCCCGCAGCGTCGCCCGAGAGACACGTCGCCGCCAGTTGCGCCTGGGGCCGACACGGAGGCCGAGGGGCCGAGGCGCCAGCCCGAGAGCGGCGCGCCCCCGGCGAAGGAACATACTCTGACACAAGATGCTTGGATGGGGCTCGGCCTCATCGCCCCCCTCCGCGACGCCCTCGCGCGCGCCGCGTTCGCCACGCCCTCGCCGATTCAGGCGAAGGCGATCCCGCCGCAGATCGAGGGCCGCGACGTCCTCGCCCTCGCCGAGACCGGCAGCGGCAAGACCGCCGCCTTCATGCTCCCGGTGCTGCAGGAAATCGCCGGCATGACCGGGCGGCCGCGGGCCAACACGGCGCGCTGCCTCGTCCTCGCACCGACCCGCGAGCTCGCCGTGCAGATCGAGGAGACCGCGCGCCGCCTCGCCGGCGGCATCCGGATCTCGACCCTCCTCGTCCTCGGCGGCATGGCCCGCGGCGCGCAGATCCGCGCGCTCGGGCGCGGCGTCGACATCCTGATCGCGACGCCGGGGCGGCTGACCGATCTGATGCAGGCCGGCCATGTCCGCTTCGACGAGAGCAAGATCCTCGTGCTCGACGAGGCCGACCGGATGCTCGATCTCGGCTTCTCCAAGCAGGTCCGCGCGATCGCGGCGACGCTGCATCCCCGCCGGCGCACCGCGCTGTTCTCCGCGACCATGCCGGAGAGCGTGGCCGCCCTGGCCGCGGGGCTCCTCAAAGACCCGGTCAGCGTCGAGGTCGCCCGCTCCGGGCAGACGGCGCCGGAGATCCGCCAGAGCGTCGAGCTCGTCTCCCGCGCCGACAAGCGCGCCCGCCTCGCCGAGATCCTCTCGCATCCGGAGACGGATCGCTGCATCGTCTTCACCCGCACCAAGCGGGGCGCCGACCGCGTGGTCGAGAATCTCGGCAAGGACGGCATCGCCGCCGGGGCGATCCATGGCAACAAGTCGCAGAACGCCCGCCAGCGGGTGCTGACCGACTTCCGCACGGGCCGGCTCCGGGTGCTCGTCGCCTCCGACATCGCCTCCCGCGGGATCGACGTGCCGGGGATCAGCCATGTGGTGCAATACGAGATGCCCGACGAGCCGGAGGCCTATGTCCACCGCATCGGCCGCACCGGGCGCAACGGCGCGACCGGGACCGCCATCGCGCTCTGCGCCGAGGAGGAGCGCGACAAGCTCGCCGCCATCGAGAAGCTGACGGGGCTCCGCCTCGCCCCCGGCGGCGCGAAGGGCCGCGGGAGCGCGCCGAAGCCCGGCCCGGCGCGCGCGCCCGGGGCCGAGGCCGATGGCGCCCGCGCGCCGCGCCGGCGCCGCCCGCGCCGCCGCGTCGCCGCATGAGCCTCGGGGCCTCGGCGATGCGCCTGCATTTCGGCTGCAGCATCTCCTACGATCTGCCGCAGCCGACGCCGATGATCCTGCTGCTCAACGTCCACTATTCCCGCGCGAGCGATCTCGAGCGGCCGGACCTGATCGTCACCGACCCCTCGGTGCCGATCGAGAGCTACCGGGACAGCTTCGGCAACTGGTGCACCCGGCTGGTGGCGCCGCCGGGGCGGTTCACGGCCGGCACGGACGGCATCCTCCGCGACGCCGGGCTCTCCGATCCGGTGGGCCTCCAGGCCGAGCAACACCCGGTGGAGACCCTGCCCGCGGAGACGCTCGTCTATCTCCTGCCGAGCCGCTATTGCGAGAGCGACGTGCTGTCCGAGACCGCCTGGGCGCTCTTCGGCGCGACACCGACCGGATGGGCCCGGGTGAAGGCCGTCTGCGATTACGTGCACCGCCACATCGCCTTCGGCTACGAGCAGGCCCGCGCGACCCGCACCGCCGCCGAGGCGCATGCCGAGCGGCAGGGTGTCTGCCGCGACTTCGCCCATCTCGCCATCGCCTTCTGCCGTGCGCTCAACATCCCGGCGCGCTACTGCACCGGCTATGTCAGCGATGTCGGCCAGCCCCCGCCCTATCCGCCGATGGATTTCGCCGCCTGGATGGAGGTCTATCTCGGCGGGGAGTGGTGGGCGTTCGACCCGCGCAACAACGACATCCGCTTCGGCCGCGTGCTGATCGCGCGGGGGCGCGACGCCGCGGACGTGCCGCTGACCCACAGCTTCGGCCTGCACAGCCTCGCGGGCTTCCGGGTCTGGATCGACAGGATCGACGGCACCCCCGCCTAGGGCCGCCCGCCGCCGCCCCCGTCGGGCTCGGCGGCTGCGCGAACCGGGTCGGCGCGCTGCAGGGCGAAGCCGGCCATGGCGGTGTCGAGGCGCTCGATGAAGCGCTCGGCGAGACGGGAATTCGGCCGGTGCGCCGGGGTCAGGATCGCAACCGAATAGGGCACCTCGGGCAGGAAGGGGCGGAAGGCCAGGTCCTCCCCGCCGCGGATGCTGCGCTCGAAGCTCGCGGCGCTGATCGGGTCGGTGACGAGGCGGCAGAGGCCGTTGCGCACCACCTCGAGGGCCGGGAGAAAGGTCTGGAACTCGAAACGCTGGCGGAAGGGGACGCCTGCGTCCTCGAAGGCGCGCCGGGTTGCGCGGTTCGTCGGATGGTCCGGGTAGAGCGCGGCCATGTCCGCCTCGCGCAGGTCCTCCGGCGTGATCGCGCGGCGCGCCGCGAGCGGGTCGTCGGCGCGGAGCGCGCAGACGCAGGCCATGTCGTGCACCCGCATCGCGAGGGAGCTGCGCGGCTCCGGCGTCTCGGCCACGCCGATGTCGTATTGCTGCGAGGCGATCCAGTCGACGACGACGGTCGAGCTCCTCAGCATCATCGAGGCGGTGACCTCTGGCTTGTCCGCGAGGAAGTCGGAGAGGAGGCCGGGGACGAGGAAGCTCGCAGCCGCCGGCATGCTGGCGATGCGCAGCACGCCCTGCCTGAGCCCGCCGATCTCGCGCATCGTCTGGGAGGAGCGGGCGAGCCGGTCGAGCACGGCCTCGGCCTCCTCCAGGAAATAGCGCGCCTCGGGGCGGGGCACGAGCCGGCGCTTCTGGCGCTCGAACAGGGGGAATCCGAGCTCCGCCTCGAGCGCGGAGATCGCGGCGCTGACGGCGGGCTGGGTTCGGCCGAGCTGAACGCTTCTATCAACCGGATTTTGGCGCGCAGGAGGGGCGTGTGGGGG
>CAZNTX010000086.1:0-16213 GCA_964576075.1 uncultured Limibaculum sp. | reverse complement strand
ACCGGTGGCCTTCCCCCCAGGCGAGGGCGGGCGCGCGCCCCGGCCCCGTGGGGCGGGCTCAGCGGGTGCCGAGGACGTGGTAGATGTCGCGGCTGAGGAGCCAGGCGCCGTCGGTCAGCGTCCAGACATGGAGATAGCGGCCGTGGATGGTCGCGTCGCCTTGGCTCACGAGGGTCTCGCCGATCTCGACGGCCGTGGTGGGGCCGTGGGCGCGGATCTCCTTCACCTCGTAGCGCAGGTTGCCGACGCCGGCCTGGAAGGCGGCGGCGTAATGCGCGGCGATGGCCGCGCGGCCGACGCGGGGAGCCGCGCGCGGGGGGAGGAGGGCGCCGTCGGGGGTGTAGAAGGCGGCGACGGCCTCGGCATCGGCGGCGTTGTAGGCGGCGGCGAAGGCGGCCATGCGCGCGAGGATGGGGTTGTCCTCGCCCCGCGCCGGGAGCGCGGCGAGGAGGCAGAGGAGGGCGGCGAGGGCGAGGCGGGGCATGGGCGGATCCTCGAGCAAGGGCAGGGAGCCGCGATGCTCGCAGGCTCCGCCCGCCGCGGCAAGGGCGTGCCGTCAGTCGCCCGAGAAGAGGTCCTGGACGGCCTCGCCGGCGGCCTCGAGGTCGCGGCCCGCGTCCTCGACCGCCTCGGCGGCGCTGTCCCCGATCTCGCGGCCGATCTCCTCGGCCTGCTCGGCGGCCTCTCGGGCGGCGTCCGCGGCCTCGTCGGCGACCCCCTCGGCCGCGCGGGCGGCGGCCTCGGCGGGGCCGGTCTCGGCGAAGACGACGCCGACGCTCGGCGCGCCGGGCAGGCCGCGATAGGTGACGGTGGCCGCGCCCTCGGCCTTGGCGATCGGCAGGAGCGGGCCGATGGAGCCGACCGAGACCATGTCCCCCGCGGCGAGGGTCACGCCGGCCTCCATCAGCCAGAGCACCGCCGCGGCCGGGTGGCCGAGGACGACGCGGCCCTCTGCGGTGGCGAGTTCGACCCCCTCGGCGCTCTCGACCGTCACGGTCATCTCGGCGAGGGCTGCGTGGAGGTCGGCCCCCTCGGCGCGGGCGGCGGCGACGTCGATCCCGGCGCCCACCACGCCGAGGCGCGCGCCGACATTGCCGGCGGTGAGCGTCACCGCGTCGATGGGCTCGCCCTCGGCGACGGCGATGTCGGGGAGCTCGAGGAACGGCCGGATCTCGGAGATGTGGGCGAGGACCTCCTCGGTGGTCTCGGCCCGGTTGATCGCGGCATCGGCGACGACGAGAATCAGATCGGCCTCGAAGAGCGGGCGCGCGCCGAAATCGGCGGGGACGGTGGCGCCGTCCTCGAGCAGCATGTCGCGCAGGAGCTGGCCGCGGACCGGGGAGGGAGCGCCGAAGCGGGCCTGGGCTGCCTCCGAGGTGAGCCCGGCCTTCCAGCCGACGCGGGGGCCGAGGCGCTCGGACAGCGCGGCGACGAGGCGCTCCTGGGTGCAGAGCGCCTCCTCGAGGGTCGCGCCGGCGGAGAGCGCGGCGGTGGGCCGCGCGGCGGTCCAGTCCGCGAGATAGGCGGCGATCTCGGCCTCGGAGGCGCCGCACTCGGCGAAGGCCGGGCCGGCGGCGAGGGCGAGGGCGAGCGTGGCGGGGATGCGGGTCATTCTGGGCTCCTTCGGCGACCGGGTCGGGGCTCGGTGGTAGCAGGCGAGGGCGACGGTTGCGTGTCGTCGCCGAGCGTTCTGTGCAGCCAGGCCGCGAAGATCGGCAGCGCGACCAGGATGAAGGCGATGCGCACCACATGGTGGAGCGCGACGAAGCCCGGATCGGCGTCGATGGCGAGCGCGATGAGGCTCATCTCCGCGACCCCTCCGGGCGCATAGGCGAGGAGCGTCGCGAGATAGTCGATCCCGGTCCAGGCGGAAACCGCGCCCGCCATCAGGGCCGTCACCGCCATCAGCACCGCCGTCCCCCCGAGGGTGGCGAGCGCCACCCCCGCCCATTGCGCGAGGCGGGTGCCATGGAAGCGGCAGCCGATGGCGGAGCCGGTGACGACGAGCGCCACCTCGATCAGCCAATGGGGCAGGGCGCCCTCCACCACCCCGCCGATCCGCAGCGCCGCGCTCGCGAGGATCGGGCCGAGCAGGAAGGGGATCGGCAGCCCCAGCGCGCCGAGCCCCCACATCGCGGCGAAGGCCGCGGGCAAGAGGATCGCGAGATCGTCCCAGGAGATCAGCGCGCGGGCCGAGAGCATATCGGCGGGCGGCGGCGCGAAGCCGAGCAGGCCGAAGGCGACCAGGGGGGCGGCGAAGATCACGATGGCGATCCGGAGCGACTGCGACAGCGCGACCGCCCGCTCGTCCCCCCCGAAGGCCTCGGCGAGCAGCACGACCGCCGTGAGCCCGCCCGGGATCGCCGAGCAGACCGCCGTCATCACCCGCTGGCGCACGGCGAAGCGGTAGAAGAGGTAGGCCGCGCCCCCGGCGAGCGGCCCGTAGAGGATGGCCCCGGCGATCGAGACCGGCCAGCGTGCGAGCTCCTCGAGCGTGATCCCGTCGAAGCTCTCGCCGAGGAAGAGCCCGATCAGGATCAGGAAATTCGCCCGCAGCCAGAGCGGCACGGCGACCGGCGCGCCGGCGAGGGAGGCGACCATGCAGGCGAAGAGCGCGCCCAGCATCCAGGCGAGCGGGACCTCCGCCCAATGGGCGAGCGCGCCCCCCGCGGCCCCGACCGCGAGGCCGAGGGCGAGGCGCCCGAGGACGCCGCGCTCGAAGCGCTCGCGCCAGGGGGGCAGGCCGGTCACGCGCGCTCCGGGGCGAGGATCTCCACCTCCCGCCCCTCGCGGAGCGCGGTGTAGAAGCAGGAGCGGCGGTTCGTGTGGCAGGCGGGGCCGGTCTGGTCCACGAGGAGCAGCAGGCAGTCCCGGTCGCAGTCGATGCGCAGCTCGACGAGGCGCTGGACATGGCCCGAGCTCTCCCCCTTGCGCCAGAGCTGCCCCCGCGAGCGCGACCAGTAGGTCACGCGCCCGGTCTCGAGCGTCTCGGTGAGGGATGCGACGTTCATCCAGGCCATCATCAGCACCTCGCCCGTGCTATGGTCCTGGGCAATGGCCGGGATCAGGCCGCGCGCGTCGTAGGCGAGGGTCTCCGGGTCGAAGGGGGCGGTCATCGGCAGGCTCCTTGGCTCGGGAGGCGCCCTTTTACCCCGGCGGGCGCGGGGCTATCTAGGGCCGTAAGAGGGGAGGAGTTGCGATGAGCGCGGCAGACCAGGATCTGATGAAGCTCTATTCCAAGCGCATTCTGGCGCTCGCGGCGGAGATCCCGCATGCGGGCCGGCTGGAGTCGCCCGACGGCAGCGCGATGAAGCGCTCGCCGCTCTGCGGGTCGACGGTGACGGTCGATGTCGCGCTCGAGGACGGCCGGGTCGCCGAGTTCGCGCAGGACGTGAAGGCCTGCGCCCTCGGCCAGGCCTCCGCGGCGGTGCTCGGGCAGGCGGCGATCGGGCGGACGCGCGCCGAGATCGCGGCGGGGCGCGATCAGTTGCGCGCGCTCGTCAAGGAGGACGGGCCTGCCCCCGCCGCGCCTTTCGAGGGCCTCGAATCACTTCGGCCCGCGCGCGATTACAAGAACCGCCACGCCTCGATCCTCCTCGCCTGGGACGCCACCCTCGCCGCGATCGACGCCGCGGAGGCCGCAGCCGTCTCCGCCTGAAACCTGTCCCGTAGCGGCACATTTCTCTCAGAAACCGACCGAGCCGAAAAAGGCACCAATGGGGCAGGCCCGAGGCATTCATGGCAACTTAACGGTCTCTCCCAACCTTTTTTTGCCTCATTGCGGTGGATCATTTCATCCCTAGAGACAGTATTGCCTTTGGGGTGGCGGAAATTCCTTTGAGGAGGACGGCGTATGTCGACCAACACGGGAGTTGTGGGTGTTTTAAGTCGGCTCGAGCGTGATGCGAGCTTCATCGCGGCGAGAGAGAGCATTCGGCTGGGCTTCGTGCCGCGGGACGATCGGGATCCGGGGTTCCGCGCTTATCGTCGCTACATGGCCGAGCTCGAACCGGTCGTCGAGAGCGACTCGTTCATGGACGAGATCGGGGCCGACGCCTCGGTCCGGATCTGGTTCTTCCGGGTCTTCGGCTATCGCGGGGACTGCGAGTTCACGCTCATGCCCGAGGTCTGGATGCGTGATCTGCCGCTTCTCGTGATCGGACGCGGCGCGCATCTCGGCTACGGCATGGTGCTCGGCACCGGGCAGGTGACGCTCGACGGCGCGGGCGTGGGCCTCGCCCCCATCGCGATCGGCGAGCGCAGCTTCTGCAACCAGCACGCGGTGGTCGAGGGCGGCGCGGTGATCGGGGCGGATGCGGCGATCGGCATCCGTGCGCTGGTCGGCCCCTCGGCCCATGTGTCGGACCGCGCCCAGATCGGCGATTTCGCCCGCATCGGGCGCGAGGCGGTGGTCGGCGCCGGGGCGCGCATCGGCCATGGCGCGCGGATCGGGCAGGGCGCGGTGATCGACCCGGGCGTCGAGGTGGGCGACGGCGCGCGCATCCCGGCGCATCACCGGATGACCGCCGCGGGGCTCTATCCGCTGCTGCAGGCTTCCATCGCCGCCTGAGCGCGCCGCGGCGCGGCGATCCGCCCCTTGCCATCCCGCCCCTCGGGTCTCGCCCGGGGGCGCGGGCCGTGCTACCCGCCCTTCGGCAAGTCATCCCAGCTGAAGGTGATCCCCATGAACCTCGACGCCATTCCCGCCGGCAAGAACCCGCCCTCCGACATCAACGTCGTGATCGAGATCACTGGCGGCGCGGGCGGCGGCGCCCCCGTGAAATACGAGATCGACAAGGACTCGGGCGCGGTCTTCGTCGACCGCATCGTCAACACCCCGATGTTCTACCCCTGCAACTACGGCTTCGTGCCCAACACGCTGCATGACGACGGCGACCCGACCGACGTGCTCGTGATCTGCGACTTCGCGCTCGCGCCCGGCACGGTGATCCGCTGCCGCCCGATCGGGGTGCTGAAGATGGAGGACGACGGCGGCATGGACGACAAGCTGATCGCCGTGCCCGTGGAGAAGGTCGACCCGTTCCAGGCCAAGGTGCAGTCCCTCGACGACCTCGCCGAGAAGACCGTCGAGCGCATCAAGCACTTCTTCGAGCACTACAAGGACCTCGAGGCCGGCAAATGGGTCAAGGTCATCGGCTGGGGCGACAAGGCCGAGGCCGAGGCGATCCTCCAGAAATCCGTCGACGCGGTCCAGGCCAAGGCCGCCGAGTGAGCCGGGAAGGGGGGCCTCCGCGGCCCCCCGCGCCCCTCACTGCAGCAGAATCTCCGCCGGGATCGGGCCGAGCCCCTTCCACTTGCCGTTCTTGAGCCAGCCGGTCAGGCGCCCGTCGTCGCCGAGCACGAGTTCGGCGCTCCATTGCCCGTAATTGTAGCCCGAATAGAGTTGCACCTTGTTCCCGACGATCTGAAAGGCATTGTCCACGCAGTCCTTGCCATGGACGGAGATGCAGCTTTGCTCGGCGAAGCGGCCGACGATCGGGAAGCTCACGCTCGGCGTGGTCTTGATGAATTCGGCGACGTCCTTGGACATGCCTTCCTCGGGCCGGAAATTGACCACCACACGCTGAAGGCTGAACATCGCGCGCTGCAGCACCTGGGCCCGGACGGACGGGCTCGTGGCGGCCCTGGCCGCGCGCAGCGCGATATCGCGGAGCGCGACGCGCTTGGCGCAGATCAGGGTGTCGAAGGCGAGCACCTGGTCGAACTCGTCCGCCGCCGGGTCCTTCAACGTGGCGACGTATTCCTTCGCTTGGGTGTTGTCGACTTCATAGTATTCCTCGCAAGCGATCGCCGGCGCGCCAAGACAAAAGGCAACCGTCGCGCCGAGTAGTGCGGAGCGTTTCATGTAGAATTTCCTCGAGTGCAGGCCCACCCCAACGTGAGCCTCTGGAAGTTAAGGCAATTCTTCGAAGATCGCAATGAAATCGAGTTTTCGCGCGGTGCGGACCAAGCGCAGCGTGCAGCCGGGCGAGAGGCGGATCGTCTCCCCGGCCGCGACCCCGATCGAGGCGGTCGCGCCGGGGGGAATCCACCGCACCGCCTGCGCGAAGCCGGAGGCGCGGCGCACGACGCGGACCTTCAGGGGCGCGCCCTCGGCGCAGACCGGGGTCGTGCGGCCCGAGACCACCTCGATCTCCTGGGCCGGAGGCGGGGTGCGGGAGGGCACGGCGTTCCGCTCGGGGTCCGGGCCGGGCCGGGGCATGTCGAGGCCCGGGACGGTGGCGAAGCCGATGCGCTCGGCGTAGCGGTCGAGGCCCGTCGTGTCGGGGAGGCGGACGACGGCCCACTCGCCCTCCGCATAGGGCATGCGGCCGAGGAGGCGGAAGCGCTCGCCCGGCTCGATCACGCCGATCTCCTGGGAGAAGATGTCCGGCGCGCGGTGGACGTAGAGCGTCTCCTCGGCGGTGCGCGTGCGGTTGAGCACCTGCATGGGCGCGAGGCAGGCGCGGTCGGCAGAGTCGAGGGCCGCGAGGTCGAGCCGGACCGCGGCCCCGCCGATATCGGCGATGGCCGGGGTGGAGAAATCGCCGAGTTCCCAGGCGATCTCGACCGATTTGGGGCCCGCGCGCCAGGAGAGCATGAGCGTCGCCTGGCCGGCGCCGGTGCCTTGGCGGCGGACGACGTCGGCGCGGGTCAGGCGCTTGGCGTCGAGGGCGGGGCGGAGCGCGGCGCGCACGGCCCGTTCGAGGCGGCGGGAGAGCGCGGGGCAGACGACGCCGTGGCGCCCGTCGAAGGGGGGGCGGACATAGAGCGCGGCGGGGGCGGCGCGCCCGAGGCCGTGCACGCTCATCGCCTCGGCGACGCCCGAGGCGATCGCCGCCGCGGCGGGGCCGAGCGCGCGCGGCTCCGCGCCAGCCGCGGGGGCGAGCCCGAGGGCGGCGGCGAGCGCGAGCGCCCCCGCGCGGCGCAAGGGCCGGTCAGTTGCCGGCGCGCTGGCAGGTGAAGTCGGCATTGTTGCCATAGTTGAACATGGAGAAACCGACGTCGGAAAGCCCGGTCACGTCGAGCTGGTAGGGGCTGCGGACCATCTGGGGGACGCCGCCCTGGGGGTTGATCGTGAGGGTGTCGCCGTCGAAGCTGTAGAAGCCGTATTCGCCCATGAGCTGGGAGCCCATCATCTGCCCCTGGGCGTTGTAGGCGGCGAACTGGCCGCCGTAGCTGTAGCTGCCGTCGGCGTTGAACTGGATCTGGAAGCTGTAGCCGATGGTGGCGCCCTGTTCGGTCTGGCGGCCCTGGCATTGCCAGCTGCCGAGGAGGGTGCCGGAGCCGCCGCGGTCCTCCTCCTCGCGCCGGCGCGCCTCTTCGGCGCGGCGGCGGGCCTCCTCCGCGCGGCGGCGCTCCTCTTCGGCGCGGCGGGCTTCCTCCTCGCGCTCGCGGCGGATCTCCTCGGCGCGGCGCCGGGCCTCCGCCTCCGCCTGGCGGCGGGCCTCTTCGGCGCGGCGGGCCTCCTCTTCGGCCTTGCGGCGGGCCTCCTCTTCGGCGCGGCGACGGGCCTCTTCCTCCGCCTTGCGGCGCGCCTCCTCCTCGGCCCGCTTCCGGGCCTCCTCGGCGGCGCGGGCGGCCTCCTCGGCGCGCTTGCGGGCCTCCTCTTCGGCGCGTTTGCGGGCTTCCTCGGCGCGGCGGGCGGCCTCGGCCTCCTGCTTCAGCCGCTCGCGCTCGGCCGCCTCTTCGGCGCGGCGGGCGGCTTCGGCCTCCTCGGCCTTGCGGCGGGCCTCCTCGGCGGCCTTGCGCGCGGCGATGGCGCGGCGCTCGCCCTCTGTGGGGGGGACGGAGGCGAAGCCCACGGTCTCGGTGAGGGGATCGTCGGTCTCGGGGCCGAGGAGCTTGACCACCGCCCAGTCGCCGTCGGTGTAGGGCATGCGGCCGAGCAGGCGGAAGCGCTCGCCGGCACGGATGACGCCGATCTCCTCGGAGAAGACGTCGGCCGAGCGGTGCACGAAGAGGGTGGTCTCGGCCTCCTCCTCGCGGTTGATCACGTCGAGCTCGGCGAGGCATTCGCGCTCGGGCCCGCGGAGCTCGCCCATCGGGATGACCACGGGCGCGCCGCCCATGGTGGTGACGGAGGTGCCGGTCAGATCGGCGAGCTCGACGGCGATCTCCACCGCCTCGTCGTCGAACAGCGCGCGCCAGGTGACGTTGAGCATATACCGCCCCTCGCCCATGGCGGCGTCCTGCACGAGGCGGGCCTGGGGGAGCTTCTTGATCGAGAAGGCGCGCGGCAATTCTGAGCGGAGATCGCGGGCGAGGCGGCGCGAGAGCGGCGGGCAGACGACCTGGTTGACCTCGTCGAAGGGCGGGCGGACATAGACGTCGGCCGGGCTCGCGCGGCCGAGGCTGCGGATCGAGAGCGCCTCGGCGACCTCGAGGGCGAGGAACTCCATCGCCGTGCGGAAGCTCTCTTGGGCCGCGGCCGGGGGCGCGAGGCCCGCGATCCACCCGGTCAGCAGCAGGACGCCTCCCCACGCACGCATCTCGCCCATCGGACCCTCTTCTCGCTCGATCGCCACCCCGCGATGGGGACCATAGGCCAGAATCGGGGGGGGCGGAAGGCCGCGTGCGGTCCGCGGCGGAGCGCCGCTGCAGAGGGTCGTCCATGGGCGCGATTTCCGTTTGGCAGCGCCGCGCGCGGGGGCTAGAGGGGGGCGCATGCCGCGCCTGCTTTACCCCACGCCCGACGCCTATCTCGCCGCGCCCTCCAAGCGGGTCGCGCTGTTCGGCATGTCCGGGCTCGGCAAGACGCGGATGGCGGCGCTGCTGCGCGCCGAGGCGGGGTGGTTCCACTACTCCGTCGACTACCGCATCGGCACCAAATACATGGGCGAGCACATCCTCGACAACGTGAAGAAGGCGGCGATGGGGGTGCCGTTTTTGCGCGAGCTGTTGTTGTCGGACTCGATCTACATCGCCTCCAACATCGCCTTCGACAATCTCGCCCCGCTCTCGACCTATCTCGGCAAGCCGGGCGACCCGGCGAAGGGCGGCATCCCCTTCGAGGAATACCTGAAGCGCCAGCGCCAGCATCGGGAGGCGGAGATCGCCGCGCTGCTCGACACGCCGCTCTTCGTGGAGAAGGCGCGCGAGATCTACGGCTACGAGCATTTCCTGTGCGACACCGGGGGCTCGATCTGCGAGGTGGTGGACCCGGACGACCCCGAGGATCCGGTGCTCTCCACCCTCGCGGGGGCGACGCTCCTCGTGCAGATCCGGGGCACCGAGGCGCAGGAGGAGGAGCTCGCCCGGCGCTTCGAGAAGGCGCCGAAGCCGATGTACTACCCCGAGGAGTTCCTCGTGCACCTTTGGGACGCCTATCGCGCGGAGCGGGGGCTGTCGGAGAGCGAGGTGGACCCCGACGCCTTCGTCGCCTGGGGGTTCCGGCGCCTGCTCGCCCATCGCGTGCCGCTCTACGACCGGATGGCCGAGCGCTGGGGGGTGAGCGTCGAGGCCGCCGAGATCGCGGCCGTGACGAGCGCGGAGGACTTCGACCGGCTCGTCGCCGCGGCGATCGCGCGGCGCGGGGGGCGCGACCCGAGCGGGCTGTCGGGGATGTGAAGCGCTGCGCGGGCGGGCTTCCCCTCCGCCGCGGTCTCGACTAGGTGATCGGAGTTCCGCAGCCGCAGAGAGCCGCCGATGCCGATCAAGATCCCCGCCGAGCTTCCCGCCCATGACGTCCTCGCGCGCGAGGGGGTGATGGTGATGTCGGAAGAGGCGGCGGTGCGCCAGGACATCCGGCCGCTGCAGATCGCGCTTCTCAATCTGATGCCGAACAAGGTGCGCACGGAGACGCAGTTCGCCCGGCTGATCGGGGCGACGCCGCTCCAGATCGAGCTCACGCTGGTGCGGATGACCGAGCATGTGAGCAAGAACACGGCGCCAGAGCATCTCGAGTCGTTCTACCTGCCCTTCGCGGAGGTGCGCGGGCGGCGCTTCGACGGCTTCATCGTGACCGGCGCGCCGATCGAGCATCTGCCCTTCGAGGCGGTGACCTATTGGGAGGAGCTGCGCGAGGTCTTCGACTGGACGCAGACCCATGTGCAGAGCGTCTTCGCGGTCTGCTGGGGGGCGCAGGCGATGCTGCACCATTTCCACGGGGTGGAGAAGCACATGCTGGAGCGCAAGGCCTTCGGCTGCTTCCGCCATCGCAACCTCGCCCCGGCCTCGCCCTATCTGCGGGGGTTCTCGGACGATTTCACGATCCCCGTGAGCCGGTGGACGGAGATCCGCGAGGCGGAGCTGCCGGAGGGAGGGGGCCTGCGGCTGCTCGTGTCGAGCCCGGAGACCGGGCCCTGCCTCGTCGAGGATCCGGCGCACCGGGCGCTCTACATGTTCAACCATATCGAATACGACACGACCTCGCTCGACGAGGAGTATCGGCGGGACGTGGCGCGCGGGGAGCGGATGCAGCTGCCGTCCAACTACTACCCCGGCGACGATCCGGACCGGCCGCCGGAGAACCGCTGGCGCAGCCATGCGCATCTGCTGTTCGGCAACTGGATCAACGAGGTCTATCAGGCGACGCCCTACGACATCGAGCGGATCGGGCGCTGATCGGGCGCCGGGCCTCGCGGGCCTCGTCACGCGCCTGCGCGCGTTCCTCGGCGCGGGTGCGTCCGCTTCGCGGTGGAGGATCCGGCGGGTCCGGGCCCCGGCGCTTGCCAAGGGGGGGCGGCGGCCCATTTGAGAGGCGCATCGGAGGCAATCGGCGGAGGCGCCGCCCCATGAAACGTCGCAGTTTCGTTCTAGGTTCGGCGGCCGCGCTCGCCGCCTGCAGCTCGCCGATCCCGTTCGACGAGGGGCGGATCCGCGCCGAGTATCCCCCGGTCGGCAAGTTCGTCGAGGTCTGGGGGCTGCGGGTCCATTACTGGGAGCAGGGCGAGGGCGTGCCCGTCGTCCTCGTGCACGGCGCGAGCGGCAATCTGCGGGACTGGACCTTCGACATCGCGCCGATGCTCGCGGAGAAGTTCCGAGTGATCGCGGTCGATCGGCCCGGCTTCGGCTATTCCGACCGGCCCGACGTGAACGGCTGGGATCCGGCGGTGCAGGCGCGCGTCCTGCAGGCGGCGATGCAGAAGATCGGGGCGGAGCGGCCGATCGTCGTCGGCCATAGCTGGGGCGGCGCGCTCGCCATGGCCTGGGCGATCGAGTTTCCGCGGCAGACGATGGGGGTCGTGCCGGTCTCGGGCGTGACGATCCCCTATGGCGGGATGGCGACGCTCGTGCGCGCGATCGGGCTCGATGCGGTGCTGATCCAGGCCTATACCGACCGGCTGCTCGAGCGCGCCCGCGAGGGGGGCATCCGCGAGTTCATCTCCCGCGTGTTCCGCCCGCAGCGGGTGCCGCCCGGCTATATCGAGCATGTCGGCGCGACGCTCGCGCTGCGCGAGCGCACGCTGAGGGCCAACGGCGAGGATCTGCAGAACATCAACATCGCGCTCCGCCGCATGGAGCCGCAGTATCGCGACGTGGCGGTGCCGGTGGAGATCATCCACGGCCAGGCGGACTTCATCGACTGGGACGATCACGCCCAGCCGCTGGCCGAGCGGGTGCGGCAGGCCAGGCTGACGCTGCTCCCGGGCGTCGGGCACATGGCCCACCATGCCGCGCCGCTCGAACTGCGCCGGGCGGTGGAGCGGATCAGCCGGTTCGCCTGAGCGCCGGCGGCCGCCGGGCGGCCCCTGGGCGGCCCCTGGGCGGCGTCGTCGCGGGTGACAAGCAGGCCCGCTTTTCCTATCGTATCGCTCAGCGAAAGGGATGCCTGCATGAGTCACCACGAATCCGCGCTGAAGGCCCAGTTCTACCTGACCGCGCCCCAGCCCTGCCCCTATCTCGAGGGGCGCGAGGAGCGGAAGGTGTTCACGACTCTGCAAGGGGCGAGCGCGGTGGCGGTCAACAACGCGCTCTCGGCGCGGGGCTTCCGGCGCTCGCAATCGGTGATCTATCGCCCGGCCTGCGTCGGCTGCTCGGCCTGCATGTCGATCCGCATCCCGGTGGCGCGGTTCCAGCCCTCGAAGACGCAGAGGCGCATCCTGGTCAGGAACGCCGATCTCCTGCGCCGGCCCTGCGAGGCCTGGGCGACGGAATCGCAGTTCGCCCTCTTCCGCCGCTATCTCGACCGGCGCCACGCCGATGGCGGCATGGCGGACATGGATGCCTTCGACTACGCCTCCATGGTGGACGAGACGCCGGTGAACTCGACGGTGATCGAATACACCCGGGCCGATCCCGAGACCGGGGAGCGCCGGCTGGTGGCGGCCTGCCTGTCGGACATCCTCGGCGACGGGCTGTCGATGGTCTATTCCTTCTTCGAGCCTGAGGAGCCGCGCCGCAGCCTCGGTGCCTTCATGATCCTCGACCATGTGCGCCTCGCCGCCGAGATGGGGCTCGAGCACGTCTATCTCGGCTACTGGGTCGCGGGCTCTCCGAAGATGAGCTACAAGACCGCCTACCGCCCCTTCGAGCTGTGCGACGGGGCGAATTGGCGGGCCTTCGAGAGCGCCGAGGATTACGAGGCCTGGCGCGCGAGCCGGCGGGGCGCCGCGGCGGTCTGAACCGCTCCGCTCCGCGCCGCGATTTGCGGGTTTCGCTGCGGCGCAGGGCCGGGGATGATGCCGGCCATGGACGATTTTCTCGCGCTCGATTCGCTCTCCGTCTCGCTCGCCATCGCCTTCGTCTTCGGGATGTTGGCGCGGGTGATCTCGATGCCGCCGATGCTCGGCTTCCTCGCCGCGGGCTTCGTGCTCTCCGAGGTCGGGGTGGAGCCGACGGAGGCCGGCCAGCGCATCGCCGATTTCGGGGTGCTGCTGCTGCTCTTCACCATCGGGCTCAAGCTCAAGCCGCAGATGCTCGCCGAGAAGCAGGTGCTGGTGGCGACGATCGCGCATATGGGCACGACGGTGCTCGTGATCGGCGCGTTGGCGATGGGGGTCGGCACGCTCGGCATCGGCATGCTGGCGGGGCTCACGCTCGACGAGGCGGTGCTCGTCGCCTTCGCCTTCAGCTTCTCGAGCACGGTCTTCACGGTGAAGATCTTCGAGGAGAAGGGCGAGCTCGGCTCGGTGCATGGCAAGATCGCGCTCGGCATCCTGATCATCCAGGACATCGCGGCCGTGATCTACATGACCGCCTCGACCGGGCAGCTCCCCTCGATCTGGGCCTTCGCGCTCGTCGCTCTGCTGGCGCTGCCGGTGGTGTTCGACCGGCTGCTGCCGAAGATCGGGCATGACGAACTGCTGCCGCTCTTCGGGCTCTTCACGGTGCTCGTCCTCGGGGCCGCCTCCTTCAAGGCGGTGGGGCTGAAGCCCGATCTCGGCGCGCTGCTCATGGGCATGCTGATGGCCGGGCGCGCGCGGGCCTCCGAGGTCTCCGACGCGCTCCTCTCCTTCAAGGACGTGTTCCTGATCGGCTTCTTCCTCAATATCGGCCTCGGCGGCATCCCGTCCTGGGAGGTGATCGGGACGGCGCTCGTCTCCGTCGCGCTCGTGCCGCTCAAGGCGGCGCTCTTCTTCGCGATCTTCGTCTGGCTGAAGCTCCGGGCGCGCACGGCGCTGCTCGGCGCGCTCGGGCTCGCGACTTATTCGGAGTTCGGCCTCATCGTGGGCTCCGTGGCGGTGGAGCAGGGGGCGCTCGGGGAGCAGTGGCTGCTGGTGCTGGCGCTCGCGCTCGCGATCTCCTTCCTGCTCTTCACCCCGGTCAACGCGGTCTCGCATGCGATCTACGCCCGCCATCACCGGTTCCTGCGCCGCTTCGAGGCGCCGCTCGCCTCGCTGTCCGACCAGCGCCCGCTGATCGGAGATGCGGAGGTGGTGATCTTCGGCATGGGCCGGCTCGGCTCGGCGGTCTACCGCAATCTGGAGCCGCGGCTCGGGCGCGGGCTGATCGGCGTGGAGACCGACCGCGAGAAGGTCGAGCGCTTCCAGCGCGACGGCTGGAACATCGTCCATGGCGACGCGACGGACAGCGATTTCTGGGCCCGCGCCGTGCGCCCCTCCGCCTCGATCCGCGCGGTGCTGCTCGCGATGCCCGACCACGACGCCAACATGTATGCGCTCGAGCAGATCCGCGCCGCGGGCTTCCAGGGCTTCGTCGCCGCCATGGCGCGGTATTCCGACGATTGCCAGGCGCTGGAGGAGGCGGGCTGCCACATCGCCTTCGACGTCTATGCCGAGGCGGGCGCGGGCTTCGCGGCCGACATCGCCGAGCAGGTGGCGCCGCTGCCGCCCTCCCAGGAGGCCCGCCGCGAGCCGAGCTTCAGCCCCGGCTGAGCCCGCGCCCGCGAGCGGCTTGCGGCCCCGCGCCCTCGGTGCGATAGTGCGCGCCGCCGATGATGCCGATCCCTCCCGGATGGACCGCGATGCCGAGCCGGACCCTCCCACCTCGTCTGAGCGCCGGAGCTTCGTGCGGGACGGCGGGGCCCCGTCCGGCGGGCCGGGCGCGCCCGAGATGACCGGCTATTTCGACCATCCGAGGCCGGAGATCCTGCCCCATCTGCCCGTCCGCTGCGCCCGTGTCCTCGATCTCGGCTGCGGCGCGGGGGCGACGATGCGGATGCTGCGCGAGGGGCGCGAGATCGCCTGGGCCGGGGGCGTCGAGCTCGACCCCGCCGCCGCCGAGCGCGCCGCCCCCGCCTTCGACCGGCTCTGGCGGAGCGATCTCGCGGGCCTCGCGCTCGAGGCCGAGATCCCCCCCGCCTCGCTCGACCTCGTGCTCTGCCTCGACGTTCTGGAGCATCTGGCCTGGCCCTGGGAGGTGGTGCGCCGGGTGAGCCCGCTCCTCGCGCCGGGCGGGCGGCTTCTCCTCTCCGTGCCCAATATCCGCAACTGGAAGTTCGTCTGGCGCCTCCTCGCCCGCGGGGACTTCCGCTACACCGAGGCCGGGCTTCTCGACCGGACGCATCTGCGCTTCTTCACCCGCGACACGGCGGTGGAGCTCGCCTGCGCGGGCGGGCTCGGCCTCGTCCATG
This sequence comes from uncultured Limibaculum sp., assembly GCA_964576075.1. Taxonomy (GTDB): domain Bacteria; phylum Pseudomonadota; class Alphaproteobacteria; order Rhodobacterales; family Rhodobacteraceae; genus Thermohalobaculum. Next base: position 1,236 of record CAZNTX010000086.1, on the reverse strand, counting down.
CCGGCAGCGCGACGCGCTACGGCCCGGGCGATCTGCGCCGGTGGCTGATCGCGCTCTCGGCCGGGCGGCTCGAGGGGCTGATCGCCAAGCAGATCCTGGTCGTCGCCGAGGCGCCGGGCGGGGGCGCAGCCGCCGGGCGGGCGGCGGCATGACGGAGGAGCTCACCCGCGTCGTCGTCGCCTACAATTCGGGCGAGGTGCTGCGCTGGCAGGCGGAGCAGAGCGCCGCGCTCCCCACCCTCCTCGTCGACAATGCGAGCGCCGACGACACCGCGGAGATCGCCCGCGGCCTCGGCTACGAGCTGCGCCGACTGCCGGCCAACGAGGGCTTCGGCCGCGGCGTGATGGCGGGCTTGCGCGAGGTCCGCACCGATCTCGCCCTGGTGGTGAACCCCGACGTGGCGGTCGACGGCGCGGCGATCGAGGCGCTGCTCGCCGCCGCCCGCGCCTTCCCGGAGTGCGACCTCTTCGTGCCGAAGCTGCTCGACGAGCGCGGCGCGGTGTTCTTCCGCCACGAGTCGAGCCTCGAGCGCCGCCGCGCCCGGCGCGAGGTGCCGGAGGGGCTGGCCTGCATCCCTATGATCTCCGGGGCCGCGATGCTGATCCGCGTCGCGCCCTTCCTCGCCTTCGGCGGCTTCGACCCGGCGATCTTTCTTTATTTCGAGGACGACGATCTGGCCCTGCGCTACCGGGCCGCGCGCCGCCCGATCATCTTCGTGCCCGAGGCCCGCGTGTTGCATCTGGGAGACCGCTCCTCTGGGGGCGATCCGCGGGCGAGCCGCATCAAGGACGTCTCCTTCGGCTGGAGCCGGGCCTATCTGATGCAGAAGCACGGGCGCGGGTCTCGGGGCGTGTGTCTGGTCGGGATGATCGCGAAGGTCCCGGTCTATGCGGTGGCCGGGCGCGGGCAGCGGCTTCGCCGCCAGATCGGACGCATCCGCGGCTTCCTGCGGGCCCTCTCCGGCGCAGAGGCTCCGTTTTTCCTCGGGAAATCATGAGGTTGTCCGTTTTCGCGCGGGGCGAGGAGAATTCTCGCGATGCCTGCGAAAAAGGGGTTGCGGGGTCCGGCGAATCTCCATATACACCGCGCTCACCGGCGACGGGGCGCTGACGAAGCGACCGCGCCGGGGGCCGCCGAGGTGGCCATGCTCTTTGAAAAATGAAAACGACGAAGGGATATGCGGGCGGTTTGGGTCGTCTGACGACGGACGGACTGTTGCATATCGGCGCCTTAGGG
>CAZNTX010000085.1:0-16256 GCA_964576075.1 uncultured Limibaculum sp. | reverse complement strand
CCCGCCCACCCGGCGCCCCGCCCGGAGGTCGGGCCGCACGGGCTGTGGGGCCGAGCGGTCAGGAGAGACCGGCGGCTGCCTGGGCGATGGCGGTGCGGTGGACGCGGCGCTCGTCGTCCATGGTGTAGAGGGCGAGCATCCAGTCGAGATCCGCGGCGGCGAGGCGGTCTCCCGGGATCGTGCGCTCCACCCGGGCGGCATGGCCGTCGGCCTCGCTGCCGAGAATCTCGGCCGCGGCGGAGAGCGCCGCGGCGGCGGCCAGGCCGCGGTGGCCGAGATCGCGGAGCTTGCCGGCGATCTCCTCCGCGAGGTCCTCCGGCGGCTGCTCGCCCTGGTCGAGCACGGAGCGGAAGGCCGCGGCGGCGATCTGCGCCGTCTCCTCGAGGAGGCGGGAGAGCGCGACGAGCTGGAGCGAGACGACGTGGAAGGTGGCCGCGCGGACCTCGGGCTCGGCCCGGTCGACGCGGGCGGAGGCCTCCTCGAGATGGGCGATGCGCTGGTCGAAGGTGTCGCGCAGCTGGCCCGCGGAGATCAGCTTGCCGAGGGGGGCGCGCAGGCGCGTGGCCAACGCCCGCTCCATCCGCGGCACGGTGGTCGTGGTCTCCGACATCGTGTCGAAGGCCGTGCGCACCCGCGCCTTGATCGGCCCCAGGCGGGTCGCCATCGCGGCGCCGCCTTCCGCAGTCTCCAATGGGTCACGCATGCGAGCCACCTTCATCCTTCGCCGGCGGCCGGGGGGCCGCGCTCGGTTCTGGCGGGTGCGCTGGCGCACGCCGCCCGTCGCCCCCTGATTAGCCCCGCATTTACAAAGATATTGTTATCTCGCCGGCATCCGATGCAGCCCCGGAGCCGAGCGCGATGACCGACGAGACCAACGAGACCCCCGCGGCCGTGATTCCCCCCCGCCCGAGCCCCGCGGAGGCGCGGGAGGCGGCGGAGGCGCTGCGGGCCGCCCTCGCCGCCGGCGCGCCTGCGCGAATCGAGATCGCCGAGGGGGAGGCGCCGCTGCCGATCGCGGTGCAACTTCTCCTCGCCGCCCGCGTCTCGGCCGAGCGGTCGGGCCGGGCCGTCGCCTTCGGCCCCCGGGCCGAGGCCGCCCTCGCCGGGCTCCCAGCCTGACCCATCCCCGCCATCCACGGAGCGACAGGAAGCATGAGCAAGACCATCCTCGCCGTCGACGACTCCCGCAGCATCCGAGACATGGTGCGATTCGCGCTCGAGCCCCTCGGCTACGACATCCTCGAGGCCGAGGACGGCGTCGAGGGCTTCACCCGGCTGGAGGAGAACAAGGTGGATCTCGTGATCACCGACCTCAACATGCCCAACATGAACGGGATCGAGTTCATCGAGAAGGTCCGGGGAGAGGAGCGCTTCCAGGGCCTGCCGATGGTGATGCTCACCACGGAGGGGCAGGCCGAGAAGATGCGCGCCGGCAAGAAGGCGGGCGCCTCCGGCTGGATCGTGAAGCCCTTCAACGAGTTGCAGCTCGAGCTCACGGTGAAGAAATTCATCGGCTGAGGGCCGCGGGCGCGGTGGGCGCGCGGGCGAAGAGCGCGCCCCAGGGGCCGGGCGCCGGGGGCTCTCCGGCGAGGCGCAGAAGGTCCCAGGCCACCGCCTGGTTGGAGCTCAGCACCGGCAGGCCGAGCGTCGCCTCCATAGCGGCGATGTGGCGGGCGGTGCGCAGTGCCGTGCAGGAGAGGAACACCGCCTCCGCCCCCGGCGCCACCGCGCGCGCCGCCGCCTCGAGCGAGGCCGCGGAGATCCGCGCCACGCGCGAATCGTTCGGCTCGAAGAAGCTCGCGGCGCGGGCGATGCGCACGCCCCGCGCCTCGAAGGCCGCGGCGATCCCCTCGGTGACATCGGCCACATAGGGGGTCACGAGCCCGATCCGCCGCGCGCCGATGGCCTCCGCCGCGGTGAGCGCGGCCTGCATCGGGTTGGTCACCTCCGCCCCCGGGAGCGCCCGGCGCATCCGCTCGGCGATGCCGGCGAAGCCGATCAGCATGGAGGCCGAGGTGCACAGAAAGGCCGCCGCGCGATAGGGTGGCCCGCCCGGCAGCCGCGCCGCCGCCTCGGTGATATGCGCCTCCATCGCGCGCAGGCTCGCCGCGGAGATCGCGTCGTCATTGGCGATGCGCGCCTCGAGCACGGCGCGGTCCGGCCCGCCCGCGAGCGCGCGGATCTCGTCCCCCGCCACCGGGTCGGAGGCCAGCGAGACGAGGCCGAGCCGGCAGGCGGGCGCGGCGTCGAGCGCCGCCGGGAGGGGGGCGATCTCACGCATCGGCGAGCGCGGCGAGGAAGCCGTCGACCTCCGCCTCCGCGGTCTCGTGGCTGCAGACGAGGCGGATCGTGAGCGGCGGGCCGTCCTCTGCCGCCCCGTCCTGCGCCGCGGGCCAGAGATAGTAGCGCGCCCCGGCGGCCTGCAGGCGGCGGTGCTGCGCGCGGCCGATCTCGGCGAAGACCATGTTGGCCGCCACCTCGTTCAAGACCCGCGCGCCGGGCGCCGCGGCGATCCCCTCGGCGAGCCGGTCGGCCATCGCATTGGCATGGCCCGCGAGGCGCAGCCACAGCCCGTCGGCGAGCCAGGCTTCCATCTGCGCCGCGAGAAAGCGCATCTTGGAGAAGAGATGCCCGCCCCGCTTGCGGCGGAGCTCGAACTCCCAGGCCTTCTCCGGCGAGAAGAAGATCACCGCCTCCGCCCCGAGCGCCCCGCATTTCGTCGCGCCGAGGCAGAGGACGTCGACCCCCGCCTTCCAGCTCATCTCCGCCGGCGAGGCGTTGCTGCGCGCGAGCGCGTTGGCGAAGCGGGTGCCGTCCATATGCAGCGCCATGCCCCGGCTGTGGGCGATCTCGGCGATTCCCGCGATCTCGTCGGTGGAGTAGAGCGCGCCCCGCTCTGTCGCCTGGGTGACGCTGACCGCCCCGTTCTGCACATGGTGGACGCCGCGCGCGCCGCCGTGGCGGGCGAGCTCGGCGAGGCGCTCCGCGCGCATCTTGGCGTGCGGCCCGTCGACGAGGGTGAGCTTCGCGCCGCCGGTGTAGAACTCGGGCGCCGCGAATTCGTCCTTCTCCACATGGGACTCGGCGTGGGCGTAGACCGTGGCCCAGGGCGGGCAGAGGCAGGCGAGGGCGAGCGCGTTCGCCGCCGTGCCGGTGCCGACGAGGAAGGCCCGGGCCTCCGGCGCCTCGAAGAGCTCGCGCAGCCGCGCCTCCACCCGCGCCGTCGCCGCATCCGCGCCGTAGGGCATCGCGCGCCCCTCGGCGGCGAGCCCGAGGGCCGCCAGGATTTCCGGTGCCGCGCCCGCAGCATTGTCGGAAGTGAAGATCATCGCGCCCCGTCCGTCGCCAAGTTTTCCGTGGGGGCGAGCATCGACGCGATCGCCGCCGGGGACAAGGCATCCCGGACGGTTTTTCCGCATCCCACCGCCGAGCCCGGGGCCCCGCGGCCCGCGCATCGCGCGGAGCGCGGCGCGCGGGGGCGGGCGGGGGCGGGTGGGTGGGAGCCCGACACCCCCGCCCGGGCGCTCGCGGGCGCCCCGGCTCAGTCCTGCCGGATCGCCTCGAACTCGATGATCAGATCCACCTCGTCGCCGACGAGCCCGCCGAGCGCATAGGTCATCCCGTATTCGCTGCGTACCACGGTCCCCCGCGCCGAGACGCCGACGGTCTCCTTCTCGTGGCCGAAGGGATATTCCCCGATCTTGTTGAGCGTCACCTCGAGGGTGATCGGCTTGGTGACGCCGAGGATCGTCAGATCCCCGGTCACGGTGCCGGTGTTCTCCCCGGTCACCTCGCCCCCGCTCGCGACGAAGAGGATCTCCGGATGCGACTCCACATGGAGGAAGTCCTTGTTGCGCACATGCTCGTCGCGCCGGTCGTCGTTGGTGAACACGCTCGCCGCATCCACCGACACCCGGACATCGCCGAGGGTCCTGGCCTCCGGGTCGAACTCGAACTCCCCCTCGAGCTCGCGAAAGAGCCCGAAGGTCTTGGCATAGCCGATATGGTCCACCAGGAACCCGATCGTCGTGTGGCTCGGATCGAGCTTGTAGGTGGCGGGCGCCGCGAGCGCGGCCGGGGCCAGGAGCGCGGCGGCGAGTGCGGCGGCGCGGGCGAGGGTCGTCGTCATCGTCTCGTCTCCTTGCATCTCAGAGGCGCACCGGTCGCGGCACGCTTGCCGCAATATAGGGGCGCGGCGCCCGCCCCGCCCCCCTTCAGAGCCGCTCGATCGCGACAGCCGTCCCCTCGCCCCCGCCGATGCAGAGGCTCGCGACCCCGCGCCGCCCGCCGGTCGCCTCGAGCGCGGCGAGCAGCGTCACCAGGATGCGCGCGCCGGAGGCCCCGGTCGGATGGCCGAGCGCGCAGGCCCCGCCGCGAACGTTGAGCGTCTCCCGGTCGATCCCGAGCTCGACCTCGGCGGCCATCGGGACCACCGCGAAGGCCTCGTTGATCTCCCAGAGATCGACGTCCTCGACCGCCCAGCCGACCCGCTCCAGCACCTTCCGGATCGCGGGCACCGGCGCGGTGGTGAACCAGCCGGGCGCCTGCGCATGGCTCGCATGGGCGAGGATCCGCGCCTTGGGCGCGAGGCCCGCCCGCTCCGCCTCGCCCTCGCGCATGAGCACGAGCGCCGCCGCCCCGTCCGAGATCGAGGAGGCGTTGGCCGGGGTGATCGTCCCGTCCCGCTTGAAGGCGGGCTTGAGGCTCGGGATCTTGTCGGGCCGCGCCGTGCGGGGCTGCTCGTCGGCGGCGACCACCGTCTCCCCCTTGCGCCCGCCGATCGTCACCGGCGCGATCTCCGCCTCGAAGGCCCCCGACCCTTGCGCCGCCCGCGCGCGCTCGAGCGAGCGGATCGCATAGGCGTCCTGCGCCTCGCGGGTGAGCTGGTAGCGCTCGGCGCAGTCCTCGGCGAAGGAGCCCATCAGCCGCCCGGTCTCGTAGGCGTCCTCGAGCCCGTCGAGGAACATGTGGTCCTTCACCTCCGCATGGCCGAGCCGCGCGCCGCCGCGCATCTTGGGCAGCAGATAGGGGGCGTTCGTCATGCTCTCCATGCCGCCCGCGACCACCACGGACCCCTCGCCCGCGCGGAGCTGGTCGGTCGCCACCATCACCGCCTTCATGCCGGAGCCGCACATCTTGTTGAGCGTCGTCGCCGGGACCTCCTTCGGCAGCCCCGCGCCGAAGCCCGCCTGGCGCGCCGGCGCCTGGCCCTGCCCCGCGGGCAGCACGCAGCCCATCAGCAGTTCGTCCACCCGCTCGGCCGCGACGCCCGCCCGCGCGAGCGCGGCCCGGATCGCGACCGCGCCGAGATCTGAGGCCGTCGCCCCCGAAAGCTCGCCCTGGAAGCCGCCCATCGGCGTGCGGGCGGCCCCCGCGATCACCACGGGCTCGGTCTCTTTCGTCATGGCCATGGCGTCTCCTCCGTCCTGCCGGCGTCCCCCGTCCGGCGCCCCTTGTGAACGCTCGTTCAATTACCGGGAGGATGCAGACCCGGCCGCCCCCTGTCCAGAGATTTCGCCGAGCCGGGCGAGCGCGCGGGCCTGCAGGTCGCCGCCGGAGCGGTAGGCGAGGGTCTCGCCGTCCAGAGCCGCGTATTCCCGGGCGAGCGCGGCCGCCTCCGCGGGCGTCAGCGCCGAGAGCGGGCAGACGCTCGTCTTGATCCCGAAGGCGACCGCGCCGGTCTCGGGGAGCCGGGTCAGCGTCTGCCGCTCGGTGCGCAGATAGAGCGTGCCGGAGGGGTCGGGCACCACGGCCGTCTTCTCCCCCTCTCGAAGCGGCAGGTGGAGCTCGGCCGTCGGATGCACGAGCCAGTTGACCCGCCAGAGCGCGCGCCCCGGCCGGATCGCCTCGAAGACCCGGTTGACCCGGCGCGCGAGCTCGGCGTCGTAGTCCGGCACCGGCGCGTGGATCGCCGTTATCGGCCGGCCGAGCTTCTCGGCGAGCGACCAGCGCGAGGGGAAGCAGAGGAGCCCCGCCACCAGCCGGTATTCGCCGGACGCGGCGTCCGGCAGAAGGAGGCACCAGTCCTCCGCCGTCGCCGCGCCCATCGCCCGGAGCGCCGCGAGCCCCTCCCCCTCGAGCCCGAGCAGCCGGGCGAGCTCGCCCGCGGGCGCCGCCCCCTCGGCCAGGCAGGCGAGCACGGTCTCCGGCACCTCCGCGAGCAGCCGCCGCCGCTCCGCCATCTGGGCCGCGAAATCCGCGTCGCGCACCGTAAGCGGCAAGTCCCCGAGCGGCATCAGCCCCGGCGCGCGCGCCGTCCGCGGCTCGAGAAAGGGGGCGTAGGGGCACTGGTCGAGCACCCAGGGTCTCACGGCCGCGCCCCCCGGCTGTAATGCAGGCGATTGATCCCGGTGAGCGCGCGATGCGCCGGCGCCCAGGCGGCCTGGAAGGCCATCCAGTCGAGCCCGAGCCGGCCCGCGATCGCCCCGAGCGAGGCCCGCCCATCGGCCAGCGCCAGGAGCGGCGCCGCCTCCCGCGGCATGGGGGCGGCGATCTCCACCCCGTCGATCCGGGCCGCGATCCGCCCCGCCGCGGCCACCGAGCGGGAGAGATCGCCGGGCGCCACCCCGCGAACATGCGGCACCGCCGCCGCGGAACTCGGCCGGGCCATGGCGCGGGGGGCGTCCGCGACCCGCGCGGCATAGAGCGTGTGGGTCTTGATATGGCCGGCGAGATGCTCGGCGAGCTGCGCCCGCTCCCCCTCGGAGAGCCGCGCCAGCCGCTCGGCATAGGCCGGCGCGTCCGGCAGCAGGCGGGCGGGGTCGTAGAGCGCGGGCTCGGTGAAGGAGACGCGCGCGAGCCCCGCCCGCGCCAGCGCCGCGTCGAGCTCCGTCACCGTATAGGGCCGGTCGCGCCCGTGAAGGAGCAGGTCGTAGAACCCCGCATCGCTCTCGCGATGGTCCCCGAGCCAGGGGTTGCGCTTGATCCAGGCGGTCTCCGGCAGCCCCTCGAGCGCCGGGCGCGCGAGGGCGAGCCGGGTCTCCGGCGCATCGCCCGCGAAGAGCGCGCCGAAGGCCGCCTGCACGGGATAGACCCCGGTCCGCCCATGCGGCGCATAGACCATGAGCCCGATCCCGCCTCCGGGCGCCAGCGCCCCGGCGAGCGCCAGGAAGCCTGCATCGGGGTCCGGCAGATGGTGGAGCACCCCGCAGCAGTCGATATAGTCGAAGGGCCCGAGCCCCGGCGCCTCGAGCAGATCCCCGGTCACGAAGCGCGCCGCGAGCCCGCGCGCGGCCATCCGCGCTTCGGCGACCGCCCGGGACGCCCGGGAGAGATCGAGATAGACGATCTCCGCCGGGCAGCCGATCTCCGCGAGCTTCTGCGCAAGCATGACGAGGCCGTCCCCCGTCCCGCCGCCGGCGACGAGCGCGCGGAAGGGCGCGGTCCAGTCCCGCTTGCCGGAGAAGAGGAAGTGGTCGATCTCGAGCGGGTGGCTCGGCGAGCCCTCCACGAGCCGGCGCGCCTCGTCGGAGGGCTCGCGCGCCGGATAGGGATAGGCCTCGTAGTGCGCCCGCACCGGGTCGATCTCGCTCATGCGCCAGCACTGGCCCGCGCCGCCCGCGCCGTCAAGCCGCCAGCGAGCGACACCACCTGGCGCAAACCGAACAGACCCCGGGGCCCCGGCCGGGCCACGCTTGCCGGACAGCCAGGGAGGCCGCCCCATGAACGAGCAGAGCCGCGCCGAGACCTACGCCCGCCAGCGCAAGATCGACCCGGGACGGCGTCCCGACAACACCCCCCTCGACCCCGACCGGATCGAGATCGGCCCGACCGCGCTCGCCTATGGCGAATGGGCCGCGGCGGGGCTCGACTGCCCGGACCTGCCGGCGATGCGCGCCCATCGCCACGCCCGCCTCGTCGCCCATCTCGCCGAGCGCGACTGGGGGGGCGTGCTGCTCTTCGACCCGCTGAACATCCGCTACGCGACCGACGCGACCAACATGCAGCTCTGGAACACCCACAACCCGTTCCGCGCCTGCCTGGTCTGCGCCGACGGGCATATGGTGGTGTGGGAATACAAATGCGCGCCCTTCCTCTGCGACCACAACCCGCTGGTCTCGGAGGTCCGCATGGGCGCCTCGATGTTCTATTTCGCCACCGGCGACCGCAGCGAGGACGCCGCGCGCGACTTCGCCGGCCAGGTCGCCGAGGTGATGCGCGCCCATGCAGGGGCGAACCGCCGCCTCGGCGTCGACAAGATCCTCGCCCATGGCTACCGCGCCCTCCTCGCCGCGGGCTTCGAGGCGATGGAGGGCGAGGAGCTGACCGAGAAGGCCCGCTCCGTGAAGGGCCCCGACGAGATCAAGGCGATGCGCTGCGCGATGCATGCCTGCGAGCGCTCGGTCGCGGCGATGCGCACGGCCTGCCGCCCGGGGCTCACCGAGGACGAGGTCTGGGCGGTGCTCCATGCCGAGAACATCCGCCGCGGCGGCGAGTGGATCGAGACCCGCCTCCTCGCCTCCGGGCCGCGCACCAACCCGTGGTTCCAGGAATGCGGGCCGCGGGTGATCGGCGAGAACGAGGTGGTGGCCTTCGACACCGATCTGATCGGCTGTTACGGCATGTGCGCCGATATCAGCCGAACCTGGTGGATCGGGGACGGCGCGCCCCCCGACGAGCTCCGCCGTCAATACGCCCTCGCCCTCGAGCATATCCGGACGAACATGGAGATGCTGAAGCCCGGCGTCGCGTTCCGAGAGCTCGTCTCCGGCGGCCACCGCCTGCCCGAGCGCTTCGTCCCCGGGCGCTACGGCTGCAAGATGCACGGCGTCGGGCTCTGCGACGAGTGGCCCTCGATCGCCTATCCCGAGGATTACCGGGAGGGCGCCTTCGACGGCGTGCTCGAGCCCGGCATGATGCTCTGCGTCGAAGTGCTGATCCAGGAGCCCGGCCACCCCTTCGCGGTCAAGCTCGAGGATCAGGTCCTGATCACCGAGGACGGCCACGAGAACCTCACCCGGGCGCCCTTCGAGGAGCGCCTGCTCGGCTGAGAAAGCCTCCTCGCCCGCCGTCGCGGGCTCCTCGGCAGGCGGATCGGGCGAGCGGTCGAGGGACGCGCGGGCCCGAGCCCGCTGGGACGGGCACGCGCTTCGCGCGGGTCCGGCCCGGCAATGTGATCGCGGCGCCCCGCGAGGGGCGCCGCGGCCGATAAGCTAGGGTCCGAACCGGGTCAGCTCTCGCCGCCGGTGGCGACGAAGACGGCGGTCGCGAGGACCGCAAGCGCAGTCTTAAGAAGTGTGCTCATGTCTCTGCCTCAACGTTGTTTTTATGGCTCGACAATGACATGAGCGGCGGCCGGGCGGAAGCCCCCCTCGCCCGGTTCCCCGGGGCCTGTCGCCGGCGGGACACGCCCCGGCCCCGGCTGCCACAGCATCTGGGGCCGCCGGGCGCGCGGGACACAAGCGCGGTCAGGACTTCGCGCTGTAGGTGTGCTCCTGGCCGGGAAAGCGCCGCGCGGCGACCTCTTCGGCATATTGCCCGACCGCCGCGCGCATCATCTCCTCCATGGTGCCGTAGCGCTTCACGAAGGTCGGCACGCGGGGCATGAGGCCCACCATGTCCTCGAAGACCAGGATCTGACCGTCGCACTGCGCCGAGGCGCCGATCCCGATCGTCGGCACCGAGACCTCCGCGGTGATGCGGTCGGCGAGGGGCGCCGCGACCCCCTCGACCACCATGGAGAACGCCCCCGCGGCCTCCACGGCCTTGGCATCCGCCACCACCGACTCGAAGGCCGCCTCGTCGCGCACCGCCTTGAAGCCGCCGGCCGTGTTCATCGCTTGCGGCATCAGCCCGACATGGCCCATCACCGGGATGCCGCGGCGCGTCAGATGGCGGATCGTCGGCGCCATCTCGACCCCGCCCTCGAGCTTCACCGCATGGCAGCCTGTCTCCTTCACCACCCGCGCGGCGTTGCGAAAGGCGATCTCGGGGCTCTCCTCGAAGCTGCCGAAGGGCATGTCGACCACCACGAGCGCGGTCTCCGCGCCGCGCGTCACCGCCTGGCCGTGCATGATCATGTGCTCGAGGGTCACGCCGAGGGTGTTGGGCATGCCGTGGATCACCATGCCGAGGCTGTCGCCCACGAGCAGCAGGTCGCAGACCTCGTCGCAGATCTTCGCCACATGGGCGGTGTAGGAGGTGAGGCAGACGAGCGGCGCCCCCCCTTTGCGCGCGGTGAAGGCCGGGACGGTCATCCGCGCCTTGCGCGGCTCCGGCTCGGCGATGGCGGCCTTCTTGGAGATCGTGCTCTGGGTCGACACTGGCGCCTCCTCTGTCGCAGGGGCCGCCATCCTAGGGCGAAACGGACCGCCGGCCTAGCCGGGGCGCGCGGGGCCTGTGGCATTCCGCCCGCCCCTCCTTTCGTCCGACGGCGCGGGGGTTTACCCTCTCGTCAGCCCGGGCGCAGCCGTCCGGAGACCCCAAGACGAAGGCGCCGCGAGCCCATGCGCTGGACATCCGCCCTCCTATCGCTGGCCGTGATCGCCGGACTCGCGCTCTATTTCGCGCCGGGCGCGCTCGAGGGCGGGCGCGAGGCGCGGGTGGAGAGCGCCGTGGCAGCGCCGGCGCCCCGCGATGCGGAGGCCGAGCCCGTCGCCGTCATGGTCCTCGAGGTGCGCGCCGAGGAGACCGCGGACCGCCTCGTCGTCTCCGGGCGCACCGCCGCGCTCCGGCGTGTCGAGGTGTCCGCGGAGACGGCCGGGCGCGTGATCTCCGAGCCGCGCCACCGGGGCAGCCGGGTCGAGGCGGGCGAGGTGCTCTGCCGGATCGACCCCGGATCGCGCCCCGCCCAGCTCGCCGAGGCGGAGGCGCGCCGGGCCGAGGCGCAGGCGGAGGCCTCCGCCGCCGAGAGCCTCTCGGCCAAGGGCTTCACCGCAGAGACCACCCGCATCGCCCGCCAGGCCGAGCTCGAGGCGGCGCAGGCGGCGGTCGACCTCATGCGCCTCGACATCGCGCGCCTCGAGATCCGCGCCCCCTTCGCCGGGATCCTGGAGACCGACACCGCCGAGCTCGGCACCCGCCTCGCCGTCGGCGACAGCTGCGCGACGCTGATCGACCTCTCGCGCCTGCGCGCCACCGGCTACGTCTCCGAGCAGGCGGTCGACCGGGTGGCGATGGGCGCGCGGGCGGAGATCCGCCTCGTCAACGGCGAGGTCGCGGAGGGCGGGGTGACCTATGTGTCGCGGAGCGCCGATCCGGACACGCGGACCTACGAGGTGGAAGTCACCCTGGAGAACCCGGAGGCGCGGCTGCGCGACGGAATGACGGCCGAGATCGCCATCCGCCTCGCCGCCGAGCGCGCCCACCGCATCCCGCAATCGGCCCTCACGCTCGACGACGACGGCCGCCTCGGCGTGCGCCTCGCCGCGGAGGAGGGGGGCGGCGCCGTCGCCCGCTTCGCTCCGGTGACGCTGCTTGCGGACGGGGCCGACGGGGTCTGGGTGCGCGGGCTGCCCGATGTCGTGCGGGTCATCGTCGTCGGGCAGGAATTCGTCCGCGAGGGCCGGCCGCTGCGCCCCGCCCCGATCGGCTGGGACGATCTCGGATGACCGCCCTCATCGCCTGGTGCGCGAGCCGCGCGCGGATGATCCTCGCCTTCGTCGCGATCTCCATCGCGGCGGGGCTCGCGGCCTATGTCTCGCTGCCGAAGGAGGGCGCGCCGGATATCGACGTGCCGGTGCTCTACGTCTCCGTCGCGCTGCCGGGCGTCTCGGCCTCCGACGCCGAGCGGCTGATCGTGCGCCCGCTCGAGACGGAGCTGCGCGGGCTCGACGGGCTCGAGGAGATCACCGGCATCGCCACCCTCGGCCATGCCTCCGTCCTCCTCGAATTCGATTTCGGCTGGGACAAGGCGGCGACCCTGGCGGATGTCCGCGCCGAGGTGGATCAGGCCAAGACCGACTTCCCCGAGGAGGCGGAAGAGCCAACCATCACCGAGGTCAACCTCTCGCAATTCCCGATCCTCGTGGTCTCGCTCTCGGGCGACGTGCCCGAGCGCACGCTGCTGCGCCTCGCCAAGGACCTGCAGCGCGCCATCGAGACGAGCCCGGCCGTCCTCGAGGCCGAGCTGACCGGCCATCGCGAGGAGATGATCGAGGTCCTGATCGACCCGCTGCGCCTCGAATCCTACGACATCACCGCCGACGAGCTGCTCCAGGCGGTCGCGCGCAACAACCAGCTCGTCCCCGCGGATGCGGTGAAGAGCCCGACCGCCTCCTTCTCCGTCTCCGTCCCCGGCGCCTTCGAGGAGCCCGAGGACGTCTACGAGCTGCCGATCAAGGTGAAGGGGGACCGCGTCGTCCGCCTCGCCGATCTGGCCGAGATCCGCCGCACCTTCGAGGACGCCGAGGGCACCGCCCGCTTCAACGGGGAGAAGGCGATCGCGCTGCAGGTGAAGAAGCGCGTCGGCGAGAACATCATCGAGACCGCGGAGGCGGTGCGCAGGGTGGTGGCCGAGGAGACCGCGCTCTGGCCCGCGCCGCTGCGCGAGGCGGTCTCGGTCGGGCTCTCCATGGACCAGTCGCAGGGCGTGCGCGACATGGTCTCCCAGCTCGAGAACGCCGTCATCACCGCGGTGATCTTCGTGATGATCGTGGTGCTCGCCACCCTCGGCTTCCGCTCGGCGCTGCTGGTGGGCTTCGCGATCCCGGCCTCGTTCCTGCTGTCCTTCGGGCTGATGGCCGCGCTCGGCATGTCGGTCAACAACATGACGATGTTCGGGCTGATCCTCGCCGTCGGCATGCTGGTGGACGGCGCCATCGTGGTCGTCGAATACGCCGACAAGCGGATCTCCCAGGGCGAGGGGCCGATGCGCGCCTATGCCGCCGCGGCCAAGCGCATGGCCTGGCCGATCGCCTCCTCGACCGCGACGACGCTCTGCGCCTTCCTGCCCATGCTGCTCTGGCCGGGGATGCCGGGGGAGTTCATGGGCCAGCTGCCGGTAACGCTGATCTTCGTCCTCTCCGCCTCGCTGATCGTGGCGCTGATCTATCTGCCGGTGCTCGGGGGGATCGCGGGGCGGGCGGCGCGGCTCCTCGCGGGCGAGGGCCGGGCCGGCGCCTCGCCGATGCCCGAGCTCCCGCGCCCCGGGCGCACCCCCTTCGGCCGGGTGGTGGCGCTGGTGGTGACCAATCCGGTCGGCCCCGTGGTGGCGCTCCTCCTCGCCGGCGGGGCCGTGGCCGGCACGGTCGCCTATTTCGCGGAGAACAACGCGGGCGTCGAGTTCTTCGTCGAGACGGAGCCAGAGCGCGCCCTCGTCCATATCCGCGCCCGGGGCAATCTCAGCCTCGCGGAATCCGACCGGCTGGTCCGGGAGGTGGAGACGCGCATCCTCGGCACCCCCGGCGTCGCCTCGGTCTTCGCCTTCGCGGGCTCCGGCGGGCTCTCGACCGGGGCCGCGGGCGACGGGCCGTCGGACAGCGTGGGCCAGGTCCAGATCGAGCTCGCGCCCTGGGACACCCGCCGCCCCGGCGCCGAGATCCTCGCAGAGATCGAGGCGAAGATCGCCGACATCCCCGGCGCCATCGCCGAGCTCACCCTGCAGAGCGACGGCCCGCAGCAGGGCAAGCCGATCCAGCTCGAGCTGTCGGGCCCCGATTTCGACGCGCTGCTCGAGGCCGCCGCCATCGCCCGGGCGAAGTTCGAGGCCACCGAGGGGCTCGCGCAGATCGACGACACCCGCCCCCTCCCCGGCATCGAATGGCAGATCGCCGTCGACCGCACCGCGGCCGGGCGCTACGGGGCGGACATCGCCTCCATCGGCCCGATCGTCCAGCTCGTCACCCGCGGCGCGATGCTCGACACCATGCGCCTCGACGACGTGGACGAGGAGATCGACATCCGCGCCCGCTTCGACGAGGAACACCGCTCGCTCTCCACCCTCGACCGGCTGAAGGTCTCGACCGAGCGCGGGCTCGTGCCGCTCGAGAACTTCATCGCCCGCGCGCCGGCGCCGGAACTCGGCGAGATCACGCGGCGCGACGGGCAGCGCTTCCTCCTCGTGCGCGCGGACGTGGCGCCGGGGGCCTCCGAGGTCGCCCTCGCCGCGGAGCTCGAAGCCTGGGTCGCGGAGGCCCGGCCCTTCCCGGGCGGCGTGCGCGCGGCCTTCGTCGGCGACCGGGAGGAGCAGGCGGAGAGCCAGCAATTCCTCGGCCTCGCCTTCGCCGGCGCGCTCGGGCTGATGTTCGTGATCCTGCTCGCGCAGTTCAATTCGTTCTACAACGCGGTGCTGGTGCTCACCGCGGTGGTGCTCTCGGTGGCGGGGGTGCTCGTCGGCATGCTGGTCATGGGGCAGAAATTCTCCATCATCATGACCGGCACGGGGATCGTCGCGCTCGCCGGCATCGTGGTGAACAACAACATCGTGCTGATCGACACGTTCCAGTCGCATGCGCAGCGCATGAACCGGCTGGAGGCGATCGTGCGCACGGCGGAGGACCGCATCCGCCCGGTGCTGCTGACCACGGTCACCACCATCGCGGGGCTGTTGCCGATGATGTTCGCCATGAGCCTCGATTTCTCCTCCGGCGCGGTGGTCTGGGGGGCGCCCACGGCGCTCTGGTGGGTGCAGCTCGCGACGGCGGTGGTCTTCGGCCTCGGCACGGCGACGGTGCTGACGCTCCTCGTGACGCCGGCCGCGCTCGCGCTGCGCGAATGGGTCGAGCGCGGGGTCCACGCGCTCGGCCGCCGGGCGCGCGCCCTCCTCGCCTTCGCCGTCTGGCCGGAGCGCGCGCGCAGGCTCCGCGCCGACCGCCGCCTGGCCCGCCGCCTCTCCCGCGAGACGGCGCCCGAGATTCTCTGGGCCACCCCGCCCCCGGCGGCCGAGACGCGCCCCCTCCGCGCCGAGCCGGACATCCGCGCCGCGGAGTGACGGCCGCGGCGCGACGGGGCCCGGGCGATTCGTCCCGAGCCCCGGCGCCGCCGCCCGCGCGCCTGCCGATCCCCTCCGCCCCGGACACGGTGTCGCGCCGCGCCGCCCGTCGCCCCGCCCCCTGAGCCGCCCGGCCGCGCCCGCCGGTCGCGTCAAGGTCTTTTGACGGAAAGGGGAAATTCCACCTGTCGGAAATTGACGGATTTTCCAAGAAGCCTGTCAAGTTCCCCACAAATAAATCCCGCATTTTCAATATTATATTGCGCTCTTGACCGGATCGGGGCTCCATCGCCGCGGCAGCGCCCCCGGGCCCGGGGCCCTCGGCCGGCAGAGCGGCGGCGGGCGCTTGCGCTCGATCAAGGCGGCGGTCGCCCCCGGCGGCGAGATCGCCTGACTGGCCTGGGAGAGCCGGCCCGCACGGTCCGGCATCGACTGAAAACGAGAACGCCAAGCTCAAGGAAGGGAACGATGGCGGAAGACACCTCAAACACACATACTGGAAGGCGAATGTCCGCCTGATGACCATCTTCCTGGTCATCTGGGCGGTCGTCTCCTTCGGCTTCGGCATCCTGCTGCGGCCGCTCCTCTCCGGCATCGATGTCGGGGGCACCGATCTCGGCTTCTGGTTCGCGCAGCAGGGGTCGATCTACGTGTTCCTGATCCTGATCTTCGCCTACGCGATCGCGATGAACCGGCTCGACCGGGTCCACGGCGTGCAGGAGGACTGAGCGATGGATCTCACGACCCTTACCTATCTCGTCGTCGGCGCCTCCTTCGCGCTCTATATCGGCATCGCCTTCTGGGCGCGGGCCGGGACCACGGGCGAGTTCTACGCCGCCGGGCGCGGCGTGCATCCGGTGGCCAACGGCATGGCGACGGCGGCGGACTGGATGTCGGCCGCCTCCTTCATCTCGATGGCCGGCCTCATCGCCTTCCGCGGCTACGACGCCTCGGTGTTTCTCATGGGCTGGACCGGCGGCTACGTGCTGCTCGCCATGCTGCTCGCGCCTTACCTGCGCAAGTTCGGCAAGTTCACGGTCCCCGAGTTCATCGGCGACCGGTTCTATTCCTCGACCGCGCGGATCGTGGCGGTGGTCTGCCTCATCGTCGCCTCCATCACCTATGTGATCGGGCAGATGAAGGGCGTCGGCGTCGCCTTCTCCCGCTTCCTCGAGGTGGACGCGACCACGGGCCTCCTGATCGGCACCGGCATCGTGTTCCTCTACGCGGTGCAGGGGGGCATGAAGGGCATCACCTACACCCAGATCGCGCAGTATTGCGTGCTGATCACCGCCTATGACCTGCCCCTTTTCTCAGGGCCACTCGTAAGTCGAGGGCACCTCGATAATTCCGGGATTTCGGCGACCGTTGAGCGGTGCCCGGCTTC
>CAZNTX010000084.1:0-16496 GCA_964576075.1 uncultured Limibaculum sp. | reverse complement strand
CCGACCAACCATGTCTGCATGGACTACGAGCCGTTCCGCGTGAGCTACACCGCCGGGCAACCCTATGTCGGCGCCACGCTCTCGATGTATCCGGCGCCGAACTCCCATGGCGGCATGGGCAACTTCATCGCCTGGGACGCGACCGAGGGCGAGATCGTCTGGTCGCTGCCGGAGAAGTTCTCGGTCTGGTCGGGCGCGCTCGCCACGGCCGGCGACGTCGTGTTCTACGGCACGCTCGAGGGCTTCCTGAAGGCGGTCGACGCCAATACGGGCCAGGAGCTTTACAAGTTCAAGACCCCGTCGGGCATCATCGGCAACGTCATGACCTACAGCCATGACGGCAAGCAGTATGTCGCCGTGCTCTCGGGCATCGGCGGCTGGGCGGGCATCGGCCTCGCGGCCGGGCTGACCGACCCCAACGCCGGTCTCGGCGCGGTCGGCGGCTACGCCTCGCTCAACAACTACACCGCGCTCGGCGGCCAGCTCACCGTCTTCGCGCTGCCCGACTGATCGGGCGACGGGCGCCGCTCACGCCGGGCGGCGCCCCACCTTGGCAGGGCTTTACACCGCGAGCCTCTGGACATCCGGCGCCGCGCCCTGCCACCCTTCCCCGAAAACAGACACGCGACCGGGTCAACGAACCCTCGGGAGGACCTCTATGATGGATCGACTGATCGCCCGCCTGGCCGCCGGCCTCCTGGCGGGCGCGGCCCTCGCCCCTGCGTCGGCGCTCGCCGAGGCCGCGGAGCCGATGGTGACCGACACCGCCTCCGCCTACGAGGAAGGCGGCAAGCACTACACCGAGCACGACGTCCCGACCTTCAATGTCCAGGACGACGGCACGGTGGACTGGTATACCTTCTCCGGGTTCCGCCGCTATCACGCCGAGTGCCATGTCTGCCACGGCCCCGACGGCATGGGCTCGACCTACGCCCCGGCGCTCAAGGACTCGGCGATGCAGCTCGACTATTACGAGTTCGTCGACGCCGTCGTGAACGGGCGCAAGGTGGAAGGCGCGAGCGGCAACTCGGTGATGCCCGCCTTCGGCACCAACCTCAACGTGATGTGCTATCTCGACGACATCTACGTCTATCTCCGCGCCCGCGGCACCGAGGCGATCCCCCGCGGCCGTCCGGCCAAGAAGGAGCGCCCCTCCGAGGCCTTCCGCGAGGCCGAAGATGCCTGCATGGGCTGAGCCGCGCCGCCTCGCCGCCGGCCTCCTCGCGCTCGCGCTCGCCGCGGGGCCGGCCGCCGCGCAGACCACCGATCTCGTCTCGCGCAAGGCGTTCCGCGTCTGTGCGGACCCGTCGAACATGCCCTTCTCCAACGAGGCGGGCGCGGGCTTCGAGAACGAGATCGCCGAGCTTCTGGCCGCCAAGCTGGACCTGCCCGTGCGATACGAGTGGTATCCGATGGCCACCGGCTTCATCCGCAACACGCTCTTCGACAAGAAGTGCGACGTGGTGATCGGCTACGCCCAGGGCCACGAGCTGGTGCTCAACACCAACCACTACTACGTCTCGACCTATGTCCTCGTGGTGCCGTCGGACGGCCCGCTCGCCGGAGTCGAGACGCTCTCGGACCCCGCGCTCCAGGGCACCCGCCTCGGCGTCGTCGCCGGCAGCCCGCCGGCGAGCCACCTCGCCCGGCACGGGCTGATCGGCCAGGCCGCGCCCTATGCGCTGATGGTCGACCGGCGCCACGAGTCGCCCAACGAGGACATGATGGCCGATCTCGTCGCCGGCGAGATCGACGGGGCGGTGATGTGGGGCCCGATCGGCGGTTGGCTCGCGCAGGAGGCGGAGGCGGATCTGACCGTCGTGCCGCTCATCAAGGAGGAGCTGCCCCCGCGGCTCTACTACCGGATCACCATGGGCGTGCGCCAGGGCGAGGTCGTCTGGAAGCGCGAGCTCAACAGCCTGATCCGGCGCAACCAGGCGGAGATCGACGCGATCCTCGCCTCCTACGGCGTGCCGCTGCTCGAGGATTTCGGCGGCGCGCTGAAAGAGCTCGGCCAATGAGGCCCCGCCGCGCCGGGGCTTGGGGGGCGGCGCTCGCCCTCCTCCTCGGCGCGGCGGCGCTCGCCGAGGCCCCGCCCCCGCCGGAGGGCTACCGCATGGAGGCCTATCGCGCGCCGGTGCCCGACGTTCTCCCGGGCGGCGAGGTCGTGAACGACGCCGGCGCCCGCGCGCTCTGGGAGGCGGGGGAGGCGGTCTTCGTCGACGTGATGCCCCGGGCGCCGAAGCCCGACAATCTCCCAGAAGGCACGATCTGGCGGGAGACGCCGCGCGCCTCCATCCCGGGCGCGATCTGGCTCCCCAATGTCGGCTACGGCCGGATCGCCCCGGCGACGGACGCCTATTTCCGCCGCCATCTCGCGGCGGCGACCGGGGGGGACCGCGCCCGCCCGGTGCTCTTCTTCTGCCTCGCCGAGTGCTGGATGTCCTGGAACGCGGCGAAGCGCGCGATGGAGGACTACGGCTACGAGCGGGTCTACTGGTATCCCGATGGGACGGATGGCTGGGGCTTTCAGGATTGGCCCCTCGCGCGCGTCCGCCCCGCCGAGTGAGCCCTCAGCTCCCCGCGCCGAAGCGCCGCTCGTAGACACCGCCCTCGCTGTCGGTCACCCGGATGCGGAGGGGGCCGTGCGCCTCGCCGCGGGAGAACTCGATCTCCGGGTCCTCGGAGAGCGAGATCGACCCGGTCATCGCGAAGGCCCGGGCCTCGCCGTCCCAGACCTCGACCGTCTGCACATAGTGCGCCGGGATGTGGAGGAGGCTCACCTGGTCCATCTGCATGCCGGAATGGCTCGGATGGCTGATCTCGAGGCGCGTCCGCTCCGCCCCCTCGCCCGGGACGCGCCCGCCGAGGGCGCCCGCGGGGACGACGCGCATCTCCCCGAGAGTGGCGAGCGCCTCCTCCGGGTCGGTCACCGGAGGCGCGGCGCAGGCGCCGAGGCCGCTCGTCTTGACCATCGTCTCGGCCATCAGGAGCCGGCCGGAGCGCGTCTCCACCACCGCGCGCAGGGGCGAGGGCCCGTCGAGGCGCATGGTGACGAGAACGGAAAACCGCGCACGCGGCGCGTCGAGCTCGAAGCGGGCGGAGACCGGCATCGGGTTCTCGTCGATCACGAGGGTGAGGGCGGCGATGCGCTCCCCCTCCGGCAGGGCGATCTCGGCGGCGATGGGCACCTCCCGGTCGTCCGCCGCGCGATAGGGGGCGGAGAGGTCGAGCACCCCGGGCGCAGCCGCCTCGATCGCCCGCTCGCCGTAGATCATGGGGCGCAACTCGTCCCAGGCCTCGCCCGCCGGCGCGGCCCCGGCCCCGAGCGCGGCGAGCGCAACGGCGCAAACGGCGGTGGCGAAACGTGTCATCTCTCTCCCTCCCTCGGGTCGGCCCCGCCTTGTCCGGCGGCTATCTCGTCAAGCTAGCTCGCGGCCGCCATCCGCCGAAAGTCGGACCTTGGTGGCGCCGCAGCCCCTCTCCCGCCGGTCGCAGCGCCGACGGGGAACACGCCGTCGCAGAAGTTTCGGGCGCTCTTCATCGTTCGTTCGTGGATTGCGGGCCCCCGGCTCCCTTGATCGTGGCGTGGGCGGACCTCCCCGCCTCGCATTCCGAAACCGATGAGGTGACACATGATCCGGGCCATCTTTCCGATGACGGCGCTCGCGCTCGTCCTCTCCGCCGCCCCCGCCGCCGCGCAGGAGACGGGCAACGTGATCTTCTTCCATCCCGACGGCACCGGCGTGAACCACTGGACCGCCGCGCGCATCGCCCACAAGGGCCCGGACGGGGAGCTCAACTGGGACCGCCTGCCGGCCATCGGCGTCTATACCGGCCATATGAAGACCCGCCTCACCGGCACCTCCCATGGCGGCGCGACCGTCCATGCCTATGGCGTCAAGGTCCATCACGACAGCTTCGGCCTCGACCGGGACCAGGAGATCACCGCGGCCTCCGGCAAGCGCATGTCGATCGCCGAGGAGGCGCTCGAGGCCGGCAAAGCGGTCGCCCTCGTCCAGACCGGCCATATCGCCGAGCCCGGCACCGCCGCCTTCGTCGCCTCCAACGAGCGCCGCGGCAACCGCGAGGCGATCGCGGCCGAGGTCATCGAGTCCGGCGTCCAGGTCATCATGGCCGGCGGCGAGCGCTATCTCCTGCCCGAGGGCGTCGAAGGCCGCCACGGCATGGGCGAGCGCAGCGACGGCCTCGACCTGATCGCGCGCGCCGAAGAGCTCGGCTACACCGTGGTCTACACCGCCGAGGAGCTCGCCGCCGTCGATCTCGAGACCACCGACCGGCTGCTCGGCGTCTTCGCCCGCCACCACACCTTCAACGACCAGGAGCGCGAGCGGAACCTGATCGAGGGCAAGCCCACCTATCTCGAGGGCGCGCCGACCATCGCGGAGATGACCGCGGCGGCGCTCGCCATCCTGTCCCGCGACGAGGACGGCTTCTTCGCCGTCGTCGAGGAGGAGGGCACCGACAACATCGCCAACAACATGAACGCCGCCGGCACGCTCGAGGCGCTCGGCCGCGCCGACGCGGCCGCGGGCGTGGCGATGGATTTCGTCGAGGCCAACCCGGACACCCTGCTGATCATGGCCGCCGACTCGGACGCGGCGGGCCTGCAGGTCTATTCCGGCTCGGCGGCGCAGGAGGGCGAGTTCGTCCCCAATGTCTCGCGCGGCGGCGGGGTGCTGCACGGCGTGCAGGGCACCTTCGGCGACGTGTTCATGTCGGCCCCCGACGCCGCCGGCGTGTCCCACCCCTACGCCATCGCCTGGACCGGCTATTCCGATGTCGCGGGCGGCATCCTCGTCCGCGCGGCGGGCTTCAACAGCGACCTCGTCACGCCCCTGATGGACAACACCGACGTCTACAAGGTGATGTATCGCACCCTCTTCGGCACCGAGATCGAGTGATCCGACCCCAAGACCGGCCGGGGCGCCCCCGCGCGCCCCGGCCCCGCCTCACCCGAGCTGCGATGGCAGCCAGAGGACGATGCCGGGGAAGGCGATGAGGACGGCGACGGTCGCGGCATCGGCCAGGAAGAAGGGGGAGGCGCCGCGGAAGACGTCCTGCACGGAGATGCCGTGGCGCTCTCCGGCCACCCCGGCCACGACGTAGCAATTGAGCCCGATGGGCGGCGTGATCAGGCAAAGCTCCGCCATCTTCACCACGATGATCCCGAACCAGATCGCGCATTGATCGGCCGTCATGCCGAGGGCGGAGTCCTCCACCGTCACGTTCGGCCCGCCATTGAGGGCGATCACCGCGGGGAAGGTGATCGGCAGCGTGAGGATCAGCATCCCGATCGCGTCCATGAACATCCCCAGCACCACATAGGCGGCGAGGATCATCAGGAGGGTGAGCATCGGCGGCTGCTCGAGCCCGGCGATCCAGTCCGCGAACTCGCCCGGCAGATCGGCGAAGCCCAGATAGCGGACATAGATCAGCACCCCCCAGATCATCGTGAAGATCATCGCGGTGAGCTTGGCGCTCTCGATCAGCGCCGAGCCGAGCTGGCCCGCGCGCATCCCCTTGGCGACCGCCATGATCAGCACGACGAAGGCACCGAGGGCGCCCGCCTCCGTCGGGGTGCCCCACCCGCCATAGATGCAGTAGATGATGATGAACACCACGAAGAGGATCGGCAGCGCCCCCGGCAGGCTCTGGAACCGCTCGCCCCAGGAGAAGCCCTTGACCGGCGGGCCGAGATCCTTGCGCAGCCGCGCGAGGCCGACCACCAGCCCGCCATAGATCAGCGCCGAGACGAGCCCCGGCAGGAAGCCCGCCATCAGGAGCTGCCCGACCGAGCTCTCGGTGATGATCGCGTAGATGACGAGGATCGCCGAGGGCGGGATCAGCGAGGCGAGCGTGCCCCCCGCCGCCACCACGCCGGCCGCGAAGCGCTTGTCGTAGCCGAGCTTGAGCATCTCCGGGATCGCGATGCGCGCGAAGACCGCGGAGGTCGCCACCGAGGCGCCAGAGACCGCCGCGAAGCCCGCCGTGGCGAAGACCGTCGAGACCCCGAGCCCCCCCGGCAGCCAGCCCACCCAGCGCTTCGCCGCCTCGAACAGCGCCCGGGTCAGCCCCGCGTAATAGGCCAGGAAGCCGATCAGGATGAAGGTCGGGATGAGGCCGAGCACATGGGTCGACATCTTCGAGTGCGGCACCTGCCCCGCGATCTTCACCGCGGTGACGAATCCCCGCTCGAAGCCCTGCCGCTCGGCGAAGATCGCGACGAGGCCGACGAAGCCGATCAGCGCCGTGGCGAAGGCCACCCGCATGCCCAAGACGACGAGCAGGACGAGGACGCCCGCGAGCAGGATGGAGACGTCGATGGTGCTCATCGGCGCGGCTCCTCGCCCTCGCGGTCGACCGCGGCGCCCGAGACGACCTCCGCCTCATGCGCCGCCTGCTCGGCCGCGCTCTCGATCAGCGGCACGGCGACGGGCCGCTCGGCGCCCGCGCGGAAGGCCAGCCAATAGGCCCAGATCTGCAGCAAAAGGCGCAGCGAGAGTAGGGCGAGCATCACCGGCACGAGGAGCTTCACCGGCCAGATCGGCAGGTTGATGTCGATGGTGGAATCCCGGCTCCACATCGGGGCGGCGAAGTCGAAGCTGCGCTCGAAATGCAGCCAGGAGCCCCAGGTCAGCACCACCGCGAGGAACAGCATCAGGAGGCAGGAGACGAGCTCGAACGCCCAGAGCGCCCGGCCCTTCAACTGCCCCACGAGGATGTCCATCCGGATATGCCCGCCGATCCGCTGCACCCCGGCGAGCCCGAGAAAGGCGATGACGGGGATGAGCTGCACCATCCAGTCGACGAACCCCGGCACCGGCATGTCGAAGAGCTTGCGCCCGAGGATGTTGACCACCGAGAGCAGCATGACGCCGAGGATCAGGAGCCCCGCCACGAGAAACAGCGCCCGCTCGACGGCGAACACGGCGCGGTCGGCCCGGCTGACGGGGCTCCGGTCGGCGAGGACGGATTGTCCGGACATGGGCTCTCCCGAGCGGTCGGGGCGCCGGCGCGGGCGCCCCGGAGGGATCGGCCGCTCAGCAGGCGGTCTCGACGCCCGAGGGGGTCACCGACTTGCCCGTCTCGCGGCAGGAGGTCAGCACCTCCTGGGTGAGGTCGTAGAGCTCCTGGCCGGGCAGGCCCTGCGCTTCCATCTCGGCGATCCACTGCTCGCGGATTGGCACCGCCGCCTTCTCGCGGAAGGCCGCGATCTCGGCCTCGGGCACCTGGATCTTGGCGACCTCCTTCTCGGCGAGGATCGCCTCCCACTGCTCGAGAAGCTGGCCGTAGTTCTCGAGATAATGGGCGATGGCGGGCTCGATCGAGCTGTCGAAGGCCTCGCGATAGTCGTCCGGCAGCGCCTCGTAGGCGTCGATGTTCACCACCACCGGGCAGTTGACCGTCCCGGGGTTGAGGTTCGCGGTCCACCACTTGGCGATGTTGATCGTGCCGAAGGAGAGATGGGCGTGCTGCGCGAAGGAGACGGCATCCACCACGCCCGACTCGAGCGCCCCGTAAGCCTCGGTCGCGGTGACCGAGGTCGGCGTCGCGCCCACGGTGCGGAAGGCGTCGCCGAGCCCGCCGGTGGCGCGCACGCGCATGCCGTCGAAATCCCCGAGCTTCATCGGCGGCTCGCCGACGCCGGCGAGATTGTATTGCGGCATCGGCGAGGTCATCAGCAGCTTCGCGTTCCAGCGCGCGAGCTCCTTCTGCGCGGCCGGGTGCTCGTAGACGGCGCGGGCGACGGCCACCTCCTTGTCGAGGTCCGAGACCCCGAGGAAGGGCAGCTCGAGCACGGTGATCGTGCGGTTCTTGTCCGGGTGGTAGCCCGCGCAGAACTGCGCCATCTCGAAGGCGCCGATCTCGATCCCGTCGAGATTCTCCCGGTTCTTCGAAAGGCCGCCATAGGAGATGTTGAAGGTGAACTCGCCGTTGGTCTTCTGCTCGACGAGCTCCGCGAGCTTGTGGATGTGCTCGGTGAAGGCCCGGCGCTTGCCCCAGACCGAGACGTTCCATTCGAGGGCGAGGGCCTCCGTGCCGAGGCCGAGAACGCAAGCGGCCGCGATCGCGGCCTTGGCGGTGGTCTTCATGCTGTGCTCCCTGTCTGAGCTTTCCCGTGCGGCGCTCTGACGGCGCCCATGCGCCGCAGCCTAGCGATTGCGCGCCGGGGGGCAACGGATTTTCCGCCGGCCCCGGTCCCGCCAGGGACCGCCCCCGGCGATGAGCCCCCGCGCCCGCAGGGCGAGGGGGCGAAGAGCCTCAGGCCACGCGGTTGGGCGGCTCGCGCCCCTCGAAGAAGGCGGTGACGTTCTCGACCACGGTCATCCCCATCGCCTCGCGCGTCTCCGTCGTCGCGCTCCCGAGATGGGGCAGCAGCGCCACGTTGGTCATGCTCTTGAGCGCCTCGGCGATCGCCGGCTCGCGCTCGAAGACGTCGAGCCCCGCGCCCGCGATCGTGCCCGCCTTCAGCGCCTCGACCAGCGCCGCCTCGTCGATGATGTCCCCGCGCGCGGAGTTCACGACGAAGGCCGTCGGCTTCATCTTCTTCAGCCGCTCGGCGTTGAGCAGGTGGATGTTGTCCCCGCCCCCCGGGCAGTGCAGCGAGACCACGTCCGCCGCGTCCAGCACCGCGTCGACGCTCTCGAGCTGCTCCGCCGGCACGCCCGCGTCCGCGACCGGGAAGGCGTCGTAGAACACCACCTTCATGTCGAGCGCGTGGTGGCAGCGCTTGGCCATCGCCTTGCCGATCCGGCCCATGCCGACGATGCCGAGCGTCTTGCCCTGGGGCGAGGTGCCCATGAGCTGGGTCGGGCGCCAGCCGTCCCACTGCCCGGCCCGCAGCATCGTCTCGCCCTCGTAGGTCCGGCGCATCACGTTCAGCATCAGCGTCAGCGCGATATCGGCGGTCGCATCCGTCAGCACGCCCGGCGTGTTGGTGACGACGAGCCCCGCGGCCTTGGCCGCCTCGATGTCGATATGGTTGAAGCCCACCCCGAAATTGCCGAGGATCTTGGTGCGCGCCGGGTGCTCGAGCACCTCCGCCGTCATCTTGTCGGTCACGGTCGGCAGCACCGCGTCGTAGAGATTGAGGGCGGCGCGCAGCTCGCCCGGGCTCATCGCCTTGTCGGCCGCGTTGAGCTGCACGTCGAAGCGCTCCTGCAGCACGGCCTCGACGGCGGCCGGCCATTTGCGCGTGACGATCACCTTCGGCTTGGCGGTCATGGGTGGGGGTCTCCCTGCGTGTGTTCTGGGCTGGTCTGCCCGGCGTCGTTGCGCCGGGTGGCGGAGGGGCGGACCCCGAACGCCTTGGCGTAGGCCATAGCGAAATGGGAGCTCGAGGAAAAGCCCGTGAGCACGCTGATCTCGAGCGCCGAGAGATTGGTGTGCATCAGCAGCTCGCGCGCCTTCTCGAGCCGCAGGCGGCGGTAGTAATGCGCGGGCGCCGTGTCGAGATGGGTCTGGAAGAGCCGCTCGAGCCGGCGGAGATTGACGCCCACCATCTCCGCCACCTCGCTCATGCGGAGCGGGCTCTCCACATTGGCCATCATCAGCGTGATCGCCTTCTGCAGCGGCTCGGGCAGCGTCTCCATCCGCTCGAGGGCGCCGGGGCGCTGGTGCACGCCGGCATTGCGGATCCGGTCGATCTGGAACTGGTTGCCGACCGAGCGCGACATCGCCGCCCCGTGGTCGCGCTCGATGAGCTGGAGCATCATGTCGAGCCCGGTGATGCCGCCGGAGCCGGTCCAGCGGTCGCGGTCGATGGCGTAGAGCCCGGGCGAGCAGTCGAGCTCGGGGAACTCCTCCTCGAAGGCGGGCTGGAACTCCCAATGCACCGTCGAGCGATAGCCCTCGAGAAGCCCGGCCCGGGCGAGGATGAAGGTCCCCGCCGAGAGCGAGCCGAGGATCACCCGGTGGCGCGCGGCCTGGGTGAGGGCGGCATGGATGCGCGCGCGGTTCGGCGGGTCGTGGTCGAGCCCGGCGCAGACGAAGAGGAAGTCGGTCCGCGGCAGGGCGGCGACGAGCTCGGCGAGGCTGCCGTCTGCCGCGATGGTCATGCCGTTCGAGGCATCGACCGGCGCGCCGTCCTCGCTGATCAGCATCCATTCGTAGTGCTCGCGCCCGAGCAGGCGGTTGGCCTGGCGCAGCGGCTCGAGCGCGGAGACCACCGAGATCATCGAGAACTCCCTGAGCAGCAGGAAGGCGATGGAGGTCAATTGGCGGTCGGCGCTGAGCGGCATGCGGCGGGCCTCGAAGGGGGCTGGGCGCGGTGTGGGGTTTTCGTCACGTCCGCGTCATCGTTGCGTCAAGAACGGACTTCTGTCCACAACCGTCGCATATCTGTCGCCCGATGCGACGGCAAAGGGGAAATGCTTGACGTGCACGTCGGGCATGGCGGCGGAGATCGCCGGCCCGTCCCTGGGAGCGCAACAGTCGGGCCGGGGCCGCCGGCTCGGAGACGACCGAGAAGGACCGCCGCATGAGCATCGAAGGGCATCCGAGCCTGCCCAAATCCCCCCACCGCCGCGCCCGCGGCCGCGCCGCCCGCGCAGGCCGCAGCCCCGCCCTCTCCCAGCCGCCCTGGCGCGCGGTGGAGACGTCGCTGCGCCCGGTGGAGCTCTTCTCCGCCGATCAGATCGAGGCGATCCACGACACCGCGATGCGCGTGATCGAGGAGCTCGGCATCGAGCTGATGAGCCCCCGCGCCCGCGCGCTCTTCCGCGACGCGGGCGCGGAGGTCGAGGAGGCGACGGGCACGGTGCGGATGGACCGCGCGCTGCTGCTCGATCTCGTCGCCCGCGCGCCGTCGCGCTTCGCCCTCACGCCGAGAAATCCCGCGCGCCGGGTCGAGATCGGCGGGCGGGCGATGGTGGCGACGCTGGTCGCGGGCCCGCCTGCGGTGCATGACTGCCTGCGCGGGCGGCGGGCCTCCAATCTCGAGGACTACCGCGCCTTCGTCCGCCTCGCCGAGACGCTGAACGCCGTCCACATGCTCGGCAACCAGGTCTCCGCCCCCATCGAGCTGCCCGCCGAGACCCGCCATCTCGACTGCTACCTCGCCAACCTCACCCTCACCGACAAGGCCTATCACTGCACCGCCATCGGCCCCGAACGCGCCCGTGACGGGATCGCCATGGCCGCCATCGCCAAGGGCGTGCGCCTCGAGGAGATCGCCGCAGAGCCCGCCGTCTCGACGATCATCTCGGTGAACTCGCCGCGCCGCTTCGACGGGGCGATGGCCGAGGGGCTGATGGAGATGGCCGCCCACGGGCAGGCCGCCGCCATCACCCCCTTCACGCTCATGGGCGCGATGAGCCCGGTGACGCTGCCCGCAGCCCTCGCCCAGCAGACGGCGGAGGCGCTCTTCGGCGTGGCGCTCGCCCAGCTCGTCCGCCCCGGCGCGCCTGTGCTCTACGGCGCCTTCACCTCGAATGTCGACATGAAGACCGGCGCCCCCGCCTTCGGCACGCCGGAGAACGCCAAGGCCAACATCGCGTCCGGCCAGCTCGCCCGGCGCTATGGCCTGCCCTATCGCGCGACGCCGTCCAACGCCTCCAACGCCGCCGACGCCCAGGCCGCCTGGGAGACGATGATGTCGCTCTGGGGCTGCGTGATGGGCGGGGCCAACATGCTCTACCACGGCGCCGGCTGGCTCGAGGGGGGGCTCTGCGCCTCCTTCGAGAAGGTGATGCTGGATGCGGAGATGCTCTCCCATCTCTACGCCTTCGCGGCGGCGGAGACTGTGGACGAGGACAGCCTCGGCTTCGAGGCCCTCGCCCGCGTGCCGACCGGGGGGCATTTCTTCGGCGATCCGCACACCCTGGCCCGCTACAAGGACGCCTTCTACGCCCCCCTCCTCTCGGATTGGCGCAATTACGAGACCTGGTCCGCGGCGGGCGCGAAATCCGCCACCGAGCGGGCGACGGAGGCCTGGCAGACGGCCCTGCGCACCTACGAGGAACCGCCGCTCGCCGAGGACCGGCGCGAGGCGCTCGAGGCCTATGTCGCCCGGCGCAAGGAGGAGATCGCCCGCGGGATCGACCGGCCGGAGTGATCAGCCCCGCGCCGCCTCGATCGCGGCGGCGAGGCGCTCGGGCTCGTCGCTGCCGATCCGGAGCCTGCGGCCGTCGCGGGTCTCGATCTCGACGGCGCCGAGGCCCGAGACGTTGTAGAGCCAGCCATGGGGCGTCGCCCGGATGCCCCAGCCATACCACCAGCGATTGCGCGCGGGCCGGGCGGCGGCGATCTCCGAGAGCGCGCGGTCGTAGGTCCAGAGCCCGGGGCCGAACCACCAGCGGAGCCGCCCGCCCTCGATCCGCACGCTGAGCGCGCCGAAGAGGACCGCCACCGCGCCGAGGACGGCGGCCGTCGCCCAGAAGATCGGCCCGCCCCCGCTGGCGAGCCCGACGACGGCCAGAGCGCCCGCGAGCACGCCGAGGATCGTCCACCCCCATTGCCGATGCGCATAGGCCGCCATCGCCGCCTCCCCAGGTCCGGATCCCGAGCCTAGCGCCGCCGCGCCGGGGAGGAAAGCCCGGCAGCCCTCCCCGCGAAGGGTTGTCATGTCCGGGAGCGGCGGGCATCCTTCCGAAAACGACAAGACCTCTCAGGGACGTTTCATGACCGATCCGACCAGCGCGCCCGCAAGACGCGCATCCCGCGGCGCTTGGCCCCGCCCCGCCCGTCCGCGGCCTCGATCCCGCACGAGGGGGCGGCGATGAGCCCGGTCCTCGTTCTCGTCCTCAAGCGGGTCGGCATCGGCTTCCTGCTGATCCTGGCGATCTCGGCGCTCCTGTTCCTCGGGGTCGAGGCGCTGCCCGGAGACTTTGCGGAGAACTTCCTCGGCCAGTCCGCCACCCCCGAGGCGGTCGCCAACATCCGCCGCGAGCTCGGCCTCGACCAGCCCGCCCTCGTCCGGTATCTCGACTGGCTGGGCGGCGTGCTCACCGGCGATTTCGGCACGAGCTGGGCCAATGACAGCTCGGTCAACGAGCAGCTCTTCAAGCGGCTGACCAACACGCTCTTCCTCGCCGCCGTGGCGGCCGTCGTCGCCGTGCCGCTCTCGATCCTGCTCGGCATGATCGCCGTGCTGTTCCGCGACAAGGTGCCGGACCGGGTGATCAACATCCTCTCGCTGATCGCGATCTCCATGCCGGAGTTCTTCGTCGGCTATCTCTTCATCTTCTTCTTCGCGCTGCAGTTCGGCATCGGCGACGGGCCGCCGATCATTCCCAACTGGAACGATCCGATCTGGGAGAACGTGCAGCTCGTCTTCCTCCCGGCGATGACGCTCGTGGTTGTGGTGATCGCCCATATGATGCGCATGACCCGGGCCGCGATCCTCAACATCATGGAATCGGCCTATGTGGAGACGGCCGAGCTCAAGGGGCTCTCCAAGTTCACCATCATCCGCAAGCATGCCGCGCCCAACGCGGTGGCGCCGATCATCAACGTGGTGGCGCTCAACCTCGCCTATCTCGTGGTCGGCGTCGTCGTCGTCGAGGTGATCTTCGCCTATCCCGGCATGGGGCAGTATTTCGTCGATGCGGTGACGGTGCGCGACATGCCGGTGGTGCAGGCCTGCGGGATCGTCTTCGCGGCCGTCTACATCATCCTCAACATGCTGGCCGATGTCGGCTCCATCCTCGCCAATCCCCGCCTGAGGCATCCGAAATGAGCGCGTTCTGGGAGGCCCTGCTGCAGGCCCATGCCGCCTTCGTCGCGAGCGGCGCCTATCTCGTCGTGGAGCGGCTGGTCTTCGCCGCGGTCGACATCGTCCCCTTCGTCGCGCTCTATCTCTGGCTGCGGGCGCTGCCCAAGCTGCCCTGGTCGGCGCGGATCGCGATGTTCGGCTGCATCTTCTTCGCCTTCGTCGCCGTCTATGCCGAGGTGCTCGCCCCCTTCGGCGAGCGCGAGATCGTCGGCGATGTCTGGGAGCCGATCTCGGCCGACCACTGGCTCGGCACCGACAATCTCGGCCGCGACATGCTCTCGCGCCTCATCTACGGCGCGCAGACGACCATCGCCGTCGGCCTCGCCGCCTCCTTCATCTCCTTCTCTGTGGGGATGCTGCTCTCCTTCACGGCGGCGGTGATCGGCGGCTGGACGGACCAGATCCTCAGCCGCATCAACGACATGCTGCTCGCGATCCCGACGCTGATCTTCGCGCTCGTGGTGCTCGCCGCGCTGCCGCAGAACATCTACATCCTCGTGCTCGTGATGGCGCTGATCGACCAGACCCGCGTCTTCCGCCTCGGCCGCGCCGTCGCCGTCGACGTGGTGGTGCAGGATTTCGTCGAGGCCGCGCGGCTCCGCGGCGAGGGCTGGCGCTGGATCATCTTCCGCGAGATCCTGCCAAATGTCTGGACGCCGCTGATCGCCGAGTTCGGCCTGCGCTTCGCCTTCGCGGTGCTCTTCGTCTCGACGCTCAGCTTCCTCGGCCTCGGCATCCAGCCGCCCGAGGCCGATTGGGGCGGCATGGTGAAGGACAACAAGGACGGCATCATCTTCCTCGTCCCCGCCGCCCTCTATCCCGGCGCGGCCATCGCGATCCTCGCCGTCTGCGTCAACATGGTGGTGGACTGGATGCTGAACCGCACCGCCAGCCTGAAGGGAGGCCGCGGATGAGCGACCGTCCGAACCGCCCCGTGCTCCAGGTCCGCGACCTCAAGATCGGCGCGACCGTCTATCCCCCCGACGAGCCGCCCCAGGACATCGAGATCGTCCACGGGGTGAGCTTCGACATCGAGAAGGGCCGCGTGCTCGGCCTCATCGGCGAGTCGGGGGCGGGCAAGTCGACCATCGGGCTCGCGGCGCTGGCCTATGGCCGCGGCGGCGTGCGCATCACCGGCGGCGAGGTCTGGCTCGACGGGGAGAACATCCTCGCCATGTCGAAGAGCCGGATCCGCGGGATCCGCGGCAAGCGGGTCACCTATGTGGCGCAGTCGG
Organism: uncultured Limibaculum sp.; assembly: GCA_964576075.1. Lineage (GTDB taxonomy): Bacteria > Pseudomonadota > Alphaproteobacteria > Rhodobacterales > Rhodobacteraceae > Thermohalobaculum. The sequence continues at coordinate 1,523 of CAZNTX010000084.1, read as the reverse complement.
CGGCGGCGGCCTTCAACCCCGCCCACCGGCTCGGCGATCAGGTGATCGAGGCGACGCTGCGCCACGGCATCATGTCCCGCCGCGAGGCCCGCGCCCGCACGGTGGCGCTCTTCGAGATGCTCGGCCTGCCCGATCCGGAGACCTTCGGCGAGCGCTTCCCCCATCAAGTCTCCGGCGGCCAGCTCCAGCGCGCGATGACGGCGATGGCGCTCTGCCCCGAGCCCGACCTCATCGTCTTCGACGAGCCGACCACGGCGCTCGACGTCACCACCCAGATCGACGTGCTCGCCGCCATCAAGTCCGCCATCGAGAAGACCGACGTGGCCGCGATCTACATAACCCACGATCTCGCCGTGGTGGCGCAGATCTCCGACGACATCATGGTGCTGCGCCATGGAAACACCGTCGAATACGGCGATGTCCGCCAGATGATCGAGGCCCCGCGGGAGGACTACACCCGCGAGCTCCTCGCCGTGCGCTCGGAGATCAAGCCAGAGGCGGAGGACCAGTCCGGCAAGCTCCTGGCGCTCGAGGGGATCGACGCGGCCTATGGCGATCTGCAGGTGCTGTTCGACGTCTCGATGCATCTGCCGAAGGGCCAGACCCTCGCGGTGGTGGGCGAATCCGGCTCCGGCAAATCGACCACGGCCCGGGTGATCACCGGGCTCCTGCCGCCCTCGAAGGGCCGGGTGCTGTTCAAGGGCGAGGCGCTGCCCGCGGCGCTCAAGGGCCGCTCGAAGGACCAGCTCCGCCAGATCCAGATGATCTACCAGATGGCCGACACGGCGATGAACCCGCGCCAGACGGTCTCCGAGATCATCGGCCGCCCGCTCGGCTTCTATTTCGGCCTCCAAGGCGCGGCGAAGGCCAGGCGCGTGGCCGAGCTTCTCGACCAGATCGAGATGGGCGAGGGCTTCGCCGACCGCTACCCGGCCGAGCTCTCGGGCGGCCAGAAACAGCGCGTCTGCATCGCCCGCGCCCTCGCCGCCGAGCCCGAGCTCATCCTCTGCGACGAGCCCACCTCGGCCCTCGACCCCCTCGTCGCCGAGGGGATCCTCGAGCTTCTCCAGGAGCTCCAGGCCGAGACCCAGGTGAGCTATCTCTTCATCACCCACGACATCGCGACGGTGCGCGCCATCGCCGATTCGATCGCGGTGATGTACAAGGGGAAAGTGGTGCGGTTCGGACCGAAATCGCAGGTGCTCTCGCCGCCGTTCGACGACTACACCGATCTGCTGCTCAAATCCGTCCCGGAGATGGAAATCGGCTGGCTCGAGCGCGCCCTCGAGAGCCGCCGCATGGAGGCCGCCGGCAACTGAGGGCCCAGCGCCCTGCACGCCGTTCGGCGCGGAACGCCACACCCGCCCACCCAGCGCTCCGCGCCGGACGGCGTGCAGGGCGCTGGCTCACGGAGACAACGGCGCGCGACGGCCGAGGCGCATCGCCCGATCCCATCCCAAGCGCCCCCCGGCCAGCCTGCCCTTCGCCGCGGAGCGCTGGGTGGGCGGGTGGGGCGCTGCGCG
>CAZNTX010000083.1:0-16703 GCA_964576075.1 uncultured Limibaculum sp. | reverse complement strand
GTGGGTGGGCGGGGGAGGCGGCGGGGGCGCGGGCCGCCGCAGGCGGCCCTCAATGGCCCCGAGGCTTGCCCGGCGCGCGGGACTGTGCTCGTCTCCCCCAAGGGGCCGCGGCCCCGCCGCAACGACACGAGCAACAGGGACCAGACCCATGATCCGCAAGACCCTCTCCGCCGCCCTCGGCGCGGCCCTCGCCGCCGGCCTCGCCGCCTCCGCCGCCGCCCAGGAGCAGCGCTTCTTCTCGATCGGCACCGGCGGCGTCACCGGCGTCTACTACCCCACGGGCGGCGCCATCTGCCGTCTCGTCAACAAAAACCGCAAGGAGCACGGCCTGCGCTGCTCGGCCGAGTCCACCGGCGGCTCGATCTACAACATCAACACCATCCGCGCGGGCGAGCTGGAATTCGGCGTCGCCCAGTCCGACTGGCAGTATCACGCCTATAACGGCACCTCGAAATTCGAGGAGCAGGGCGCCTTCGAGGATCTGCGCGCGGTGTTCTCGGTGCATCCGGAGCCCGTGACCATCCTCGCCCGCGGCGATGCCGGGATCGACAACATCACCGATCTCACGGGCAAGCGCGTGAACATCGGCAACCCGGGCTCCGGCACCCGCGGCACCTGGGAGGTGATCGAGGAGGCGCTCGGCTGGGAGCGTTCCGATCTGCGCCTCGCCGCCGAGCTCAAATCCTCCGAGACCGGCCAGGCGCTCTGCGACGACAAGATCGACGCCTATTTCTGGCTCGTCGGCCACCCCTCCGCGCTCACCCAGGAGACGCTCGCCTCCTGCGACGCCAAGCTCGTGAACGCGACCGGCGAGGCGATCGAGGCCCTCGTCGCCAACCGGCCCTACTACCGCACCGCCACCATCCCGGCGGGGATGTATGGCGACAATCCGGACGTCACCACCTTCGGCGTCGGCGCGACCTTCGTGACCTCCGCCGAGGTGCCGGACGAGATCGTCTACACCGTGGTCAAGGCCGTTTTCGACAATTTCGAGGAGTTCAAGGCGCTGCACCCGGCCTTCGCGCATCTGAGCGAGGAGCAGATGATCAAGGACAGCCTCTCCGCCCCGCTGCATCCGGGCGCCGAGAAATACTACAAGGAGCGCGGCTGGATGTGATCCGGCCGGGCGGCCCGCGATGGGCGGGCCGGAGCTCGGCCTCGCGGCGGCGCTCCACGGCGCCGTCGCCCTCGCGGCCCTCGCGCAGGCGGTGACGGGGATCGGCTTCGGGCTCCTCGCCGGGCCCGCGCTCCTCGCCGCCACGGGCGAGACCTCGGCGATGGCGGCGACGGCGCTTCTCGGTCTCCTCGTCGCCCTCGCCCTCCTGCCGGGGCGGCTCGCCTCTGTCGACCGCGCGGCGCTCCGCGCGCTCTGCGCAGGTGGCGCGGCGGGGCTTCCCTTCGGCATCGGGCTCTTCGCGATGGCGGATGCCGCGGCGCTGCAACTCGCGGCGGGGGCGGTGCTGCTCGCGCTCCTGCCCGCGCTCGCCCGCGCCCCGCGCCCCGCCGGCGAGGCGATCGGCTGGCGCCACGGGCTCCTTCCGGGCATCCTCGGCGGCGCGCTCGCCATGCCGGGCCCCGCGGCGGCGCTCGCCCTCGCGGCGGGGGGGCGGCCGGGGCCGGTGCTGCGCGCCACGGTCCTCGCCTTCTTCCTCCCGGCCTGTGCGGCGATCCTCGCGGGGCAGGCCTGGGCGGGCGCGCTCCGGGCGGAGAGCCTCGCCGACGCGCTGCGCCTCGCCCCTGCGGTCCTTCTCGGCGCTGTGGCGGGGAGCTGGCTCGCCTCGCGCGTCTCCGAGCGGCGGGTCCGGCTCCCGCTCCTCGTGCTCACGGGGCTGCTCGCCGCGGCGCTCGTGATCGAGGGCGGGCGGGGCGTCGCGGAGGGCGCGGCGTGAGCGCCTTCGGCCGGATCGAGGACCTCCCCCGCGCGCGCCTCGCGGGCGGGCCCACCCCGCTCGAGCCGCTCCCCCGCCTCGGCGCGGAGGCAGGCGGGCCGCTCTGGGTCAAGCGCGACGATCTCCTCCCGCTCGCCATGGGCGGCAACAAGGTCCGCCAGCTCGAATTCCATCTCGGCGCGGCGCTCGAGGCCGGGGCGGACACGGTGCTGATCACCGGCGCGGTGCAGTCCAACTATTGCCGCCTCGCCGCCGCGGCCGCGGCCAAGCTCGGGCTCGCCGCGCATATCCAGGGCGAGGAGCGGGTGCCGGGCGTCGACGCGACCTACCGCGCCTCGGGCAACGTGCTGCTCGAGCGGCTCCTCGGCGCGGCCCTCTCGGGCTATCCGGAGGGCGAGGACGAGGCCGGCGCGGACGGCGAACTCGCCCGCATCGCCGCGCGTCTGCGGGGTGCGGGGCGGCGGCCCCATGTCATCCCCCTCGGCCCCGGGCATCCGCCGCTCGGCGCGCTCGGCTACGTCCTCGCGGCGGCGGAGCTTGCGGGGCAGGTCTCGGCGGCCGCGATCCCGGCGCCGCATATCGCTGTGGCCTCGGGCAGCGGGGCGACCCATGCGGGGCTCCTCTTCGGGCTGCGCGCGCTCGGGCTCGACTGGCCGGTGACCGGGGTCTGCGTGCGCCGGGCGGCCAGGGCGCAGGCCGAGCGGATCGCGGCGCAGGCGGCCGGCATCGCCGCGCTGCTCGCCCTCCCCGATCCCGTGGCGCCCGCCGACATCCGCCTGACCGACCGCTTCCTCGCGCCGGGCTACGGGCGGACCAACCTCCCCGCCGCCCGCGCCATGCTGGCCGCCGCCCGCGCCGAGGCGCTGCTCCTCGACCCGGTCTACACCGCCAAGGCGATGGCCGGCGCGCTCAACCTCGCGGGCACCCTCGGCGGGCGGCCCGTGGTCTTCGTCCATACCGGCGGCACGCCCGCGCTCTTCGCCTACGCCTCCGAGATCTCGCGCCTCGCGGGAGAGGGCGCTTGATCGCCGCGGCGGGTTCCGCAAGGCTGACCGGACGGCCCGCTGGCCGCGACCGAGGGGAGAGATCATGAACGAGAGGACCGAGACGGCTCCGGCCGGGCAGGGCAGCGCCGAGGACATCGTCGCCCAGGTCGACACCGGCGCGCGGGTGCTGCGCGGCGGGCTCGGGGTCTTCGTCGCCGCGCTCTGCTTCCTGTGGTCGGCCTTCCAGCTCTTCGTCGCCTCGGACCTGCCCTTCCGCATCACCGAGGCGACGGGGGTGAACATCATCCTCAACAATGCCGAGGTGCGGATCCTCCACCTCGCCTTCGCGCTGGCGCTCGCGGCCTTCGCCTATCCGCTGTTCCAGAGCTCGCCGCGGCGGACGATCCCCTGGTACGACTGGCTGCTCGCGGCCCTCGGCGTCGGCGCCTGCCTGTATCTCTTGGTCTTCAAGGAGGACATCGCGAGCCGGGCGGGGCTGCCGACCACCGGGGACATCGCCGCCTCCATCGTGGGGATGTCGGTGCTCGCCGTCTCGGTCTACCGATCGCTCGGCCTGCCGCTCCTGATCGTCGCGTCGGTCTTCGTCTTCTACGTCTTCTTCGGCCATCTCGACGTGATGCCGGACGCGCTGCAATGGAAGGGCGCCTCCCTCGGCAAGGCGCTCTGGCACTACTGGATGCAGCTCGAGGGCGTCTTCGGCGTGGCGCTCGGGGTCTCGGCCTCGATGATCTTCCTCTTCGTGCTGTTCGGCTCGCTCCTGGAGCGCGCGGGCGCGGGCAACTATTTCGTCAAGCTCGCCTTCTCGCTCCTCGGCCATCTGCGGGGCGGGCCGGCGAAGGCCGCGGTGCTCGCCTCCGCCGCCTCGGGGCTCTATTCGGGCTCCTCCATCGCCAATGTGGTGACGACGGGGACCTTCACGATCCCCTTGATGAAGCGCACGGGCTTCAGCTCGGAGAAGGCCGGCGCGGTCGAGGTCGCCTCCTCCACCAACGGGCAGCTCACGCCGCCGGTGATGGGGGCTGCGGCCTTCCTGATCGCCGAGTTCACCGGCATCCAATACACCGACATCCTGCGCCACGCCTTCCTGCCGGCCGCGGTGAGCTACATCGCGCTCGTCTACATCGTCCATCTCGAGGCGCTGAAGCTCGAGCTGAAGGGGCTGCCGCGGCCCTCCACCGCGGGGACGCTGGCGGCGAAGCTCCAGGGCGTGCTGCTCGGCTTTCTCGCGATGTGCGTGCTCGCGCTCGCGGTCTATTACGGGCTCGGCTGGATCAAGACGGCCTTCCCAGGCATGGGCTTCTGGGCGACGACGGGGCTCTTCCTCGCGGCCTATGTGGCGCTCCTCGTGGTCGCCGCGCGCCGGCCGGACCTGCAGGTGGACGACCCGAACGCGCCGATCACCGAGTTGCCCCGCCCCGGAGAGGTCGCGGCGACGGGCTACTACTTCTTCCTGCCGATCGTGATCCTGATCTGGTCGATCCTGATCGAGCGGCTCTCGCCGGGGCTCTCGGCGCTCTGGGCGACGGTCGCGATGATCTTCATCGTGCTGACCCACCATGCGGCGAAGCGGGCGATCCGGGGGGCGGGCTCGATCCTCGGCGGGCTCTCGCTCGGGGTGACGGACTTCGTCGCCGGCATGATCGGCGGCGCGCGCAACATGATCGCCATCGCCATCGCCACCGGCGCGGCCGGCATCATCGTCGGCACCGTCTCGCTGACCGGGCTCCATCAGGTGATCGGCGAGTTCGTCGAGGCGCTTTCGGGGGGCAACCTCCTCCTGATGCTCGTCCTCGTCGCCATCATGTCGCTGATCCTCGGCCTCGGGCTGCCGACGACGGCGAACTACATCGTCGTCTCCTCCCTGATGGCGCCCGTCATCGTCTCCGTCGGCGCGCAGCAGGGGCTGATCGTGCCGCTGATCGCGGTGCATCTCTTCGTGTTCTATTTCGGGATCCTGGCGGACGACACGCCCCCAGTCGGCCTCGCCGCCTTCGCCGCCGCGGCGATCTCGGGGGGCGACCCGATCCGCACCGGCGTGCAGGGCTTCGCCTACGACATCCGCACGGCGCTCCTGCCTTTCCTCTTCATCTTCAACACCGAGCTTCTGCTGATCGACGTCTCGCTCGGCAAGGCGGTCTTCGTCTTCGTCGTGGCGACGCTCGCCATGCTCCTCTTCGCCGCCGCGACGCAAGGCTATTTCCTCGCCCGCTCGCGCTGGTACGAGAGCCTGCTGCTTCTGCTCGTGGCCTTCACCCTCTTCCGCCCCGGCGTCTGGCTCGACCAGGTGGAGCCGGAATTCGACATCCGCCCGGGGGCCGAGATCTTCGAGGCGGTGGAGCCCTTGCCCCCCGGCAGCGAGATCCGGCTGCGCCTCACCGGGACCGATTTCGACGATTTCGAGAGCACCACCTCGCTCACCCTCGCGCCAACGCTCGAGGCGGGCGAGACCGCGGCGGAGAAGCTCGGCGCGCTCGGCGGGCTGATCACGGTCGAGGACGGGGCGGCCCTCCTCTCCGAGCCGCTGCCGGGGACCGAGCTGCAGCAGCGCCTCCTCCTCTTCGATTTCTACGGCGACGTGCCGGTGCAGATCGAGGAGGTGAAGGTCGCCAACGACCGCCTGCCGAAGGAGATCTTCTATCTCCCCGCGCTGCTCGTCCTCGGCCTCGTCGTCCTGCTCCAGCGCCGTCGCCAGACCGCGCCGGCCTTTTGAGGGAGTGCCGAGATGTTCACCCGCGCCCTGGTCCCGGTCGACCCCGACGTCCCCGCCTCCTGGACCCGCACCATCCCGTTGGCCGAGCAGGTCTCCGCCGATTGGGGGACGGAGATCCACCTGATCACCGTCGTCCCCGCCTTCGGGATGTCGCTCGTCGGCACCCATTTCCCGAAGGACTACGAGGAGAAGGCCCTCGCCGCCGCCCGCACGCGCCTCGAGGAGATCGTGAGGGAGAGCGCCAAGCGCCCCGAGGCGATCCACCTCCATGTGGCCCACGGCACGATCTACGAGGAGATCCTGCACGCGGCCTCGGAGCTGCGCTGCGATCTCGTGGTGATGACGGCGCACCGCCCGGAGCTCCGCGACTATCTGATCGGGCCGAACGCCGCCCGGGTCGTGCGCCACGCGCCGCAATCGGTCTTCGTGATCCGCGAGCCGGACTGATGGCCTGGGCCGACGCGCCCGCGCATCGCGCCTACGACATCGCCATCGTCGGGGCGGGCGCGATGGGGGCGTCGGCCGCCTTCCACATCGCCTCGGACCCTGGCTTCGCGGGCCGCCTCCTCGTTCTCGAGCGGGACCCGAGCTTCGAGCGCGCGGCCACCTCGCTCACCAACAGCTGCATCCGCCAACAGTTCTCCACGGCGGTGAACATCCGCGTCTCGCAATGGGGGGCGGACTTCCTCGCCCGCTTCCCCGAGGCGATCGGCGATGCGCGCGCCCCGGAGATCCCGATCGAGGGCTTCGGCTATCTCTATCTCGCGGCCACCGAGGCCGGCGCGGAGAGCTTGCGCGCGGCGCAGGCGCTGCAGGCCTCCCTCGGCGTCGGCACCCGGCTTCTCTCGCCTCAGGCGCTCGCCGCGCGCTTCCCCTTCCTCGAGACCGCCGACATCCGCCTCGCGAGCCACAATCCCGGCCGCGAGGGCTATTTCGACGGGGGCGCGATGATCGCGTGGTTCCGCCGGAGGGCGCGCGATCTGGGCGCGGAGTTCGTCGCGGCGGAGGTCGGGGGGCTCTCTCTCCGAGGCGGGCGCGTCACCGGCCTGCGCCTCGCGTCTGGCGCCGAGATCGCGGCGGGCACCGTGGTCGTCGCCGCCGGCACCCGCGCCGCCGCCCTCGCCGCGACCGCCGGGCGCAGCCTGCCCATCGAGGCGCGCCGGCGCTACACGGTGGTGTTCGACGCAGCGGCGATGCCGGAGCCGCTCCCCCTGGTGATCGACCCCACGGGCGTCCATGTCCGCCAGGACGGGGCCGGCTATCTCTGCGGCTTCGCCCCGGAGGCGGACGGCCCCTGCGACCCGGACGACTTCGCCTGGGCGGACGCCTTCGAGGAGCGCGCCTGGCCCGCCCTCGCCGCCCGCATCCCGGCCTTCGAACGGCTGCGCCCGCGCACCGCCTGGGTCGGGCATTACGAATACAACACCCTCGACCAGAACGGCGTGATCGGCCCGGACCCGGAGATCCCCGGCCTCTTCCATCTCTGCGGCTTCTCCGGACACGGGCTCCAGCAGGCGCCCGCGATGGGGCAGGGGGCGGCGGATCTCCTCCTCGCGGGGCGACCGCTGCGCGAGCGCGCGGTGATCTGAGCGACATTTCCACGATTTAACCGCTCGGTAAGGCGCCGAAAATCCGGCCCTCCCACGTTGCAGCACAACGGGGCATGGCCCCGACCGGCAATGATCGAGACGGAGACGCAGATCATGACATTTCCCATGGCAGCGACGCTCAAGGGCGCGGCCGGCGCGCTCGCCGGCGCCGCGATCCTCTGGAGCACGCCCCCGGCGGCGGCGGACACCGAGCTCGCCGATCTCGTCGAGCGAGTGAGCCCCTCCGTGGTCACCGTGCTCGCCACCGAGAGCCGCGGGCCCCGGATGGACGGCGAGCGCTTCGGCTTCGAGGGCAGCCCCTTCGAGGAGTTCTTCCGCCGCTTCGGCGGGCCGGGCGCCGATCCCTTCGGCGGGCGCGGCATGCGCCAGGGCCTCGGCTCTGGCTTCGTGCTCGAGGCGGACGGGCTCATCGTCACCAACCACCATGTGGTGGACGGGGCCGATCAGGTCACCGTGCGCTTCTCCGAGCTCGGCGACTTCCCCGCCGAGGTGATCGGGACCGACGAGCAGACCGACCTCGCGCTCCTGCGCATCGAGGCCGATGTCGACCTGCCAGCCGTCGAGCTCGGCGACTCGGATGCGGTGCGCGTCGGCGAGGACGTGTTCGCCGTCGGCAACCCCTTCGGCCTCGGCGGCACGGTGACCAAGGGCATCGTCTCCGCCACCCAGCGCGACATCCGCGCCGGGCCCTACGTCGACTTCCTGCAGACCGACGCGGCGATCAACCGCGGCAATTCGGGCGGCCCGCTCTTCAACATGGCGGGCGAGGTGATCGGGGTGAACTCCGCGATCTACACGCCGAACGGCGGCTCCGTCGGCGTCGGCTTCGCGGTGGCCTCCAACATCGTGCGCGACGTGGTGGCCGATCTCAAGACCACGGGCGTGGTCGATCGCGGCTGGCTCGGCGTGCGCATCCAGCGGGTGACGCCGGAGATCGCCGAGGCGCTCGGGCTCGACCGCCCGACCGGGGCGCTCGTCGCCTCCGTCCTCGAGGACAGCCCCTCCGACGGCGTCCTGCGCTCGGGCGACGTGATCCTGACCTTCGCCGGAGAGACCGTCGACACGAGCCGCGAGCTGCCGAAGCTCGTGGGCCGCGCCGAGGCGGGCGAGCGGGTCTCGATCGTCGTGCTGCGCGAGGGCGCGCGCCGCGAGGTGACGGTCACCATCGGCAACTTCTCCGAGGGCGAGGGGACCCGGGTGCCGGCCAAGGCGAGCACCGACCGCTTCTCCTCCGACACCCTCGGCGCGACGCTCGCCGGGCTGACCTCCGAGGGCCGCGAGCGCCTCGGCCTCGCCTCCGACGTCACCGGCGTCCTGGTGACCTCCGTGCGGCCGGACGGCGCGGCGGCCCGCGCGGGGCTGCGCCGGGGCGACGTGATCCTCGAGGTCGACCGGCGCCGGGTCTCCGAGCCCGCGACCCTCGAGCGCCGGCTCGCGGAAGGCGACGGCGAGAACCGCCTGCTCCTCGTCAACCGCCGCGGCGACACGCTCTATCTCGGCCTCCGCCTCGGCTGAGGCCCGCAATCCCGCCCGATTTCCCCCCCACGCGGGCGGGTAGGCGGCGTCGGCTTCTCCCCCGGCCGGCGCCGCCGCCTTATATGATGGGGAGGACCAGGGGAGAATCGCCCATGACACATTGCGTCCTCGTCATCGAAGACGACGCCACCATGGCGGACTACATCGCGAAGGGGCTCGGCGAGGCAGGTTACAAGGTCGAGCAGACCGCGACCGGCCGCGACGGGCTCTTCCGGGCGACCGACGGCGCCTTCGACCTCGTGATCCTCGACCGCATGCTGCCGGAGCTCGACGGCCTCTCGCTCCTGCGCTCGCTGCGCGCGGCGGGGGTGACGACGCCGGTGCTGATGCTCACCGCCCTCGGCTCGGTCGATGAGCGGGTGAAGGGGCTCAAAGCCGGGGCGGACGACTATCTCGTCAAGCCCTTCTCCTTCGCCGAGCTCGCCGCCCGGGCCGAAGCGCTCCTGCGCCGGCCCTCGGAGACGCGCGAGGAGACCAAGATGGCCTGCGCCGATCTCGAGCTCGACATGGTCACCCGGCGCGTCAAGCGGGGCGAGCGGGAGATCTCGCTGCGCCCGCGCGAGTTCCAGATGCTCGCCTATCTGATGCAGCGGAAGGGCCGGGTGGTCACTCGGACCATGCTGCTCGAGGCGCTCTGGGACTACCATTTCGACCCGCAGACCAACGTGATCGACGTGCATATCTCGAAGCTCCGGCGCAAGATCGACGCCGAGGGCGAGCCGCCGCTCATCCGCACCGTGCGGGGCGCCGGCTACGTGCTCTCCGAGCCGGACTGAGGGGATGCTGCGCACCGCCACGAGCCGGATGATCACGGCGCATCTGGCGCTGTTCTCGCTCTCCACGGCGCTCGTGCTCGCGGTCTTCACCTGGCAGACGACGGCGATCGTCGAGGGCGAGGCGGCGGATGTGCTGAAGGCGGAGGTGGAGGGGCTCGCCGAGCAATATGCCGGGGGCGGCGTCCTCGGCCTCGCCCGCGCCATCGAGCGCCGTCTCGACCGCGCGGACGAGCGCGACGCGGTCTACCTCCTCACCGATGCCTATGGCGAGCCGCTCACGGGCAATCTCGCCGCCTGGCCGCCGACGCTCGAGGCGGGGCAGGGCGAGCTCGTCGAGCTCGAACTCTACCGCACCGACCGCGACCGCGCCGCAGAGGTCACCGCCGCCACCTTCCGCCTGCCGGGCGGCGAGCGCCTCCTGGTCGGCCGCGACGCCCAGGCCCGGGTGCTGCTGGAGACGGCGCTCTTCGAGGCGTCGGTCTGGGCGACGGGGCTCGCGCTTCTCCTCAGCCTGCTGACGGGGTGGCTCTTCTCGCGCTTCGTCCTCGGGCGGATCGGCGAGATCCGGCGCGCGGCCGGCGAGATCATCTCGGGCGACCTCTCCCGCCGGGTGCCGCTTCGGGGCACCGAGGACGAGTTCGACCGGCTGAACCGCACGCTCAACGCCATGCTCGACCGGATCGAGGCGCTCGTCGGCAATCTGCGCACGGTGACCGACAGCCTCGCCCACGATCTGCGCTCCCCGCTCACGCGGCTGCGCGCGCTCACCGCCGAGTTCGCCGACCCCGAGCTCGACGAGGCCGCCCGCCGCCGCCTCGCGGCGCGCGCCACCGCCGAGACGGAGGGGATGCTCCGCGTCTTCTCCGCGCTCATCGAGATCAGCCGGGCCGAGGCGGGAGTGGGGCGCGAGGCCTTCGAGCGGATCGACCTCGGCGCGCTCGCCGCCGATGTGGCCGATCTCTTCACCCCGGCCGCCGACGACCGCGAGGTCGAGATCATCGAGACCGGCGGCGGCGGCGAGATCCTCGGCCACCCCCAGCTCGTCGCCCAGGCCCTCTCGAACCTCCTCGACAACGCGCTCCGCTATGCGCCGCCGGGCTCGCGGATCGAGATCGAGAGCCGGCGCGTCGGCCCCAAGGTGCGCCTCGCCGTCTCCGATGCCGGCCCAGGGATCCCGGAGGCCGAGCGCGCCCGCGTCCTCGAGCGCTTCGTCACCCTCGATCCGAGCCGGGGCAGGGGGTCGGGCCTCGGCCTCGCCCTCGTCGCCGCGGTGGCGAAGCTCCATGGCGGCGAGATCGCGCTCAGAGACGCCGAGCCGGGGCTCACGGTCGCCCTGACCTTCGACGCGGCGCCAGAGAAGGGAAAACGGACCCGAGGAATGGTGGGCGCGGCTGGGATTGAACCAGCGACCCCTACGATGTCAACGTAGTGCTCTCCCGCTGAGCTACGCGCCCGTCCTCGGGTGGAGCGCTCTATACGACCTCGCGCAGCCCGGCGCAACCCACATCTCCGGGGCGAAAAAACAGGTGCCGCCAGGGTCCGGGATCACTAGATTGACGCAAATGGACAGCCAGCCCCCCTATCGCCTCCTCGAGCCGGAGCGCCTCACCTCCTGCGCCGTTTTCAGCTCGCCGCACAGCGGCCGCGCCTATCCGGACGCGCTCGTCGCGCGCTCGCGGCTGTCGCTGCCGGCGCTGCGGGCCTCGGAGGATGCGCTGGTCGACCGGCTCTTCGCCGCCGCTCCCCTCTGCGGGGCGCCGCTTCTCTGCGCCACCGCCCCGCGCGCCTGGCTCGACCTCAACCGCGCGCCGGAGGATCTCGACCCGGCGCTCATCGAGGGGGTCGGCCCGACGGGGATCAACCAGCGGGTCGCGGCAGGGCTCGGGGTGGTGCCCCGCGTCGTCGCCGAGGGCCAGGAGATCTACCACGCGAAGATCCCCCGCGCCGAGGCCGAGGACCGCATCGCCCGGCTCCACCGCCCCTATCACGACCGTCTCGCGAGCCTGCTCGCCCGCGCCCGGACCCGCTTCGGGACCGCGGTGCTGTTCGACTGCCACTCGATGCCGAGCGAGGCGTTGCGGGCTGCGCCCAGAGTGCGGGGCAAGGCCCCGGAAGTCGTGCTCGGCGACCGGTTCGGCGCTGCGGCGGCGCGCGGGATCGTGGCGCGCACCCAGGAGGCGTTCGAGCGCGCGGGGCTGCGCGTCGCGCGCAACGCCCCCTTCGCCGGGGGCTACATCACCCAGCGCCACGGGCGCCCGCAGGAGGGCGTCCATGCGGTGCAGATCGAGATCGACCGCGGTCTCTATCTCGATCAGCGCCGAATCGAGCCGAGCGCCCGGTTCGACGCCCTCGTCGCCCTCCTCGGCGAGGTGGTGGCGACGCTCTCCGCCCTTCCCCTCGAGCCGAGCGCCCTCGCCGCCGAGTGAGCGGAGCCTCTCCGAGACAAAAAAAGGGGCCGGGTTGCCCCGGCCCAGTCTAAGGGAGGAAACGCCCAGGAAGGGCTGCGATACACCGTATCGCGCTTACGAGAATAGGTGTGCGCCGCAGCAAAATCAATCGCCTTGAGTCGGAAAAGCGCCCGGCGCGGGCAGATTTTTGGAAAGGTCTCAATATCCTAGGGCGAGATTGCCACAGTTGCCCGAATCCTGTGCAGTGCAGCGGCAGAGGGGCTCACCGCAGCGCGCGCCCACGAAAGATCGTGTCGTTTCCGAACTTCGCGCGGATCTGATCTGTCACCCGCTCCGCCCGCGCCCGCGCCGCCTGTGCGTCCTCGAAGAGCCCGGCGGGCGACGAGGCCTCGTCCGCCGGTGCGAGCGCGGAGATCCCCACGCCGAGAAGCCGGAACGGTCCCGAAGCGAGCTCGCGCGCGAGGAGCGGGCGGGCGGCCTCGTAGATCGCGTCGGCGAGCTGAGTCGGCCCGGGGAGCCCGGTCTGCCGGGTGAGGGCGCGGAAGCCCGCGGTCTTGAGGCGGAGCGTCACGGTCGCCCCGGCGAGCCCCTTGGCCTTGGCCCTGTCGGAGACCTTGACGGCGAGGCGCCAGAGATGGCCCTCGAGGCGCTCCGCCTCGCCCAGGTCGCGCTCGAAGGTGGTCTCCGAGGAGATCGACTTGACCGGGCGGTCCGGGCTCACCACGCGCCCGTCGCGGCCCTCCGAGAGCGCGAAGAGCCGCGCGCCCTCCGAGCCGTAGAGCGCGACGAGGCGCGCCTCCCCGGCCGCTCTGAGATCGCCCACGGTGCGGAACCCGTCGCCCTCGAGGCGGCCGGCCGCGGCGGCGCCGACGCCCCAGAGGCTGCGCACCGGGCGCGGGGCGAGGAAGTCGCGCGTCTCGGCCCGCCCGATCGCGGTGAAGCCGCTGGGCTTGTCGAGATCGGACGCGGTCTTGGCGAGAAACTTGTTGTGGCTGAGCCCGACCGAGACGGTGATGCCGAGATCCCGGTCGATCTCGGCGGCGAGGCGGGCGAGCGCGGCGGCGGGGGACATGCCGAGGAGGCGCTCGGTGCCCGCGAGGTCGAGGAAGGCCTCGTCGAGGGAGAGCGGCTCGACGAGGGGGGTGAGGGCCGCCATGCGGGCGCGGATCTCGGCGGAGACGGCGGCATAGACCTCCATCCGCGGGCGGATCACCTCGGCCCCGGGGCAGAGCGTCAGCGCCTTGAACATCGGCATGGCCGAGCGGACCCCGGCGATGCGGGCGATGTAGCAGCAGGTGGTGACGACCCCCCGCCGCCCGCCGCCGACGATCACCGGACGGTCGGCGAGCTCCGGCCGGTCGCGCTTCTCGACGGAGGCGTAGAAGGCGTCGGCGTCGATATGGGCGATGGCGAGGGTCTCGAGCTCGGGATGGGCGACGAGGCGCGGGCTCCGGCAAGTGGCGCAGCGCGGGGCCGGGGCGTCGAGCCGGGCGAGGCAATCGCGGCAGAGCGCGGGCATGGGCGGATCCTCCGGGGCGCATCATCGCCGAGGGGCCGCGCCCGGCCAAGCCCTCCGCCCACCGGTCGGCGCGGGGATTGCCCGGGCCCGGCCCCGCGCTCAGATCCGCGCGATCTCCGCGAGGACGGCCTCCGCCGCCGCCTTGGGATCCGAGGCAGCCCAGACCGGGCGGCCGACGACGATGTGGTCCGCGCCCGCCGCGATCGCGCCCGCGGGGGTGGCTGTGCGCTTCTGGTCCTGCGCGCCCGCGCCGTCCGGGCGGATGCCGGGGGTGACGAGGAGCCGGCCCGCGGCCTCCGGCAGCGCGCGGATCGCCGCCGCCTCGCGGGCCGAGGCGATCACCCCGTCGGCGCCGGCGGCGAGCGCCCGGCGCGCGCGCTCGACGGCGATGTCCCCGGTCTCTCCGGCGCGGATCATCATCTCGTCGAGATCGCCGCGGTCGAGCGAGGTGAGCACCGTGACCGCGAGGATCTTGAGCCCCGCGCCGCCGCGCCCCTCGACCGCCGCACGCACCACCTGCGGATCGCCGTGCACGGTCAGGAAATCCAGATCGAAGCCCGCGAGGCCGCGGACCGCCGCCTCGATCGTCGCGCCGATGTCGAAGAGCTTCATGTCGAGAAAGACCCGCTTGCCGGCCGCTTTGAGCTCCATGGCGAGGGCGAGGCCGCCGCCCGTGAGCATTCCGAGGCCGATCTTGTAGAAGCCCACGGCGGGGCCGATGCGCTCGGCGAGGCGGCCGGCCTCGTAGGCGTTGGGCAGGTCGAGGGCGACGATCAGGCGGTCGTCGGCGCGGACGGGGCTCGGCATGGGGCACCTCTCCCCGCCCTGATGCCAAGCCGGGGCGGCGGAGGCAAGCCCGGCCCTGTCTTGATCTGACGCAAGGCGCAGGGCGCGACGATCCTGCATCGAAACGACGGGGAGTCGCTCCGCAGGGGGCGGAGCGGTCGGGCGCCCGGGACGGCGCCCAATCGAGGGAGATCCAGATGACCCAGATCGCGCGCATCCTCGCCGCGGCGCTCCTGCCCGCCGCGGCCGTCGCCGCCGAGACGGAGACAGCGGGCGTCGTGCCGCCGGACGAGGTGGAGATCGCGGCGGACGGCACCGTCGCCGCCCCGCTGACCTCGGAGCCGGGAGACGGCTACCGCGGCGTCAAGCTCTACATCGACGAGAGCCGCGCCATGTGCACCGCCTGCCACTACAACGCGGATGTGGAAGGGACCGGGCAGTCCGGCAATGTCGGCCCCGTGCTCTCGCTCATCGGCGACAAGAACCCGGTGCCGCGGCTCCGGGCGATCCTCGTCGACCCGCGGCAGGTCTTCGGGGCGGATACCGAGATGCCGGCCTTCTACGTCCCGGACGAGGCGGGGGAGACGCTCCTGACGGCGCAGGAGATCGAGGACCTCGTCGCCTATCTGAACGAGCTGCACCTCGCCACGCGCTGAGCTCAGGGCGCGGGCAGGTCGATCGCGGGTGCGACGCGGTAGCCCCCGCCGGGGAGGGGGGTGACCTCGAGGCGCGGATCGTAGCCCGCATAGGGCGCCCCGTGGCGCGCGGCGGCGCGGGCGATGCGCCGGGCGATCGCCTCGGCGCGGGCCTCCGCCTCGGCGAGGCGGCAGCGGGCGCGCGGGAGCGGCGCGAGGGGGCAGCCCGCCTCCATCGCCCGGCGCCAGGCCGCCTGCGGCTGGCCGGCCTCGCGGAGCAGCGCCTCCGCCGTGGCCGGCGCGACGGCGGCGAGGCGGCCGGCCGCCGCCACGAGCTCGGCCTCCATCCCCGCCACGAGCGCATCCGCCGCATGGGCGACGCAGACCGCGCGGGCGGCGGGCTCCGTCTCCACCCGGCAGGGCGGCGGATCGGCGGCGGCCACGGCCTCCGCCACGAGAACTGCGATTGCGAATGACGACATGCCGGGACTCCCGCTTTCTGCTGGCGCGTCCAATTTGCGACAGGAAGGTTGCAGCTTCGTTGCCATTTCCCCACATGCTCCCTGTGGATGCGCCGCAAGGGCATCCCGCAAGACTGGAGGCACGGCCGAGGTGCGCCGCAGAGGCGGGCGCCGGGCCAATCGCTCACGAGGAGACCCCATGGATTTCGAGAAGCTCACCGACCGCGCCCGCGGATTTCTGCAGGCGGCCCAGACCATCGCGCTGCGCGAGGAGCACCAGCGGCTCACTCCCCTGCATCTCCTGAAGGCGCTGCTCGACGACGATCAGGGCCTCGCGGCCAATCTGATCGGCGCCGCCGGGGGCGATGCGCGCGCCGCGCTCACCGGCGTCGACGCGGCCCTCGCGAAGATGCCCAAGGTCAAGGGCGGGGACGGGCAGATCTATGTCGACGCGGCCCTCGCGCGCCTCCTCGACGAGGCGCAGGCGCTCGCGCAGAAGGCGGGCGATTCGTATGTCTCCGCCGAGCGGCTGCTGATGGCCGTGGCGCTCGCAAAGGGGACCGAGGCGGCCAAGGTTCTCGAGAGCGCCGGGGTGAAGCCGCAGCCCCTCGAGCAGGCGATCGCGGATCTGCGCAAGGGCCGCACCGCCGACACCGCCTCCGCCGAAGAGGGCTACGACGCGCTCAAGAAATACGCGACCGATCTCACCGAGCGCGCCCGCGAGGGCAAGATCGACCCGGTGATCGGGCGCGACGAGGAGATCCGGCGCACCGTCCAGGTCCTCTCCCGGCGCACCAAGAACAACCCCGTGCTGATCGGCGAGCCCGGCGTCGGCAAGACCGCCATCGCCGAGGGGCTCGCCATGCGCATCGTGAACGGCGACGTGCCCGAATCGCTGCGCGACAAGCAGCTGCTCGCCCTCGACATGGGCGCCCTGATCGCCGGCGCGAAGTATCGCGGCGAGTTCGAGGAGCGCCTCAAGGCCGTGCTCTCGGAGATTCAGGCCGCCGCCGGCGGGGTGATCGTGTTCATCGACGAGATGCACACTCTCGTCGGCGCCGGCAAGGCGGACGGGGCGATGGACGCGTCCAACCTCCTGAAACCCGCGCTCGCCCGCGGCGAGCTGCACTGCGTCGGCGCCACCACGCTCGACGAATACCGCAAGCATGTGGAGAAGGACGCGGCCCTCGCCCGGCGCTTCCAGCCGGTGTTCGTCGACGAGCCGACGGTGGAGGACACGATCTCGATCCTGCGCGGGATCAAGGAGAAATACGAGGTCCACCACGGCGTGCGCATCGCCGATTCGGCGCTCGTGGCGGCCGCGACGCTCTCCAACCGCTACATCACCGACCGCTTCCTGCCCGAC
>CAZNTX010000082.1:0-16923 GCA_964576075.1 uncultured Limibaculum sp. | reverse complement strand
CGGAGAGTCTAACCGGAACGCGTCAGGATGGGAGATTTTTCGAGGTGCCCTTGAAGGCGGCGACGAACTCCTTGTTGTTGTCGTTCTCGAGGCTCTGGAAATACTTCATGCAGGCATAGGCGCCGACGATGTTCTCGCCGCCGATGCCGCGGATCTCGTCCTCGGTCACGGAGATGGTCAGCAGAAGCGGGCTCTCCTCGGTGAGGTCGATGCCGGCGGCCTTGAGCTGCTTGTAGAAGGCGACGTTCGACCCGCCGACCACGATCGCGTAGATCACGTCCGGCCTGCGCAGGCGGATCTTGTTGATCACCGAGTTGAACTGGGTGTGGCCGAGCGGGTAATACTCCTCGCCGACGACCTTGCAGCCCTCCATGAAGTTCTCGATGTGCTTGCGGGCGATCTTGTTCGAGGTGCGCGGCCAGATATAGTCGGAGCCGAGCAGGTAGAAGCTCTTGGCGCCCTTGGTCTGGTTGACCCAGTCGAGCCCGGCGATGATCTGCTGCGTCGCTTCCTGGCCGGTGTAGATGACGTTGGGCGACTGCTCGAGGCCCTCGTAGAAGGTCGGGTAGTAGAGGAAGCCGTTATACTGCTCGAAGACCGGCAGCACCGCCTTGCGCGAGGCCGAGGTCCAGCAGCCCATGACGGAGGCGACCTTGTCCTGCTGCAAGAGCTTGCGCGACTTCTCGGCGAAGGTCGGCCAGTCCGAGGCGCCGTCCTCCTGGATGAACTCGATCTTGCGCCCGAGCACGCCGCCCATCTCGTTGATCTGGGAGATCGCGAGCTTCTCGGCCTGCACCGAGCCGGTCTCCGAGATCGCCATGGTGCCGGTGACCGAGTGCAGGATGCCGATGGTCACCGTGTCGTCGGTCACGGCGAGGCCGGTGGTGTTGACCTCGGCGGTCGGGTAGTCGGAGGCGCGCACCGGGCGGGGCGTGAACAGCGAGGCGGTCAGCGCCGCGCCGGAGAGGCCCATCAGGACCCCGCGGCGGCTCGGGCGCTCGAACTGCGCGGGCAGGCGGGGGCGCTTGCCCGGGGTGTCGTTGGTGTCGTCGGTCATGTCGGCTCCTCTCTCTGTCAGGCGGAGGCTCCGCCGCGTCGATATGACGCATTGCGGCGCGTGATCCTTACCCGATCGAGGCTGGGCCGTTTTGCGGTGCAGCGGAATACGTCAAACTACGTATCGCCCTGCGCAGTTCGTTCCTTAAAACTGTCTGAAAGCCCGAGACGGGGCGGGAGGGCGCTGCGCGGAGGGACGAGGCCAGGCTGCGAGGGGCGCGCCGCGCCCCAGGAGGATCGGAAACCGGAATGCCGGACTTTCCAGTGGACCGAGACGACGGCGCCGTCAGGGTGCGGCGGACCTACAACCAATGGGTCGCCAACGAGACGCTCGAGGATTTCGCGCTCCGCTTCACCGCGCGGCGGGCGCGCAAATGGTCCTACGGGCGGGTGGCCAACACCGCCCTCGGCTCGATCTCCTTCCTCGCGCTCGAGGCGATCGGCGGGGCGATCACGCTCTCCTACGGCTTCGACAACGCGGTGGCCGCGAACCTCGTCGTCGGGCTGATCCTGTTTCTCACCGGCCTGCCGATCAGCTATCACGCCGCCAAGGCCGGGGTGGATATCGACCTGCTGACCCGCGGCGCCGGCTTCGGCTATCTCGGCTCGACGATCACCTCGCTGATCTACGCCTCCTTCACCTTCATCTTCTTCGCGCTGGAGGCGGCGATCCTGTCGCTCGCGCTCGAATTCTGCTTCGGCGTGCCGCTGGAGATCGGCTACATCCTGAACGCGCTGATCGTGATCCCGCTGGTGACGCACGGCTTCGCCCGGATCGGCGTGTTCCAGAAATGGACGCAGCCGCTCTGGGTCGGGCTGCAGCTCCTGCCGCTCGTCTTCCTGCTCTGGACGGGCTCGGACCTCGTCCCCTGGCTCGAGCAGGAGGGCCGGCTCTGGGAGGGGGGGCTCGATCTCCTGCCCTTCGCCCTCGCCTCCGCGGTGATCTTCTCGCTCGCCGCGCAGATCGGGGAGCAGGTGGACTTCCTGCGCTTCCTGCCGGAGCCGCGCACCCCGCGCGAGCGGCTCAAATGGTGGGCCGCCCTCGTCGCCGCGGGGCCTGGATGGGCGGCGATCGGGACGCTCAAGATGCTCGTCGGCTCCTTCCTCGCGGTGCTCGCCCTCGAGAGCGGGGTGCTCGCGCAGCACGCCGTCGAGCCGACGCAGATGTATTTCGCCGCCTTCTCCACCGTGCTGCCCTGGGAGGCGGTGGCGGTGGTGATCACCGGCGTCTTCGTCATCATCTGCCAGCTCAAGATCAACGTGACCAACGCCTATGCGGGCTCCATCGCCTGGTCCAACTTCTTCTCGCGGCTGACCCACAGCCATCCGGGGCGGGTGGTCTGGCTGATCTTCAACGTGGTGATCGCGCTGATGCTGATGGAGTTCGGCGTCTTCGGCGCGCTCGAGAACACGCTCGGGCTCTACGCCCATGTGGCGGTGGCCTGGGTGGGGGCATTGGTCGCCGATCTCGTGATCGCCAAGCCGCTCGGGCTCAGCCCCCGCCGGATCGAGTTCCGCCGCGGCTATCTCTACGACGTCAACCCGGTCGGCGCGGGGGCGATGACGATCGCGGTGATCGGCTCGCTGCTGTGCTATCTCGGCGTCTTCGGCCCGCTCGCGGCGGCGCTCTCCTCCTTCGTGGCGCTCGCCCTCGCGCTCGTCTCCGCCCCCGCCATCGCCTGGGCGACGAAGGGGCGCTTCTATCTCGCCCGCAGCCCCGAGACCCCGCCAGAGGCCGGCGCCTGCGCGCTCTGCGGCCATGCCTTCGACGCCGAGGACATGGTCGCCTGTCCGTTCCACAAGGGCGACATCTGCTCGCTCTGCTGCACCCTCGACGCCACCTGCGCCGACCGGTGCAAGCCGCCCGTCGCCGGGCCCGAGGCGCTCGGCGCCTGGCTCTTCGGCTGGCTGCCGGAGCGCGCGCGGCCGCTCTGGCGGGCGCGCACGGGGCATTTCCTCGGCATCTTCGTCGGCTTCCTCGTCATCATCGGGGCGGGGCTCTTCCTGATCCACCAGCAGCTCACGTTGACCGGGGCGGCGGGGCCGGGAACCCTGGAGCTCGGCTTCCTGATGGCCTTCTGCATGCTCGTCCTCGTCGTGGGCGTGGCGACCTGGCTGCATGTGCTCGCCGACGAGAGCCGCACCCGGGCGCTGCGCGAGGCCGAGACCCAAGCCGCCCGGCTCGTCGAGGAGATCGAGGCGCACCGCCTGACCGACGCCGCCCTGCAGAAGGCCAAGGAGGACGCGGAGGCCGCCAACGAGGCCAAGAGCCGCTATGTCGTCGGCCTCAGCCACGAGCTGCGCACGCCCCTGAACGCCATCCTCGGCTACGCCCAGCTCATGGAGGGCGACCCGACGATGCCCCGCCACCGCCGCACCGGGATCGGCGTGATCCGCCGCTCGGCCGAGCATCTCGGCGGGCTGATCGAGGGGCTGCTCGACATCAGCCGGATCGAGGCGGGCCGGCTCGAGGTCTATCGCGACCTGATCCGCTTCCGCGAATGCCTCGACGACATCGCCGCCATCATCCGCATGCAGGCCGCCGAGAAGAATCTCGACTTCGTCGCCGATTTCGCGCCGAACCTGCCGCATTCGGTGCATGGCGACGAGAAGCGGGTTCGCCAGATCCTGATGAACCTGCTCTCGAACGCGGTGCGCTACACCGATCGCGGCTCGGTGCGCTTCGTCGTGCGCTATGCGAGCGACACGGCGACCGTCGAGATCGTCGACACCGGGCGGGGCATCCCCGAGGAGAAGCGCGAGATCGTCTTCCGGCCCTTCGAGCGGATCGAGGACCCGACCTCCCCGGTCCCGGGCACCGGGCTCGGGCTCACCATCACCAAGCTCCTCTGCGAGATGCTCGGGGGCGAGCTGAGCCTGACGAGCGCGCCCGGCACGGGCAGCACCTTCCGGGTGCGCCTGCGCCTGCCCCGGGCCGCAGCCCCGGGGCCGGAGGAGCGCGAGAAGAGCCGGCGCATCCGCGGCTATGCCGGGCGGCGGCGGCAGATCCTCGTGGTCGACGACAACCCCGAGCACCGCAAGCTCGTCGCCGACATGCTCGGCCCCATCGGCTTCGACCTCGCCTTCGCCGAGAACGCGGCCGCGGCGGAGGCGATCCTGCCGAGCCTCGCCCCCGATCTCTTGCTGCTCGACGTCGCGATGCCCGGGACCGACGGCTGGACGCTCCTGCGCCGGATGCGGCTCGACCACGGGGTCACGGCGCCGGTCTTCATGATCTCCGCCCATGCCTTCGACAAGGCGCGCAGCGACACGCCGGGGCGGATGCACCAGGGTTTCGTGACCAAGCCGATCCGGGTCGACGATCTCCTCGCCCGCATCGCCCGCACGCTCGGCCTCGTCTGGCTCTACGAGGACCCCGCGCCGCCTGCGCGCCCGCGCCTCGCGCGCCCGCCCGAGGCGCTGCTCGCGGGGCTGCGCGAGGCGGCGACGATCCACCATCCGAGCGCGGTGTCCGAGGCGCTCGCGGAGCTGCGCGCGGCGAGCCCGGACTGGCACGCCTTCGTCGAGGAGGCCGAGCGCCATCTCGACCGCTTCGATTTCGAGAGCCTGCGCCGGATGGTCGATCCGCGGGAGCCGATCGCATGAGCCCCGTCGACCGGGCCCGCCGCGAGATCGTCCTCCTGGTCGACGACAGCCCGGAGACGCTCCGAATGCTCACGGAGGCGATGGAGGAGGCCGGGCTCACCGTCCTCGTCGCCCGCGACGGGCAGGCGGCGCTCGACCTGCTCGGCCGGGTCGATCCGGACGTGGTGCTGCTCGATGCGGTGATGCCGGGGCTCGACGGCTTCGAGACCTGCCGCCGCCTCAAGGCCGACCCCCGCTTCGCGGCGACCCCGGTGATCTTCATGACCGGGCTCAGCGACAGCGCCGACGTGGTGCGCGGGCTCGCCGCCGGCGGGGTGGACTACCTCACGAAGCCCGTGGATGCGGACGGGCTGGTCGCGCGGATCGCCGTCCATGCGGCCAATGCCCGGATCGTCGCCGAAGCGCGCGCGGCCCTCGACGCCGCCGGGCGCGCGGTGATGGCGCTCGAGGACGACGGGACGGTGCTCTGGGCCTCGCCCGGGGCCGAGCGCCTGATCGGCGAGGCCGGAGGGGAGGAGGCCGGTGCGGCGGATCTCGGCGCCGAGTTGTCCGGCTGGCTCGTGGAGAGCGGCCGTCGCCCGGTCTCCGACACGCGCCCGCTCGAGATCCTGACCGGGGCGGGGGCGCGGGTCGAGCTCTCCTATCTGACGCGCACGGCCAAGGGGGCGCATCTCGTCCGGGTCATGCCGTCCTCGGACGAGCCGCCGGCCAAGCGCCTCGCCGAGCGCTTCGGGCTGACGCGCAGGGAGGGCGAGGTGCTCACCTGGCTCGCCCATGGCAAGTCGAACCGCGACATCGCGAGCATCCTGGCGCTCAGCCCGCGAACGGTGACGAAGCATCTCGAGCAGATCTACGCCAAGCTCGGGGTCGACAACCGGACTTCGGCGGTGGCGCTGGCGTTGCAGAGCCGGGACGACTGAGGCGCGGGCTCCTCGCACGCTCGCGCGCGCTCCTCGCCGGGGGCCTCGCCTTCGGCGTCGGGCCTTGCGGCGCGCGGGGGCGCCTCGCCCGGGGCGCGGTGTGCGGCGGTTGCGGGGGGCGGCTCCTCGCACGCTCGCGCGCGCTCCTCGCCGGGGGCCTCGCCTTCGGCGTCGGGCCTTGCGGCGCGCGGGGGCGCCTCGCCCGGGGCGCGGTGTGCGGCGGTTGCGGGGGACGGCTCCTCGCACGCTCGCGCGCGCTCCTCGCCGGGGGCCTCGCCTGCGGCGTCGGGGCCTTGCGGGTCGCGGGGGCGCCTCGCCCGAGGGGGGCGCGGCTGCGGGCGTCGTGCCGCAGCCACGGCGGGTGGGGCGCGGTGGTAAGGCACGCGAGGTCGGGAGGGTCCGGTCCGGTCAGGGAGAGGGGGCGCGATGGGCAGGGGTCTCGGGCGCTATCTGCCGGTGCTCGACTGGGGGCGGCGCTACGACCGGCGGGCGCTGTCGAACGATCTGATCGCCGCGGCGATCGTCACGATCATGCTGATCCCGCAGTCGCTCGCCTATGCGCTGCTCGCCGGGCTGCCGCCGGAGGCGGGGCTCTACGCCTCGATCCTGCCGATCCTGCTCTATGCGCTCTTCGGCACCTCGCGGGCGCTCGCGGTCGGGCCGGTGGCCGTGGTCTCGCTGATGACGGCCTCGGCGATCGGGGAGGTGGCGGCCGCGGGGACGGCGGGCTATGCCGCGGCGGCGCTGACGCTCGCCTTGCTCTCGGGGGCGTTTCTGGCGCTCCTCGGGCTCTTGCGGCTGGGCTTTCTGGCGAATTTCCTCAGCCATCCGGTGATCGCGGGCTTCGTGACGGCCTCCGGCCTCTTGATCGCGACGAGCCAGCTCGCGGGGTTGCTCGGGGTCGAGGGCGGCGGGGGGACGCTGCCGGAGATGGGGGCCGCGCTCCTCGCGGGGCTCGGAGAGATCCACGGGGCGACGCTCGCGATCGGGGCGGGGGCGACGGGGTTCCTGTTCTGGGCGCGCCGGGGGCTCGGGCCAGCGCTCCGGCGGGCGGGGCTCGGGGACCGGCCCGCCGAGGTGGCGACGCGGGCGGGCCCGGTGGCGGCGGTCGCGGCGAGCACGGCGGCGGTCTGGCTTCTCGGGCTCGACGCCGCGGGGGTGGCGGTGGTCGGCGCGGTGCCGGCGAGCCTGCCGCCCTTCACCCTGCCCGAGGTCGCGCCCGATCTGATCGCGGAGCTCGCGCTGCCGGCGGCGCTCATCTCGATCGTCGGCTTCGTCGAATCGGTCTCCGTCGGCCAGACGCTCGCGGCCAAGCGGCGCGAGCGGATCGACCCGGACCAGGAGCTGATCGGCCTCGGCGCGGCCAATCTCGGCGCGGCCTTCACCGGGGGCTATCCGGTGACGGGCGGCTTCGCGCGCTCTGTGGTGAACCACGATGCGGGCGCGGAGACCCCGGCGGCCGGGGCCTTCACCGCCATCGGGCTCGCCGTCGCCGCGGTCGCGCTTACCCCGGCGCTCTACTACCTCCCGAAGGCCACGCTCGCGGCGACCATCGTCGTCGCCGTCCTCTCGCTCGTCGATCTGAAGATCCTGCGGCGGACCTGGCGCTATGCGCGGTCGGATTTCGCGGCGGTGGCGGCGACGATCCTGCTCACCCTCGGGCTCGGGGTGGAGATCGGGGTGGCCGCGGGGGTGGCGCTCTCCCTCGCGCTCCATCTCTACAAGACCTCGCGCCCGCATGTGGCCGAGGTCGGCCTCGTCCCCGGCACCCATCATTTCCGCAACGTGCTGCGGCACGAGGTGCTGACCGATCCGCGGCTCCTCGCCCTGCGGGTCGACGAGAGCCTCTATTTCGTCAATGCCCGCTTCCTCGAGGAGATGATCCAGGACCGCGTGGCCGAGCGCCCGGAGATCGCGCATGTGGTGCTGATGTGCTCGGCGGTGAACGAGATCGACTTCTCCGCGCTCGAGAGCCTCGAGGCGGTGAACGCCCGGCTGCGGGATCTCGGGATCGGCTTCCACCTCTCGGAGGTGAAGGGCCCGGTGATGGACCGGCTCGAGACCACGCATTTCCTCGACGATCTCAACGGGCGGGTGTTCCTCTCGCATTACGACGCGGTGGCGGCCCTCGCCCCGCCCGCCGAGCTGCGCGGGCCCGGCTGAGCGGGAAAGGGGCTTGCGACTCCCCGCATGGTCCCGATGATGGGGGCGGCGCGCCCCCGGGGGCCGCGCGACAGGGACAGGGAGAGAGAGATGACCGCGCTCAAGACCATCGCCGCCGCCACTGCGCTCGCCGGCCTCGCCGGCGCCGCCGCCGCCGACTGCTCGGAGGTCACCTTCTCCGATGTCGGCTGGACCGACATCACCGCCACCACCGCCGCGACCCGCACGGTGCTCGAGGCGCTCGGCTACGAGGTGGAGGTGAAGATCCTCTCGGTCCCGGTGACCTATGCCTCGCTCGCGGCCGGCGACATCGACGTGTTCCTCGGCAACTGGATGCCCACCATGGAGGGCGATATCGCGCCCTATCGCGAGGCCGGCACGGTGGATATCGTCGGCGTGAACCTCGAGGGGGCGAAATACACCCTCGCGACCAATGCTGAGGGCGCGGCCCTCGGCATCGCGGATTTCGCCGACATCGCGGGGCAGGCCGAGGCGCTCGACGCCAAGATCTACGGAATCGAGCCCGGCAACGACGGCAACCGCCTGATCCTCGAGATGATCGAGGGCGACCAGTTCGGCCTCGCCGAGTTCGAGCTGGTGGAGAGCTCGGAGCAGGGGATGCTCGCCCAGGTCGGCCGCGCCGCGCGCCGGGGCGAGGCGGAGGTGTTCCTCGCCTGGGAGCCCCATCCGATGAACGCCAATTTCGACCTCACCTATCTCTCCGGCGGGGACGACGTCTTCGGCCCGAACTACGGCGGCGCGACGGTCTACACCAACACCCGCGCGGGCTATGTGGAGGAATGCCCCAATGTCGGGCAGCTCCTGCAGAACCTCGAATTCACCCTGGCGATGGAGAACGAGATCATGGCCGCGATCCTCGACGACGGCGAGGATCCGCAACAGGCCGCCACCGCCTGGCTCGCGGAGAACCCGGGCGTGCTCGAGGGCTGGCTCGCGGGGGTCGAGACCCTGGAGGGCGAGCCCGGCCTGCCCGCCGTGCGCGCGGCGCTCGGGCTTTGAGGCCGGGCCGGGGGGTGAGCGCGGCCCGCCGCGGGGGCGGCTGAGATGGAGCTCGGCATCCCCAAGATCCCGGTCGGCGATGTCGCCGAGACGGCCTTCGACTGGCTCCAGATCAACGGGGCCTGGTTCTTCGACGGCCTCTCGGACGCGCTCGAGCTCCTGATCGAGGCGCTTCTCTGGGCGCTGCAGACGCCGCCGCCGCTTCTCGTGGTGGCGGTGCTGGTGGGGCTCACCTGGCTCCTCCGGCGCAACTGGCAGACGCCGCTCCTCGTCGGGCTCGGCTTCCTCTTCATCCTCAACCAGGGCTATTGGGAGGAGACGACCGAGACGCTCTCCCTCGTCGTCTCGGCCTGCGTGGTCTGCATGGGGGTCGGCGTGCCCATCGGGATCTGGGCGGCGCACCGGCCGGGGCTCTATGCCGTGCTCCGCCCGGTGCTCGACCTGATGCAGACGCTGCCGACCTTCGTCTATCTGATCCCGGCGATCGTGTTCTTCGGGATCGGCATGGTGCCGGGGCTGATCGCGACGGTGATCTTCGTCGTGCCGGCGCCGATCCGGCTCACCTATCTCGGGATCGTCTCGACGCCGAAGCCGCTGCTCGAGGCGGCGCTGGCCTTCGGGGCGACGCCGGGGCAGGTGCTGCGCAAGATCGAGCTGCCCTATGCCTGGCCGCAGATCCTGACCGGCCTCAACCAGACCATCATGCTCTCGCTCTCCATGGTGGTGATCGCGGCCCTCGTGGGCGCGGACGGGCTCGGGGTGCCGGTGGTGCGCGCGCTCAACCAGGTCAACACGGCGCTCGGCTTCGAGTCCGGGCTCGTGATCGTGGTGGTGGCGATCATGCTCGACCGGATGCTGCGCGTGGGAGAGCGCAAATGACCGCGGTGCTCCTCGAGGACGTCAACATCGTCTTCGGCGACCGGCCGGAGACCGCACTGGCGCTGATGGACGAGGGGCTCGACCGTGCCGAGATCCTCGCGCGCACCGGGCAGACGCTCGGCGTCCACGCCGCCTCCCTCGAGGTCGAGGAGGGGGAGATCGTCGTGCTCATGGGCCTCTCGGGCTCGGGCAAGTCGACGCTGCTGCGCGCCGTCAACGGGCTCAACCCGGTGGTGCGCGGGCGCGTGGCGGTCGCGGGCGGGGAGGGGCTCGTCGAGGTCACCGGCGCCTCGCCGGCCACCCTCCGCCGCCTCCGGCGCACCCGCGTCTCCATGGTGTTCCAGCAATTCGGCCTCCTGCCCTGGCGCGACGTGCGCGAGAACGTGGCCCTCGGGCTCGAGCTCTCCGGGCTCTCGCGGGCCGAGCGGCTGAGGCGCGCGGAGGCGCAGCTCGCCCTCGTCGGCCTCGGCGATTGGGCGGACAAGAAGGTCTCCGAGCTTTCGGGCGGCATGCAGCAGCGCGTCGGCCTCGCCCGGGCCTTCGCCACCGAGGCGCCGATCCTGCTGATGGACGAGCCCTTCTCCGCCCTCGATCCGCTGATCCGCGCCCGGCTGCAGGACGAGCTTCTCCAGCTCCAGCGCGAGCTCCGCCGCACGATCCTCTTCGTCAGCCACGATCTCGACGAGGCGTTCAAGCTCGGCCAGCGCATCGCGATCATGGAGGGGGGGCGGATCGTCCAGTGCGGCCGGCCGCAGGACATCATGCGCGCGCCGGCCAACGCCTATGTCGCGGACTTCGTCGCGCATCTCAATCCGCTCGACGTGGCGCTCGCCGAGGACGTGATGCGCCCGCTCTCGGGCGCGGCGCCGGAGGGGCGGAGCCTCCCGGCCGACGCGCCGCTGCGCGAGGTGATGGCCCGCCTCGCCGAGGACCCCGCGCCGATCGCCGTGCTGCGGGAGGGGACGGCGGTGGGCACCATCTCTCCGGCGGAGGTCTTCGAGGGCCTCGCCCGCCGCCCGGAGGCTAGCGCGGCGCCGCGATGAAGCGCCCGCCCGCGCCGCCCTGCCGAGGCGGGCGGAGGCGGGAGGCGGCGCCCCCCTCCGGCGGGCGGAGGCGCGCGGGGGCGCCGGCTCCGTCGAGGCGCATGGTGCGGGCGACGGGCAGGCGCGGCTCGGTCTCTTCCGCCCAGTCGATCACCGCGGGCATCCAGGCGGGCGGCCAGCCATGCCCCCCTTCGTGGATCAGGAGATCGAGCGCCGCGCCCCGCGCGCAGCCCTCCCAGCGCTGCCGGAGGAAGCCGGCATAGCGCCCGGCCGCCTCCGGCTCCGGCGCGCAGCCGTTGGTCCGGGCGAGGAGGGCCAGCGCCGCGCGGAGATCGGCGGAGACGGTGACCGGGCCGATGCGCCGTTCCCCCTCGAAGGGGACCACCTCGTCGACCCGCCCATGGGCGTGGAGGAGCCGCACCGGACGGTCGCAGCGCCGCGGCAGCCGCCCGACGTAGCTCGCGCCATGGGCGGCGAAGGCCGCGCCCATCTCCGGGCGGTGGCAGGCGATCTCCCAGACGAGATAGCCCCCGTCGGACTGCCCGGCCCAGATCAGCCGGTCGGGATCGACGAAATGGCGCGTGGCGGCGTCGCGGATCACCCGGGCGAGGAAGGCCAGATCGTCGCGCGGATGGCGGTGGGCGCGCAGCCGCCGGCCCCAGCCGGTGCCCTCGATCCCGCCCTCGTATTGGATGTCGAGCGCCGTCGGCACGATCAGCGCATAGCCCCGGCGCAGCACCGTCTCGCGGAAATAGCGCGCCTCGGCGACGGCGCGGGACTGCCCGAGCGAGCCGGTGAGGTAGACCACCGCCGGATGGGGGCCGCGGCCGCTCGGCAGGAGGATGCGGTAGTCCCCGTCGGAGAGGCGGCAGGGCCCCTCGATGTCGCCGTAATTGCAGGGGTTGAGCGCCGGGGCCGCCGCCGCGCCAGAGGCGGCGAGCGCCAGCGCGAGGAGGACGGCCGGCGCCCTCATCGCTCGTCGAAGCGGGCCTGCACGTAGCGCCCGGGCGCCGGCTCGATCCGGCCGAGCCGGGCGCCCGGCTCGCGCGCCGGCACCTCGCCGCCGGAGCGCCGGGCGAGCCAGTTGTGCCAATGCGGCCACCAGGAGCCCTTGGTCTCGGTCGTCCCCTCGCGCCAGGCCTCGAGATCGGCGCCCTCGAGCCCGTCCTTGGTCCAGAACTGATACTTCACCGCGGCGGGCGGATTGACCACGCCGGCGATATGCCCGCTGCCCGCGAGGATGAAGGTCTGCTCCTCGGAGCCGAGCAGCTTCGCGGCGCGGAAGGCCGAGGGCGCCGGGGCGATGTGATCCTCCACCGTGCCGACATGGTAGCAGGGGAGCGTGACGTCGGTGCAATCGAGCTTCTGCCCGCAGAGCTCGAGCTCGCCCTTCGCCAGCAGGTTCTTGTTGTAGAAGCTGTCGAGATAGAACATGTGCGTGCGGCCGGGCATCGCCGTCGAGTCCGAGTTCCAATAGAGCAGGTCGAAGGGGAAGTTGTCCTTGCCGAGGAGGTAGTTGTTGATGACGAAGCCCCAGATCAGATCGGCCGAGCGCAAGCTGTTGAAGGCGGCGAACATGTTCTCGGCCGCGAGATAGCCGCGTTCCTCGACGGCGGTCTCGATGGTGTCGAGCACCTCGTCGTCGACGAAGGCCTGCAGCTCGCCGGCATCGGAGAAATCGAGCTGGGCGGTGAAGAAGGTGGCGGAGGCGACCCGGTCGTCCCCGGTCGCGGCCATATAGGCGAGGGTGCTGCCGACCATGGTGCCGCCGATGCAATAGCCGACGAGATGGGTCCGGTCCTCCCCGGTCTCCTCGAGCACCTTGCCGATGGCGGTGAGCACCCCCTTGGTCATGTAGGACTCCCAGGTCTCCCCCTTCTGCTTCTCGCTCGGATTGACCCAGGAGATGACGAAGACGGTGTGCCCCTGCGCCACCAGCCAGCGGATCATCGACTTCTTCTCGTTGAGGTCGAGGATGTAGAACTTGTTGATCCAGGGCGGGCAGATCAGCAGCGGGGTCTTGTGCACCTGTTCGGTGGTCGGAGTGTATTGCACGAGCTGGAAGAGCTCGTTCTCGTAGACCACGAAGCCCGGCGTCGTCGCCATGTTCTCGCCGACCTTGAAGGCCGACATGTCCGTCTGCTGGATGAGCAGCTGGCCGTGGCCGCGCTCGAGGTCGCGCACGAGATGCTCGAGCCCGCGGAGCAGGTTCTCGCCCTTCTCGTCGAGGGTGGCGCGCAGCACCTCGGGGTTTAGCGCGGTGTTGGACGGCGAGAGCGCCTCCAGGAAGTTGCGGGTGACGAGGCCGAGCTTGCGCCGGTCCTGCGGGGAGAGGCGCTCGGCCTCCTCGAGCCGGGCGCAGAGCCATCTGCCGGTCAAGAGGTAGGACTGCTTGAGATAGTCGTAGAACGGGCTCTCCTCCCAGGCGCGGTCCTTGAAGCGGCGGTCGCCGCGCTCGGGGGTGATGAGGGGCTCGCCCTCCTCCCCGGTCCAGGCGCGCTTCATCGTGCGGGCGAGGAGATCGGCCTGCGCCGCCCAGAGCTCGGTATAGGCGGTGACCATGCGCGAGGGGCTGTCCCACATCTCGTAGGCCCAGCGCGCCATCGAGGGGACGGTGTTGAGCGGATCGGGCTTCAGGAGCGCGATGTCGTCGAGATGGCGGTCGAGCGCGTCGGCCCAGACCCGCGAACTGCGCTCGACGAGCTTGCCGATGCGCTCCGAGAGCGCGGGCAGATCCGACATCCCGGTTTCGGCATCGGTCTTGGCGGGGGTGTCGGCCATGCTGGTCTCCTCCGTCTGGTGCGGGGGCGCGTTTCGCTGCGGCCCTCCTGTCGGCTCGGGCGTCTGGCCATCGCGCGCGGCGGGCGCTAGGCTCACGCCGCAGGACCGGACCCGGCCTCACCCATAGCAGAGGGACGCTCGGGAAATGAAGCGCTTCGGATGCGGCCTCGTGGCCTCTCTCGCGCTCCTCGCGCTGGCGGGCTGCGAAAGCGTGCGTTTGTTCGCCGATTACGAGGTGGTGGAGAGCCCGGAGGTCGCCGACGCGCCCTGGCCGCGGCTCGTCGAGGTGCCCGCCGCGCCGCCGCCCGGGCGCTACGGCCCCGGGGTGCCGGATCCGGCGACGGGGATCGCGGTGGAGACGGCGCTCGGCCTCGGCGCGCGGCAGGCGGAGGGCCGGCTCGGCGGGGCGGGCGCGCCCGTGCTGCGCCCGGAGGACCGCGCCGCCTTCGAGGCGCGCGAGGCCGAGCGCGCCCGCCGCCCCGCCCCGGCCGGCGCGCCCCTCAGCCCGGCCGAGCGGCGCGCCCTCGACGAGGGGCAGGCCCGCGCCCGGGCCCGCCGCGCGGACGGGGGCTCGGGGGGCGGATCGTGAGCGAGGCGCCCCTCATCGACCCCGAGGGCTGGGACTGGGCCGCCCAGCGCGCGCGCCTCGAGCGGGCCTTCGCCGATATCGAGGCCGAGGAGAAGATCCGCCTCGCCCCGGGCGATCCGGTGCGCCTCGCCTTCCTCTTCGTGCCGCACGTCCCCGGGGCGATGCCCGTCGCGCTGATGGAGCGGCTCGGCGAGGCGGGCTATCCCGCGCGCATCCGCGAGGCAGACGCCACCCACCCCAAGGCGATCGCCGCGCGGGCCGATCTCGCCTTCGAGGCCGAGGCGATCTGGGAGGCCGACCGCGCCACCACGCGCCTCGCCCTCGCCAATGGCTTCGTTCCCTTCGGCTGGACTCTCTCCGGCTGAGCCGCTTGGCGGTTGAGCCCCGGGCGGCTTCGCGCTATCCGCCGCGGCGAGCCTGCCGCCCACGCATCCGAGGAGCCCCCGATGAGCCACGACCCCTCCGCCCCGTTCCGCATCGCCGTCGCGGGGCTCGGCACCGTCGGCACCGGGGTGCTCCAGGTCCTCGCGGCCAATGGCGCGGCGATCGCCGAGACGGCGGGGCGCCGGCTCGAGGTGGTCGCGGTCTCGGCGCGCTCGCGCGGGCGGGACCGGGGGGTGGACCTCTCCGGCCTCGCCTGGGAGGACGACCCCGTGCGCCTCGCCGAGCGCGAGGACGTGGACTGCGTCGTCGAGGTGATCGGCGGCTCGGACGGGCCGGCCAAGGCCCTCGTCGAGACCGCGCTGGCCCGCGGGCGCCATGTCGTCACCGCCAACAAGGCGCTGATCGCCCATCACGGGCAGGCGCTCGCCGAGGCCGCGGAGGCCGCGGGCGTCGCGCTGCGCTGCGAGGCGGGGGTCGCGGGCGGCATCCCGATCCTCAAGGCGCTCGCCGAAGGGCTCGCCGCAAACCGCATCTCCCGCGTCTACGGCGTGCTCAACGGCACCTGCAACTACATCCTGACCGAGATGGCCGCCACCGGGCGCGGCTACGAGGAGGTGCTCGAGGAGGCCCAGCGCAAGGGCTATGCCGAGGCCGATCCGAGCTTCGACGTCGACGGGATCGACGCCGCCCACAAGCTCGCGATCCTCGCCGCCATCGCCTTCGGCACCCGGGTCGATCTCGGCGGGGTCGAGACCGAGGGGATCGGCCGGATCACCGCCGAGGACATCCGCACCGCCGACGATCTCGGCTTCGCGATCAAGCTCCTCGCGGTGGCGCGGCGCCACGAGGGCGGGCTCGAGCAGTCGGTCCGCCCCCACATGGTCCGCCGCGACACGCTGATCGGCAGCCTGCCGGGCGTGACCAACGCCGTGGTGGCGGAGGGCGATTTCGTCGGCACCGCCGCCTTCACCGGCCCAGGCGCCGGGGCGGGGCCGACGGCCTCCGCCATCCTCGCCGATCTGATCGACGCGGCCCGCGGGCGCGTCTCGCCCCTCTTCGCGCGCCCGGCCGCCGGGCTCGCCGCCGCGCCCCGCCTCGCCCATGGGGAGGAGCACTCGCCCTATTACCTCCGCTTCGCGCTGCACGACCGGCCGGGCGCGCTCGCGGCGCTGGCGAGCGCCATCGGCGAGGCCGGCGTCTCGATCCACCGGATGCGCCAATACGGCCGCGGCCTGCCCGGCGGCGGGGGGGATGCGGTGCCCGTGGTGATCGTCACCCACGAGGCCCGGCGCGAGGCGATCGACCGGGCGCTCGCGCGGATCGCGGCGCTGCCGGAGAGCGCGGCGGAGCCCGTGGCGATCGGCATCGAGGAGATCTGAGCGCCGCCCCCCGGCGCTTGAACGCGCGGGCGCCGCGGCCTAGAAGGCGGGCGGTGGCCGCGCCGTCCCGGCCGGCCGGAGAGGGGAGTGGACGCCATGGCCGACCGGAGCGCCGTCGAGTTTCAGGACCGTATGCTGAGCCTCGGGCTCGCCCGGGTCTCCGAGGCCGCGGCGATCGCCGCCTCCGGGCTGATCGGCCGGGGCGACCAGAAGCGCGCCGATCAGGTGGCGGTGGACGCCATGCGCCGCCAGCTCAACATGCTCGACATCAAGGGCACCGTCGTGATCGGCGAGGGCGAGCGCGACGAGGCGCCCATGCTCTATATCGGCGAGGAGGTCGGCAACGGGCAGGGCCCCGAGGTCGACATCGCGCTCGACCCGCTCGAGGGCACGACGCTGACCGCCAAGGCGATGCCGAACGCGATCACCGTGATCGCCCTGGGTCCGCGCCATTCGATGCTGCACGCGCCCGACGTCCATATGGACAAGCTCGCCATCGGCCCGGGCTTTCCCGAGGGCGCGGTCACGCTCGAGATGAGCCCGGCCGAGCGGGTGCGCGCCTTCGCCAAGGCCAAGGGCTGCGGGCCGGAGGAGGTGACCGTCTGCATCCTCGAGCGGCCGCGCCACAAGGAGATCATCGAGGGGGTGCGCGAGACCGGCGCCGCGATCCGGCTGATCACCGACGGCGACGTGGCGGGGGTGATGCACTGCGCGGAACCCGAGGAGACCGGCATCGACATGTATATGGGCCAGGGCGGCGCGCCGGAGGGCGTGCTCGCGGCGGCGGCGCTCAAATGCATGGGCGGGCAGCTGCTCGGCCGGCTGGTCTTCCGTAACGAGGACGAGGTGGCGCGGGCGCGGCGCGCCGGGATCGAGGCGCTCGACCGCGTCTATACCCGCGACGAGATGGTGCGTGCGGACGTGATCTTCGCGGCGACCGGGGTGACGGACGGCTCGATCCTCAAGGGCGCGCGGCGGCGCGGGGGGTATGTGGAGACCGAGACGATCCTGATGCGCTCGCGCACGGGGTCGGTGCGGCGGCTGCACTACCGCGCCAAGACCGGCTGAGCCGCGTGCGGCCGGCGGGGGCGCCGGGGGGCGTC
>CAZNTX010000081.1:0-16975 GCA_964576075.1 uncultured Limibaculum sp. | reverse complement strand
GGCGGCGGGCGGCGCGCCGCCGCCGCGGCGCCAATTGGCTTAGCGTTGGGTGAATTTGAACTCGATGCGGCGGTTGCGGGCGTAGGCCTCCGGCGTCGTGCCGGTGTCGACCGGGCGATGCTCGCCGAAGCCGGTGGCGGCGAGGCGGTTCGGGGGCACGTTCTCCGCGTCGATCAGATAGCGCACGACCGAGAGGGCGCGGGCCTGGGAGAGCTCCCAGTTGTCGGCATAGCGCCCGCCGGGGGCGATCGGCTGGGGGTCCGTGTGGCCGTCGACGCGGAGCACCCAGTCGAGATCGGTGGGCACCGCTGCTGAGATGTCGCGCAGGACCTCGCCGAGCTTGGCGAGCTCGCGCCGGCCGGCGGGGCCGAGCGTGGCCGAGCCGAGGCCGAAGAGCACCTCGGACTGGAAGACGAAGCGGTCGCCCTCCCGCTTGATGTCGTCGCGCCCGCCGAGGACCTGCTCCATGCGCTGGAAGAAGACCGAGCGGAAGCGCTCGAGATCGGAGACGCGGGCGGCGAGCGCCGCGTCGAGCTCGGCGCCGAGGCGGGCGATCTGCGCGCGGTTGAACTCCTCGGTCTCCTCGGCCTGGTCGAGAAGCTCCTGCAGGCCGGTGACCTGGATGACGAGGCCGGCCACCTGGTCCTGCAGGCGCTTGAGCTCGGCGGTCCGGGTCTCGGCGGCGCGGCGGGCCGCCTCCTCGGCGGCGCGGGTCTCCTCGAGCTTGGCTTCGAGGGCGGCGAGCTCCTCCTCGGCGAGGGCGAGGGCCTCCGCCTGCTCGGACGCCTCCCGCCGCACGCTGCCGAGGGCGCCGGAGCGGGCGGCGAGCTCGCGGCGCAGGCGCTCGATGCGGGCGGCCTGTTCGAGGCGGGCGGCCTCGGCCTCCGAGAGTTGTTCCGCGCGGTCGGCGAGCGCGGCCTCGGCCGCGGCCTTGAGGGCGGCGACCTCGCGGCGGGCCCGGCGCTCGGCGGAGAGATCGGCCTCGAGCGCCTCGATGCGGGCGACGGCGAGGGTGCGCTCGGCGGCCAGCGCCCGGCGGGCCCGCGCCTCCTCGGAGAGGGCGCCGTCGCGGGCCTCCGCAGCGTCGAGGGCGGCGAGCTTGAGGGCCTCGGCCTCGCGGCGCTGGCGGCGGAGCGCCTCGAGCGCGCCGGCGGGCGCGGCGGCCTCGGCGGGGGCGGCGGGGAGATCGGCCTCGGCGCCGAGGCTGCGGAGCAGCGCGACGGCGCTCGCGGCGGTCTCGGCGAGGCGGGCGCGCACGGCCTCGGCCTCGGCGAGGGCTGCGTCCGCGGCGCGGAGGACCTCGCCCCGCCCGGTCGCCTCGGCGCGGAGCTCGGCGATGAGGG
This sequence comes from uncultured Limibaculum sp., assembly GCA_964576075.1. Lineage (GTDB taxonomy): Bacteria > Pseudomonadota > Alphaproteobacteria > Rhodobacterales > Rhodobacteraceae > Thermohalobaculum. The sequence goes on along the minus strand of CAZNTX010000081.1, from coordinate 15,632 downwards.
AGAGGGCGGCGGCGCGGGCGGCGTCGATCCGGGCTTCCTCGGCGCGGAGGGCGTCCGTGGTGTCGGCGAGGCGGTCGAGCTCGGCCTCCTGCGCGGCGCGGCCCGCCTCGAGGCGGGCGACGGCGTCGCGGAGCGCCAGCCGCTCGGCCTCGAGGCTCTCCACCGTCTCGGCCGCGCGGTCGCGGTCGGCGGCGAGATCGGCGAGGCGGGCGGCGAGGGCCGCGCGGCGGCGCTCGAGCTCCGCGAGCGCGTCGTCCTTCTCCGCCCCGGCGGCCTCGGCCGCGCCGAGCTCCTCTGAGAGGCGGGCGCGCTCGGCGGCGAGGGCGAGGGCGCGGTCCTCCGCCGCCTCGGCCTCGGCGCGCATGCGGGCGAGCTCCGCCTCGATCTCCCGGCCCTCGGCGAGCGCCGCGTCGCGGGCGGCGGCGGCGGCGGCGAGCTCTGCGGCGAGGCGGTCGGCCTCGGCCTCCTCCTCGGAGAGCGCCGCGCGCAGCCCCGCGGCCGTCGTCTCGAGCCGCTCGGCGCGGCGGCGCTCGCCGGAGAGCACGTCGGCCAGCCCCTCGATCTGCGCGGAAAGGGCGGCGATCTGGCGGATCTGGCGGGAGATCTCGTCCTCCTGCTCCTCGAGCCGCTGGTCCTGGCCGAGGATCGTCTCGCGCAGGGAGAACTGGACGATCATGAAGATCGACAGCACGAAGAAGAGGATCAGCAGGAGCGCCGTCAGCCCGTCGACGAAGCCGGGCCAGATCGTGCTGTTGAGGCGGCCGGTGTTGCGGCGGGCGAGCGCCATTCTGTCTCCTCAGCCGGGGCTGTTGTCGCGGGTGCGCGTGTCGATGAGGTTGATCAGGGCGCGCAGCTCGGAGCGGAGCGCGGCGGTGGTTTCGTGGCGGCCGACGGCGAGATCGTCGGCCATGAGGCGGAGCTGCTTCTCCACCGCGTGGAGCGCCATCACCGCCTCGCCGCCGCCCCCGCCGCCGCCCAGGCCGCCGCGGTCGAGCGCCTGGGCGATCGCCTGCTGGCCGCTGCCGATCTGGGAGGAGGCCTGCTCGATGCGCTTCAGCGCGTTCAGGATCGCGTGGTCGCGGCTCGCGGCGCGGTCGCGGGCATCGCGCATCTCGGCGAAGAGCTCCTGGACCATGGCGCGCTCGTGGTCGATCTGGCCGGCCATGGCGGCGACGACGTCGGCCGCCTGGGCGAGGCGGTTCTCGGCCTCGACGCGGGCCCCCTCGGCGCGGGCGGCGAAGTCCGAGGTGCGTTCGAGCCCCTCGTCGACCCGCTCGAGCAACGCCACCAGCGCGCCGTCCGGCCCCTCGCCCTCCGAGACGAGGCCGAGCCGGGTGAAGCCCGCGAGCCATTCCTCGAGCTCGCGGTAGAAGCGGTTCTGCCCGTGCCCCGCGAAAAGCTCCAGGAGCCCCACGATCAGCGAGCCCGCGAGCCCCATGAGCGAGGAGGCGAAGGCGGTCCCCATGCCGCCCAGCTGGTCCTCGAGCCCCGCCATCAGCCGCTCGAAGACGCCGACATCGCTCGCATCCCCATCCGCGGGGGCGAGGCTGCGGATGGTGTCGACCACCGCCGGAACGGTGTTGGACAGCCCCCAGAAGGTGCCGAGCAGGCCGAGGAAGATCAGCAGATTGGCGATGTAGCGGGTGATCTCGCGCGCCTCGTCGATGCGCACGGCGATCGAATCGAGGATCGAGCGCGTGGTCGAGGCGGAGAGGCGCTTCTTCATCCGCCCCTCGCGCAAGACCGGCGCCATGGAGGCGACGAGCCGCGGCGGGCGGGCGATCTCCTGGCCCTTGAGCCCGGCCTGCAGGTCGCGCAGCCAGTTCGTCGCCGCGATGAGCTGGCCGACCTGCCAGAAGGTCGCCAGCACGCCGATCACGAACACGCCGAAGATGAAGCCGTTGAGATAGGGGTTCGCGAGGAACACCGTCTGGATCTGCGCGGCCAGCACCGTCGCCCCGGTGCTGACGGCGATCAGGACCAGGAGCATCAGGAAGATCTGCCGCGTGGGCTGGGAAAATTCGACCTGGGTGTCGAAGCTCATGCGCGCCTCCGCCGGGACCGCGCCACCATACTCATCGCGCCCGCCGATTCCAGGAGAGTTTGCCGCGGCGCGGGCCTGTCCGGCCACGCCCCGCGCCGCTTCGTCGCGCGCCGCGGGACAGCGGGCGTCCGAGGCACTAGCGTCTCCGAAGGGTCCGGCAGAGGCCCGGGAAAACGGAGGAAGCGATGCGGATCGGATGCCCGAAGGAGATCAAGGCGCAGGAATACCGGGTGGGGCTCACCCCACAGGCGGTGCGCGAGGCGGTCCATCACGGCCATGGCGTTCTGATCGAGGCGGGCGCGGGCGCCGGCGCCGGCTTCCCGGACGAGGCCTATGCCGCCGCCGGGGCCGAGATCGCCGACGGCCCTGAGCGGATCTTCGCCGAGGCGGAGCTGATCGTGAAGGTGAAGGAGCCGCAGCCGGAGGAGCGCCGGCGGCTCTCCCGCGGGCAGGTGCTCTTCACCTATCTCCATCTCGCCCCCGACCCCGAGCAGACCGCCGATCTGCTCGCCTCTGGCGTCACCGCCATCGCCTACGAGACGGTGACGGACGCCGCCGGGCAACTCCCCCTCCTCGCGCCGATGTCCGAGGTTGCGGGCCGGCTCGCCGCGCAGATGGGGGCCTGGGCGCTGCAGAAGGCCAATGGCGGGCGCGGCAATCTGATGGGCGGGGTGCCGGGGGTCGGGCCCGCGGAGGTGGTGGTGATCGGCGGCGGCGTCGTCGGCACCAATGCGGCGCGGGTGGCCGCCGGGATGGGCGCGGAGGTGACCGTGCTCGACCTCTCCATCGACCGCCTCCGCCATCTCGACGAGGTCTTCGGCACGCTCTTCCGCACCCGCTACGCCTCGAAGGCCGCCACCCACGACCTGATCCGCCAGGCCGACCTGATCGTCGGCGCCGTGCTCGTCCCCGGCGCCCGCGCGCCCCGGCTCGTCTCGCGCGCCGATCTCGCGGAGCTGCGCCCGGGCGCGGTGCTGCTCGACGTCGCGATCGACCAGGGCGGCTGCTTCGAGACCTCGATGCCCACGACCCATGACGACCCGATCTACCTCGTCGACGGGATCGTGCATTACTGCGTCGCCAACATGCCGGGCGCCGTGCCCCGGACCTCGACCATCGCGCTCGGCAACGCGACGCTGCGCCACGTGCTCGCCATCGCCGACCATGGGTGGGCGGAGGCCTGCCGCGCCGATCCGGGCCTCCTCGCCGGGCTCAACGCCCATGCCGGGCGGCTGACGAACTACGCCGTCGGCCGCGCGCAGGGGATCGACGTGGTCTCGCCGAAGCTCGCCCTCTCCGAGTGAGGCTCACGGGGCGGTCAGGAGCTCCCCGAGCTTGCCGTGGAGCTCCGGATTGCCGGCGAGGATATGGCCGGTCTCGAGCGGGTCGCCTGATTGGGGGGCGGGCTCGAGGGCGGTGACCATCCCCCCCGCCTCGCGCAGGATCACGATCCCCGCCGCCATGTCCCAGGGATGGAGCTCGCGCTCCCAGAACCCGTCGTAGCGGCCGACGGCCACATAGGCGAGGTCGAGCGAGGCGGCGCCGAAGCGGCGCACCCCGGCGGTCCGCGGCATCAGCCGGGCGAGGTCGCGCAGCGTGTCCGGCAGGGTCGTCTTGTCGCCATAGGGCACGCCCGTGGCGAAGATCGCGGCCCCCATGTCGCGCCGGGCCGAGACGCGGGCGCGCCGGTCGTTGAGCCACGCCCCCTGGCCCTGCTCGGCGACGAAGATCTCGTCCTTCGCGGGGTCGAACACCACGCCCGCGACGAGCTTGCCCTTGTGCTCGAGCGCGATGGAGACCGCCCAGTGCGGCAGGCCGTGGAGGAAGTTCGTGGTGCCGTCGAGCGGGTCGACGATCCAGCGCCGCGTCGGGTCCTTGCCCGGGGTCTCCCCGGTCTCCTCGCCGAGCCAGCCGTAATTGGGGCGCGCCCCGAGCAGCTCCTCGCGCAGGATCTCCTCGGCCTTGCGGTCGGCGGCGGTGACGAAATCGCCCGCGCCCTTGACGCTCACCTGCAGGTTCTCGACCTCGCCGAAATCGCGCACCAGGGAGCGGCCGGCCTTGCGGGCGGCGCGGATCATGACGTTGAGCGTCGGCGATGCGGTGGACATCGGGCCTCCAGGGCTCCGCCGGGGCGGCGCTTCTCTCGGGGAACGCGCCCCGCCCGGCGCCGGCCCGTCCGGGCGCGGCTCAGGCGGGGGTCTTGATCTCGGTCTCGACGAAGACGAGCTCGCCCGTCCCGGCGTTGATCACGTCGTGGGCGACGCCCGCCTCTCGGTAGTAGGACCGCCCGGCGACCATCTCGACTCGGGTGGTCGCCCCCGCGCCGTCGACGATCTCGGCGGGCTGGGAGGTGACCGGGGTGATGACGTAGTCGAACTCGTGGACATGCCAGCCCGTCGCGGCGCCCGGGGCGAAGCGCCACTCGGTGACGCGGACCCGGTCGTTGTCCACCATCACGGTCGGGCGCGCGGGCGCCCGCTCAGGCCCGCTCGACATACTCGAAGGTCTCCGTGTTCACCACGACCTTCTCGCCCTGCCCGACGAAGGGGGGAACCTGCACCCGCACCCCGTTGTCGAGCACCGCGGGCTTGAAGGAGTTGGCAGCCGTCTGCCCCTTCACCACGGGCTCGGTCTCGGCGATCTCGCAGGTCACCTTCTCCGGCAGCGTCACCGAGAGCGGCTCCTCGCCGTAATACTCGATCGTCACCGTCATGCCGTCCTGCAGGAAGGGCCGCGCCTCGCCGAGGATGTCGGCGGGCAGCTCGATCTGCTCGAAGGTCTCGGCATCCATGAACACCAGCATGTCGTCGCTCTGATAGAGGAACTGCTGGTCCTTCTGCTCGAGGCGCACGCGCTCGACCTTGTCGGCGGAGCGGAAGCGCTCGTTGAGCTTCGAGCCGTTGCGGAGGTTCTTGAGCTCGACCTGGGCGAAGGCGCCGCCCTTGCCGGGCTTCACGTGCTCGGTCTTCACCGCGACCCAGAGGCCGCCATTGTGCTCGATGATGTTGCCGCGCCGGATTTCGTTGCCGCTGATCTTGGGCATCGGGGCTCTCCGCAATGTGGGGTCGCGCGGGGTATACCGGGCGCGCGGGCCCCGGACAAGCCCGCCTCACTCCCCCGGAGCGGGGCGCGGGCAGGAGGCGGGGTCGACCCGGTTCAGCCGGTAGAGCGTGGCTGCGTCCCCCTCGTCGATCACGCGGCGGAACTGCGGCAGCGCGTCCTCCCCCGGTTCCCGGCAGCCGCCGGCGACGACGAAGCCCTCGGAGCGGAGCAGGAGCGTGCGCGCATCCCGCCTCCAGGCATGGAAGGCGCCGCCGTCGCATTCGACATAGCAGGAGAAGGCGCCCGGCGGCAGGTCCGCCGGCATCCCCCGCTCCGCCGCCGAGCGGTAGCAGAAGAGATAGGCGCGCAGCACCTCGGGCGCGTCGCGGAACTGCACGCGGACGAAGGCCTCGCGGTTGTCGTCCTCCCCGGGGAAGGCGTCGAAGGCGACCTCGATCCAGCGCACGGTCTGCGCCGGCTGCGCGGCGAGGTGGTCCTCGGTATAGACCCGGCGCCAGCAGCTTTCGGGCTCGACGGCTTGGGCCAGGGCGGGCAGGGCCGCGAGGGCGAGGGCGAGTCGCATGGGCGCCTCCTTTTGGGGACCGGACGCGCCCAGTCTAGCGGCTCGCGCTGCGTCAGGCGATCTCCGCGCCGAACTGCGCGGCGATCTCCGCCATGTCCTCCCAGACCGCGAGGGCGAAGCTGCGGAGCACATGCACGTCGATCCCCTCGGCGCGGGCGAGCAGCAGGAGCCCGACGCCATGCGCGCCGGTGACCGCCACCGCCCCCTCGCCGAAGCTCCGCAGGCGGAGATCGATCGCCACCATCCGCGCGAGCAGGTCCCGCGCCGCCGGGCCCTCGACCCGGATGCGGGTGCGGGCATGCGAGAGATCGAGCAGCGTGCCGTCCTCGGGCGAGAGGGCAGGGGCCTCGATGGGGCTCTCCGAGAGAACCCACCATTTGAGCGCCTCGGTGCGGACAACCCGGCCCCGCGGCCCCTCCGCCGAGCGTCCGGGGGCGGGAGCCTCCGCCGCGCCCGCAGCCTCCGCTGCCGCGCGGCCTGCCTCCGCGAGCCGCCCGGGCCAGGCCGAGACCTGCCAGAGGCTCCCGATCGGCGCCTCGGAGAGCCGCACCCCCGGCCCCGCCTCGCCGACCATCCCGAAGCGGCGGGGGCCGAGATGCCCCGCCAGCGCAGAGACCCGCTCAACCATGCATCCGCTCCCCCTTCGGATCGAGCCTGTGCGGCGAGCGCACCCGCGCCCGCACCCGATAGCCGCGGACCGGATCGGCGATCACCACCTCCTCCTCGGCCCAGGCCTCCGGCCCCCCGGCGACGAGCCCGATCCCGAGCCACCGGTCCCCGAAGGCGGGGGCGACGGTCACGCCCGTGATCCAGCCGATGCCGTGGCCGCGCACCTCGTCCGCCTTGCAGACGACGGCGCCGATCTTGAACCGCTCCTGCGGGTTCACCGGCTCGAAATGGGCGAGCTGAGGGCGGTCCGTGCGGGCGAGATCGGGGCGCTTGCGGAGCGCATCGCCGATGAAGGCCTTCTTCGTCGAGGCCATGCGCCCGAGCCCCGCATCCTCGAGCGTCACCCGCCCGTCGAGCTCGGCATGGGTGACATGGCCCTTCTCGATCCGGAGCGCGCCGAGCGCCTCGACGCCGTAGACGCAGCCCCCCTCGGCGGCCACCCGCGCCTCCACCGCCTCCCAGAGCGCGGGGCCGTAGTCCGACGGCGCATAGACCTCGAAGGCCATCTCGCCGGAGAAGCTGATCCGCGCGATCAGCACCGGGATCTCGCCCCCCGCGACGCGGAGCCGCGTGCGCAGGATCCCCATGAAGGGCAGCGCCTCCGGCCCCATCTCGTCGGTGACGAGGGGCGCCAGCGCCGCCCGAGACCGGGGACCGGCGACCGCGATCCCCGCCCATTGGTCCGTCGTCGAGGCGACATGGACGCGAAGCTCGGGCCAGCGCGTCTGCAACAGCATCTCGAGCCATTGCAGCACGCCCGCGGCCTGCGCCGTGGTGGCGGTCATCAGGAACTCGTCCTCGCCGAGGCGCCAGGTCACCCCGTCGTCGTAGACGATGCCGTCGTCGCGCAGCATCACCCCGTAGCGGCACTTCATCACCGGCAGCTTGGCGAAGCCGTTGACATAGACGCGGTTGAGCAGCTCCGCCGCGTCCGGGCCCTGCACCGCGATCTTGCCGAGGGTGGTGACGTCGACCATGCCCACCGTCTCGCGCACCGCCCGCGCCTCGCGCACATAGGCCGCGCCGAGCTCCTCCCCCTCATGGGCCGGGACATACCAGCACCGCTTCCAGAGCCCCGCATCGGTGAAGGCCGCGCCCCGGGCCTCCTGCACCGCGTGCATCGGCGTGCGCCGGACCGGGCGCCAGGCTCGCCCCTTGGCCCGCCCCGCGAGCGCCCCGATCGGCACCGGCGTGAAGGGCGGGCGGAAGGTGGTGATCCCGGTCTCGGGGATCGTCTGCCCCAGCGCGTCGGCCAGGAGCGCGAGGCCGATCACGCCCCCGGTCTTGCCCTGATCCGTCGCCATGCCGAGGGTCGTGTAGCGCTTCATGTGCTCGACCGAGGCATAGCCCTCCCGCGCCGCGAGGCGGACATCCGCGGCCGTCACGTCGTGCTGCAGATCGACGAAGCTCTTTAGCTTGCGCCCCTTCGCCGCGACCTCCCAGAGCGGGCTCACCTCCCCGAGCCCGCCCGGCGCCGGGCGGTTCGGCGCCTTGGCGCGCTTGCCCGTGAGCTTGGCGACCGCCTCGGCCGCGGCGGCCCTGGCGTCCGCGATGGCCTCTTCCGTGGAGAAGACGCCGTTGGCCGCGCCTGCGAGCGTCACCCCCTCCGGCGGCTCGCCAGAGCGGAAGCAGGCGAGGCGATCGTCCCAGACGGGCTTCACGCCGCGGTGGCAGACCAGATGGATCGCCGGCGACCAGCCGCCGGAGACCCCCACCACCTCGCGATAGAGCCGGCGCCCCGGCTCCCAATGGCCGTTCTCCCGGCGCGCGATCTCGAGCGTGCGGACGCCCGTGTCGCCATGCACCTCGAGGGGCGCGGCCTCCATGATGCGCTCGACGCCCGCCGCGTCCGCCGCCGCCGCCACCTCCTCGGAGGCGCGGCTCCGCGCATCCAGCACCGTCGCCTTCAGCCCCGCTTGCGCCATGGCGATGGCCGCGCCGTAGCCCGAATCGGAGGTCGTCGCGATCGCCGCGCTCTCCCCCGGCGCCACCGCGAAGCGGCGCAGATAGCGCTCCACCGCCCCCGCGAGCATCACCCCGGGCCGGTCGTTGTTGCCGAAGGCGACGGTCCGCTCGATCGCCCCCGTCGCGAGGATCACGGCGCCCGGCCGCAGGATCCGTAGCCGGGCCCGCGGCAGCGACGGGTCCGGCGCGCCGAGATGGTCCGTCACCCGCTCGTAGAGCCCGAGGACGTTGGCGTCGTAGAGCCCGATCGCCGTCGTCCGCGTGAGCACCCGCACCGAGCCGAGCCCGCGCTCGGCCGCCCAGGCCCCGGCCGACCGGCCCTCGATCCGCTCCGGGCTGCCGAGGATCTGCCCCCCGAGCGCGAAATCCTGCTCGACCAGCATCACGTCGAGCCCGTGCGAGGCCGCCTCCTCCGCCGCCGCGAGCCCCGCGGGCCCGGCGCCGACCACCGCCAGATCGCAGAAATCGTGAACGATCTCGTAGGCGTCCGGGTCCGGCTCTCGCGAGGCGGTGCCGAGGCCCGCGGCGCGCCGGATCACCTTCTCGAACTGCATCCAGTCCGCCGTGCCGCTGCGGATGCCGAAGAAGGTCTTGTAATAGAACCCCGCCGCGAAGAAGCGCCCGAGCAGGTCGTTCACCCGCCCGAGATCGAAGCGCACCGAGGGCCAGGCGTTCTGCCCCGCCGCCTCGAGCCCGTCGAACAGCTCGATCTCCGTCGCCTTCTGGTTGGCGACCCGCCGTGCCCCGCGCCCGGTGGTGACCAGCGCCGAGGGCTCCTCCGAGCCCGCCGTCGCCACCCCCCGCGGGCGGTGATACTTGAAGCCGCGCGCCACCACCCGCTCGCCATTGGCGATCAGCGCCGAGGCCAGCGTGTCCCCGGCGAGGCCCTCGAGCCTCCGCCCGTCCCAGGTGAAGCGGCGCCGCTCCGCCCGGTCGACAAGACCCCCCTCCGCGAGCCGCACCGCGCTCACGACAGGGCCTCCGCCATGCCCGGATGCGCGAGCCGCACCGCCCCGATCTCGTGGGTCAGCGTGTCCCGCTCCACGACGAGCACCGACCGGCAGCCCTGCACGTGATGCCAGAGCTCGCGATGCGGCCCGCGCGGGTTCTCCCGCAGGAACACCGCCTCGAACCACGCCTCCTCAGGCGCGTCGAGCGCGGGATAGACCACCGTCGCGTCGCCCTCGTAGACGAATTCCGTGTGGTCGCGCGGCCCGCAGACGGGGCAGGAAATCCTCAGCATCGCGTCCTCTCTGCGTTGCCGCCCTCGGCGGGGCGGAGGCCGGGGCCGGCGCGGCCCGAGGCCTGTGGGGGGGCCTGACGGCCGCCGCCGGGCGCGCCGCCTGCCCGGGCGGGTGGGGCCTCGGGCCGCGCCGGACCCGGCCGGTCAGTGGGCCTTGGCGTAGGGGCCGTGGCCGGATTCGTCGATCTGCCGGCCCTGTGCATAGCGGTCGAGCGTCAGCCTCGCATTCGCCCAATGCGGCGCGTCCGTCGCGATCGTATGGGCGAAGACATGGCCCGAGCCCGGGGTCGCCTTGAACCCGCCATAGCACCAGCCGGCATTGAGATAGAGCCCCGGGATCTCGGTCCTGGTGATGAAGGGCGAGCCGTCCATGCTCATATCCATCACCCCGGCCCATTGCCGCAGCAGCTTGACCCGCCCGAGGCAGGGCATGATCGCCACGCAGTTCTGCGCCACGTCCGAATAGACCGGCAGATTGCCGCGCTGGGCATAGGAGCAATGCCCGTCCAGATCGCCGCCGAACACCATGCCGCCCTTGTCCGACTGGCTGATGTAGAAATGCCCCGGGCCGCCGAACACCACGACGCAGTCGAGCATCGGCTTGATCGCCTCGGAGACATAGGCCTGCAGCTTGTGGCTCTCGATCGGCAGCTTGCCGAGCCCGGCCTTCTTGGCGAGCACCGAGGTGTGGCCGGCGACGGCGAGGCCCACCTTCTCGCAATAGATCTCGTCCTCGCGCCCCTGCCGGCGGATCTCGACGCCCACGACCGCGCCCGCCTTCTTCACGAAGCCCGTGACCTCGCAGCCCTGGATGATGTCGACTCCGAGGGCGGTGGCGGCGCGGGCGAAGCCCCAGTTCACCGCGTCGTGGCGCGCCGTGCCCGCCCGCGGCTGGACATAGGCGCCGAGGATCGGGAAGCGCCCGTCGTCATAGGCGAGATGGGGGATCCGCCGGCGGAGCTCGTCGCGGTCCCAGTATTCCCCGTCGATGCCATTGAGCCGCATGATGTTGTAGCGCCGCGCCATCGCGTCGCGCTGCCCCGGCGTGAACACGAGGTTCACATGCGCCCGCTGGCTGAACATCACGTTGTAGTTCAGCTCCTGGGAGAGGTTTTCCCAGAGCTTCAGCGAGTGTTCGTAGAATTCGGTGTTGCCCGGGATCATGTAGTTGGAGCGCACGATGGTCGTGTTGCGCCCCGCATTGCCGCCGCCGAGCCAGCCCTTCTCGAGGACGGCGACATTGGTGATCCCGTGCTCCTTGGCGAGGTAGTAGGCGGTGGCGAGCCCGTGCCCCCCGCCGCCGACCACGATCACGTCATACCAGGGCTTGGGCTCCGGCCGGCCCCAGACCGGCTCCCAGATCGACTGCCCGTTGAGCCCCGCCCGGATGACGTTCCAGACGTTGTAGCGCTGCATCAGCCCCGCATCCTCTCGGCATTGGCATCCCAGATCGGCGCATGCTGGAGCGCCGCGGGAAGCATCTCACCCAGAAGCTCGATATGCCAAGGCCCTTCGGAGGCCGCGTGTTCCTTGGGGACGTAGCCCATGGCCATCGAGCGGTCCGAGTTGTGCGCGAAGCCGCCGGAGGTCACCCAGCCGACGCAGGCGCCGTCGAGATAGATCGGCTCGTCGCCGATCACGTCGGCGTCGGTCGCCTCCACGACGAAGGTCTTGAGCCGGAGCGTGCCGCCGGTCTCCCGCTCCGCGAGGGCGGCGGCCTTGCCGATGAAGTCGGCCTCCTTCTCGTAGGCGACGAAGCGGTCGAGCCCGGCCTCGAGCGGGCCGTAGACCGGGCGATACTCCCGCGCCCAGCCGCCGAAATTCTTCTCGAGCCGCATCGCGTTGAGTGCGCGCAGGCCGAACATGCGCAGGCCCAGATCCGCCCCGGCCTCGAGGATCTTCTCGAAGACGTGGCGCTGATACTCCGCGCGCATCCAGATCTCGTAGCCGAGATCGCCGGTGAAGCTCACCCGCGCCACCCGGCACGGCGCGAGCCCCAGATCCATCTCGCGCACGGCCATGAACTTGAGGGCCCCGCCGGAGACGTCCGCCTTGGCGATCCGCGAGAGCAGCTCGCGCGAGTTCGGCCCCGCGATCGAGAGCCCACAGACCGAAAGACCGAGGCTCTCGATCCGCACCGAGCCGTCCGCCGGCGCATGGGCGGCGAACCAGCGCAGGTAATACTCCTCCGCCATGCCGCTGCCGGCGAGGAAGAAGTCCCCCTCGCCGAAGCAGGCGACCGAGAGGTCCCCGATCAGCTTGCCGTCCTCCTTGAGCATCGGCGCGAGCGTCATCCGCCCCGGCTTGGGGATGCGGCAGGCGAGCACCCGGTCGAGGAAGGCGCGCGCGCCCGGCCCGGTGACGGTGAATTTCGAGAAGCCGGAGATCTCCATGCAGCCGACGCCCGCGCGCACCGCCGCGACCTCGGCCTTCACATGGGGGAAATCGGTCGACCGGCGCCAGGAGAATTGGTCCCGCGTGCCGTCCGGGGAGAACCAGAGCGGCACCTCGAGGCCCCAGCTGTCGCCCCACTGCGCGCCCATCGCCGAGAGCCGGTCGTAGATCGGCGTCGTCTTGTAGGGGCGGGCGGCGGGCAGCTCTTCGTTGGGGAACTTGATGGAGAAGCGCCGCGAATAGTTCTCCTGCACCTTGGGGTTGGTGTAGGCCATCGTCGCCCAGTCGCCGTAGCGCGCGACGTCCATCGCCCAGACGTCGAAGCCCGGATCCCCCTCGGTCATCCAGTTGGCGAGCGCGAGGCCCACGCCGCCGCCCTGGGAGAAGCCCGCCATCACCCCGCAGGCCGACCAGTAGCCCGGCAGCCCGCGCACCGGGCCGACCACAGGGTTCCCGTCGGGCGCGAAGGTGAAGGGGCCGTTGATGATCTGCTTGATGCCGGCATTCTGGAAGGCGGGGAAATGCTCGAAGCCGACCTCGAGGGAGGGCGCGATCCGGTCGATGTCCGGCTGCAGCAGCTCGTGGCCGAAATCCCAGGGCGTTTCGCGCTCGGACCAGGGCACGCAGGCCTTCTCGTAGGTGCCCATCAGCATGCCGCCCCGCTCCTGGCGCAGATAGAGCTCGCCGTCGAAATCGACCGCGTGGAGCACCTCCTTGCCGGTCGTGCGGTTGATCTCGGCGACCTCGGGCATGTCCTCGGTGATGAGATACATGTGCTCCATGGCGAGGATAGGGATCTCGAGGCCGACCATGCGCCCCACCTCGCGCGCCCAGAGCCCGGCGGCGTTGACGATGTGCTCGCACTCGACGTCGCCCTTGTCGGTGTGGACGATCCAGCCGTCCCCGTGCCCGTTGCCGCCCTTGCGGGAGAGCCCGGTGACCATGGTGTGGGTGTGGATCGCCGCGCCGAGCTTCTTGGCGGATTTGGCGTAGGCATGGGTGACGCCCGAGGGGTCGAGATGGCCGTCGACCACCGTGCGCACGGCGCCGACGAAGCAGGACGGGTCGAGGAGCGGCATCAGCTCGTGCGCCTCCTCGGGGGTGATGATCTCCGCCTCGATCCCCTGATAGCGCCCCTTTGCGACGAGGCCCTTCAGCCAGTCCATTCGCTCGGGCGTGGAGGCGAGCATCACGCCGCCGGTCATGTGGAAGCCGGTGGCCTGGCCCGAGGACTCCTCGATCTCCTTGTAGAGCTCGATCGTGTATTTCTGGAGCTTCGCGACATTGGGGTCGCCGTTGATCGTGTGGCAGCCGCCGGCGGCGTGCCAGGTGGAGCCGGAGGTGAGTTCCGAGCGCTCGAGCAGCATCACGTCGGTCCAGCCGGCGCGGGCGAGGTGGTAGAGGACCGAGCAGCCGACGACGCCGCCCCCGATGACGACGACACGTGCGGTGGAGTTCATTGGCGCATCTCCCAGAAGCTTCGCTCCCATCAAAGCCTATTCCGGGCGGCGCGATGTCGGAGAGGCGTCGGGAAAAGTCACGATTGCGACACGGGGCCGACAATTTTCCGCAGGCGGACCGGTGGTGGCGAATTTCGGTCCATATCCGGTCCTGTTTCTGCGGGTGTCCGGTCCGTCTCCGGCCGAGCCGCCTACTCCTCCCGCCCCCGCGCCATGAGCCGGGCGTGCAGCGCGTCTGCCGCCGCCGCGCCGGTCGCGAGCGCATAGACATAGGCGTGCGTCAGGTAGAAGCAGGCGGCGTCCAGATCGCCCGCCGCCTCGGCGAGATCGGCCGCCTCGGCATAGAGCGCCGCGAGCCGGGCCTCGTCGCCCGCGCCATGCGCCTCGAGGAGCGCGGCGTCGAGCGCCCCCCGCGCGAGCGCGCCGGCGGGCGGGGCGCCCGTGCCGGCGAGATGCTCCCCCGCCCTCACGCCTCGGTCTCCGCCGCCGCGCCGAGCCGCCCGGCGACCCAGGCGTGGAAGAGATGCGTCGGGCTGTCCATCACCGGGGAGAAGCGCCCGCCGTCGAAGCCCGCCGCATGCCGGCCCTTCTGCATCCCCTCGACGACGAAGATGTCCTCCTCGAACACCTCCTTCCACATCGCGGCGTTCTTGGCGCGCATCGCCGCCCACTCGGCGCCGAGCACCGCCGCGTCGTAGTAGAAGATCGCCACGCGCTCGATCGTGCGGTCCGGCCCCTGCGGGTCGAGCAGGATGGCGAAGGCGTGGTCCTTGTGCACGCCGAGCAGCACGTTGGGGAACAGCGCGACGTATTCCGCGCCCTCGTCCCACGCCTCGGGCAGCCCCGGGATCTCCGGGAAGCGCCGGCCGTCCTCGGCGAGCATCGGGCGATAGGCGCGCGTGCCCTGGCCAGCGAAGCTCCCGGGCGCCTCGATGTTGTAGTGGTCCTCGAGCCGGGAATAGCTGTTGAGCCCGGGATGGACCCAGGGCAGGTGGTAGCTCTCGCAATAGTTCTCCACCGCCAGCTTCCAGTTGCAGGCGACGTCGAGTTCGAAGCCGCCGTCCGGGGCGAAATGCACCGCCCGGTCGAGATCGGCCCAGCGCCCGAGGAGCTCGCCCGCATGGGTCTCGAAGGGCGCGGCCCGGCCGTCGAGATTGATCCAGACGACCCCCATCCAGATATGGCTGCGCACCTCGATCAGCCCGAGGCTCTCGCGGTCGATGCAGTCGTGGCGGTTGGTGCCGGGGCCGCCGACATGGGGCGTGGTCCGGAGCCGCCCGTCGAGCTCGTAGCACCAGGAATGATAGGGGCAGCGAATCGCGCGGGAGAGCGTGCCCGCCGCCTCGACGAGGATCATCCCGCGGTGGCGGCAGACATTGAGGAAGACCCGCAGCACCCCCTCCCGGTCCCGCGCGAGGAGGAGCGGCTGGCCGAGGAAGGTCACCGGCTTCACCGAGCCCGGCTCCGGCGCGTCATGGGCGAAGGCGAGCCCCGCCCAGCCGGGCGCGAAGACCCGGGCGCGCTCCTCCGAGAGGAGGGCCGGGTCCGTGTAGCAGGGGTTCGGCAGGCCCCGGGCGCGGCTCACGGGGGCGGTGACGGCGACGAGATCGGCGGGGCTGATCGTCATGGCGCGGATCCTCGGCTGGCGCTGTTTCTCGCATTGGAACAGGGCGCAAGGTCGCATGGCGGGGATGGCTGCGATCGTCCGCGAGCGAACATGCGATGTCGGATTCGGGCGCTCGCAGGGGGCGGGCGACGGACTCGGGGGCGGGCCGCGTTCCAACAGCACGCCGAAGGAGGCAGCGATGCGACTTGCGACGACCGCCCGCCGAACCCTCGGAGCCCTCGCCGCCCTGGCGCTTCTGGCGCTCGCGGGCTGCGTGGCCCCGCCCCCCGGCGCGGGATACGGCTCCTGGGACGGCGGCTACGGACACGGCACCGGATACGGATATCGCCAGGGCTACGGGTATGTCGCGACGGCGCCGGATCGGCGGGTCTATCGCGGCGGGCCTCGGGTCCGTCAGCGCCATGGCTCCGCACGATATCTCCATCGCGACCGCGGGCCTCGCTATGGCGGGCGGCATGGGGACCGGACCCGCCCGGCGCAGCCGCGGCGCGGCCGGGCGGCGCCCGGGCGCGGCTGGCGAGACCGGGCCGGGCCGGGGCGCGGCTGGCGCGGGGAGCCCGACGGGCCGCGCAGCCGACGCGGGCTCCGGCCCGACCGGCGCGACC
>CAZNTX010000080.1:0-17056 GCA_964576075.1 uncultured Limibaculum sp. | reverse complement strand
TAGAGCGCCAGCAGCCAGGCGGCGGTGGCGTTGATCGTCATCGAGGTGTTCATCTCCTCGAGCGGGATCTGGTCGAAGAGCGCGCGCATGTCGCCGAGATGGGAGACGGGCACGCCGACCTTGCCGACCTCGCCCTTGGCGAGGATGTGGTCGCTGTCGTAGCCGGTCTGAGTCGGCAGGTCGAAGGCGACCGAGAGCCCGGTCTGCCCCTTCGCGAGATTGGTGCGGTAGAGCGCGTTCGAGGCCGCGGCGGTGGAGTGGCCCGCATAGGTGCGGAAGAGCCAGGGGCGGTCGCGCTCGGGTCTGCGCTCGGTCATCGGTCGGCCTCCTCGGGACATGCTGCGCCGCACTCTAGACGGGCGGCGCATCGGCGCGCAAGGATGTATCAGCCGCCCGCCCGGGGGCGCAACATCCGAACGACGCCGTCCCGCGGGCTCAGCGCGGGGGGCAGCCGAGGCAGGCCGGCGTGGCGCGGACCCGGGCGGCCACCGGCTCGAGGCTCGCCGCCCAGGCCGGCGCGACGCCCGGCTCGGAGGCCGCGGGGCCGAGGCGCGGGCCCACCGGCTCGAAGGCCGTCACGGGCTCGGCGGCCGTCGCCGCGCCCATCGGGCGCAGCGGCTCTGGCGCAGACGCCTCCGGCTCGAGCGCGCCGAGGGCGACGGAGGCGATGGCGGCGAGGAGAAGCGGGGCCTGCAGGCTCTCGAGGGACGACATGGGCTCTCTTCCTTTCCGTGATCCACCGGGCCTTCTCGCGGCCCGTCGCCCCCCGCGATGCCGCAATCTGGCCGCATTTCGCACGCCCCCCTGGCGCGGCCGCGACGGGCATGCGAAACCCGCCCTGGACCTGCGAAAACGGAGGCGCGCCATGTATATCGCGATGAATCGCTTCAAGGTGGTGAAGGGCCGGGAGGCGGAGTTCGAGGCGGTCTGGACCGGCCGGGAGAGCCATCTCGCCGGCGTCCCGGGCTTCAAGGAATTCCGCCTGCTCAAAGGGCCCGAGACCGAGGGCCACACGCTCTACGCCTCCCATTCGGTCTGGGCCTCGGAGGACGCCTTCCGCGCCTGGACCAAGTCCGAGGCGTTCCGCAAGGCCCATGCGCAAGCCGGCGAGGGGCGCGACCTCTATCTCGGCCCACCGGAATTCGAGGGCTTCGCGCCCGTCTCCGGCGCCGAGACGCTCGCCGGCTGACCCGCCCGCCGCGCCCGCCGTCCGCCTCGACCTCCAGATGCCCGCCCTGGAGATCAGGCCACGGGCCGGGGTCGCGTCGATCCCGAGCGGGACCGTCGACCATGGCGCTCCTGCTGCCGAGCGGGCTCCGGGCGCTCGCGCTCCGGCGGGGCTGAGGGATCATTCCGCGGCGCGGGGGGGCTCGGCGAACTCGGCCTCCTCGATGCGCGCGGCCCGGGCGCCGGCGCGTTCGGCCGCGCGGGCGGCGGCATGGGCTTCCTCCTGCGCGGCCGCGAGGTGGCGCTCGAGCCGGGCGGCGGCGGCCCCCATGCGCTCGACATCGCGGGCGAGGCGGGCGAGCTCGGCCCGGATCCGCCCCCCTTCCTCGGCGATCCGCGCATCCCGGCAGACGCCGCGGATCGTCGTGAGCACCGCCATCAGCGTGGTCGGCGAGACGATCCAGACGCGCATCTCCATGCCTGCCCGCACCACCTCCGGGAAGCGGGCGTGCGCCTCGGCATAGACCGCCTCGGAGGGCACGAACATCAACGCCTGGTCCGCCGTCTCGCCCGGCAGGAGATAGCGCCCGGCGATCGCCTTCAGATGCCCGGTGAGCGCCGTGCGGAAGGCGGCGCGGGCGCGCTTCAGGCTGTCGGCGTCCTCCGCCGCGGCGATCGCCTCATAGGCCTCGAGGGGGAACTTGGCGTCGACCGGGAGCGGCCCGGGCGGGCCCGCGAGGCGGATCAGGCAGTCGACCCGGCGCCCGTTCGAGAGGGTGGCCTGCGCGGCATAAGCGTCGGGCGGCAGGGCGCGGGAGACGATCTCCATCAGGCTCACCTCGCCGAAAGCGCCGCGGGCCTGCTTGTCGTCGAGGATGCGGCGGAGCCCCATGACCTCGCCGGAGACCTGCTCCATGCGCGCCTGCGCCCGGTCGACGGCGTCGAGGCGCGCGCGCAGCCGGCCGAGCGCCTCGGAGGTGTGCCGCGCGGTCTCGGTCAGGCTCTCGCCGAGACGGGCCTCCTGCGCCCCGAGGCGGAGCGCGAGCGCCTCGGCGAGGCGGGCCTGCCCCGCCGCCTGCGCCTCGGCGGCTTGGGAGAGCGCGCCGGCGAGGCGGCGTTGCCCGTCGTCGAGGGCGGCGAGGCGGGCGGCGAGGCCTCGGGGCCGGCGCGGGGCGGCGAGGCGCGCGCCGGCCGCCCCCGCGAGCGCCGCGGCCAGAAGGAGGACCGCGAGCCCCCAGGGCTCCGCGAGCCAACCCGAAATCGGGGTCATATGCGCCCGAACAGCCGGTCGATCTCGGCGCGGCCGAGGCGGACGGTGGTCGGCCGTCCGTGGTTGCAGGTCGCCGAGGCCGGCACCCGCTCCATCTCGCGCAGCAGCGCGTCCATCTCGGCGAGCGCGAGGCGGCGGCCCGCGCGGACCGAGCCGTGGCAGGCGATGGTGGCGAGCACCCGGTCGATCCGCTCGGAGAGGCTCTCGGCGCCGGCACCGTCGGAAATCTCGTCGGCGAGATCGGCGACGAGCGCCGCCGGGTCCGCGCGGCCGAGGAGCGCCGGCACCGCGCGGACGCAGACCGCCCCCGGTCCGAAGGGCTCGATCTCGAGGCCGAGGCGGGCGAGCTCCGCCGCCGCCTCGAGCACCCGCTCCGCCGCCTCCCGGCCGAGCTCCACCACCGCCGGCACGAGGAGCGCCTGCGCGCGGACGCCCGCAGCCGCCCGCTCGGCCTTCATCCGCTCGTAGACGATGCGCTCATGGGCGGCATGGGCGTCGACGAGGAGGACCGCATCGGCGGTCTCGGCGAGGATGTAGGTGCCGTGAAGCTGCGCCCGGGCATGGCCGAGGGGCGGGGTCTCGGCGGGCTGCTCTGCGGCGGTCTCCGGCGCGGGCTCGGGCAGCGGCGCCTCTGGGCGGGGGAGCGCGAGGGCCGGCGCGGGCGGCTCGGCGAAGCCCGCGGGCGCCTGCGCCGAGAGCCCCGCCGCCACCGCACCCGGCGATGGCCGCGCCCCGCCCCAGCCGACGCGCCCGCGCGCCATCGCCCCGAGCGCCGCGCCCCCGAGATGCGCCGCCGGCCGGTGTCCGGCCCCCGCGAGCGCATGGGAGAGCGCCGAGACCACGAGCCCGCGCACGATCCCGGGCGCACGAAACCGCACCTCCGCCTTCGCCGGGTGGACGTTGACGTCGACGAGCTCGGGCGCGCACTCGAGATGGAGCGCGCAGGCCGGATACCGGTCGCGCGGGATCAGATCGCCATAGCCCGCGCGCAGCGCCCCCGCGAGGAGCTTGTCGCGCACAGGCCGGCCGTTGACGAAGAGATGCGCCGCGACCGCCGCCCCCCGCGACGCCGAGGGAAGCCCGGCATGGCCGGAGAGCCTGTGCCCCTCGCGCTCGGCCTCGATGGCGACGGCATCGGCCGCGAAGCCCCGCCCGATCACGCGCTCGGCGCGGGCGAGGCGGGCCTCGGCGAGGGGGCCCGCCTCCGGCTCGGCGCGGAAGAGGGTCCGCGGCGTGCCGCTCGCCTCGACGAGGCGGAACCCGACATGGGGCGCAGCCAGGGCGAGGCGCTTGACGGTCTCGGAGATCGCCTGCGTCTCGGCACGGTCGGATTTGAGGAATTTGCGCCGGGCGGGCGTCGCGCAGAAGAGATCGCGCACCTCGACCGTCGTGCCCGCAGCCTGCGCCACCGGACGCGGCGCCCCGATCCGCCCGGCGAAGGCCTCGATCTCCCAGCCCTCCCCGTCCCACCGGCTCGCAAGGCGCATCCGGCTGACCGAGGCGATGGAGGGCAGCGCCTCCCCCCGAAACCCGAAGGCGTGGATCGCGAGCAGATCCTCGCCGTCGAGCTTCGAGGTCGCGTGCCGCTCGAGCGCGAGGGCGAGGGCGTCCGGCCCCATCCCGTGCCCGTCGTCGACGACGCGGATCAGCGCCTTGCCCGCATCGGCGATCGTGACCGAGATCTCCGTGGCGCCGGCATCGAGCGCGTTCTCCACGAGCTCCTTCACCGCCGAGGCGGGGCGCTCCACCACCTCCCCGGCCGCGATGCGGTTTGCGAGCGCCTCCGGCAGCCGCCGTATGGGCCGGGGCGAGATATGGGGGGTCGAGCCGTCCATGGCGCAAGGGATAGCATGGGCGGCCCTGCCGGTCAAAGCCGCACCCGCGCGCCCTCGGCCCGGCGCTCGCCCGGCCGCATCCGTCGCCGCACCGAACCTCAGACGTGATCCCGGGGACGGGGCCACGCGCCCCGGTGGGGTCCGCCAGCGCTTGCACACGGATGGGAGCACATCACGAGACGGTCGCGCGCGACCCCGTCGTCCCGCCGTGGGCGCCGCCAGGCGCCACGCTACAATAGCAATGGGCCGGTCCCCCGGACCGGCCCGCCGCCAGGTCGCGGCCCCGTCAGCCGCGCCGCGCCGGCCTCACTCCGCGGCGAGGTCCTCGCGCCCCGCCTCGGCCGAGGCCGCCGGCAGCCAGCCCTGCGCCTCGCGCAGCACGATCTCCTCGATCATCGCGATATGCGCCGCGTCGTCGTTGAGGCAGGGGATGTAGTGGAACTCCTCCCCGCCGGCCTCCTCGAAGGCCTCCTTGATCTCCTCGTTGATCTCCTCGAGCGTCTCCACGCAATCCGACGAGAACCCGGGCGCCATCACGGCGATCGACTTGTGCCCCTCCTCGGCCAGCTTCGCCACATACTCGACCGTATAGGGCTGCAGCCACTCCTCCGGGCCGAACCGCGACTGGAAGGTGGTGTGCAGCTCCCCCTTCTCCCAGCCGAGCCGCTCGGCGAGGAGCCGCGAGGTCTTCTGGCAATGGCAGTGATACGGGTCGCCCTTCTTGAAATAGCTCTGCGGCAGGCCGTGATAGCTCGCCACCAAGGCGGTCGGGCGCGTCTCGAACCCCTGATAGGCCCGCTCGACCGACTGCGCCAGCGCCTCGATATAGGCGGCGTGGTCGTGATAGGCCGGCACGGTGCGGAAGGCGGGCTGCCAGCGCAGCTTCATCAGCGCGCGGAAGGCCTGGTCGTTCGCCGTCGCCGTCGTCGCCGCGGCGTATTGCGGATAGAGCGGGAAGAACACGATCCGCTCGCAGCCCTGCGCCTGCATCCGCCGGATCACGCTCTCGGTCGAGGGATTGCCGTAGCGCATGCAGAAATCCACCACCACATCCTCGCCGAAGCGCGCCTCGAGCCGGGCGCGGAGCTTCGCCGTCTGGCTGCGGGTGATGGTGAGCAGCGGGCTCTCGTCGAGCTCCTCGTTCCAGATCCCGCGATACGCCTCGCCGGAGGAGAACGGACGCTTGGTGAGCACGATCGCCTGCAGGATCGGCTGCCAGAGCGCAGAGGGCCACTCGATCACGCGCTTGTCGGAGAGGAACTCGTTCAGATAGCGCCGCATGGACCAGTAGTCCGTCGCGTCCGGGGTGCCGAGATTGGCCAGCAGCACGCCGATGCGGGCCGGCGGGATCGGCGGATGCTCGCGCGGCGCGTGCTCCAGCCGGCCGCGTCCCGGGCGATGCTTGGCGATCTGATCGAGCATGGGGGTCCTCCGCTATGCGTCCGTCGCCTGGGACATATCGCCCGGAGCGCGCGCTTCAAAGGCCCGGTCGTCGCAGGAGGGGCCGCGATGGCCGCCGGCGGCGTCCGGGCCCCGGCGCCCATCCGGTGAGGAAGACGAGCTCGAACTCGGCGCCCACGCGCCCGTCCTCCATGCCCTCGGCTTCCGCATAGAGCTCGGCGGCGCGCGCCAGCACCGCCCGGCGCAAGCCGCCGCGGGCGCGCCCGGCCATCGCGTTGGTCTCGCCCATCGCGCGCAGATCGCGCATCAGCGCCAGCGGATCGGCATAGCTCGCGCGCACCCGCTCGGCATCGGCCACCGGCATCGCGAAGCCCGCCCGGCCGAGCAGCCCGCCGAGATCGCGAATCTCCCCCATCGGCGCCACCCGCGGCGTGATCCCGCCCACCACCTCCGCCTCGGCGGTGGCGAAGGCCGCGCGCAGGCTCGCGAGCGTGCGCCCCCCGAAGAGCACCGCGAGGGCCAGCCCGTCCGGCCTGAGCGCCCGGCGCAGCTGCACGAGATGGCCCACGGGATCGTTCGCCCAGTGCAGGAGCATTGCCGAGACGACGAGATCGAGACCGCCCTCGGGGAGCGGCAGCGTGTCGCAGGGATCGACACTCACCTCCGAGCCCGGCCGCGCCGCCTGCGCCGCCGCCGCCATGCGGGGCGAGGGATCGACCTGGAGGAGCCGCCGCCCCCCCGCCGTCTCCGGCAGCGCCGCGGCCAAGGCCCCCGCGCCGGACCCGAGAAGCGCCGCCTCGGGGAAGGCGCGGGGGGTGTCGAGCAGCCGCTCCGCGATCCCCTCCGCCGCGCGCCGCCAGAGAAAATCCGCCCCGCCGGCGAAGCCGAGCCCCATCGCCCGGTCGCGCCGGCGCGCGAGCGCCTCGATGTCGAAGAGCGCTGGCCTGTCGTCCTGCATCTGGTGCCTCCTCTCCGCCCCATGTAGCCTCTCGCCCGCGCCCTGTCACAGGCCGAGGCCCATGAGCGAGACCGTCCTCTCCCGCATCGCCGACGCGCTGTTCCCCCCGCTCTGCCCGATCACGGGCGAGCATCTCTCTGGAGTCGGCACGCTCTCGCCGGAGGCGTGGCGCGATCTCGCCTTGTTCTCGGGCCCGGCCCGCTGCCGCAGCTGCGGCGCGGAGATCCCCGGCGCCGCGCCCGCCCCCGATCTCCGCTGCGAGGCCTGCCACGCCGCCCCCCGCGCCTGGGACCGGGGCGCGGCGGCGATGCGCTACGAGGGCACCGGGCGCGACCTCGTCCTCGCGCTCAAGCGCGGCGACCGGCTCGACCTCGTGCCGATGCTCGCGGGGCTGATGGCGCGGGCCGGGCGGCCGCTCCTCGCCGAGGCCGATCTCGTCGTCCCCGTGCCGCTCCACTGGCGCCGGCGCCTCGCTCGGCGGTTCAACCAATCGGCCGAGCTCGCCAGGGCGCTCTGCCGCCTCGCCGGGCGGCGCGCGGCCTATGCGCCGCGGCTCCTCAGGCGCATCCGCCACACCCCGAGCCAGGGCGGGCTGAGGGCCGAGGCGCGCGCCGCCAACATCGCCGGCGCCTTCGCCCTCGCCCCCGGAGCGGAGGCCCGCCTCGCCGGGCGGCGGGTCCTCCTCGTCGACGACGTGCTGACCACCGGCGCCACCCTCTCGGCCTGCACGGAGACGCTCCGCGCCGGCGGGGCGCGCGCTGTCGACATCCTCGTCTGCGCCCTGGTGCGGGGCGAGGACCGGCCTTATCTCCCGGCGGTGGAGACGAGCGAGGAACGCGAAGATGGCCAAAGTCGAGATCTACACCTCCCCCCTGTGCGGCTTCTGCCACCGGGCGAAGCGGCTCCTGGACGCCAAGGGCATCGCCTATGAGGAGATCGACGTGCTGATGAACCGGGAGGCCAAGGCGGAGATGATCGCCCGCGCCGAGGGCCGGCGCACGGTGCCGCAGATCTTCGTCGACGGGGTGGGCATCGGCGGCTCGGACGAGCTCCACGCGCTCGACCGGGCGGGCAAGCTCGACGCCCTCCTCGCGGCCTGAGGCCGATGGCCCTCTCGGCGGCGCTCCTCCAGCTCACGAGCTCGGACGACCCGGAGGACAATCTCCGCAGCCTCCTGCCGATGCTGCGCGAGGCACGGGCGGGCGGCGCGGAGATGGCGCTCACCCCGGAGGTCACGAACTGCGTCTCCGCGAGCCGCACCCGGCAAGCGGAGGTACTGCGCGCCGAGGCGGAGGATGCGACCCTCGCCGCGGTGCGCGACCTCGCCGCGGAGACGGGGATGTGGGTGCTGATCGGCTCCCTCGCGCTCCGGGGCGAGCTGGACGCGCGCTTCGTCAACCGCTCCTTCCTGGTCGACGGCGCGGGCGGGATCGTCGCGCGCTACGACAAGATCCACATGTTCGACGTCGAGCTCGGCGGCACCGAGAGCTACCGCGAGAGCGCGGGCTACCGCCCCGGCGAGCGCGCGGCGATCGCAGAGACCCCCTGGGGGCGGATCGGGCTCACCATCTGCTACGATCTGCGCTTCCCCGCCCTCTATCGCCGGCTCGCGCAGGCGGGCGCGGAGATCCTCACGGCGCCCTCCGCCTTCACCGTGCCGACGGGGCGGGCGCATTGGGAGGTCCTGATCCGGGCCCGCGCGATCGAGACCGGCGCCTGGTTGCTCGCGCCGGCGCAGACCGGGATCCATGCCGCCGCCCGGGGCCGCGCGCGCGAGACCTGGGGGCAGTCTCTCGCCGTCGACCCCTGGGGCCGGGTCGTCGGCGATGCGGGCGCGGCGCCCGGGCTGCTGCGGGTCGAGATCGACACGGGCGCCGTCGCCGAGGCCCGCGCCAAGATCCCGTCGCTCGCTGGCGACCGCGCCTTCGAGGGCCCCTGAGCCCCTTGGCCTGCCCGCCCGCCCCGCGCTATCAGCGGCCGGAACCGGGGCGGACGCGGGGGGAGGACGGCGATGGAAAGGCGGACATCGATGCATCGGGACTGGTTGGCGACGGCGCGCACGCTCTCCGAGGCGCTGCCCTATCTCCAGCGCTACGACGGCAAGACCGTGGTGGTGAAGGTGGGCGGGCACGCGATGGGCGATGCCGCCGCCATGGCCCGCTTCGCCCGCGACATCGTGCTGATGAAGCAATGCGGCGTGAACCCGGTGGTGGTCCATGGCGGGGGCCCGCAGATCAACGAGATGCTCGAGCGCCTCGGGGTGAAGAGCGAGTTCGCCGCGGGCCTCAGGGTGACGACCGAGGAGACCGTCGAGGTGGTCGAGATGGTCCTCGCCGGCGTCATCAACAAGCGCATCGTCGCCGCGATCAACGGGCAGGGGGGGCGCGCGGTCGGGCTCTCGGGCAAGGACGCGCATCTGATGGTCTGCCGCAAGGCGGTGCACACGACGCGCGACCCGGACAGCGCCATCGAGCGGGCGCTCGATCTCGGCTTCGTCGGCGAGCCGGTCAGGGTCGATCCTGGCGTGCTCGAGACCTTCCTCGCGAGCGATCTGATCCCGGTCGTCGCCCCGATCGGCGTGGGCGAGGACCCGACCGAGACCTTCAACGTCAATGCCGACACCGCGGCGGGGGCGATCGCGGCGGCGGTCGGGGCCGAGCGGCTCCTGCTGCTGACCGACACCGAGGGGGTGAAGGACCGCTCCGGCGCGGTGCTGACCCGGCTCACCCGGGCCGATATCGAGGCGCTGACGGCGGACGGGACCATCGCGGGCGGCATGATCCCCAAGACGCGGACGGCGCTCGCGGCGGTGGAGGGCGGCGTCGGGGGCAGCGTGATCCTCGACGGGCGGGCGGCCCATGCGGTGCTGCTCGAGCTCTTCACGGAGCACGGCGCGGGCACCCTGATCGCCGGCTGAGCGGCCCTCCCGGCACGGCGCCGGCGGAGGCCCCACCCACCCCGGAGAGCACCGGACCCTTGGGCGCCGGCGACGCGGCCCCCCAGCCTCCGCCGGCGCCGCGCCTCGCCGCGACGTCGCGCCCTGCCCCGGCCGGGCCTTGACGGGGGCGAGCGGATGGGCACCTTCTCCTACGGGAGGTTCTGATGTCGGACACTGCGCTGCGCCTCGGCGTTTTCTTCGGGCTCTTCGTCGCCATCGCGCTCTGGGAGCGGGCGCGGCCGATGCGGGCCGCCCGCGCCTCGCGCCCGCGGCGCTGGGCGACCAACTGGGCGGTCTCGGCGATCGACGCGGCGACGGTGCGCCTCCTCTTCGGAGCCGCGGCCGTGGGCGCCGCGCTCGATGCCGAGGCGCAGGGGATCGGCCTCTTCCACGCGCTCGACTGGCCCTGGCTGCTGGAGGCCGTCCTCGTCTTCGTGGCGCTCGATCTCGCGATCTGGGCGCAGCATCTCGCCTCGCACAAGATCCCGCTCCTCTGGCGGCTGCACCGGGTCCACCATTCCGACCGGGACATGGACGTGACCACGGCGATCCGCTTCCATCCGATCGAGATCGCGCTCTCCATGGCGCTGAAGATCGGGCTCGTCTATGCGCTCGGGGCGCCGGCCGCCGCGGTGATCGCCTTCGAGATCGTGCTGAACGGGGCGGCGATGTTCAATCACGGCAATATGCGCCTGCCGAAGCGGCTCGACGGCGCGCTGCGCCTCGTGATCGTGACGCCGGACATGCACCGGGTGCACCACTCTGTCGACCGGGCGGAGCACGACTCGAATTACGGCTTCAATCTGAGCGTCTGGGACCGGCTTTTCGGCACCTACACCGAGGCTCCCCGCGGCGGGCACGAGGGGATGACCGTGGGCCTCGCCGAGCACCAGAGCGCGGCGCCGACGGGCCTCGCCTGGACGCTCGCCTTCCCGTTCCGGCGAAGCTGAGCATGGGCGCGCGCCGGAACGCGGGCCTCGCCCTCCTGCTCGCCGCGGCCCTCGCGGCGGTGCCGGCGGTGCGGGCCGAGCCTCCGGCGGGCGCGGCCCGGACGACGAGCGTCTTCGATCTGCCGGCCCTCCAGCGGGAGCTCTCGGGCGCCCGGACGGCGCTCGCTCGCGGCAACGAGCGCCAGGCGATCGCCCGGCTCCAGGGCGCCGCGCGCAAATTCCCGGACCAGCCCGACCCCTGGACGATGCTCGCCGTGCTCCACGGCGAGGCCGGACGCGAGGCGCCGGCGCTCGATGCGCTCGAGCGCGCGGTCGAGCTCGGCTTCGACGGCGTCGCGGGCTTCGCCCGGAGCAAGGGGGGCCAGGCCGTCGCCGGAGCGCCACGCTTCGCCGAGATCGCCGAGCGCGCCGCGGCCGCGGAGGGGACGCCCGGCGGCGCCGCCTTCGCCCCGGCCGAGCCCGCGCTCCTCGAGCTGCCGGCCCTCGCCGCCCGCATCGAGGAGGCCAACACCGAATTCGACACCGACACCGGGGTGTTCCGCAGCCTCTTCGAGATCCCCCCGGTGCTCCGCCGCCGCCCGGTCCTGGCCGACACGCCGGGGCTCGCGAGCTTCGCCCCCTTCCTCAATCGCTGGTATGTCCGCGGCCTCGCGGCCGGCAATATCGGCGATCTCTACGACAACCGGGACCGCAACCACTCGCCGTTCCCGGAGGCTGGGTTCCGTCAGCTCGCCCGGGTGGTCTATGGCGAGGCGGCGCGGGCCCGCGATCTCGACTACGGCCCGGCGGGGGGCTTCGAGTTCGACCGGATCACCTTCGGCAACTCCTCGACGGCCATCGTCAAGGGCCCCTACTGGCGCAGCCAGGCGCGCCGCCAATTGCTGGAGCCGGAGGGCCCCACGCGGCTCTTCCGCCAATACTCGCGCAATCAGATCTACGTCTATCCCGCGACCGAGGATGTCGGCCCCACCCGCGGCGACCTGATGCCCGCGGCCGTGCCCTACTACGTCACGAGCGTCGGCAAGTCCTATTCCGACCAGCCCTTCCTGCGCGCGATCGCCCTCGCCCTCGCCGCGCTCAAGCCCGAGGTGAAGACGCGCCTCCGCGAGACCGGGCTCGTCGCGCCGACGCTGCAGCGGCTCCTGCGGCGCACGCTCCGGGGCGTGGAGAGCGAGGCGGACTACCTGACCCCAGCCGCCCATCCGGTCGCCTTCGACGGCGCGCGGATCGACGAGGTGCGCCTCGTCAAGGCCGCACAGGCGCTCGAGATCGGGGAGATCCCGCCGATGGTGCGCCTCGCCGTGCTGCGCGAGAGCCCCGCGCTCGAGGGCCGCGACCACTTCTCCGGCGGCACGGGCGAGACGCTCTTCGACACCCCAGGCGCCATCGCCCGGGTCCATCGCCGCGCCGAGGGCGTCCGGCGCATCACGCTGAGCGCGCGGCAGACCCGCCCGCTCGGCCAGGAGCCGCTGCGCTTCGTCTGGCGCGTGCTGCGCGGGGATGCCGAGCGCATCGAGATCGTGCCGCGCGAGGCGGACGGCAGCGTCGTCGAAATCACGATCCCCTGGCACGAGCCCGCGCCCCTGCCCGGCGCCCCCGCGATCCGGTCGAGCCGGGTCGACATCGCGGCCTTCGCCGTCGCCGGCGGAGGGCATTCCGCCCCCGCCTTCCTGTCCGTTCTGTTCCCGCGCGACCAGGTGCGGCGCTATGGCGAGGACGGGCGGGTGCTGGAGATCGACTACAGCCATCCGAGCAAGCGGGAGGTCTATGCCGACCCCGCGGTTTTCCCCCTCCGCCCCTGGCGCGACGTCTATCGCTACGGCCCCGGGGGCACGCCGCTCGGCTGGACGCGCCAGCGCGCCGAGGGGGCGGTGCGCTACACGCCGGCCGGAGAGAAGGTGCTGAGCCTCGACGGCCGGGGCCGCCCGCTCGAGGTGATGCGGGTGCGCTACGAGGTCGCCGAGCGCGACCCGGAGACCGGCCGCGCCCGCATCGTCGTGCGCGACACCGGGGAGCGGCTGCGCTACGCCTATGACGGACCCGAGGACCTCGCGGGCTGGGCGGTCCCCGTCTCCTCCCCCTGAGGCCGAATGGTCGGGGCGCCCAGATTCGAACTGGGGGCCTTCGGTACCCAAAACCGACGCGCTACCAGGCTGCGCTACGCCCCGATGGGGGACGCGCGGCCGCGTCCCGTCCGAGCCAATACCCGCCGCGGGCGGGCTTCGCAAGCCGCCCGGGCGGGCGTCACTCGGCGAGGCCCTCGTATTTCAGCTTGAAGCTCTCGACGGCGAGGGCCGCGCCCGTGGCATCCGAGCCCGAGACGGCGAAAGGCTGGAGCGCGAAGGACTTGTCGAGCCCGCCGACGAGGAGGTTGGCGCTGCCGCCCTTGACCACCCCGACCTCGGCGCCGATGCCCACATAGACGCCCTCCATCGCCGAGACCTCGGCGTCGATGGAGGGGGCGAGCACGCCCCATTTCAGCGTCTCGTCCTCCTTGAAGGTCAGATCGAGGCCGATCTTGTCGACGACGCCGGAGAAGCGCTCCTTCTGGCGATCGTCGGTGTGCTCGAACACGCAAGAGAACTCGGTCTCCGAGACGATCACGAGATTGGTGCGGTCGGTCAGGTGGCAGGTGAGGAGGCCGATCTCCAGGCGGACCTGCTCGTCCTGTGCCGCGGCGGGGGCGGCGAGGGCGAGGGCGAGCAGGAGCGGGGGCAGACGGGTCATCTCGATACTCCCTCATGGGCCCGCATGGGCCGGGACCCGGCACGGGCCCCCGACGGGCCCGCGCCGCTCTCGGGCGCTGACGTCAGAGCGCGCCTTCGCTGCCGAGGAACTGAATGCCGGCGGTCGACCCGTCGCGATAGGCGATGCAGCGCCAGGGCGCGGGCGGCACGCCCTCAGAGCCGTCGCCGACGAGGACGATCACCTCGGTGCCCGCCTCGGAGAAGCTCGAGCTCTGCACCCGCACGATGGGGTTGCCGGTCTCCTGCGCCACGTCGCGCAGGCAGGCCTGGCGCGCGGCGGCCTCGGGATCGTCGCCGCCCGCGGGCGCGCCGCCCGTGTCGTCGGCGAGATAGGAGATCTCGCCGGTCGAGCCGTCGGCATAGGCGATGCACTGCCAGAGCTCGCGCTTGCCCGCGGCGCTGACGCGCACGCTGCCGCGCACGAAGCGGCCCCCGCCCTGATAGGGCTCGGAGCCCGCGATGCGGACGTCGCCGACACTGTGGAAGTCGATCAGCGCGTCGCGGCAGGCGGCCTCCGCCTCGGCCACGGTCAGCCCCGCCGGGGCCGAGCTCGAGGGCGGCGGCGGCGCCTCGCAGGCGGCGAGGCCGAGGGCGGCGAGGCCGAGCGCCGCGCGGGAGAGGGGGGAAGCGATCATGGGGACCTCCTGGTCTTCTGGGGGGCCGAGACACCGGCCCCCGGGGCTTCACTCGATGCGGAAGGTGATTTCGTAGTCGCCATCGGTGCCCTGGTTGCCGTTATAGAACACCTCGACGCGATGATCTCCGGACTGATACAGCTGCCCATAGTATTGGAAGCCGCCCTGCGAGCCTTGATCCAGAATATCGCCACTCGGGACATAGATGATGAAGTCAAGATACTCGGTCCGAGCCTGGAAATCGACGGTGAGGAACTGGCCGTCGCGGGCGTTCAGCACATAGGTGAGGGCGTCGCCGCTGCCGAGGGAGCCGGTATAGCTCGCGCCGCTGCTGCCAGGGGCGAACTGGACGCGCAGCGTGCCCTGCACCGGCTCGCGCGGGGCGGCCCCGGCCATGGCGCTGCCGCCGTCATCGGCAGAGGCGCCCTCGCCGCCCACCTGCCGGAATTCGGCGATCTCGGGGCCGGACCAGACGAGGCACTCGTAGACGGCGCCGTTGCCGTCGCGCAGGCGGACCATGGTGGCGGCCTCCGAGAACTCCTCGCCGAGGATTTCGCCGCCGACATTGCCCATGCGGGCGCGCAACTCGTCGATACAGGCGCCGGCCGCGTCCGAGATGTCGGCGGCGGCGGGTCCGGCTACGACCGCGAGGAGCGCGGCGGAGGCGAGGAAAGCTGGAACGGTCTTCATTGGGGTCTCCGACTGTGACGGGCTGTGACGGGCTGTGACGGGGCTGGGCGTCAGTTGATGCCGACGATCAAGTTGTAGACGATCCGGCGATTGGTGCGGTTGATCACCTCGATGGCATGGTCGCCCGACTGCCAGAGCTGGCCGCGATACTCCTGCCGCGCGGGGACCATACCGAGGAGAAACGTCCCGTCCGGATTGAAGATCTGGTAGTCGAGCCGCGGCTCGCGGGGGACGACGCGGACATAGAGGGTCTGCCGCGCCCGGGCGCCGAGCAGATAGCGGGTGGAGGCCCCCGGCTGGAGGGTCGCGGTGAACTCGGTGCCGGTCGTGCCGGGCGGGAAGCTGAGGCGCACGGTCTTCGTGCCCCCGGGCCCCGCCGCCGGCGGACGCGGGGTCACCACGGGCGGGCGCGCCGGCGGCCGCGCGCCGGCCGCCGTCAGATAGCGCGCATTGGCCCAGCCCTCGCCGCCCATCTCGTCGAGCAGCCCGACGCGGCACCAAGTCCCCCGCCGGCCCTCCTCGCAGCCGAGATTGCGCACCTGATCGCCATTGCCGAGGGCACCGACGATCGGCTGGCGCGGCCCGGGGCCGGCGCGCAGATTGAGCACGTCGCCCCGCGGCACGCCGGTAACCCGGAAGAAGCGCGGCTCCCGCGGCCCGCCCCCCGGGCGCCCGCCATGCCCACCGGCGAGGAACCGGCTCTCGTCGCGCCCGTCGATGTAGAACTCCGTCATCCGACGCATGCCGGGCCCGTAGGAGCAGGAGACATAGGCCCCGCGCGTCTCCAGATAGAGCGTGCCGCCGATCGCATGCGTGCCGTCGGTGCGCCGCCCGTCATAGCGGAGATCCGCCCGGGCCTCGAAATCGCGGAAGAAGGCCCGCGCGGTCTCGGCGCAGTCGCGCTGCATGGCGCCGACCGATTGCGCCGCGGCCGGGGTCGCGAGGAGCGCCGCGACCGCGAGCCGAAAAAGCGGCCGGATCATCGCCGGCTCACTCCGCGCCCTCGGCCGCCGCCTTCAGATCGGCGACGACCTTGGCGCAGTCGATCTCGGAGGTGTCGACGCCCTCGGGCATGTCCTCCGAGCCGAAGGCCGAGGCCGCGGCGGCGAGGATCTCGGGCTCCTGCTCGGCGGTGATCAGCCCCTGCTCGCGCGCCGCCTCGAGGGTGAGGCAGGCCCCCGCCTGCAGCCCGGTCGCGATGCCGACGCCGGCCCCGATCCCGGTGAACACGAAAAAGCCCAGTGCGCCGCCGATCACGACGCCGAGCAGAACGAGAAGCACGGATTTCATCGGAACTCTCCCTGTTCGTCGGACTGCGCCGACCGCCCGCTCACCCCGCGCGGCGGCGCAGGCGGCCGAGATAGCCGAGCGCCCCGAGCCCGCCGAGAAGCATCCACGCGGCCGCTGGCAGCGGCACCCGATTGATGTCCTCGCCCGTGGTGTTCTCGAACGACGCCGCGACCGTATGATTGTCGGACTCGAAATTGAATCCACCGAACTCGATCGAGTCGAATGTCATATCGCTAAAGAAGTTTATGAAGACGTAGTATTCACTAGAATTCTGATCCAGGAAATTCGCTGTCGGATTGCCGAGATACGCGTCGGTATTGGGCAGGCCGGCGAGATACGCGCTGACATCGTCGGTCTGGAAGCTAAAAAGCTCGGTCGTCCCGTCGAAGAAGCTGACGGTGTTGTTGCTGTTGCCCGCGGACCACCAGAAGCCGAAATAGGTCGCGGGATCGTCGAGCGCGAGCGTCACCGGCGTGGGGACGTCGAGAAACTCGTGGACGAAGAGATAGGCGCCGCTGCCGCCGGCACCGCCGAACTGATCGGCGGCCCGGACCGCGCTCCCCGGGTCGTCGGTCGCCGGTCCGGTCCCGCCGGAATAGCTGCCGACGCCGGTCCAGGAGAGGGGGCCGATATCGACCAGATCGCCGGTCCCGAACCCCTCGAAGTTCTGAACCTGCACCCCGGTCGCCCCGGAGGTGCCGGTCTGCGCCTCCTGCACGCCCGGGGCCTCGACGGTCACCGTGAAGCTGGCCGCGCCGGCGAGCCCCGGCAAGGCGACGGCAGCGGCGCAAAGGCCCGGCATCGCGGTCTTGATCATCTCTCGGTCTCCCAATCGGTCTGCGCTCGGCGCTCGGTCGTCCTCTCGATTTGCGGCCGCCTCCCCCGTCGCCCCGCGCGCCGATCCCCCGAGGCCGGGCGGGCCCCGCACGCGGCGATCGCCCTAGGGACATCGGCAGCCAAACGGGCCTCGGGAGATCGAGCGTAGACAACGAGCGGAAGAGCGCGGGGGTAGATCCTCGGAAGGGCCGCCCCCGCGCCCGGGAACGCGACCGGCCCGCCCATCATCGCCGGATCCCCCGCCCGAACAAGTCCGACTCGCGAAGCGGCCTGTCCGAAACGCGAACCCGCGCGAGTTTTGACCTCCGGGGGCGGAGCGCCGTCCGGTCGGGGGCGGG
>CAZNTX010000079.1:0-17670 GCA_964576075.1 uncultured Limibaculum sp. | reverse complement strand
CGGGCGCGCGTCCGCGCCGCCGGGAGAGGGGCGCGCCGAACCGGCCGCCGAGGGGGCCGAGATGGCGCTCTATGCGCGGGCCGATCTCAGGCCGGTGCTGAACGCGCCGGAGCAGATCGCGGCCTGGGGCGGGCGCGGGCCCTGTGCGCTGCAACTCGACACGGGCATGAACCGGCTCGGGCTCGAGGCGGCGGAATTGGCCGAGACCGGGGCGCCGCCCGGGGCCGCGCTCACGATCAGCCACATGGCCTGCGCCGACGATCCGGACGACCCGACCAATGCGCAGCAGGCCGCGGTCTTTCGCGAGATGACGGCGGGGCTCGGGCTGCCCCGCTCGCTTGCCGCGACGGGGGGGACGCTGCTCGGGCCGGACTACGCCTTCGAGATGGTGCGCCCGGGCGTCGGGCTCTATGGCGGGATGCCCTTCGCCGAGGCGCGGGCGGTGGTGCGGCTCGAGCTGCCGATCCTGCAGGTGCGGGACGTGGCGCCGGGGGAGTTCGTCGGCTACGGGCGGACCTGGCGGGCGGCACGGCCCTCGCGGATCGCGACGCTCTCGGCGGGCTATGCGGACGGGCTCTTCCGCGCGCTCGGCAATCGGGGCGAGGCGGGCGTCGGCGGGGTGTCCTGTCCCTTCGCGGGGCGGGTTTCGATGGATCTGATCGGGCTCGACGTCACCGATGCGCCGGAGGCGGAGGTCGGCGCCTTCGCCGAGGTGCTGGGGCCGGAGCGGACGGTGGACCGGCTCGCGGCGGCGGCGGGGACGATCGGCTACGAGGTGCTGACCGCGCTCGGCCGGCGCTATGCGGTGCGCTATCTCGGCGGATAGGGCCTCGGGCGGAGCGGGGTCGGCAGTGCGGCGCGCCTGCTTCGCGGGGGCCGGTGCCCGCGATGGGGCCTCGGCGCCCAAGCCGCCCGGCCCGGGGGCGGTCGTGGCCGACCTCGGGTCGACGGGCTGCGCGGGAGCCGGCGATCGTGTAGGGTCGGGCGATGGATTGGATGCGGCGATGGCGGAGGGCGGGGCGCGCAGCCCTCGCGGCGGCGGGGCTCTCGCTCGCGGGGGCATGCGCGATGCCGACGCCCTATCAACCGGCCTATCAGGGCGGGCACGGCTATTCCGAGATTCGGATCGAGGAGACGCGCTATCAGATCCGGGTGACGGGCAACCGGGCGACGCCGCGCGCGGCGCTCTGGCGCCATCTGCTCTACCGGGCCGCCGAGGTCACGCTCGACAGCGGGCATGCCTGGTTCCGGGTGGTCGATCGCTGGCCGGCGCCGGAGCGGGTGCTCGGGCGCGGGGACGGGCCCGGCGGCGCGGCCGGATCGCGCAGGCTCGGGCGGGGGGAGCGCGACGGCGCGCGGGGAGAGGGGCTCAGCCGGGCAGGGGCTGCGGCGCGCAGGCCGACCGCGCGGCCCGAGCGGCGGGCGCCGCGGGCGCGGCCGCATCGCCGGCCGGGGCGGGCGCATCGGGTCTATCGCGGCCACCGGGTCTATGCCTATCCGGCCTATCCCTGGCCGTCCTGGTATTGGGGATGGGGCTGGGGGGTCTATGCCTGGGGGCCGCCCGAGCCTTGGCCGGCCTATCCGATGGCGGCGCTGCCGAACGAGGCCTGGGCCGAGATCCTGGTCTTCGAGGGGCGAAAGCCGCCGGGCGATCCGGAGGCCTATGACGCGGCGGCGGTGATCGCGCGGCTCGGACCGACGCTGATCCCGCCCGGCTGAGCGGCCGGGCCGTTCTTCGGAAGGGGGGCGCGCGGCGGGGCCGGCGCAAATCCGCCTCCTCCCTCCGCCCACCCACCCGCGGTCGGAGGCGGATTTGCCCCGGCCCCGCCCGACGGCGCTGCGCTTGGCAGGGGCGGTCTCGGCGGCTATGGGTGGGGCGCCGCCACCGATGGAGACGCCGCGCGCCATGTCGCCTGCCCTCGCACTGGTCCAAGGGTTTCTCGCCGCGATCGGGGCGGCCGCGATCGGCCTCTGCCGGGCGACCGGCTCGCTCGTGCTCTTCGCGCTCGAGGGGGTGAGCCATGTGCTGCGCCCGCCCTACTATCCGGGCGAGGTGGCGCGGCAGCTGCTCCGAATCGGCTATTTCTCGCTGCCGGTGGTGGGGATGACCGCGCTCTTCACCGGCGGCGCGCTGGCGCTGCAGATCTATGCCGGGGGCGCGCGGTTCAACGCGGAGAGCGTCGTGCCCTCGATCGTCGCGATCGGGATGGTGCGCGAGCTCGGTCCGGTGCTCGGGGGGCTGATGGTCGCGGGGCGGGTCTCGGCCTCGATCGCGGCGGAGCTCGGCACCATGCGGGTGACCGAGCAGATCGACGCGCTCTGGACCCTCTCGACCCATCCGATGAAATACCTCGTGGCCCCCCGGCTCCTCGCGGCGACGCTCGCGATGCCGGCGCTCGCGCTCGTCGGCGACGTGATCGGGATCATGGGGGGCTTCCTCGTCGGCGTGATCCGGCTCGACTTCAACCAGGCGGTCTATATCGACACCACCTATCGGTTCCTGGAGACCGGGGACGTGACCTCCGGGCTGATCAAGGCCGCGGTCTTCGGCTTCGTGATCGCGCTAATGGGGTGCTATCAGGGCTACCGCTCGGCGCGCGGGGCGCAGGGCGTGGGGCGGGCGACGACGAATGCCGTGGTCTCCGCCTCGATCCTGATCCTCGCGTCGAACTACCTGCTGACCGAGGCGCTGTTCCCGGCATGAGCGAGCGCATGGGCCCCCCGGGCGAGGCGATGATCGAGATGCGCGGGGTCGAGAAGGCCTTCGGCGCGAAGCGGGTGCTGCAAGGCGTCGACCTCACCGTGGTCCGCGGCGAGAGCCTCGCGATCATCGGCGGCTCCGGGACGGGCAAGTCGGTGACGCTCAAATGCGTGCTCGGGCTCGTGGTGCCGGATGCGGGGGAGGTGCTGGTTGCGGGCGAGCCCGCGCTCGGCCTGCGCGGGCGGCGGCGGGAGGCGCTGCTCGACCGCTTCGGGATGCTCTTCCAGGGCGGCGCGCTGTTCGATTCGATGACCGTGTGGGAGAACGTGGCCTTCCGGGCGCTGCGCGGGCGGGGGCGGCTCGCCAAGCCCGAGGCGCGGGCGCTCGCGGTGGAGAAGCTC
Organism: uncultured Limibaculum sp.; assembly: GCA_964576075.1. Taxonomy (GTDB): domain Bacteria; phylum Pseudomonadota; class Alphaproteobacteria; order Rhodobacterales; family Rhodobacteraceae; genus Thermohalobaculum. The sequence continues at coordinate 14,568 of CAZNTX010000079.1, read as the reverse complement.
GCGCGTGTCGGCCTCGGGGCGGACACCGCCGATCTCTACCCGGCGGAGCTCTCCGGGGGCATGCAGAAGCGCGTCGGCCTCGCCCGGGCGATCGCGACCTCGCCGGAGATCATCTTCTTCGACGAGCCGACCACGGGGCTCGACCCGATCATGGCCGACGTGATCAACGATCTGATCCGGGAGATCGTGGTGGAGATGGGCGCGACGGCGGTGACGATCACCCACGACATGGGCAGCGTGCGCAAGATCGCCGACCGGGTCGCGATGATCCACGAGGGGGTTATCCAATGGGAAGGTCCGGTCGCGGAAATCGACACGACGGAGAACCCCTATGTGCACCAGTTCGTGAACGGCCTCGCCGAGGGGCCGATCGCGGCGCTGCGCTGAGGCGTGTGGCTGCGGGAGAGGCGATCGGGGGAGGTCCGGGCTGGTGGCGGCGCCCGCCCCGCCCCCTCCCTCCGCCCACCCACCCCCGGGAGGGGGCGGGGCGGGCGCGGCTCGACGGTCGGCGCGGTGTGCCCGCATGGCGCTCGGGGCGGCGGGGAGCTTTCCGCCTGCACGGGCCGCGTTGCCGGGGCTTCCAGCGATGACCTCCGTGCCGGAGCGCCGCGCCGAGGCCGAGCGGAAATCCGCCCCCTCCCGGGGGTGGGTGGGCGGAGGGAGGGGGCGGATTTTCGCGACGCTGCCGCTCGCGACTCACCTGACGCTTCTCGTGCTCTGGCCGATCGCCTGGGTCGCGCCGCTCGCCGAGGCGGGTCTGCTGCCCTTCTTCGGCGGCACGAGCCTCTCCGTGCTCGGCGCCGTCGGGGCGCTCTGGGAGGCGGATCCGGCGCTGTCGATTCTGGTCTGCGCCCTCGCCGTCGTCGCGCCCTATGCCAAGACGCTCGCCGGCGTCGCCCTCGTGCTCGGCCGCCTCGGACCTTGGGCAGCCCCCTGGCTCGCGGTGCTCGCCAAGCTCTCGATGGCCGACATCTTCCTCGTCGCGATCTATATCGTCGCGGCGAAGGGGGTCGCGGTCGGCTATGTCGAGACGGACTGGGGACTCTGGCTCTTCACCCTTTGCGTCGCGCTCTCGCTCGCGGCGAGTGCGGCGGGGGCTGGGCGGGGCGCCGGCTCCCGCGGCAGCTAGACGGCCACACGCCTCCCCCCCGCCGCTGGAGGGGGGTGCCGCGACGGTGCCGCTCGCGCTCGCCGCCGGGTTGACGCGGTGCCCGGAGCTTCCCGCCCTGCGCAGCGCCTCGGCGCGCGCGGTCGCCGGCTCCGCCCCGCTCTCGTGGACGGCCTCGACGGTCTCGAAGGGGCCCAAGACGCGCCCCCGCAGCGCAGGCACGAAGTGCGACAATCCGGGGAAGCCCGTGCCGCCGTCGCGATGGGTCCCCCAAGTCGGCCGCGCGGCCCTCGCGCGCGAGCCGTGCCCGCGCCCGCAAGCGCGCGCGCCGCGGCCTTGTCGGAGCGCGCGCCTGCGGGCACGGGCGCGGCGAGCGCGCCGGCGATGGCGGAGCGTCTGGTGAGCGTCATGGCGCCTCCCGTCCGGTTCGTGGGAAATTGACCCACACCGCCACGGTCGAGCCCCCCGAGCCCCTGGCCAAGCGCGCGCCGCGCGGCTATCTGCAGGGACGTGCCAGACGGCCGAGGAGCGCCCGCGATGATGACCTCCATCCTGATGATCATCGGCCTCTTCGCGGGCATCTCCGTCTGTATGGCCACGCTCTATTCCGTGGCGCAGGCGATGACGCGGGAGGGCAACCGGCGCAACGCCAATCTCGCCGTCGTGGTCGCCATGCTCCTCGTCATGGGCGCGCTGTTCGAGCGGGAGGTGACGCTCGCGCGCAGCTTCTCGGTGATCCTTCTGCCGATCGCGATCTGGGCCTTCACGGTGGAGGAGGGGTGGTATCGCATCTTCCCCGCGCTCCTGCAGATCTTCGCGGTGGTGCTGCTGCTCGGCTATGTGGCGCTGACGCCCCTGCCGGAGTGAGCCGGCCCTTGCCGCGGCGCGGCGCATCTGATTCCCTCGGGCGAGGCGGTCGCAGCGGCGAGGTGGTCATGGGCAAGGCGGGGGTGGCCTATCGCTGCGGCGCCTGCGGCGAGGTTCAGGCGAAATGGGCCGGGCAGTGTCCCGCGTGCGGGGCGTGGAACGCCATGGCGGAGGAGGCGGCCGGGCTCTCGGCCGCGGCGCCGGCGGGGCGGACGCTCGGCAAGAAGCGGGGCCGGCGGGTCGAGCTCGTGGGCCTCGCGGGGGCGGATGCCCCGCCGCCCCGCGCGGTCTCCGGGCTCGGCGAGTTCGACCGGGTGCTCGGCGGCGGGCTGGTGGCGGGCTCGGCGATCCTGCTCGGCGGCGATCCCGGCATCGGGAAGTCGACGCTCCTCCTCCAGGCGGTCGCGCGCTTCGCCGAGGCGGGGCTCTCGGTGGTCTATGTCTCGGGGGAGGAGGCGGTGGCCCAGATCCGGCTGCGTGCCGGGCGGCTCGGGCTCGGCGCCGCGCCGGTGCGCCTCGCGGCGGAGACGGGGCTGCGCGACATTCTCACCACGCTCGAGGCCGCCCGCCCCGATCTCGTGGTGATCGATTCGATCCAGACCATGTGGGCCGATCATGTGGACGCGGCGCCGGGCTCGGTCTCCCAGCTCCGCGCCGCGGCGCAGGAGCTCACCGCCTTCGCCAAGCGGCGGGGGCCGGCGGTGATCCTCGTCGGCCACGTCACCAAGGAGGGCCAGATCGCGGGCCCCCGGGTGATCGAGCACATGGTCGACACGGTCCTCTATTTCGAGGGCGAGCGGGGGCACCAGTTCCGCATCCTGCGCGCGGTGAAGAACCGCTTCGGCCCGGCGGGGGAGATCGGCGTGTTCGAGATGACGGGGAGCGGGCTCGCGGAGGTCGCGAACCCCTCGGCGCTGTTTCTCGGGGAGCGGGGGGGCGCGGGGGTCCCGGGCTCGGCGGTCTTCGCCGGGATCGAGGGGACGCGGCCGGTCCTCGTCGAGATCCAGGCCCTCGTCGCGCGCTCGGCCCTCGGCACGCCGCGCCGCGCGGTGATCGGCTGGGACGGGGCGCGCCTCGCCATGGTGCTCGCGGTGCTCGAGGCGCGCTGCGGGCTCTCCTTCGCGGGGCTCGACGTCTATCTGACCCTCGCGGGGGGGCTGCGCAGCTCCGAGCCCGCGGCGGATGTCGCGGCGGCGGCGGCCCTCGTCTCGGCGCTCACCGGCCGCGCGCTGCCGGCGACGGAGGTGTTTTTCGGCGAGATCGCGCTCTCCGGGGCGATCCGTCCCGTCGCGCAGGAAGATGCGCGCTTGCGCGAGGCCGAAAAACTTGGCTTTGAGGGCGCCACGGCGCCTTCCAGGGTGAAGCCGTCGGACGAATCAGGCATATCGGTTCGGCGAGTCGCCGATCTGCCCGAGGTGATGGAGCGGCTCTTCGGCGCGATCGCGCCCGATGCGAGAGGGGACAGGAATGGAATTCACGATTGTTGACGGCGGCATCGCCTTCATTGCGCTGATCTCGGCGATCCTCGCCTATTCGCGCGGGCTCACCCGGGAGATCTTCGCGATCGGGGGATGGATCATCGCCGCGGTGGCCGCGGCCTTCCTGACCCCGGTGGTCGAACCGTTGATCCGGGAGATCCCGGCGGTCGGCTCCTTCCTCGCTTCCTCCTGCGTGCTTTCGGTGATCGCGGCCTTCACGCTGGTGATGGCGCTCGGGCTTCTCATCATGGCGGTGTTCACGCCGGTGATCTCTGGCCTCGTGCTGGACAGCGCCCTCGGGCCGCTCGACCGCATCCTCGGCTTCGTCTTCGGCGTGGCGCGCGCGGCCTTCCTCGTGGCGGTCGCCTTCATCCTCTATCAGGAGCTCGCGGGCACCCAGGAGGCGTGGGAGCCGCTCGCCACGGCCGAGGCATACCCCTACATCGTCGAGATCGCGACCGCCCTGCGCGAGGCGATGCCGACGGAGCTGCCGCCCTTCGTGACCGAGCGGATCGACGCGATGATGGCCCCCTGCGCCGCCGAGGGGCTCGACCCCAACGCGGTGCCCACCCCCGATCCGGATGCGATCGAGGGCCCCGGGCCGACCGAGAGCTGAGATCGCCTCCCGCCCCTCGGACGCCGCGCGCGCCCGGGGGGCTTTGACTCCGCCCGCCCGGGCCCATATTTCCGCGACAGCTGAGTGACAGTCCGGCGGCCCCGGGCTATAACCCCTACCAGGCGGTCAAGCGGGGACGGCATGGCGCAAAAACTCGACGGCGAAACCCCGTTCGACGACAGCCTTCACGAGGAATGCGGGGTCTTCGGCGTCTTCGGCCTCGACGACGCGTCCACCTATGTCGCCCTCGGGCTCCACGCGTTGCAGCACAGGGGCCAGGAGGCCGCCGGCATCGCCTCCTATGCGCCGGATACCGGCTTCAACGTCGAACGGCGCCTCGGCTATGTGCGCGATGAGTTCACCAAGCCCCATGTCATCGCGAGCCTGCCGGGGCGCATCGCCCTCGGCCACACCCGCTACTCCACCGCCGGCGAGAAGGGGCACACCGCGCTGCGCGACGTGCAGCCGCTCTATGCCGATTTCGCCATGGGCGGCTTCGCCATCGCCCATAACGGCAACCTGACCAATGCCGAGAAGCTCCGCGCCCAGCTGATCGAGCGCGGCTCCATCTTCCAGTCCGGCTCGGACACCGAGTGCATCATCCATCTGATGGCCCGCTCGATCCAGCAGACCATCCCGGACCGGATGAAGGACGCGCTCCGCCTCGTCGAGGGCGCCTTCTCCGTCATCGGCATGACGCGCACCAAGATGATCGGCGTGCGCGATCCCCTCGGCATCCGCCCGCTGATGCTCGGGCGCAAGGGCGAGGCCTGGATCCTCGCCTCCGAGACCTGTGCGCTCGACATCATCGGGGCGGAGTTCGTCCGAGAGGTCGACCCCGGCGAGATGGTGATCGTGACCGAGGCCGGCATCTCCTCGCACCGCCCGTTCGAGCCCGCGCGCCCGCGCTTCTGCGTCTTCGAATACGTCTATTTCTCCCGGCCCGATTCGGAGATCGGCGGCCTGTCCGTCTACGAGGCGCGCCGGCGGATCGGGGAGGAGCTCGCCAAGGAGGCCCCGGTCGAGGCCGATCTCGTCTGCCCGATCCCGGATTCCGGCACCCCTGCGGCGATCGGCTACAGCCAGCAGAGCGGCATCCCGCTCGCCATGGGCATCATCCGCAACCCGTATGTGGGCCGCACCTTCATCGAGCCGACCGAGCAGATCCGCGACATGGGCGTGCGCCTCAAGCTCAACGTCAACCGGGCGCTCGTCGCCGGCAAGCGGGTGGTGCTGGTGGACGACAGCGTGGTCCGCGGCACCACCTCCCGCAAGATCAAGGAGATGGTGCAGGCGGCCGGCGCGGCGGAGGTGCATTTCCGCATCGCCTCCCCGCCGACGCGCTGGTCCTGCTTCTACGGGGTCGACACGCCGGACCGGGAAAAGCTCCTCGCCGCCCGGATGGACGAGGGGCAGATGGCCGCGCATCTCGGCGTCGATTCGCTCCGGTTCGTCTCGCTCGACGGGCTCTACCGCGCCTGCGGCCACCCCAAGGGGCGGGATCCGGCGACGCCGCAGTTCTGCGACGCCTGCTTCTCGGGCGAGTATCCGATCGAGCCCTTCGATGCGCGGGTCAACGGCAAGATGAAGGCGGCCCCCGCGCCCGCCTGAGCGCCGCCGCTTGAATGCCCGGGCCGGCGGCCCTAAGCGGGGCGCTGGCAAGGGAGGCAGGCATGACCGACATGACCGGACAGGTGGCGCTCGTGACGGGCGCCTCGCGCGGGCTCGGCCGCGCCGCGGCGCTCGAGATGGCGAAGGCCGGGGCGCATGTGGTGGCGCTCGCGCGGACCGTGGGCGCGCTCGAGGAGCTCGACGACGCGGTGCAGGCCGCCGGCGGGCAGGCGACCCTCGTCCCCCTCGACATCGCCGACGATCCGGGCCTCGCGCGCATGGGCGCCGCGCTCTTCGAGCGCTGGGGCCGGGTGGATGTCTGGCTTCACACCGCGGTCTATGCGCCCCCGCTCAGCCCCGCCGAGCATATCGGGGAGAAGGAGCTGGATACGGCGCTGAAGGTGAATGTCAGATCTTTCCAGCGGTTGATCCGGGCGGTCGATCCGCTCCTGCGCCGTGCGGAACGGGGGCGGGCGCTGGTGGCGGCGGACCCGGATGTCGGTCTGACATTTCACGGGCTCTATCGTCTGACAAAAGCCGCGCAGTCCGCGCTGACGGCGGCCTGGGCGGCGGAGGCGGCGGGGAAGATCGCCGTGGGCGAAGTGATCCCCCCGCCGATGCCGACGGCCGTTCGCGGGCGGTTCTACCCGACCGAGGCGCGCGAAGGTCTGACCAATCCAGCCGAGGTTGCGGCCCGTATGGTCGCCCGGATGTCAGACATCGAGCCGGGCCAGCCCCTCGATCTCCGCTGAGGCCGGAGGTCAGACCTTTCCGTCGCTCGACAGCAGCACCGCCACCGGCCGCATGCTGTCGAGCCGGGCGAAGACGATGACCGCGATGGCGAGGGCCGGCACCGCCACCAGCGCCCCCGTGATCCCCCAGACCGCCCCGCCCGCGAAGATCGCGATCAGGATCACCAGGGGGCTCAGATTGAGCGAGGAGCCCATCAGCTTCGGCTCCAGCCAGTTGGACCCGGCGAGCTGCACCACCGCAAGCGAGCCCGTCACCCAGACGAAGAGCGGCAGGCTGCCGAACTGTGCGAGCGCCACCAGCGAGGGGAACACGATCCCCACCAGCGAGCCCACCGTCGGCACGAAGCTCGCCACGAAGATGATCACCGACCAGAAGGCCGCGCCGTCGACCCCCGTGAGCGCGAGGATCGCATAGGTCGGCACCGCCTGCGCGGCCCCGATGATCACCTTGACGCCGAGATAGGTCTCGATGTCGTGGCGGATCTTGGCCACGGTCTCGCTCAGCTCGCGATGGCGGTCGGGCTCCGGGGCGAGCGCGGCGAATTTCGCCGGCACCGCGCGCGTCTCGGCGAAGATGAAGACCACGTAAACCAGGATCACCACCAGCGCGCTGACGAAGCCCGCCGCCGTTCCGGCGAGGGAGAGGGCGAGGTCGCTCACCTCCACCCCCTGCGTCAGCGCCTGCAGGTCCAGCATGTCGCCGAGGCCGAGCATCCGCCCGACCTCCTGCAGCATGCTGCGCAGATTGGCCTCGTAGCTCGGCAGGTTCTCGCGGAAGCCCGCCACGCTCGCCGAGACCATGAGGCTGAGCCCGACGATCGCGAGGAGCGTCACCAGCGCGCTCAGCAGATGCGCCGCCGTCCCGGGCTGGGCCCCGGGGCCCCGCAGCCCCCGCGCGATCACCCGCGCGAGCGCCGTCAGCAGGAACCAGAGCAGCACGGAGATGACGAGCGGCTCCAGCACCGGGCGGGCCTGGACGAGGAGCCAGACGGTCGCGGCCACCCCCACCGCCGCGAGCGCGTAGGAGGGGCGCGCCGGTGTCATCTCAGAGCCGCCCCGCGATCACGTAGTCGAGGATTCGCACCACCTGCTCCGGCGTCTCCGCCACCGCCTCGGCGGCCTGGTCGACCTCCTTGAGCGCATGGGCGTGCTCGGGCGGATGCAGCACGATCAGCGGCTTGCCGAGGGCCGCGGCATAGCCGGCGTCGAAGGCCGCGTTCCACTGCTTGTATTTCTCGCCGAAGCGCACGACGACGATGTCCGCCTTCTCGATGAGGGTCCGGGTGCGCAGCGCGTTGACCCCGGCGCCCTTGCGGTCGTGCCAGAACTTGTCGTCCTCGGCGCCGAGGATCGCGACGCCGCAGTCGTCGGAGGCGGCGTGGTCGGTCACCGGCGCGGTGAAGGCGACGGGGAGCTGGCGCTCCGCCGCGCCGGCCGCGATCGCCTCGCGCCAGTCGGTGTGGATCTCGCCGGAGAGATAGATCGTCCAGGTCATGCGTGTCCCCCTGTCGCGCGCCCGGGCGGGGCCGGGTCCGCTCTGTCCTAGCGTCTCCTGGCGGGCGGGGGAACACCCCGGATGCGCTCAGCGGGGCTCGGTGCGGCTGGTCTCTGGCTCCGGCTCGCGCTCGGTCCGGCCGCCTTCCAGACGCTCGAGCCGGGCCTCGATGCGGGCGAGGGTGTCGAGGACCTCGTGGCGATAGTCGTCGGTGCGCTCCTCCTTCTCCTCGCCGAAGGCGCCCTCCATGGAGTTCACCACGAGGCCGACGACGAGGTTCACCACCGCGAAGGTGGTCACCAGGATGAAGGGGACGAAGAACGCCCAGGCCCGCGGATGCTCCTCCATCACCGGGCGGACGATGCCCATCGACCAGGACTCGAGCGTCATGATCTGGAAGAGCGAATAGGCGCTCTCCCCGATGGTGCCGAACCATTGCGGGAAGGTGTCGCCGAAGAGCTTGGTGGCCATCACCGAGGAGACGTAGAAGATGATGGACATCAGCATGATGACCGAGCCCATCCCCGGCAGCGCGTTCAGCAGCCCCTGCACCACCTGGCGCATCGAGGGGGCGATGGAGATCACCCGCAACACCCGCAGGATGCGCAGCGCCCGCAGGACCGAGAGCCCGCCGGTGGCCGGCACGAGGGCGATGAGGACGATGGTGGTGTCGAAGATGTTCCAGGCCCGGCGGAAGAACTCGCGGCGCTGGGCGTAGAGCTTGAGCAACAGCTCGACGCAGAAGATGGCGAGGCAGATCTTGTCGAGCGTCAGGAGCAGCGGGCCGACGGCGGCCATCGCGGTCTTCGAGGTCTCGAGGCCGAGGATCGCGGCGTTGAAGACGATGACGTAGAGGATGAATTTGCGGAAGCGGTCGCTCTCGGTCAGGCGAGCGACGCGGCCCCGGAGCGAGTGCGGGTCGATCGCGTCGATATCGGCGCCTTGCATCGGGCTCGCCTCCGGGATGTCGGCATGGGTTCGGGTGTAGCGGCCCGGCGGCTGCGGTGCAACAGCGGCGAGGCGGCCCGGCGGCGGCTTCCGCACTGCGAAAAAAGCTGGAGTTTGGTCGGGTGGGGGTGGCGTTAAGATTATCAGAATATTGCTATGCGGCGGGCATATTTAGAAACGATCAACCGAAAATGAAATCGTTTCCGCAATATCCAGAATATTCCGCAGGGCGGGAGGCTTGGGTTGATCCGCTGGCAGACTGCAGGCGTATAACTTCTCCGCAATTATTTAAGCCATTAAAAAAAAGGAAATTTCTCGTTTGAAGGCGGCTCGGGCCGGGCCATTTCGCGGTGCAGTGGAAACCAAGGAGGCACCCATGCTCGGCATGCTCACCGCGATGACGTTCTCGGCCGTGATCGGCTTCGCCATTCAGCAGATCCGCGCCGTCCGGAATAGCTGAGACTTCGACGCACCGCTCGACGATCCCGCCCCGTGCGCCCCGGCGTGCGGGGCGGTGTCGTTTGGGCGGGGCGCGAAAAAGCGCCCCGCGCTCTGGCGAGGCGGGGCAAGGCGAGGGACGACCACGGCGCGCAGCGTCGCGCCGATTCATGGGAGGGTGCTGCGCTCCCGCCGTGTCGGCGGGCCTGCGAAGAGGCTCGGTCCGAAGGTCTCCAGGCCGCCGAGCCCGCCGCCAGACCCCACGCCCCGGCCGGCCAGCGGCGCGCGGTGGAGGACCCGCGCGGGCCGCCCGCCGCCCGGGTCGCCCATCAGCGCGATGTCGGAGATGTCCACCCCGTCGATCCCCGCCGCCTCGAGTTCGCGGCCGAGCTCGCGCAGGATCCGCTCGGCGCGGAACGGGGCGATGCGGTCCGTGAGGGGCATATGGAAGCGGTCGGGCGAGAGATTGGCGGGCGGCCCCCCCGGCATGCCGGCGAGCGCGGAGAGAAAGGCCGCGCGCTCCTCGGCGAAGCGGCCGGGACCTGCGGGACTGCTCGGCGCGGCGAGAACGGAGAAGGCGGCCTGCACCCGGCCCGTCAGCCGCTCGAGCGCAGCGGGCGGCCGGTCGGCCACGAGGGCGACGCGACCGTCGACATAGGCCGGGCGCAGCCGGTCGACCCTGATCGGCGCCGTCGCGTCGGCCACTTGCCCGAGAACGGTTTCGAGGTTCCACGCATTCCCCGCCGCGGCGATGGCGAAGGGCGGGGCGATGACCCCGTGCAGCCCCGTGCGCGCCGGGCTCTCGACGAGCCCCTCCAGCATCGAGCGCAGCGAGGGCGGCAGGTGGCGGGGCATCCGCGCGCCCTGATCGGCGCACCACCCCGTCCAGGCGCGTCCGAAGGCCGCGAGGGGGCCGGCCTCGGGCGGAACCCAGCAGACGGCGTAAGCGGTGTAGGCGTCGTACATCACGCGGTCCCCCATCGTTCCGAAGGGACCATGCCGGAGCCGGAGCGCGGAGGATGTGACGATCGTCACACATCCGCCCGGGCGCCGATGGCGCAGGGGGGCCCCCTTGGCGCGCCGCGAGGCTTGCGGCAGAGTGCCGGAACGGTCCCGGACCCTCCGGGAGCGCGGCGCGCGACAGGCGGCAAGGGAGCGGCGAATGGCGGACGGAGCGGAGGCGCGGCGCGCCGGGACCGGGGGCGAGCCCGCGATCGATCTGCACCGCGCCCGTGGCGACCGGGTGGCGAAGACGACCTGCTACATGTGCGCCTGCCGCTGCGGGATCGACGTGCACATCGCCGACGGCGCCGACGGCGTCCCCCGGGTTCGCTACATCGAGGGCAACCGCGACCATCCGGTGAACCGGGGCGTGATCTGCGCCAAGGGGGCGGCGGGGCTGATGCAGCACGCCTCGCCCGCGCGGCTCATGACGCCTCTGAAGCGCGTGGGCCCGCGCGGCTCTGGGCAGTTCGAGGCGATCTCCTGGGAGGAGGCGCTCGCCACCGCCGCCGAGTGGATGGGCGAGATCCGCGGGCGCGACCCCAAGCGGCTCGCCTTCTTCACCGGGCGCGACCAGTCGCAGTCGCTCACCGGCTGGTGGGCGCAGCAGTTCGGCACGCCGAATTACGCGGCTCATGGGGGGTTCTGCTCGGTCAACATGGCGGCCGCGGGGATCTACACGATGGGCGGGGCGTTCTGGGAGTTCGGCAGCCCGGACTGGGAGCGCACGCGGCTGTTCCTGCTCTTCGGCGTGGCGGAGGACCATGACAGCAATCCCCTGAAGCGCGGCATCGGGGCGATGAAGTCCCGCGGCGGCCGGGTGATCGCGGTGAACCCCGTGCGCACCGGCTACAACGCGGTGGCCGACGAGTGGGTCGGCATCACGCCGGGGACGGACGGGCTCTTCGTCCTCGCCATCGTCCACGAGATGCTGCGCACCGGGGCGGTCGATCTCGACTATCTGATGCGCTGGACCAACGCGCCCTGGCTGGTCGACCGCAATCCGGGGCCGAATTTCGGGCTGTTCCTGCGGGACGGGGAGGGCCGCCCGCTGGTCTGGGACCGCGCGAGCGACAGCGCCCGGCCCTTCGACGCGCCTGGGCTCAAGCCCGCGCTCAAGGGCGAGGTGGCGAGCCCGGAGGGCGGGCGCGCGGCGCCGGTGTTCGAGCTGATGGCGCGCAAATATCTCGAGCCGGAGTTCGCCCCGGAGGCGGTGGCCGAGACCTGCGGCGTCACCGCGACGCAGATCCGCCGCCTCGCCCGCGAGATCGCCCGCGCCGCCTTCGAGGACGCGCCCTGGATCGCCTGCCCCTGGGAGGACTTCCGCGGCGAGCGGCACGAGGGCTTCCGCGCGCGCCCGGTCGCGATGCACGCGATGCGGGGGATCTCGGCCCATTCCAACGGCTTCCAGACCGCCCGCGCGATCCACGTCCTGCAGCTTCTGCTCGGCACGGTGGAGAGCCCCGGGGGCTTCCGCTTCAAGCCGCCCTATCCGAAGCCCGTGGAGGCGCATCCCCGCCCCCATGCCGCCTGCGCGCCCGACGCCCCGCTCGCGGGGCCGCATCTCGGCTTCCCCCGCGGGCCGGAGGATCTCGCGATCGAGGCGGACGGCACGCCGCGGCGCATCGACAAGGCGTTCTCCTGGGAGGCGCCGCTCTCGGCGCACGGGATGATGCACATGGTCATCTCCAACGCCGTCGCCGAGGACCCCTACGGCATCGACTGCCTGTTCCTCTACATGGCGAACATGGCGTGGAACTCGTCGATGAACACCGCCGAGGTGATGGGCATGCTCTCGGCCAAGGGGCCGGACGGGGACTACAAGATCCCCAAGATCATCTATGCCGACGCCTATTCCTCCGAGACGGTGGCCTATGCCGATCTCGTCCTCCCCGACACGACCTATCTCGAGCGCCACGACTGCATCTCGCTGCTCGACCGGCCGATCTGCGAGCCCGACCATGCGGCCGACGCGATCCGCTGGCCCGTGGTGGCGCCCGAGACGCAAGGGGAGGGGCGGGACGTGCGCGGCTTCCAGTCGGTGCTGATCGAGCTCGGCGCGAGGATGGGGCTGCCGGGCTTCGTGGCCGAGGACGGGAGCCCGGCCTATGCCGACTATGCCGACTATATGGTCCGCCACGAGCGCCGCCCGGGAGTCGGCCCGCTCGCCGGTTGGCGGGGCGACGGGACGGCGGAGGGCCGCGGCGCGCCCAACCCGGACCAGCTCGCCCGGTATATCGAGAACGGCGGGATCTGGACATCGCCCGTCCCCGAAGGCGCGCGCTTCCTCAAGCAAGCCAACCGCGCCTATCAGGACTGGGCGGTCGCGATGGGCTTCTTCGACGCGCCGCAGCCTTACGTCTTCCAGCTCTATGCCGAGCCCTTGCGCCGGTTCCAGCGCGCCGCCGAGGGCCATGGCGAGCACCGCCCGCCCGAGCATCTCGCCGAGCGGATCCAGGGGGCCTTCGATCCGCTGCCGGTCTGGTGGGAGCCCTTCGAGGGCGCGGCGCTCGACACCGCGGACTACCCCTATCACGCGATCACCCAGCGCCCGGCCGCGATGTATCACGCCTGGGGGAGCCAGAACGCCTGGCTGCGCCAGATCCACGGCGAGAACCCGCTCTACGTGCCGGAGCCCGCGATGCGCGAGGCGGGGCTCGAGGACGGCGGCTGGGCCTGGGTGATCTCCCATCACGGGCGGATCCGGGTGCCGGTGCGCACCATGCGGGCGGTGAACCCCAAGACGGTGTGGACCTGGAACGCCATCGGCAAGCGCGCGGGCGCCTGGGCGCTCCGCGAGGGCGCGCCGGAGACGACCCGGGGCTTCCTGCTCAACCATCTGATCCACGAGCTTCTGCCGGAGAAGGGCGACGGGATGCGCTGGTCGAACTCCGATCCGGTGACGGGGCAGGCGGCCTGGTACGACCTCCGCGTGCGCCTCGAGCCCGCCGAGGCCCCGGCCGACGGCTGCGCCGAGCCCCATGCCGCGCCCCAGGAGAGCCCGGTCGGGCAGGGGCCCGAGACGGTCGCCTTCGGCAAGGACGGATGATGGAGCGGCTCGCGGTCACGGGGGCCGGGGGCGTGCGCCTCGCGGCGCGGCGCGCGGGGCCCGAGGGGGCGCCCTCGGTGCTGTTCCTGCATGGCTGGAGCCAGCATTCGATGTGCTGGGCCAAGCAGATGCGCGGCCCGCTCGCGGAGCGGCTCAGGATGGGCGCGATCGATCTCCGCGGCCATGGCGAGTCCGACAAGCCGGAGGACCCGGCCGCCTATCGGAGCTCCGAGCTCTGGGCCGAGGACATCCGGGCGGCGATCGCAGGGCTCGGGCTCGAGCGGCCCGTGCTCGTCGGCTGGTCGATGGGCGGCTGGGTGGCGGCGGATTATCTGCGGGTGCACGGCGATGCGGAGATCGCGGGGCTCGTGCTGATCGGCAGCTCCCCCCGGGTCGGCGCGATGGCGGACCCGGCGGTGCTGGCCCGGCGGCGGGCGGAGGTGCGCGCCGAGGGGGCCTACGAGGCGGATCAGGAGGTGCAGATCGCGGCGCTCCTGGCCTTCGTCAAGGCGATGACGGCGGCGCCGCTCTCCAAGCGGGAGATGGCCATGGCCGTCGCCTGGGCGATGCCGACCCCGCCCGGCGTGCGCGCCGCCTGCCGCTTGCGCGACGAGGACTGGCGGGCGGCGCTCGGGCGCGTCTCGGTGCCCGCGCTGGTCATCCAGGGCGCGGCGGAGCGGGTCTGCCTGCCGCCGGTCTACGAGGAGATGCTGGCGACGATCCCGGGGGCGGAGGGGCGGGTCTACCCGCGCTCGGGGCATATGGCGTTCTGGGAAGAGGCGGAGCGGTTCGATGCCGATCTCGCAGGGCTGGTCGCGCGCGCGGCGCGGGAGGCGGCATGAGCGGGGAGGCGGCGGCCTGGCTCCTGCTCTTCGCGGCCGGGGCCGCGGTGTTCGGCGTCGGGCTCTGGCTCAAGCGGATGCAGGGGCGTTTCGTCGCCGGGCTGCGCGCGGCCGGGGATCCGCTGGCCGACCATATCGGGACCAAGACGTTCCGGCAGCGCTTCCAGGCCTGGCTGTTCGGGCTCGGGACGGAGGCCGAGGGGCCGGCGCCGGGGCGTGCGGCGCTGACGGCCGCGGGCCGGGCGGCGTTGACGCTCGCGATGGTCGCGCTCTTGGGGCTCGCGGCGGCCTGGTCGCTCTTGCCGGGTCTGTTCGGATGAGCGGGGGCGTCGCCCCGGCCCGCCGCCGCCCCCACCCGCCCG
>CAZNTX010000078.1:6416-17876 GCA_964576075.1 uncultured Limibaculum sp. | reverse complement strand
CCGGTGCCGCGTGCGGCGCCCCAGCACCTCGCGGCGGTGACCCAGGAAGGCGCGCAGCACCTCCTTGAGCGAGCAGACCTTCGGCGTACGCCCGTCGATCAGCACGTTCATGTTGAGCGGCACGCGCACCTCGAGGTCCGAGTGGCGGAACAGCGTGCCCATCAGCACCTCCGCCTCCACGTTGCGCGTGCGCGGCTCCAGCACGATGCGCAGGTCCTCGGCGGACTCGTCGCGCACATCGGCGAGGATCGGCACCTTTCGCGTCTGGATCAGCTCCGCGAGCTTCTCGATCAGCTTCGACTTCTGGACCATGTAGGGGATCTCGGTGACGACCGCCTGCCACTGTCCCCGGCCGAGATCCTCCACCTGCCAGCGCGCACGCAGGCGGAACGCCCCGCGCCCGGTGCGATAGGCCTCCGCCATGCTCTCGGCCGGCTCCACCACCACGCCGCCGGTGGGAAAGTCCGGCCCCCTGACATGGGTCAGCAGCGTGTCGTCGCGCGCGTCGGGCGCCTCGATCAGATGCAGGCAGGCCCCGATCAGCTCGCCCAGATTGTGCGGCGGGATGTTCGTGGCCATGCCCACCGCGATCCCGCTCGCCCCGTTGGCCAAGAGGTTGGGGAAGGCCGCGGGCAGCACCTCGGGCTCGCGCAGCGTCTGGTCGTAGTTGTCGCGGAAATCGACGGCGTCCTCGTCGAGCCCCTCCATCAGCGCCTCGGCGGCGGCGGTGAGGCGCGCCTCGGTGTAGCGCGAGGCCGCCGGGTTGTCGCCGTCGATCGAGCCGAAATTGCCCTGCCCGTCCACCAGCGGGTAGCGGATGGTGAAATCCTGCGCGAGCCGCGCCATGGCGTCGTAGATCGCGCCGTCGCCGTGGGGGTGGTAGTTGCCCATCACGTCGCCGGAAATCTTGGAGGATTTGCGGAACCGGCTGTCGGGCGAGAGGCGCAACTCCCGCATCGCGTAGAGGATGCGGCGATGGACGGGCTTCAGCCCGTCGCGCGCATCGGGCAGCGCGCGGTGCATGATGGTGGAGAGCGCGTAGGTCAGGTATCTCTCGCCCAGGGCGCGGGCGAGCGATTCGGGAGATTCGCGGGGGAGGTCGTCCTCGGGCGCGTCCGACATGGCGCACCCTCTAGCCGACGGCCGGGCCACGGGGAAGGCCCAAAGCGGAGACGGACCGGTGTCCTGGCATAAGCGGCCCGTGCGTTGGGCGATGCGCCACCTGCCCCCCTGGCGCGGTCTCGACCGGGCCTTCGCCCTCGCGATGTATCTCCACGACTACCGCCGCCTCCCGCGCCGCCCGGTGCGCCGCTTCGAGGACCTGCTCTATTTCCTCAAGACCCGCGAGCTCGAGGACCGGCTGCGCCTGCGCATCACCGACAAGCTGGAGGCGAAGGCGCATATCCGCGAGACGCTCGGCCGCGACGCCTGCCCGGAGACGCTCGCCGTCTTCCGCCGGCCGGAGGAGGTGACGGCCGCGGCGATCCCGGTGCCCTGCATCGTCAAGCCCACGCATATGTCGGGGCGGACCCATCTCGCCCTCGCCCCGCCGAGCCCCGCGGAGATCGCCCGCATCCGCGGCTGGCTCGGCGAGAGCTACTACCGCCTCTCGCGCGAGCGGAACTATCTGGCTCTCCGCCCTGGGATCGTCTGCGAGGCGCTGGTGGCGGAGCCTGGGCGGGTGGTGGACCACAAGGTGTTCTGCCTCGGCGGCCGGGCGATGGCGACGCTCGTCGTCCACGGCCGGGCGGAGGGCTATGCGGTCGAGGCCTACGACCGCGCCTGGCGGCGCGTTTTCCACACCGGCGCGGTCGACGGACCGGGACTGCCCGCGCCGGCGGCGTTGCCCGAGCTCTACGCCACCGCCGAGCGCCTCGCCGCGCCCTTCTCCTTCATCCGGGTCGACTGCTACATCGCCGGCGGGCGCATCCTGGTGGGCGAGCTGACCAACCTGCCCACGGGGGGCCGCATCGTCACCCGGCGGGACTATCCGGACGCGATGACCGCGCTCCTCTTCCCCGAGGCGGCCCGGCCCGGCGACACCCGGCCGGGCGCGCGCCTCGGCCGGGCCCGCGGATGAGCCCGCCTCCCGCCCGCTGGCCCGCGGGGCGCCGCCTCGGCCGCCGGCTGGTCGAGCGGCTGCCGGACTGGCCCGTCCTCGACCATACCATCGCCACCCTGCGCTTCGTCGCCGACAACGGCCGGCTCCCGCATTGGCGCCCCCGCTGCCGGACGGACTATATCTTCTGGGTGAAGCTGCGCGATCTGGACGGTCCCCTGCGCCGCCGGATCACCGACAAGCTGCTCGCCAAGGACCATATCCGCGAGACGCTCGACCACGAGGCCTGCCCGGAGACGCTCGCGGTCTTCCGCCGACCAGAGGAGATCGTGCCGGAGGCCCTGCCGGTCCCCGCCGTCGTGAAGGCGACCCATCTCTCCGGCGCCTTTCTCTGGCTCGAGCGGCCGGCGGGCCCGGAGGAGATCGCCGAGATCCGCGGCTGGCTCGCCGACGACTACTACCGCCGCACCCGGGAGCGGAACTATCGCGGCCTCCGCGCGGGGGTGATCGCCGAGCGCCCCGTCGCCCCGCGCGCGGCCCTCGTCGAGCACAAGCTCGATTGCCGCGACGGCCGCGTCCGCTTCGTCTGGGTGCATTACGACCGGGCCACCGGGACCCGCCGCGATGCCCTGTTCGACCGGGACTGGCGCCTCCTCGCGGACGACGGCCACCCCCCGCCCGAGGCGATTCGCGCCCGCCCCGCGCAGTATGGCGAGATGATCCGCATCGCGGAGCGCCTCGCCCGCCCGTTCCGGTATATGCGGGTGGACCTTTACCTCACGCCCGAGCGCGTCTATGTCGGCGAACTCACGAGCGCGCCGCTCGGGGCCGGGCCGCCCACGCTCCGGCCCGAAAGCCTCGCCGCGGCGAGCCGCGCCCTGCTCGGATGAGGGAGGCCGAATGGACCCGGTCGGCTGGCTGAAGCGCGCCTCGCGCAGGCTCCCCCCCGCGCGCTGGGCGGACTGGGCGGTGTCCCTCCCGCTGTTCCTGATGGACCACCGCCGCCTGCCGATCGCCCCCGGCCGGCGCTACGAGGACATGCTGTTCCGCCTCAAGATGTGGGGACTGCTGGACCCGCGCCGCGCGGTGCTGGCCGACAAGGTGGCCGCGAAGGACCATATCCGCCGGGTGCTGGGGCGCGACCCCTGCCCCGAGACGCTCGCGGTCTTTCGCCGCCCCGAGGAGATCGCGCCGGAGACCGTTCCCGTCCCCTGCATCCTGAAGGCGACCCATATGTCGGGCCGGGTGCAGCTCGCCGAGACCCCGCTCACGGAGGCCGAGCTCGCCGGCGTGCGGGCCTGGCTCGGCCAGGACTATTACCAATGGTCCCGCGAGCGCTGCTATCTCGGGATGGAGCCGGGCGTGATCGCCGAGCGGCTGGTGGCGGACCCGCGCGAGGTTGTCGACGTCAAGCTCTTCGTCCTCGAGGGCCGGGCGCGGATGATCAAGCTGATCGGCGACCGCTTCGCCGGGGCCAAACGCTACGCCATGCTCTATCGGGACTGGAGCCCCGTCGAGGGGGGCCCTCCGCCGGCCGAGATGGTCGGATCACCTCCGCCGCAGCTCCCCGAAATGCTCGCCGACGCGGAGCGGCTGGCCGAGGGGTTCGACTTTCTCCGCGTCGATTATCTGATGGCCGGCGGGGAGGTCTGGCTCGGCGAGCTCACCAACCTCCCCGACGGCGGGCGCCTCGGCCGGCCGCCCGGTTTCGAGCGGACGGCCAACCGGGCGCTCTTCGGGCGCTGAGACGCGCTCAGACCGGCTGCTTGCGGTGCGGATCGCCGTCCTTGGCGAGCGAGGAGGGCTCCGTCGCCCCCTTGATCTGACGCATGCGCCGGATCTGGTAGATCCCGAAGGCGATGATCAGCAGGAAGGTCGTCGTGGAGAGCGCGTTGGCGTCGAGAAATTCGAGCATTCTTGCCTCCATGTGCCGTTTCGCGGCCGACCCCATGCCGGCCGTTGCCACCGCGACTTGGACCGGCCCGCCCGGCTGCACAGCGCCCTTTCGCAGCGCGGAACGCTTCTTCCGGCACGCGGGATGACGGAGATCAAGGCGGCGGGTTGCAGCCCGCCTATGCTCCTTCCACCTGTCACCTCGGGAGGTTTGACATGACGGACCGCACGATCGGAACCATCGGCAAGACCGACCGCGCCGCGCGGGTCGTGATCGGGCTCGTGCTCCTCGGCTTCGCGCTCGCCTGCCCCTGGGCGGCGGCGCAGGGCGCGGCGGTGCAGTGGATCTCTGGCATCGTCGGCGCGGTGCTGGTCGCCACGGCGGCGATCCGCTTTTGCCCGCTCTACAAGATGCTCGGGATCTGCACCGCCTGAGCCTCAGGCGAGGGGGCGGGCGCGGCCGGAGTCGTCGATGGCGACGAAGGTGAAGGTCGCGTCGGTCACCTGAAAATGGCGGTTGCCGGGCTGGCGGCGCACCCAGACCTCGATGCCAATCCGCATCGAGGAGCGCCCCTCGCGCAGCATCACCGCGTGAATGGACACGAGATCCCCGACCTTCACGGGTTTGAGGAAGCTCATCGCCTCGACCGCGACGGTCGCGACGCGCCCCTCCGCCCGGCGCCGGGCGAGCACCGAGGCGCCGAGATCCATCTGCGCCATCAGCCAGCCCCCGAAAATGTCGCCGTTGGCGTTGGTGTCGGCGGGCATGGCGATGGTCTGGAGCGTGATCTCGCCCGTCGGGGCGGCGCGCTCGGCCTCGGCCACGGGGCGCGTCAGTCGAGCCGGACCGAAGGGGCCGAGGCCTTGTCCTCGGCCGAGAAGCCCGCATGCTTCAGCGCGAAATCCGCGCCGACGGCGATCAGCGCCATGACGAGGATCGAGAGGAGGAAGGCTTTCATTCTGGCTGTCTCCGGCTGTGATCGGTGTCTGGCGCGGTCTCGCGCTTGAGGAAGGCGATGAGGTCGGCGCGATCCTCCGGGCGGGCGATCCGCTGCATCGGCATCTTGGAGCCCGGGGTGACGTGGTCCGGGCCCTCGTCGAAGAGCCGGTCGACGGTCTCCTCGGTCCAGACGATCTCGGAGCGCAGGAGCGCCTCGGAGAAGCGGTAGCCCGCGAGGGTTCCGGCCTCGCGCCCGAAGACGCCGTGGAGGCTCGGCCCCGCGCGGCGCCCCCCGTCGGGGGTCAGGGTGTGGCAGACCGCGCATTTGCGCACGAATTGCCGCTCCCCGTTGGACATCTCCGAAGGCGGGCGCTGGAAATGGCGCGGCGCGCCGGCGAAGAGCGCGGGCGTCTCGGCGCCCACCTGCCAGAAGGCCGCCTCGTCGGCGATGCCGCCGGCGAGCAGCCGGTCCCCCGCCCAGGCGAGCGCCCAGATGGGGCCGCGGGCGGCGGCGCGGAAGTCCCGCAGGATCTCCCAGTCCTCGGTGCCGATCACCATGATGTGCCCCTCCCCGTCGCCCACCGCGAGGCGGGTGCGGTCGGCGGAGAGGGCGAGGGCGAGGATCGGGCGGCGGTCGGCGGTGAGGTCCGCGAGGCGGGCGCCGTCCGCGAGGCGCAGGACCCGCACCGCGCCGTCCACCGCGCCATAGGCGAGCCAGCCCGCCGCCTCGTGGAGCGCGAGATGGTTGACCCCGAAGCCGTGGGCGACGAGCGTCGCCCGCTCCGCCCGGGCGGCGACGTCCCAGGCCCGGACGGTGCCGTCATAGGAGGCGCTGTAGAGCGTCGCGCCGTCCGCCGAGAAGGCGAGGTCGTTGACGTTGGAGGCGTGCCCCTCGAGGAAGCCGAGCGGGCGGCGGGCGGCGACGTCCCAGAGGCCGATGCGCCCGTCCCATCCGGCGGTGGCGGCGATGCGCCCCTCGGGGCCGACGGCGATGGCGAGGATCTTCCCCTCGTGCCCCTCGAAGCGGTGGAGGGGCTCGCCGGTCTCCCCCGCGGTCTCCCGGTCCCAGAGGAGCATCGCGAAGTCGTCGCCCGCGGAGAGGATCCCCCCGTCCGGCAGGAAGGCCACGGCGTTGACCGCGGCGCGGTGCCCGTCGAGCCAAGCGAGGCGGCGCGGGGGGTGGGCGGCGATGTCCCAGAGGCCGACGGCGTAGTCGAAGCTCGCGGTGAGCGCGGTGCGGCCGTCCGGCGCGACGGCCACCCCCTTGATCGGCCCGCCATGGCCCGCGAGGCGGGCCGGCTCCGCCCCCGCAGCGCCCGCCGCGGCGAGGAGGCAGAGGGCGGCGAGGGCGCGCCGCATCACTCCGCCGGGGTCGGCCCGGTGCCGGGACGGCGCGCGAGCCTCGCCTTGCGCTCCGCCTCGAGCCGGGCGAACTCGGCATCGTTGAGCGCGCGGCGGCGGTCCTCCTCCTCGACCCAGATCGAGTGGTGCTCCTTCGCCCAGTTGCGGTCGACCATGCCCG
Source organism: uncultured Limibaculum sp. (assembly GCA_964576075.1). Taxonomy (GTDB): domain Bacteria; phylum Pseudomonadota; class Alphaproteobacteria; order Rhodobacterales; family Rhodobacteraceae; genus Thermohalobaculum. The sequence goes on along the minus strand of CAZNTX010000078.1, from coordinate 11,462 downwards.
AGCCCATCGCGGCGAAGGCGCCCTGCATCCCGACCGAGCCGATATAGATATGCGCGACGATGATGACGATCATCGCGATGGCCACGATGGTGTGCCAGACTTGGGCGTATTGCATCTCCTGGATGATCTTGAGGTCGGTGGAGAGCGTGCGCCCGAGGACCGCCTCGGAGATCCCCCAGTCGTTCAGGATCGCGAAGGTGCCCGCGAACATCGGCAGCTCGTAGGGGAACAGGAGCGCGAGCCCCGAGGCCGAGATCGAGCCGCCGAGCACAATGGTCGACCAGAAGATCAGCTTCTGCCCCGCGTTGAACTTCTTGGAGGGCGGGTGCACGCCCTTCACGAACAGCCCCCCGCCCTTCGCGAGCCAGATGAAATCGTATTTCGAGGGCAGGTTGTGCAGCACCCAGGCGACAAAGATCCAGACGAGGGAGACCATGAAGGCCCAGGCGACGTTGTTGTGCACCCATTTGCCGGCCATCGAGACCTCGGCGAACGCCTCCTTGCCGATGAGCGGCATGAGATAGTCCTTGCCGAAGAGCAGGTTGAGCCCGGTCAGCGCGAGCAGGATGAAGGAGGTGGCGAGCAGCCAGTGCCCGAAGCGCTCCCAGCCCTTGAACCGCTCGATCAGCTTGCCGGAGAAGCCGCTGTCGATCCGGATGCGCCCGCGCAGGAGATAGAAGAGCAGGAGCAGCACCAGGATCCCGCCGAGCGAGACCAGCGTCCAGAACTGCAGCGGTCCGCCCTTGGCGCGCAGCGCCTGCCAGCCCATGCCGTTGTCGTCGATCAGGAAATTGGAGACGGGGGTGGGCGACTGGGTGACGAAGGTCTCGCCCGCGCGGATCTCGCCCCAATAGGTGGTCGCGCTGTTGACCCCCTGGGCGCGGAGCGCCTCGACCCGGGCCGCCTCGCCGTCCTCCTGAAAGTCGCGCGGGCGCTGGACGCCGGGCTCCATCGGCGTCGCGATCACCGCGTCCTCCGGCGGGCGGACCGAGCCGCCGGCCTTCTCCTGGGTCTGGCCCATCACCGCGTCGAGCGGGATGTCCGGCGTGCCTTGGGCCATGGCGGTGCCGGCGATGGCGGCGAAGAGGGCGGTGGCGATGGCCACGACGATCAGGCGCGCGGGGCTTGGGCGCGAGGTCATGCGGTGTCCTCCCGTGGGTTTTGAACCAGACACTGCGGGGCGGGATTACGCCTGTCAAGCGACCCCGGCGGCGCAGTGCGTTTTCTGACAGACGGAAATGGCATCCGTTAGACGGCGCGCGCCATGGCCCCGCCAAGCACCCGGCTAGCTCGTTCAGCGAAAGGAGGCGAGCGATGCGCGATCCGGCACGGCTGATCTATCCCGTCGCGATGTCGACGATCATGTCCTGCGTGATGTCGGGCCTCGTGACGGCGCTCAACACCGGGGTCGACGCGGGCCTCCCGGGGCGCTGGCTCTCGGCCTGGGCGCTGTCGCTGCCGGCGGCGCTGGTGGCGGTGAGCTTCGCCGCGCCCCTGGCCGCGCGGATCACCCGGGCGATCGTCGCGCGCCTGCCTAGGCGGCGCGAAGAGGGCTAGACCTCCGGCATCAGGAAATTGCCGCGCAGCATGGCGATGGGGCGGGCGCGCTCGTCCTGCCACGCCTCGACATGGAGATGGGCGACGCGCCGGCCCGCCTTTTGCACCCGGGCGCGGCCGAAGGTCTCCCGCGGGCGGCCGGAGCGGAGGAAGTCCACCGTCACGTCGATCGTCTTGGGCAGGGGCGGGAAGCGCCCGGCCTCGATCGCCGCCGCCGCCTCGCCCCCCGCCTCGAGGGCCGCGAGCGCCTCGCCCCAGGCGAGCTGGATCAGCGCGGTGATCTCCAGGAACGCCCCGATCACCCCGCCATGGAGCGCCGGCAGGAGCGGGTTGCCGACGAGCCCCTCGCGGAAGGGCAGGCGCACCGTCAGCTCGTCGCCGAGCCGGTCGACGCGGATGCCGAGGCGGCGGTTGTAGGGCACCGTTTCGGCGAGGCGGGCGAGGGCGGCGTCGCGCGCGGCCTGCCGGGCGGCGTCGGTCGGGCGGCTCATGGGGCCCGCTCCAGCATGAAGGCCCCGGCGGCGGAGGCGACCGGATCCTCGGGGCGCTCGTGATAGGCCACCGCCCGGGCGAAGCCGATCGCCCGCGTCATCCGGTAGCACTCGGCCCGGGCGAGGACCGCGCGCCCCGCGGTCGCCGGGCGCATGTAGTCGATCCGCAGATCGAGCGTCGCGGTGGCGGCGAGGCGGGGCTCGGCGGCCATGACGGCGATGCCGCAGGCGGTGTCGAGGAGCGCGGTGATCACCCCGCCATGCAGCACCCCGGTCTCCGGATCGCCGACGAGGCGCGCGTCGTAGGGCACGGAGACCCGCGCCACCCCCGCCGCCGCCTCGAAGAGCCGCATCCCGATCTCCGCGCTGTAGGGAAAGGCGGAAAGCGCCATGCCCTCCGGCCCGATCTCCCGCCCCGCGAGCAGGCGCGCGAGCGCGCCCGGGTCCGCCTCGTCCATCGCCGATCCTCCCGGCACCAGCCTAGACCGCGGGCGCGGCCGCCGAAAGCCCCGAGCGCGACGGACCCAGTTGCGTTCCGCCTCGGAAGCATATTGATATGATCCTGGAGGACCCGAAAATATTGCCGCAGCGTCAACACATTAGCCCGCGCGACCTCGCGGGGCTGGTGCTTGACGCGAGCGTCACCCATCGCCATCTGCCCAGTGAGCCTGCGACGACGGAGAAGACCCATGTCCGAGAAAACCTTCACGATCAGAGAGCTCTGCGACGAGTTCGAGGTCACGCCGCGCACGCTCCGCTACTACGAGGCCAAGGAGCTGCTCGCGCCGCACCGCATCGGCCAGCGCCGGCTGTTCACTTTGCGCGACCGGGCGCGGCTGAAGCTGATCCTGCGCGGCAAGCGCTTCGGCTTCTCTCTGTCGGAGATCAAGGAGCTGCTCGACCTCTACGATCGCGGCGACGGCCAGGTCGCCCAGCTCTCCGCCACCCTCGCCGCGGCGAAGCGCCACCGGGCCGAGCTCGTGGCCAAGCGCGACGAGCTCGACGCGGCGCTCGTGGATCTCGACGCCCAAATGGACCAGCTCGAGACCATGCTCGCCGAGCGCACCCGGCGCTCCGCCGCGAAGTCCTGACCCTGCCCGACGACCGAGGAGAGAGGCCACGATGCACCCCTTCCCCCCGCCGCTGCGCGACTACGCCTTCGTGCTGCACGAGGTGTTGAAGATCCAGGACCAGGCGGAGATCGCGGGCTATGCGGAGCTGACCCCCGAGGTCACCGAGCCGATCTTCGCCGAGGCGGGGCGGATCGCGGCGGAGGTGCTGCAGCCGCTCAACCAGGTGGGCGACCGGCAGGGCTGCACGCTCGAGAACGGCCTCGTGCGCACGCCGGAGGGTTTCCGCGAGGCGCAGGATCTGATGCGCGCCGGCGGCTGGCCCGGCTTCGAATGCGATCCCGATTACGGCGGGCAGGGGCTGCCGGCGGTGATGGCGCTCCTCGTCGGCACCATGAAATCGGCCTGCAACATGGCCTTCATGATGTATCACGGGCTGACCATGGGGGCCTATCGCGCGCTCCACGCCCATGGCTCGGACGAGCAGAAGGCGCTCTATCTGCCGAAGCTCGCGAGCGGGGAGTGGATGGGGACGATGAACCTCACCGAGCCCCAATGCGGCACCGATCTCGGCCTCGTGCGCACCCGCGCCGAGCCCGCCGGGGACGGAAGTTGGAGGCTCACCGGGCAGAAGATCTGGATCTCGTCCGGCGAGCACGATCTCGCGGAGAACATCGTCCATCTCGTGCTCGCCCGCACGCCCGGGGCGCCGGAGGGGACCAAGGGGCTCTCGCTCTTCGTCGTGCCGAAGTTCCTGCCCGGGGAGGACGGCCGGCCCGGTGCGCGCAACGCGGTGCAGTGCGTCGGGCTCGAGCGCAAGATGGGCATCCACGGCAACGCCACCTGCGTCATGGCCTATGACGGGGCGACGGGCTGGCTCGTGGGCGAGGAGACCAAGGGCCTGCGCAACATGTTCACCATGATGAACGAGGCGCGGCTGATGGTCGGGATGCAGGGGCTCGCGGTGGGCTCCGGCGCCTATGCCCAGGCGCTCGGCCATGCGCGCGAGCGGCTGCAGGGCCGGGCGGTGACCGGCGCCGAGAACCCGGACGGGCCGGCCGACCCGATCATCGTCCACGCCGATGTGCGCCGGATGCTGCTCGAGGCGAAATCCTTCGTCGAAGGGGGGCAGGGCTTTCTCGCCTGGGTCGCGATGCTGCTCGACGCCGAGCGCCGCCACGAGGACCCGGGCGAGCGCGCCCGCGCGGCCGATATGGTGGCGCTGCTGACCCCTGTGGTGAAGGCCTTCCTCACCGAGGAGGGCTTCCGCACGGCGACGGTCTCGCAGCAGGTCTTCGGCGGCTCGGGCTATGTCGTCGACACCGGGATCGAGCAACTCGTGCGCGACGTGCGGATCTCGATGGTCTACGAGGGGACGACCGGCATTCAGGCGCTCGATCTCGTCGGCCGCAAGCTGCCGATGAAGGGCGGCAAGCCGATCATGACCTTCTTCGATTACGTCAAGGGCTACATCAAGGACAACGAGGACGACCTCGCTCTCGCCAAGCAGTTCCTCGAGCCGCTGAAGGCCGCCTCGAAGGACCTGCAGCGGGCCGCCACCTTCTTCATGCAGGCGGGGATGAAGAACCCCAACGCGGCGCTCGCGGGGGCGGTCGACTTCCTGCACCTCTTCGGGCATGTCTGCATGGGGCTCGCCTGGACACGGATGGCCAAGGCCGCCTCGAAGGCGCTCGAGGAGGGCGCGGAGGCGCGGGACTACTACGAGGCGAAGCTCGCGACGGGGCGGTTCTACATGAGCCGGATGCTGCCGGAGACGAAGCTCCGCCTCGCCCGGATCGAGAGCGGCGCGGAGCCGGTGATGGACCTCGCGGCGGAGGCCTTCTGAGGCGCCCGCCCCGGCCCGGCCCCGGGTCGACGCAGCCCCCGCCCGCCCATCTGCCGCTCGAACCACGCACGCGGCACGAGGG
>CAZNTX010000078.1:0-6406 GCA_964576075.1 uncultured Limibaculum sp. | reverse complement strand
GGGCCGGGGCGGGACGGGACCGGAGAGGGAGGCGCCGCGATGGCGAGACGGCTCGAGAAACCGCGGCGCGTCCAGGCGAGCCTGACCGAGCCCGCCCATGCGCGCCTGCGCGCGCTCAATGCGCGCTACGGCCTCTCGAACAGCTATCTCCTCACCGTGCTGCTCGAGCGGCTCGACGACATCGCCGATGCGGAGCGCCTCGACCGGGCGTTCCGCGAGTTCATCGCGGAATACGGCGCGCCGGCGCCTCGGAGGGCGGAAGATGAGTGAGTATCGGCTGCATTGCTTCGCCCAGTCGGGCAATGCCTACAAGGTGGCGCTGATGCTGGCGCTGACGCGGGCGGACTGGGAGCCGGTGCTCGTCGATTTCTTCGGGGGCGAGACGCGCGAGCCCGCCTTCCGGCGGATGAACCCCATGGGCGAGGTGCCGGTGCTCGAGCACGACCGGCTCGGGGACGAGGTGATCACGCAGTCGGGCGCGATCCTCGACTATCTCTCGCTCGTGCGCGAGGCCTTCGATCCGGGGCCGGAGAACGCGCGCGAGGCGCTGCGCTGGATGCTGTGGGACGCGCATCGCTTCTCGGGCACGCTCGGGCCCTGGCGCTTCCTCGCGCGCTATGCGCCGGAGGAGAAGCGCGACGCGGCCGTCATCGGCTGGCTCGAGGGGCGGGCGCGGGGGGCGCTCGAGGTGCTCGAGGCGCATCTCGCGGACCGGGACTGGATCGCCTGCGACTGGCCCTCGACCGCCGATCTCGCCTGCGCGGGCTACGTCTTCTACGCCGAGGACTATCCGATCGACTGGGAGCGCGAGTTTCCCGCCATCGCCGCCTGGCGGGCGCGGATCGCGGCGCTCGAGGGCTGGGCCCATCCTTACGACCTGATGCCGGGCCATCCGCGCCCGGGCGAGACCGCGGAGGAGCGATGACCGAGGCCTATATCTACGACGCGATCCGCACGCCGCGCGGCCGGGGCAAGCCGGACGGGGGGCTGCACGAGGTCACCGCCGTCGGCCTCTCGGCCGGGGTGTTGCGCGCGCTCGCCGAGCGCTCGGGGCTCGAGGGCGCGCCGGTCGAGGACGTGATCTGGGGCTGCGTCACCGCCGTCGGCGAGCAGGGGGGGAACCTCGCGCGCTCGGCGGTGCTCGCGGCGGGGTGGGACGAGCGGGTCCCGGGGCTCCACATCAACCGGTTCTGCGCCTCCGGGCTCGAGGCGGTGAACCTCGCCGCGGCGCAGATCCGCGCAGGGATCGGGGATCTCTACGTGGCCGGCGGGGTCGAGATGATGGGCCGGGTGCCGATGGGCTCGGACGGCTTCCCGATGGCGGTCGACCCCGAGCTCGCCTTCCGCGGCTATTTCGTGCCGCAGGGGATCGCGGCGGATCTCATCGCCACGGAATACGGCTTCTCCCGGGCGGATGTGGACGGCTATGCCGTCGAGAGCCAGGCCCGCGCGGCGCGCGCGGCGGAGGAGGGCCGCTTCGCCCGCTCTCTGGTGCCGGTGCGCGACCGCAACGGGATCGAGATCCTCGCCGCCGACGAGCACCCCCGTCCGGGGACGGACATGCAGAGCCTCGGGGCGCTCAAGCCCTCCTTCAAGGAGCTCGGCGAGACGATGCCGGGCTTCGACGCGGTGGCGCTCCTCAAATACCCCCATCACGAGCGGATCGCGCATGTCCACCATGCGGGGAACTCCTCGGGCATCGTCGACGGGGCGGCGGCGGTGCTCGTCGGCTCGCGGGAGGCGGGGGAGCGGCTCGGCCTCCGCCCGCGGGCGCGCATCCGCGCCATGGCCCGCGTCGGCACGGACCCGACGATCATGCTCACCGGCCCGGTTCCGGCCACCGAGAAGGCGCTCGCCGCCGCCGGCATGGAGATCGGCGACATCGAGCTCATGGAGGTCAACGAGGCGTTCTCCGCCATCGTGCTGCGCTTCCTGCAGGCCTTCGAGGCAGACCCGGGCCGGGTCAACGTCAACGGGGGCGCCATCGCCCTCGGCCATCCGCTCGGCGCGACGGGGGCGATGATCCTCGGCACGCTCCTCGACGAGATGGAGCGCACCGACCGCGCGACCGGCCTCGCCACCCTCTGCGTCGCCTCCGGCATGGGGGCCGCGACGGTGATCGAGAGGGTCTGAGCCATGCCGAAGATCGACCTGCTCTCCGCCCCGGTCGTCGAGGGGTCGGACTATCCCGCCCCCTATGCCGCGGGCTTCGCCGAGCGGCGCCGGGTGAAGCTCGGCGAGGCCGGGGGGATCGCCGCCTTCGGGGTGAACCTCACGACGCTCCCCCCTGGCGCGGCCTCCTCGCTCCGGCATTGGCACGAGGTGGAGGAGGAGATGGTCTATGTGGTGGCCGGGGAGGTCGTGCTCGTCGAGGAGGCGGGGGAGACGGTCCTCGGCCCCGGCGACGCCGCCGCCTTCCCCGCGGGCCGGGCCGACGGGCACCACCTCGTCAACCGCACCGAGCGCCCCGCCACCTATCTCGAGATCGGCACCCGGCCCGCGGAGGACCGCTGCCACTATTCGGATGTCGACCTGATCTGCCACGAGGCCGGGGGCCGGTCCTGGTTCACCCGGGCCGACGGCACGCCGCTCGAGGAGGAGGAGCGATGAGCGAGAGCTTCCATCTGGAGATCGCCGACGGGATCGCGACGATCGCCTGGGACCAGCCGGACACACGGATGAACGTCCTCACCGAAGCGGCGATCCGCGAGCTCGACGCCCATGTCGACCGCATCCTCGCCGACGAAGGCGTCCGCGCGGCGGTGATCACCTCCGCCAAGCCGGATTTCTCCGGCGGCATGGATCTGGGCACGCTCGCCGAGATCAAGTCCCGCGCCGCGGCCGCGGGCGGCAACCCGGCGGAGACGATCTTCGGCTTCGTCATGGCGCTCCACGGCGTGCTCCGCAAGATCGAGCGCGGCGGCGCGGACCCGAAGACGCTCAAGGGCGGCAAGCCCTTCGTCTGGGCCTGTCCCGGCACCTGCATGGGGATCGGGACCGAGATCGCGCTGGCCTGCCACCGCCGCATCGCCGCGGAGCGGGAGGGGGCGAAGATCGGCCTGCCCGAGATCAAGGTCGGCCTCTTCCCCGGCGCGGGCGGCACGACGCGCCTCGTGCGGATGCTCGGCCTGATGGGGGCCGCGCCGTTCCTGCTCGAGGGCAAGACGCCCGATCCCCGCCGGGCCAAGGCGCAGGGGCTCGTCGACGAGGCGGTCGCGCCCGAGGACCTGCTCCCCCGCGCCCGCGCCTGGGCGGCGGAGGCGGGCGAGGCCGACGCGGTCAAGCCCTGGGACCGCAAGGGCTTCAAGATGCCGGGCGGCGCGCCCTACACGCGCGAGGGCTTCGAGCTCTTCCTCGGCGCCTCGGCGATGACCCATGGGCGGACGCAGGGCTGCTATCCGGCCGCGCAGGCGATGCTCCAGGCGGTCTACGAAGGCGCGCTCGTCCCCTTCGACCAGGCGATCCGGATCGAGGCGCGCCACTTCACCTCCGTCCTGATGGACCCGACGGCCGAGGCGATGATCCGCGCGCTGTTCCTGAACAAGCAGGCGCTCGAGAAGGGCGCGGCGCGGCCGGCGGGAGAGCCCGACGCCCAGGTCGCGAGGCTCGGCGTGTTGGGCGCCGGCATGATGGGCGCCGGCATCGCGCAGGTGGCGGCGGCGGCCGGCATCGAGGTGGTGCTGATAGACCGCGACGCGAAGAGCGCCGAGCGCGGGCGCGAGACGGTGCGCGGCGCGCTCTCCCGCGAGGTCTCCAAGAAGCGGCTCGACCAGGCCAAGGCCGACGCGACCCTCGCCCGCATCGCCGCGACGGCGGACTATGCCCGCCTCGCCGGCTGCGATCTGGTGGTGGAGGCGGTCTTCGAGGACCCCGCCCTCAAGGCCGAGGTCACCCGCCGCGCCGAGGCGCATCTCCCCGAGACCGCGATCTTCGCGACCAACACCTCGACGCTCCCGATCTCCGATCTCGCCCGCGCCTCGGCCCGGCCCGAGCGCTTCATCGGCATCCACTTCTTCTCGCCGGTGGCGCGGATGATGCTCGTCGAGATCATCAAGGGGCGCGAGACCGGGCCCGCGGCCGTCGCCAAGGCGCTCGATTTCGTCCGCCAGATCCGCAAGACCCCGATCGTGGTGAACGACGCCCGCTTCTTCTACGCCAACCGCTGCATCATTCCCTATGTCAACGAGGGGCTGCAGATGGTGACGGAGGGGATCGCCCCGGCGCTGATCGAGAACGCGGCGAAGCGGATCGGCATGCCCGTCGGCCCGCTCCAGCTCGTCGACGAGACCTCCCTCGAACTCGGCCTCAAGATCCAGCAGGCGACCGCAGCGGCCGAAGGCGCCGCCTATCGCCGCGGGGGCGCGGACGAGCTGCTAGAGCGCCTGGTCGGCGAGGGCCGCCTCGGCGCGAAGGCGGGCAAGGGGATGTACGACTACGACGACAAGGGCAAGCGCCTGCGCCTCTGGCCCGGCCTCGGCGAGATCTGGCCCCGCGCCGCGCATCAGCCGGAGCCCGAGGCGGCGATGGACCGGCTGCGGATGATCCAGGCGCTCGAGGCGGTGCGCGCGCTCGAGGAGGGGGTGCTCGAGGACGTCCGCGAGGGCGATGTCGGCGCGATCCTCGGCTGGGGCTTCATGCCCTGGTCCGGCGGGCCGTTCTCCTGGATCGACCGGATCGGGGCGGCGGAGGCGCTCGCCCGCGCCGAGCGGCTCGCCGACGCCCACGGCCCCCGCTTCGCGCCGCCCGAGACGCTCGGGCGCATGGCCGCCGAGGGCGGGCGCTTCCACCCGCGCGACGCGCTCGCCGCGGCCTGAGCGGCGGATGGGCCCGGTCCTCGTCTATGCCGAGGAGGCGGCGGAGATCGCCGCCCTCCTCGCCGCGCGCCACCCGGGGGAGCGGCTCCTGCCCGTCTCCCGCCCCGAGGCGCTCGACGCCGCGCTCGCCGAGGATCCCGAGATCGCCATGACGCTGCGCTCCGCCGCCCTGCCGGATGCGGACCATGCGCGGATCCTCGCCCATCCCTCCCTCCGTTGGGTCCATGTGAGCGGTTCGGGCTACGAGCATATGGGCCGCTGGGACGGCACGCGGGTCACCGTGACGAACGCGGTCGGCGTTCTCGCCCCCTTCCTCGCGGAGACCTGCCTCGGCGCGATCCTCGCCCTCACCCACGGCCTCCTCGCCTATCGCGAGCAACAGCGGGCGCGGCTCTGGCGGCCGATCCCGTTCCGCCCGCTGATGGGGCGGACGCTGCTCGTCATCGGCGCCGGGGCGATCGGGGGGGAGCTCGCCAAGCGCGCGGCGGGGATGGGGATGCGCGTGGTCGCGACGCGGCGCTCGGCCGCGCCGGTGCCGGGGGCGCTCGCCGTCCACCCGCCGGAGGCGCTCGACCGGCTGCTGCCGGAGGCCGACATCGTCAGCATCCATCTCCGCCTCACCCCCGAGACCGAGGGCCTCTTCGACGCCCGCCGCTTCGCCCTGATGAAGCCCGGCGCGGTGTTCCTCAACACGGCCCGGGGCGGGCATGTGGTGGAGGCGGACCTGCTCGCCGCGCTCCGTTCCGGCCATCTCTCGGGCGCCTATCTCGACGTGACGCGCAGCGAGCCGCTCCCCGCCGACAGCCCGCTCTGGGAGGCGCCCAACCTGCTCCTCACCCCCCACAACGCCGACGGGGTGGAAGACTGGGTCGCCCGCTTCGCCGCCCTCTTCGCCGACAACCTCGCCGCCTGGCGGGAGGGTCGCCCCCTCGCCAACCCGGTCCCTGCGCCCGCCTGAGCCCATCGCCCGGGGGCGCTGATCCGCTTGGCCAGGCCGTCGCCCCGGCCGCCGGAGGCCCGCGCTCAGGGGTGCCCCTCCGACGGGCCAGGCCGTCCCCCTGCACGCGCGAGCCGGTCGCCTCCCGGGCGCAGGCGCGAAGGGACCGGCCGGTCGTCTCTGCGGGGCGTCGCGCGTGCGGGCCCGGCCCACCGACAGCGGGTCTCGCCGGCCCCGGCCGAACGGCCTTCCCTGGAAACCGGGACGGCTAGAGGGGCGGGAGCCGGAGGCCGAGACCGTCGCGCCGCGCGCCGCTGCGGGGCGGCGCCACGGGCAGCGGCCCGGACCCGCGGGTCCTCGCCTGGCGCTACTTGCCCCCGAGCGCCCAGGGCTCCTTGTCGCCGAAGGGGCCGCCAGACCAGCGGTTTTCCGGCTCGGATATCTGCTGCCGGCGCGGCGCTCCGCGGCTCTCGCGCCCCCGCGGCCCTCGACCGAGCCCCGCACGCGGGCGTCGATCCGGACGGACAGCCGGCCGCCGGCGGTCCGGTCTCAGCCCGGCGCCCGGGCGTCGGTCCGGACGGGCGCCCGGCCCCGCGCGCGGCCCGCGTCCGGGGCGAGCGTCCGGCCGCCGGCGGTCCGGGCCGGGGCCGGCGTC
>CAZNTX010000077.1:0-17889 GCA_964576075.1 uncultured Limibaculum sp. | reverse complement strand
GCCGCCACCCCGCGCGCAAGGCGCGCGGGGTGGCGGCGGGGGTGGGGGTGGGCGGGGTCGGAAGGCCGTGTGCCGGCGTCAGCCGGGGCGCGGCCGCGCGAAACGCCGCGGGGGCTGTGGGGATCAGGCGGCGGGGGGACGCTCCCAGGGCAGGGGCAGGGCGTTGGCCACTTCGGCGACGGCGGCCTCCGACGCCGTGCCGCCGATGCGCACAACGAGGCCGCGGCGCTTGTCCTCCACGACCTCCACCGGCGCCGCGAGCCCCGCCTCCGCGAGGGCCGCGCCATAGACCCGGGCGATCGCCTTCTTGCGGAGCGCGGGTTTGAAGACCTTGCCGACGGCGGTCTTGGGCAGGTCGTCGACGATCTCGAGATGCTTCGGCACGGCGGCGCGCTCGGGGATGTGGGCGCGGGCGTAGTCGAGCAATTCGGCCTCCGTGGCCTTCGCGCCGCTGCGCAGCTCGACATAGGCGCAGGGCAGCTCGCCCGCCACCGAGTCGGGCTGGCCGATGGCGCCGACGAAAGCCACCTCGGAATGGCCCATCAGCGCCTCCTCGATCAGCTTGGGGTCGATGTTGTGCCCGCCGCGGATGATCAGGTCCTTCAGCCGCCCGGTGATCCAGAGATAGCCGTCCTCGTCGAGCCGGCCGAGATCGCCGGTGCGCAGATACCCGCCCGGCTTGGTGAAGAGGCCGAAATTGCGCACCTCCTCGCGATAGCCCGGGAAGATCGAGGGCGATTTGATGCAGATCTCCCCGATCTCGCCCACCGGCACCTCGCGCTTGACGTCGCCGTCGATGTCGCAATCGAGGATCTTCACCTCCGTATAGGGGATCGGCAGGCCGACGGAGCCGATCTTGCGCTCGCCCCCCGGCGGGTTGATGGAGACGAGGCAGGTCGCCTCGGTCATGCCGTAGCCCTCGAGGATCTTGACCCCGCAGGTCTCCTCGAACCGGCGGAAGAGCTCCACCGGCAGGGGCGCGGAGCCGCAGAGCGCGAATTTGAGGCTGGAGACGTCGTGGCGCACCGGGCGCTGCAGGAGCGCGGAGGCCGCCGTCGGCACCATCACCATGAAGGTGACGCGCCAGCGCTCCACCAGCGCCCAGAAATTGTCCATCACCCCGTCGCCGCGATAGCCCGCCGGCGTCGGCAGCACGAGATGCGCGCCGACCGCGATGCAGGACATCAGGATCGGATAGGCGCCGAGGACGTGGAACATCGGCAAGGGGCAGATCAGCACGTCGTCCGGCACGATCACGTCGAGGGCGGGGATCTTGCCGTTGTAGACGATGCCCCCCTGGCGGTGCTGGGCGATCTTCGGCAGGCCGGTGGTGCCGCCGGTGTGGAAGTTCGCCGCCACGCGCCCCGCCCCCCCGGCCTCGGCGAAGTCGAGCGCGTCGCCCCGCTGCCCGGCGATCTCGGCGTGGAAGTCGGCCACCCGCTTCCAGTGGCGGATCTCGAGGCCAGGGCGCAGCGCCGGCACCACCCAGGAGAGCGGCGGCGAGAGATAGCGCTTGAGGTCCACATGCAGGATCGTCTGCAGCTCGGGGGCGAACATCGCCGCTTCGTGCGCCTTCTGCGCGATGTCGGTCTTGGGGAAGGGGGCGAGGGTGACGAGCACCTTGGCCCGGGTCTCGCGCAGGATCGAGGCGATCTGCTCGACCTCGAGGAGCGGGTTGATCGGGCAGGCGACGCCGGCCGTCATGGCGCCGAGCAGCGCGATCACCGTCTCGTTGCAGTTCGGCAGGAGATAGGCCACGCCGTCCTCGGGGCCGACGCCGAGGGCATGGAAGAGATTGGCCGCCTGGGTGGCGCGGGCGCCGAGCTCGGCCCAGGTCAAGGTCTCGGCCTTGTCGCGGGGGCCCGACTTGATCTGGAAGCTCAGCGCCGGCGCGTCGCCGCGGGCGGCCACCGTGTCGCGGAGCATCTCGTGCACCGTCTCGGTGCGCCAGCGCTCGGAGATCGGCACGCGCTCGATCTCCAGCTTGTCCGCATGGCTGTCGCAGGCGACCCGCGCGAGCGTCGTCCCGGCATCGACCGTCATCCCGTCCTCCCCGCCTGTTTCGACTAGGCAGATAGGCGCGGGCGCGCGCCGAGTCGACATCGCGGCTCCGGCTCAGGCGATCTTCTTCTCCGCCTCCTTGAAGTTGGCGCTCAGCACCTGAAGCAGGGTCTTCCAGAACGCCTTGGGGATGAAGCCGTCCGGACCGAGATCGAACACCTTCTTGACCGCGCGCGGCAGGCTCGACTTCCAGACCTTGGCGCGGCAGGCCTCGCGGCGCCCGTCGGAGAGCTTCTTGCACTGCGCCTCGAGGTTGTCGGTCTCCTTCTCGAAGGCCGCCTTGGTCTCCTCGAAGGCCTCGCCGACGGCGACGCAGGCATCGATGGGGATCTCCGCCTTGTTGCCCACCTTCTTCGCCACCGAGATCGCCTTGCGCAGCTTCTTCAGCGCGGCCTTGGTGCGGCTCGAGCGGGCGATGCCGAGGGCCTTCTCGAGATCCTCGAGGATGCCGTCGGCCTCGTCGGCCTTGCTCTCCACGAGATCGAGCTGCTTCGCGAGCTTCTTGCAATCGAACTTGGCCATGGGTCCCTCCTCGTTTCGGGTCTGCGTGGTCCCCCCCGCGATGGACGGTCCGGGGACGGGACCGTGCCAGCGCGAAGGATCGATATGCAACCGATCCGATCGGGGGCCGCTCACTCGGCGGCGAGGCCCTCGGTGAACTGCAGCCGGGCGAGGCGAGCATAGAGCCCGCCATCCGCGACGAGCTCGTCATGGGTGCCGACGGCCACCACCCGGCCCGAATCGAGCACCACGATCCGGTCGGCGCGCTTCACGGTGGCGAGGCGGTGGGCGATGACCAGGGTCGTCCGGTCGGCCGAGAGGCACTCGACGGCGGCCTGCACCGCGCGCTCGGATTCCGCGTCGAGCGCCGAGGTCGCCTCGTCGAGAAGCAGCACCGGCGCGTCGCGCAGGATCGCGCGGGCGATGGCGATGCGCTGCTTCTGCCCGCCGGAGAGGAGCACGCCGCGCTCGCCGAGCCAGCTGTCGTAGCCCTCCGGCAGCGCCATGACGAACTCGTGCGCCGCGGCGGCGCGGGCGGCGGCCTCGACCTCGGCGTCGCTCGCGTCGGGCCGGCCGAAGCGGATATTGGCGCGCACGCTGTCGGCGAAGATCACCGGCTCCTGCGGGACGAGCGCGAGGCGGCGGCGGAGGTCCTCGGTGCGCATCCGGTCGATCGGCACGCCGTCGAGCAGGATGCGCCCGGCCTCGGGGTCGTAGAAGCGCAGGAGAAGCTGGAGCACCGTCGTCTTGCCCGCCCCCGAGGGGCCGACGAGCGCCACCGTCTCCCCGGGCGCGACCGAGAAGCCCACATGGCGGAGCGCCGGCGTCTCGGGCCGGCTCTCGTAGGTGAAGCAAACGTCCTCGAACACGATCTCGCCCCGCGCCGGCTCTGGGGCCGGGAGCGGGTCGGCAGGCTCCTGGATCGGGCTCTGCATCTCGAGCAGCTCGACGAGGCGCTCGGTCGCCCCCGCGGCGCGCTGCAACTCGCCCCAGACCTCGGAGAGCGCGCCGACCGCCCCCGCGGTGAAGACGGCGTAGAGCACGAACTGCGCCATCTCCCCCTCGCTCATCTCCCCGGCGAGGACGTCGCGCGCGCCGATCCAGACGACGCTGACCACCATGGAGAAGGCGAGGAAGATCACGATCGCCGTGAGGAAGGAGCGCGCCGTGATCCGGCCCTTGTGGGCGCGATAGGCGGCCTCCACCCGGTCGGAGAACTGCGCCTGCGCGGCGCGCTCGTAGGTCATCGCCTGCACCGTCGGCGCGGCCTGCAGAAGCTCCCCCGCGAGCGCCGCGGAGTCCGCCACGAGATCCTGCGCCTTGCGCGAGAGCCGGCGCACCCGGCGCCCGAGGAAGAGGATCGGGAACACCACCGCCGGCACGATCAGGAGCGTCATCGCGGTCAGCTTCGGCGAGGTGATCAGCAGCATCACGATCCCGCCGAAGAGGATCAGGATGTTGCGCAGCGCGATCGAGGCGGTGGAGCCGACGACGCCCTGGATGACGGTGGTGTCGGAGGTCAGCCGGGTCAGCACCTCCGCGGTCATCAGCTTCTCGTAGAAGGCGGGCGACATCCGGCTCACATGCTCGAACACCCCGCGCCGGAGATCGGCGATCACCCGCTCGCCGAGCAGCGTCACGAGATAGAAGCGGAGCGCCGTCGTCACCGCGAGCGCGAAGGCGACGCCGATGAGGGCGAGGAAATACTTGTCGATCAGCGCGGCGTTCTCGGCGGTGAACCCGTCGATCACCCGGCGAAAGGCGATCGGCAGCACCAGCGTGAAGCCCGCCGCGAGCAGGAGCGCCACCGCCACCGCCACGATCAGCCCGCGATAGGGCGCGAGGAAGGGCGCGAGCCCCCTGAGCGCCCCGATCTTCTTGGACTTGGCGCGTTTCTCGGGCGCTACGGTCTCGATCTCTGCCACGGATGACGTCTCCCTGCCGGTCAACCGCCGTTACCAGCGCCGCCCGGGACAGGCAAGACGACGCCCGCGCGCAGGCCGGGACGCCGTGTCGCGACCGGAATTCGACAGAGACCGTCGAACCCTGGACAGAAATCGCCCCGCCGCGGGGTCACTCTGGCCGCGCCGTCCCGGGGAACCCGCCCATGACCTCCGTCGTCTCCTTCGCCGCCCTCTTCGTCTCGATCTTCCTCGTGCAGCTCGGCTCCGGCTCGCTCGGGCCGCTCGACGCCCTCGCCGGGGCGGCGCGCGGCTTCACCACCGCGGAGATCGGGCTGATGGGCTCGGCGCATTTCGCGGGCTTCCTGATCGGCTGCTGGGCGGCGCCGCGGCTGATCGGCTCGGTGGGGCATTCGCGCTCCTTCGCCGCGGTGGCCGCCATCGGGGCGACGGGGGCGCTCCTGCACCCGGTCCTCGAGGGCCCGCTCTACTGGGCGGGGCTGCGGGTGCTGACCGGCATCGCCATCGCCGGGGCCTACACCGTGGTGGAGAGCTGGCTACAGGCCAAGACCGAGAACGCCATGCGCGGCCGCGTCTTCGGGGCCTACCGGGTGACCGAACTGATGGGGCAGATCTGCGCGCAGGGGCTCATCGCGGTGCTCGATCCGACGACCTATGTCGCCTACAACATCGTCGCGATCTTCTGCTGCCTCTGCCTCCTGCCGCTCGCGCTCAGCCGCGCCGTGCCGCCGGCGACCCCCGCTGCACCGCGCCTGCGCCCGCTCGCGGCGATGCGCCTCGCACCCTCGGCGGCGATGGCGATCGTGGTGGCGGGGATGACCTCCTCGGCCTTCCGGATGGTCGGCCCGGTCTATGGCGTCGAGACCGGGCTCGGGCAGGGCGAGATCGCGCTCTTCCTCACCCTCGCGGTGATCGGGGCGGTGGCGGCGCAATATCCCGTCGGCTGGCTCGCGGACAAGCTCGACCGCCGGCTGGTGCTGATCGGCCTCTCCGCGGCGACCGTCGGCTCGGCAGGCTGGCTCGCCCTCGCGGCGCCCGCTGCGGGCACGGGCGCGATCCTCGCCGGCGCCCTGGTCTTCGGCGCCACCGCCTGGCCGATCTTCTCGGTGGCGAGCGCCTATGCCAACGATTACGCGGCCCCCGATTTCGTCGTCGAGCTCAATGCCGGGCTCATGCTCTTCTTCTCCCTCGGCGCGATCCTCTCGCCGATCGTCACCGCCACGCTTATCGAGGCGCGGGGGCCCGGCGCGCTCTTCCTCTTCCTCGCCGCGGCGCATCTGGCGCTCATCGGCTTCGCGCTCTATAGGATGACGCGGCGGGCGGCGGCGGCGCCGCGCGCGCCCTATCGCTACATGCCGCGGACCTCGCTCGTGCTCGCCCGCCTGCTCAAGCGCGAGAAGCCCGCGGCCTGCGCCCCCGGCCGGACGGACCGGGGCCCCGCCACCGCCGAGAGAGGAGACCCCGCCCCGTGAAGCTCTACCATTCCGCCACCTCCCCCTATGTCCGCAAGGTGATGGTCGCGCTCCATCTCGCCGGCCGCGCCGAGGCGGTCGAGCTCGTGCCCGGCTCCGGCTCCGCGCTCGAGCCGAACGCCGACACCTGCGCCGCGAACCCGCTCGGCAAGATCCCCTGCCTGGTGACGGACGACGGCCTCGCCCTTTTCGACAGCCGCGTCATCACCCGCTATGTCGACGCGACCTTCGGCGCCGGGCTCTATCCCGAGGGCGACGCGCTCTGGCCCGTGCTCGCCCGCGAGGCGCTCGCCGAGGGGATCGTCGACGCCGCGCTCCTGGTGGTCTACGAGGGCCGCCTGCGCCCGGAGGAGCTGCGCTTCTCGCCCTGGGTGCAGGGGCAGATGTCGAAGATCCACCGCGCCCTCGGCCGGCTCGAAGGCGAGGCCGGGCGCTGGGGCGAGGGCACCGATGCGGGCCTCGTCGCGGTGGGCTGCGCGCTCGGCTATCTCGACCTCCGCTTCCCCGATCTCGGCTGGCGCGAGGGCCGGCCCGCGCTCGCCGAATGGGCCGAGCGCTTCCTCGCCCGCCCGGAGATGCAGGCCACCGCGCCCCCCGCCTGAGGCCCGGGGCGCCGCGAGGCCGCCCGGTCCCCTCGGGGCGGAGCCCCGGCTCGGCGCGGGCCCCAGGGCGAGGCCCGGCGAAGGCCGAGAGGCCAGGATCGCGCGCGACGGCCCTTCGCCGAGGGGCCGCGCTCGCGCCGCGGCGCCGCGAGCGCGGAGATGGCGGGAAGCGCCCCGCCGCCCCGGAGAGCGGGGCGGGGACCGGCAGGGACGAGGCCCCCACGAGGCGGGCGAAGGAGCCGAGCGACGATGGCGGAGATCCCGTGGAGCGAGATCGCGACGGCGCTCGCCGTCTTCGCCGCCAACATCCTGAGCCCCGGGCCCAACGTCTTCAACACCATCGCCATCGCCGTCGGCGCCGGACGGGCGACGGCGCTCGCCGTCGTCCCCGCCATCGCGCTCGGGGTGGCGGGCTGGGCGCTCGCGGCGATCCTCGGCGCCGCGGCGCTCTTCCGGCAGGCCCCGGCCCTCGAGCCGCTGATCGGCGGGGTCGGCGGCGCCCTCCTCCTCTGGTTCGCCCTGCGCTACGCCCGGCGCGCCCGCGCCTGGAGGACCGACGGGCCGGTGGCGCTCGAGATCGGCCCGCGCGAGGCGTTCCTCACCACCCTCGGCGTTCTCGCGACCAATCCCAAAGCGATGACCACCTGGGTCGTTCTCGTCTCGATCTTCCCCGCCGGCAGCGCGCCGCCCGAGGGGATCGCGGCGATGGTGGCGGGCGCCGTCCTCGTCGCGAGCGCGGGCCACGGGGCCTATGCGCTCCTGTTCTCCACCCGGGCTGCGGCGCGGCTCTACGCCCGGGCCGGGGCCTATCTCCTCGCGGGCGTCGCCGTCTTCTTCGCGAGCCTCGGGGTCGGGCTCCTCTGGCGCGCGGGCGAGACGGTCGCCGCGATCGCCGCCGGCTGACCTCGCCGCGGCGCCCCGGCTCCCTACATGAGAGGCCGAGGAGGACGCCATGAAGGACACCGAGCCCCAGACCGGCCCCGAGGAGACCCGCGCCCGGGCGGAGAGCGCCGCCGCCTCGCATCTGAGCGCGGCCGTCGCCGCCGTCGACGCGGCCTTCGGCGCGGGCTATGCGCGGGAGAACCCGGCGCTGGTCGCGAGCCTCGTGCAGGCCGCGGCCATCGAATCGGCCGTCGAGACCGGGCGCGAGCTGCACCAGGGCACCCTCGACACCGTCGCGCGCCTCAGCCGCGAGACGAACGAGACCATCCTCCGCCTCAAGCCGCGTCTCTTCTGAGCCGATGCGCGCGCTCGCCCTCCTCCTCTGCCTCGCCCTCGCCGCCTGCGGCGGGCGGATCGACCCCGGTCCCGTCCGCGCCGATCTCTCGGGCGGGGAGGCCGGGCCCATCGCCTTCGCCACCACCTCGCCCTACGACTTTCCGGAGATGATCGCCGGCACCGCAGAACCGGCGGAGATCTACGGCCGGCTCGTCATGCCGGAGGGCACGGGCCCCGTGCGCGGCGCGGCGATCCTCTCCCACGGTTCCGGCGGCGTCGGCGGGCGGCAGGAGCGCATGGCCGAGCGGCTCGCCGAGGCGGGCATCGCGGCCTTCGTGGTCGACCATTTCGGCCCCCGCGAGATCGGCTCCACCGTGCGCGACCAGCTGAGGCTCACGGCGCAGGGCATGCTCGCCGACGCGATGGCGGCCAAGCGGCTGCTCGCGAGCCATCCGCGCATTCCGGCCGATCGGATCGGCATCATCGGCTGGTCGAAGGGGGCGATCACCGCGGTCCTCGGCGCGGTCGACCGGCTGGCGGGCTATGCCGCGGGCGGGCCGGAGCGATTCGCCTTCGCGGTCGCCTACTACCCGTTCTGCGGCTTCGATCTCGGCGACGAGGCGCTCGCGACGCCGCTCCTGATGCTTCTCGGCGGGGCGGACGACTGGACGCCGGCGGCCCCCTGCGCCGCGCTCGCCGAGAGCTGGGCCGGGGCCGGTCACGCCGCCGAGGCGGTGATCTACCCGGACGCGCCCCACGGCTTCGACTCCGGGCTGCCCTTCACCTTCACCGTGGACCGCGCGATCACGGTCCGCGAGACCTCGGCCCGCTGCACCCTCGACGCGCATCCCGAGGACGGGCGCACCGTGACCCTCGACGGCGGCCACCGGCTCGACAGCCTCGAGGGGCGGATGGCCTTCCTCGAGGCGTGCGGCGTGCGCGGGGTGGAGTTCGGCGGAGACCGGGCCGCGCGCCGGGCCTCCATCGCGCGCACGCTCGCCTTCCTCGACCGGGTGCTCCCCCCTGGCTAGCGGGCGCCGCGGAAGAGCCGCGCGAGGGCGCCCCGGCGCATCGGCGGCGCCTCCCGCTCGGCCCCGGCCTTGAGCGCGGCGCGGTGGAGGGTGAGGTCGGCGGCGTAGGCGTCGGCCACCCGGGCGCGGCTCTCGGCGTCGAAGAAGCTCTCGGGGCGGAGGCTGGAGGGGTCGTCGATCTCCTCCGGCCAGAGCCCCGCAGCCCCCGCCACCACCCGGCTCGGCGCCACGCGCTTGCGGTTCTCCGCGCCGATGGCGACCGGCTGCCCGGTATGCGCCGAAAGATCGGCGGCGAGGCGGGGGAGGTGCTCGATCGCGTAGAGATCGGTCACGTCGATATGGGCGAAGCTCAGGATCTGCGGGCACCAATGCGGGTCGAGCCGGTCGGGCGGCTCGGACAACACGAACTCCAGGAACTCGGCGAAGCGCACGCCGCGGGCGAGGTCGGCCTCCTCAGGCGCCACGCCCTGGATCGCGGCGACCACGGGGGCGGTGGTCACCCCCTTGTTCTCGCGGCGGATGACGAACTTCTCGAGATAGGCGCTGACCAGCCGGTCGAACGGGTCGCGCACCACGGCGACGCGCATCCAGCCCGGCGCGGCGAGGAAGGCCCGCGCCGCCGCCTCGTCGTGGTCCTTGAGCTGCAGGCCGGTGCGCCGCCCGTCGGTTCGGCCGTGGACCTCGCCGAGGATGTCCGCCTTCTCCGCCTCGGTCAGGTCCGAGAGCCGGACGGCAAGCGATTTGAGCGAGGTGCAGGCGCATTTGGCGATCGGCAGATAGAGGAGCTTGAGCCGGGGCAGGACCATCGCCTGCATCGCCGGCCAGCGCGCGTTGAAGGGCGGCTCCGCGGGGGCCGGGGCGGCCGGGCCGGCCGGGGGCGCGAGGCGGGCCTCGAGGGCGCGCTCCCGCTCCCGCGCGAGGCGCCAGACTTGGCGGAAGACGTCGACCGCGTCCTCGAATCGGTAGGCGCGGGGGTCGGCCGTCTCGGGGTAGCGCGAGAGGTCCGGCTCGAAGAGCGTCGCGCGGTCGGGGAACCACGCGGCGCGGGCCGCCTCGTTGGAGGCGTCGAAGCGGGCCTGGAAGGCGGCGGCCTCGGCGCGGGAGGGGCGCAGCCCCCGGCCCGGGAAGAGCCGGCCGATCCAGGCGCCGAGCTCGCCCCGCATCGGGTTCGGCCGGAGCCCGTGATAGGCGGGATAGGCGGCGTTGAGGCGGTGGAGCACCTCGGCCGCATGGGGCATCAGCCCCTCGTTCTCGTCCGCCACCGGCGCGAGCCCCTCCCCGAGCCCCCAGCGCGCGGCGAAGTCCGCCGTGATGTCCCCGCCCGCGAGGCTCGCCCGGTCGTAGACCGCGGGGTGCAGCGCCTCGCGCCCGAAGGCGCCGGCCCAGAGCGCGAGGAGGCGGTCGTAATGCCAGCGGGTGGGGACGTGGTCGGGATCCGGCAGGATGCGCTCGCGATGGGCGCCGAACTTGACGAGGGTCGAATAGAGGCTCGTGCCCACATCCTCCTGCCGGCGGAGATAGACCGCGACCTCCACCCGCTCGAACAGCCGCCCGAGCAGCTCGGCGAGGCGGGCCACCGAGGAGGCCGTGTCGAGCCGGCTCGCGAGATGCTCGTTGGAGAAGAGGAAGACGGCCTCCGGATGCTCGGCGATCTCGCGCGCCGCCTCGGCCTCGAGCCGCTTGCGGAAGGCGTCGAGATCGCCGGCGCTCCGCACCCCGTGGGCGATGCGCAGATCGTCCCGCACCGCGTCGTCCTGGGCGTAGGCGGCGAGACCCGTGTGGTTGTTGCCGCGCCGGCCGAACCCTGCATGGCGGAAGCCGCGGGCGGCGAGGGCCGCGCGATTGGCGGCGAGGAAGGACTGGAGCGTCTGCGTCCCCGTCTTCTCGATGCCGATATGCAGGATCGCCCTGGCCATCTCGCCCCCCTGTCCGCGCCCGCCCCTCCTAGCGCCGGGGCGCGGCTCAGGCCAGGGCCGCGGAGAGCGCGTCGAGGGCGGCGATGGTGCGCTGGTCGAGCACGTCGTCGTCCGGCACCGGCTGGGCGGAGAGCTTGACGAGGACGACCTCCGCCGAGGGGTCGATCCAGAGCCACTGCCCGTGGATGCCGATCGCGGCGATGGCGCCCGAGGGCAGGCCCGACTGATACCACTGCGCGCGGTATCGCCCGGCGGGGAAGAGGTCGGCCATGTCCCCCTCGGTCCAGGCGGCGCGGTCCCCGCCATGGGCCATGTCGTCGAGCCAGGCGCCGGGGAGGACCTGCGCGCCGCCCGGCACGATCCCGCGCCGGCGCACCGCCTCGCCGATCCGCGCGAGGTCCCGCGGCCGGGCGCAGACGCCGCCTCCCGAGCGCGCCGCGCCGCGGCCGTCCATGGTGACGTAGCCCGGCGCCTCGAGGCCGATCGGGCGCCAGAGGATCTCGGAGAGGAGATCGGCGTAGCGGGCCCCTGCGGCGCGCTCGAGCACCCAGCCGAGCAGATCGGAATTCGGCGAGACGTAGCGGAAGCGCCGCCCGTGCGGGCCCTCGCCGGGCGGCAGCGTCGCGAGGAAGCCGCGGAGATCGGGCGCCTCGCCCGGGGGCGCGGGGTTCCAGGCGGTGGCGACGCGGTAGCGGCCATAATCCCCGTCCGCCGCGAGATAGGTCTCGTCGAAGGCGGTGCTCACGGTCATGTCGAGGAGATCGCGGACCCGCGCGCCGTCATAGGCCGAGCCCTCGATCTCCGGCACGTAGGCCGCGATCGCGCGGTCGGGGTCGAGCGCCCCGCGCGCGGCGAGGGCCCCGGCGACGAGGCCGGTGAGCGATTTCGAGACGGAGAAGAGGAGATGCGGGCGCAGGCCGTCATAGTCGCCCCCGTGCCACTCCCAGACGAGCCGGCCGGCGCGGAGCGCGACGAAGGCGTTGGTGTGGCTCTCGACGAGGAAGCGGCCGAGCTCGATCTCCCCCGCCCCCTCCGCCGCGGCGGTCTCGGGGAGCGGAACGGCGGCGAGGTCGCACCAGTCCTCCTCGAGCGGCCTGGCCGGGCCGGCGGCGATCTCCGCGGTCGGGATCAGCTCGCGCACCCGCGAGAAGGCCCAGGCGTTCTGCGGGGCCCGGCGCCAGTCGGCGAGCGTCGCGGGGGGCGGGCCGGAGGGGTCCGGCACGGGCGGCAGGGCGGGAGCCGGGGGCATCTGTCTCTCCTTCGGGGGCGGGCCGGCGGGAGAGTGCCCGGAGCCCGCCGCCCGCGCAAGCCGGCGCTCGCCGCGCGTTGGAATGCAGGCTTCACAGCGCACGCATTCCGTGTATCGTTAAGCGAGCGTCGGCGGTCGCTGCCTCACTATGGACAACTTCGTCTGACTGAGATTGCAGGGTGCGTGCGGTGCGCGCCGGGCCGGGGCCCCCGGGGTGTGGCGGAGCGCGAAGAGGGGAGAGAGGAAACATGGTTCGACAGGGTGTGATCGGCGCCGCGGCGGCCGTCCTGCTGGCAGCGGGCGGCGCGGCGGCGCAGGAGCAGGACTTCGAGCGCGAGGATTTCGCCGAGAAGGTCCGCGTGCTCGCGGAGACCGAGCTGATCTCCTGGGTCCAGGATCCGGCGATCATCGAGGCGGTCAAGGAGCAGAACATCCGCAACGCGGACATGACCCCCGACGAGATCGACCGGCTCGACAAGGCATGGCGCGCGCAGACCAAGGCGAGCCAGAAGCCGATGATCTGGGATCTGCTCGACCGGCTGCACTCGATCCTGCTGCGCGACCGGCGCGAAAGCTCCGATGGCGTGGTCACCGAGATCATCGTGATGGACCGCTTCGGCCTCAACGCCGCGATCTCCGACGCGACCTCGGACTTCTACCAGGGCGACGAGCTGAAATATTCCGAGACCTATCTCGTCGGGCCGGACACCACCTTCGTCGACGAGTACGAGTTCGACGAATCGACCCAGAAATGGCAGACGCAGGTCTCCAAGACCGTGGTCGATCCCGACACCGGCGAGGTGATCGGGGCGGTCACCTTCGGCGTCGACGTCAGCCTGCTGGTCGACTGAGGGGGCGCCCCCTCAGCCGTGCAGCGCGATCTCCGGCCATGGCGCGGCCGGGCGGGCCGCATCCGCCCGGCGGTAGCGCGTGGTCATCGTGTAGTCCTTCGCGGGGCCGGAGACGGTCCAGCGGCTGAGCCAGGCATCCGCGCCGAAGCTGTAGGACACCCAGTACTCGTCCTCGCCGCAATGCTCGACGGCCCGCGGGTCGTCCACCGCGAAATCGTGGAACGGCCGGCCGTCCTCGTAGCGCACCTCGATCCGGCCGCCGCCGGGGAAGCGCCAGAGCGAGACGCGCTCGGCCGCGTAATCCTCGCCACGGAAGCGCAGCACCCCCGATTCGCGGCAGCGCAGACCCTCCCCGTCGGGCTCGAAGCGGCATTCGCCCCAGAACTCCCCGATCACCCCCTCGGTGACGTTCTCGATGATCCGGAGCATCTGCCAGGCGCCCCGGAAGAAGCGTTCGGTCGCGACATCCATGGGGGGAACATCGGAGATCGCCCGCCCGCGATCAAGGCGGGCGGCTTGACAGCCCCGCCCCGGCGCGGCCATGGGGCCTCGACGCCCTGCCAGAGGAGCCCCGCCGATGATCCCCCGCTATTCCCGCCCCGCGATGGCCGCCATCTGGGAGCCGGCCGCGAAATACCGCATCTGGTTCGAGATCGAGGCCCATGCGGCCGATGCGCTGGCCGAGCTCGGCGTCATCCCGAAATCCGCGGCGGAGGCGGTCTGGACCGCGAAGGACCTGGATTTCGACCTCGACCGCATCGACGAGATCGAGCGCGAGACGAAGCACGACGTCATCGCCTTCCTGACCCATCTCGCCGAGCTCGTCGGGCCCGAGGCGCGCTTCGTGCATCAGGGGATGACCTCGTCCGACGTGCTCGACACCTGCCTGAGCGTGCAGCTCTCCCGCGCCGCGGACATCCTGCTCTCCGATCTCGACCGGCTGCTCTCGGCCCTCGAGACCCGCGCGCGCGAGCACAAGGCGACGCCCTGCATCGGCCGCTCCCACGGCATCCATGCCGAGCCCACGACCTTCGGGCTGAAGCTCGCCGCGGCCTATGCCGAGATGGCGCGCAACCGGGCGCGGCTCGCCGCGGCGCGCGCCGAGATCGCCACCGGCGCGATCTCCGGCGCCGTCGGCACCTTCGCCAATGTGGCGCCGGAGGTGGAGGCCCATGTCTGCGCCGAGATGGGGCTCGCGCCGGAGCCGATCTCGACCCAGGTGATCCCGCGCGACCGGCACGCGGCGTTCTTCTCCACCCTCGCCGTGATCGCCTCCTCGGTGGAGCGCATCGCGACCGAGATCCGCCATCTCCAGCGCACCGAGGTGCTCGAGGCGGAGGAGTATTTCGCGCCGGGGCAGAAGGGCTCCTCGGCGATGCCGCACAAGCGCAACCCGGTGCTCTCGGAGAACCTGACCGGGCTCGCGCGGATGGTCCGGGCTTATGCGCTGCCGGCGCTCGAGAACGTCGCGCTCTGGCACGAGCGGGACATCTCGCATTCCTCCGTCGAGCGGATGATCGGGCCGGACGCGACCGTGACGCTCGATTTCGCCCTCGTGCGGCTCACCGGCGTGATCGAGCGCCTCGTGGTCTATCCCGAGCGGATGCGCGAGAACCTCGACCGCACCCGCGGCCTCGTCCACTCCCAGCGGGTGCTGCTCGCGCTCACCCAGGCCGGGCTCTCGCGGGAGGCGGCCTATGCCGCGGTGCAGCGCAACGCGATGAAGGTCTGGGAGGAGGGCGCGGATTTCCTCGCCGAGCTCAAGGCCGACCCCGAGGTGGCGGGCGCGCTCTCCGAGGCCGAACTCGAGGGGCTCTTCGACCTCGCCCACCACATG
Organism: uncultured Limibaculum sp.; assembly: GCA_964576075.1. GTDB lineage: Bacteria > Pseudomonadota > Alphaproteobacteria > Rhodobacterales > Rhodobacteraceae > Thermohalobaculum. Next base: position 3,229 of record CAZNTX010000077.1, on the reverse strand, counting down.
CGCCATCTCGACGCGATCTTCGAGCGGGTCTTCGGCGCGCCCTGAGGCTCAGGACCGCGGCCGGGAGAGCTCCTTGGCGATGACATAGGCGATCGGCAGGGCGAGGACGAACCCCAGGATCGCGGCGATCACGATGGGCCGCATGGTGTCGAGCCCCGTCGCGAGCGCCGCGACGATCAGGATGCCGGCGAGGGTCGGCCCGGTCATGGCGTAGATGAGGGCGGCGAGGCGGATCATGCGATGGGTCCTCCGTATGGATCGTCGTCGCGCGCGACCCTGCCCCGCGCCGCGCGCCCCGGCCTTGACCGAGCGCAAAGGCGCGGTAGCTCCTCTGGCGAAAAGCCCTTCAGGAGACCGACGATGCCAGGCAGACGCACGCTCCTCGCCACCGCGGCCGGCTTCGCCGCCGCGGCGCTCCTCGCAGCCCTGCCCCGCGCTGACGCGCGGGCGGGCGAGCTGATCGCCCACGACTTCGCCTTCCCCGGGATCGACGGCGGCATCGTCCGCCTCGCCGACTATGCCGGCCGCCCGGTGATGGTGGTCAACACCGCCTCCAAATGCGGCTTCACCTATCAATACGACGGGCTGCAGGCGCTCTACGACGCCTATCGCGCACGCGGCTTCGTCCTCGTCGGCGTCCCTTCGGACGATTTCGGCGGGCAGGAGCTCGCCTCGGAGGCGGAGGTGAAGGAGTTCTGCTCGGTCAATTTCGCGATCGACTTCCCGATGACCCGCATCACCCCGGTCAAGGGCCCCTCCGCGCATCCCTTCTATGTGTGGGCGGAGAAGACGCTCGGCGCACGCAACGCGCCCCGCTGGAACTTCCACAAATACCTCGTGGGGCCGGACGGCCGCCTCGTCGCCGCCTTCGGCACCGGCACCGAGCCGACGGCGCCGGAGGTGAAGGCCGCTGTGGAAAAGCTCCTGCCCGCGGAGGGGTGAACGCCGGCGCGGAGCGCTCCGGGGGCCGGCCCCGGGGCCGCGTCAGCCGATTCCGACGGCAGGCGGGCCGTGCGTCCGTCTGCCGAGGGGGTGTGGTTGGTCCACCGCCCGGGGCGGGGCAGGCGCGCCGGATCGGCCGCGCAGGCCCCCATCCGCACGGTCGCGGTGGAGGCCGGCGCCTGCGCGGGACCCAGGACTCCGCCGCAGCGCCTGACGCCCGACGGAGGCGCGCGGGCATCCCCTCCCGCGGCCTGTGGGGGAGGGCGACGCTCACACGGGGCGGAACGGCAGCCGGGGTGAGTGGGGCCGCGGGAGGGGATGTCCGCGCGCCGGCCCCCCATCCCCCCGTCAGCCGAGCCGGGCCCGCAGCCGGTCCGCCTCCTGCCGGATGCCGGGCAGCTCGGCCTCCTTGCGGTCGAGGTTCTTCATCTGCATCGCCATGCGCCGATTGCCGCGTAACCGCTCGGCGTGGCGGTCGAGGAAGTCCCAATAGAGCGTGGTGACGGGGCAGGCCTTCTCCCCCGTCGCCGCTTTCGGGTCGTAGGGACAGCGGGCGCAGCAGTCGGACATCCGGGAGATATAGGCGCCCGAGGCCGCATAGGGCTTGGTCCCCACCTGCCCCCCGTCGCCGTGCTGGCTCATGCCGAGGACGTTGGGCAGGCTCACCCAGTCGATCGCGTCGAGATGCATCCCCATATGCCATTCGTGCACCCGGTAGGGATGCGCCCCCCAGAGCATCGCGAAGAGCCCGGTCACCATCAGCCGCTGGATGTGGTGGGAATAGGCGTGCTCGAGCACCTGCGAGCAGGCGTCCGAGAGGCAGGCCATCTCGGTCTCCCCGGTGAAGAATGCGGCGGGGAGCTCCGCCTCCGCGCCCAGGGCGTTGCGCTCGGCATATCCAGGCATCTCGGTGAAATAGACCCCGCGGACGAATTCCCGCCAGCCGAGGATCTGGCGCACGAAGCCCTCCACGGCGTTCAAGGGCGCGCGCCCCCGCTCCCAGGCCTCGATCGCGGCGAGGCAGACCTCGCGCGGGTCGAGCAGCTTGAGGTTGAGCGCCCCGGAGAGCCGCGAGTGCCAGAGCGTCGGATGCCCCATGGCGATGGCGTCCTGATAGTCGCCGAAGCGGGGCAGGCGGTGCTCGACGAAATCCGCGAGATGGGCGAGCGCGGCGCGCCGCGTCACGGGTTCCGCGAAGCCCTGCGTCGAGCCCGGCGCCTCCGGAAACCCCCGCTCCACCATCGCCATCACGGCCTGCGTGATCTCGTCGGGCCGGCTCTCCGGGCGGCCGGGGGTGAGGCCGGGCCCCGCCTTGCCGAAGCTCTTGCGGTTGTCCTTGTCGAAGTTCCACTGCCCGCCGACGGGGGCGTCCCCCTCCATCAGCCAGCCGGTGCGCGTCCTCATCCGCCGGTAGAAGTCCTCCAGAATGAAGCGCTTGCGCCCCTCCCGGAAGCTCTGGAAATCGGCGGGGGAGGAGAGGAAATGGCGGTCCTCGTGCACCACGATGCCGGGGAACCGCGCCGTCAGCGCCTCGGCGACGCGCCAGTCCCCGGGCTGGGTGACATGGACCTCCTCGGCCGCGTGCCGCCCCGCCCCTTCGGCGATGGTCTCGGCCGGGGCCGCGCCGTCGAGCGCGTGGTAGTGCACGGTCAGCCCCCGCGCACGCAGCGCCTCGGCGAAATGGCGCATGGCGGCGAAGAACAGCACGAGCCGCTTCTTGTGGGCGCGGACATGGGTCGCCTCCTCCCGCGCCTCGGTCATCACCACCGCGTCGCGCGCCGGGTCGAGCCCCTCGAGCGCCGAAGCCCCCAGGTCGAGCTGATCGCCGAGCACCAGGACGAGCCGTCGATAGGCCATGAGCGCCTCCCTGCCTCACACTGGCCGCAAGCTAGCGGGCCGCGGCGGGAGAGAAAGCCCGCCGGGGGGCCACCGAGCGCCGCGGGCCTCGACAGGCCGCCGACCGGCGCCACCTGTTGACGGAGAGCCGGGGCGGCCCAGGCGCTCGACGCTCCCGCCCCGGCTCCGGACGACCGCAGACTGGAGACAGGAGGACCGACATCGCCTGGATAAGCCGCCTTTGCCGCAAGATCGGCACGATCCTGACACCGAAGGAGCCCTCGCCGATGTTCTTGGTGTCGTTCTTTCTCTTCGCCATGGCGATGTTCGCCATCGCCTTGTATATCGGCGACCCCTTGGTGGACCCGCTGATCGAGATCGCGACGGACGAGGCGAACTAGAGCGTTTCCCGGCCGACGTGAATCGCAGGGGATTCCCATTGGCGGCCCAG
>CAZNTX010000076.1:0-18034 GCA_964576075.1 uncultured Limibaculum sp. | reverse complement strand
AGGCGTGGGTGGGTGGGCGGGACGCCCTCCGGCGCGCGCGAGGGGAGGGACGGGACGGTCGGCGCCTCAGTTCTGCGCGTAATACTCGACGACGAGGTTCGGCTCCATCACCGCCGCATAGGGGATCTCCGCGAGCGTCGGCACGCGCAGGAGGCGGGCGGTGAACTTGTTGTGGTCGACCTCGAGATAGTCCGGCACGTCGCGCTCGCCGGACTGGACGGCCTCGAGCACGAGGGCCATGCCCTTGCCCTTCTCGCCGAGGGTGATCTCGTCGCCCGGGGTCACGCGGGCCGAGGGGATGTTGCAGCGCTGCCCGTTCACCTTGACATGGCCGTGATTGACGAACTGGCGCGCGGCGAAGATCGTCGGCACGAATTTCGCGCGATAGACCACCGCGTCGAGGCGCTGCTCGAGAAGGCCGACGAGCAATTCGCCGGTGTCGCCGCGGCGGCGCTCGGCTTCGGCATAGATGCGCCGGAACTGCTTCTCGGTCAGGTCGCCGTAATAGCCCTTGAGCTTCTGCTTCATGCGCAGCTGCAGGCCGAAATCAGACATCTTGCCCTTGCGGCGCTGGCCGTGCTGGCCGGGGCCGTATTCGCGGCGGTTGACGGGGGATTTCGGGCGGCCCCAGATGTTCTCGCCCATCCGGCGGTCGATCTTGTATTTGGCGGCGGTCCGCTTGGTCATGTCTCGGCTCCTCGGGACGCGAATGTGATCCCCGCCCTCCTCTCCGGCAGGCGACAGGTCCCGTAGGACCGCGGGCGAGGCGCCGCGCGCGCGACGAAGTGGAGAGGGTAGCCGTGTCGGGCGCGCTTGTCAAGGCGGCCCCGGACGTGGCGCGGGCGGCGGCGGAGCGTTAGGGTCGGCCGAGCGCAGCAGGGAGGACGGCGATGATCGCGATCATCTTCGAGGTGGAGCCCGCGGAGGGCAAGCAGGGCGCCTATCTCGACCATGCGGCGGAGCTTCGCCCGCTGCTCGCGGAGATGGACGGGTTTCTCTCGGTGGAGCGGTTCGAGAGCCTGACGACGCCGGGCAAGCTCCTGTCGATCTCGTTCTGGCGGGACGAGGCGGCGGTGACGGCGTGGCGGACGCATCCGGTGCATCGGCGGATGCAGGCGCTCGGGCGTTCGGGGCTCTTCGCGGGCTATCGGCTGCGGGTCGCCGGGGTGATCCGGGACTACGGAATGCACGAGCGCGCGCAGGCGCCAGAGGACAGCGCGGCGATCTTCTGAGGAACGGCCCTGCGGGCCGTTGCGCGCCGGAGGGCGTCCCACCCGCCCACCCACGCCTCCGGCGCGCGGGGGCGCGGGGAAGCGGTCGGGCGGGATCAGGGAAGCTCGGCGGCGTGGTGGCCGATCATGCGCCAGGCACCGCAGGGCTCCTCGACGAAGGCGTTGATCGCCATGAGCCGGGCGCCGCCGACACGCTCCTCGCACAGGACCATCGCCGCGCGGCCGGCGAGGACGGCGGCCGGGGGGCCTGTGCGGATGTCGACCGCGGCGCCCGGGCGGCCGAGGATCTGGCGCCAGCTCGCCAGCACCGCGCCGCGGCCATGGAGCATCGGGCGGCCCGGATGGGTGCAGGCGAGGGGCCGGGCGCGGGACCAGAGCGCCTCCATCGCGGTCGCGTCGCCCGCGCGCATCGCCGCGTAGAAGGCGGCGTTGGCCGCCAGGACCTGCGTCTCGCGCACCGCCATCGCCAGCTCCCGCGTTCTCGGCCGCTCAGGCGAGAGCGTGGCACCGCGGACCGGCCGCGGCAAGGCTCGAGGCTTGCGGCCGGGGGCCCGGGGGCGCAGTTTTGCGGGGAGGAGGAGAGGCGCATGCGCTACGCGATCATCGGCTGGGGCTCGCTCTTGTGGGATCTCGAACGGCTCGCGCCCCGGGTCGACGGGGTCTGGGCACGGGGCGCGGGGCCGGTGCTGCCGCTCGAGTTCAGCCGGGTGAGCCCGAAGCGGAAGGGGGCGCTCACCGTCGTGATCGACCCGGCGCGCGGGCGGCCCTGCCCGACCCATGTCATCGCCGCGCGCGCCCCGTCGCTCGAGGATGCTGCGGCCGATCTCGCCGCGCGCGAGCGGGCGCCGATCGGGCGCATCGGGGCGGTCTGCACGGCGAGCGGGGCTGCGGCGGGCGCGCATGAGCGGCTCGTCGAGGCGGTCGCGGTCTGGTGCGGGGAGGCGGGCTTCACGGGGGCGGTCTGGACCGATCTGCCGGAGAATTTCGAGGAGCGGACCGGCACGCCATTCTCGCTCGAGCGCGCGCGGGCCTATCTCGCGGAGCTGCCCCCGCCCTCGCTCGCGGAGGCCGTGCGCTATATCGAGCGCGCGCCAGAGGAGACCGACACGCCGCTGCGCCGGGCGCTCTCGGACGACCCGTGGTGGCGGGAGGCGGCGGCGCGCTTCGGGAGCTGAGGCTCAGCGCTCGAGCACGAGGAAGACGGCGGAGACGGCGAGGAGCGCGCCCATGGTCGCGTTGAAGGCGCGCAGGCGCGGGCCCTCGCCGAGGAGGCGTCCGATCGCCGCGCCGAAGCCGCTCCAGCCCTGGCTCGAGGTGAGGCCCGAGACGAGGAACACCGCCGCGGCGATGCCCGCCTCGAGCAGCGGCGCGGCGCCCGAGGCGAAGCTCGCGCCGGTGGCGATGGCGAGCACCCAGGCCTTCGGGTTGATCCACTGGAAGGCCGAGGCCTCGAGGAAGCTGAGCGGGCGCGCGCGGCGCCCGGCGCGGGCGGGGCCGGCGGTGGCGATCCGCCAGGCGAGGTAGAGCATCACCGCGCAGCCCGCCCAGGCGAGCCCCTCGCGCAGGAGCCCGGAGCGCTGGAACGCCTCGCCGAGCCCGATCGCCACGAGGAACAGCATCGCCGGGAAGCCGATGGCGACGCCGAGCGCATGGGGCAGCGTCGCGCGCCAGCCGAAGGTCGCGCCCGAGGCGGCGAGCATCATGTTGTTCGGCCCCGGCGTCCAGGTCGCGGCGAAGGCGAAGGCGGCGAGGGCGATCAGGGTGTCGAGGTCCATCGGGGATACGGCAGCAGTGTTGACCTAGGTGCCCGAGAATGCCCGCACGCCGCGGCGCTGTCCAGCCCCGGCGGGCTCAGCCGGGGGGCGGGGGGAGACGGGCGAGGAGCGCCGCGCGGTCGAGGGCGAAGCCGCTCGCCCGCCAAGCCTCGCGCGCCTCGGCCAGCGCGCGGCCGAGGGCGGGGCCGGGGCGCCAGCCGGCTCCGATGAGATCGCGCGCGGCGAGGGGGAAGACGGCCGCCGCGCCGCGGGCGATCTCCGCCTCGAGATCGGCGGGCGGCGGGGCGCCCCGGGCCGCGGCGGCGAGGAGGCAGGCCGAGCGGGCGGCCTCCGCGCCGGCGGCCTCGGCGGCGAGGGCGGGCGGCTCCGAAGCCCCGGCGAGGCGGGCGATCTCCTGGAGGCGGCGCTGCTCGGCGCGGCTGAGGCGGAGCGCCTCGCCGGGCGCCGGGGCGGCGAGCGCGGCGAGGCGGCGCGTCCAGCAGGGCGCCGCGCCCGCCGTTCGCTCGGCGGCGACGAGGGGCGCGAGCGCCTCGGCCCGCGCCCCGGGCAGCACCCGCGAGAGGAGCCCGATCCGCGCCATCTCGGCGAGCGCAGGCCCTGGGTCCGGCGCGTCGAGCAGGCGGCGCATCTCGTGTCCGATCCGCTCCCGCGCGAGCCGCTCCACGCCCTCGACGAGGGCGGCGCAGGCGGCGAGGCCAACCGGCTCGAAGCCGCGCCGGCCATACCAGGCGGTGAAGCGGAAGAAGCGCAGGATGCGCAGATAGTCCTCGCGGATCCGGTCCTCCGCTCGGCCGATGAAGCGCACGACGCCCGCGCGCAAGTCCGGCAGCCCGCCGAGCGGGTCGAGCACGCGCCCGTCCGGCTCTGCATAGAGCGCGTTCATGGTGAAGTCGCGCCGCCGCGCGTCCTCGGCCATGTCCTCGGTGAAGCGCACGACGGCGCGGCGCCCGTCGGTCTCCACATCGGCGCGGAAGGTGGTGATCTCGAAGGGCGCGCCATGGGCGACGGCGGTGACCGTGCCGTGCTCGATGCCGGTGGGGACGGCCTTGAGCCCCGCCCGCTCGATCCGGCGCACCACCTCCTCGGGGCGGAGCGGGGTGGCGACGTCCACATCCGTCTCGCCCGCGCCGAGGAGCGCGTTGCGCACGCAGCCGCCGACGAAATAGGCCGGTGCGTCGAGCGCCTCGATCACCTCGGCGAGGGCCGGGTCCGCGAGCCAGGCCGGTGCGATGCGCGGCGGCTCCGGCGCGGGCTCCGGGGCGCTCACGCCGGCGCCCCGCCCGCCGGGGGCCGCGCCGCGCCCTCCGCCGGGGCCGTGCGGGCGGCCGAGAGGCGGTCCGACAGCCCCTTCAGCATCCCCGCCGTCGCGCCCCAGATATAGTGCTCGCCCCAGGGCATCGCGTAGTAGTGCCGCCGCCGCCCCTCGCGGAGATAGGAGTGCCGGGCGCAATTGGCCGGGTCCATCAGGAAATCGAGCGGGGCCTCGAAGACGAGATCGACCTCGGAGGGGTCGAGCAGCGGCCGCCAGCCGGGGCGCACGAGGCCGACCACCGGGGTGACGCGGAAGCCCGTGACGGTGAGATAGCTGTCGAGCCGGCCGAGGACGCGGACATGGGCCGGGCCGAGGCCGACCTCCTCCTGCGACTCGCGCAGGGCGGCGGCGGTCTCGTCCGGGTCGCCCGGCTCGACCTTGCCGCCGGGGAAGGCGATCTGCCCGGCATGGTGGCGCAGATGCCGCGCGCGCCGGGTGAGGACGACCGAGAGCCCCCCCGCCCGCTCCACGAGCCCGCAGAGGACGGCCGCCGGGCGCTCCCTCAGGCCGGGAGCGCGGAGCGCCAGCGCCTCCGGGTTCAGGTCGAAATCCGAGCCTTCGCGGAGCGGCCCGCGGGCGAGGGCTGCGACGATGTCGGACTCGGTGAGCGGCATATCCGCTAGATGACCTCCGATCCCGTCGCCGACAAGCCCCGACGGCCGCCTTCTGCATTGGCGCGGCGGGCCGCGGCCTGTAAAAGGGGCCTGCGGAATCACGGGAGGGGTCATGTTCTCGCACAACGTCTTCGTCCAGCTCGGCATCCGGGTGTTCGCCTCGATCCTGATCGTGCTGCTTACCTACAACCCGTCGGGATACTCCTTTTTCCACTGGGTCCGCGGCGGCGCCTTCGAGACGGACATGGCGCTGACCGTGTTCTTCGGGCTCCTGCTGCTCGTCGCCTATGTGGTGCTCGCGCGGGCGACGCTGTTCTCGATCGGCGTGGCCGGGGTCGCGCTCGTCGCGGCGGTGATCGCGGCACTCGTCTGGGTGATGGTGGACTTCGGGATCCTCAGCCTCACCGAGCCCGGCGTGATCGACTGGATCGTGCTGATCGGCCTCGGCTTCATCCTCGGCATCGGGCTCTCCTGGGCGATCATCCGCCGCCGGCTCTCGGGCCAGGTCTATGTCGACGACGTGGAGAGCGGCGCCGGCGACAACGAGTGAGCCGCGGCCCGCGGACGCAGGCACTGGCGCAGGCGCGCGCGGCGTCTTAAGGTCTTGGGAGGAAACGCTCGGAGCGGGCTTCTCCCCCCAAGACGGAGGCTCTCGCATGACGCCGCTCGCCCCGCCCCGCGCCTGGTTCGCCAGCCTCGACGCCGGCGACACGGAGGCGCTTCACGCACATTGGATGCGCCTCTCCGAGGAATGCCTGCGCCGGCGGTTCCTCGGACCGGTCGGCGCGGACTATCTCGCCCGCCGCGCCCGCGCCGTCTTCGCCGAAAACGGCCACGCGATCGGCTGGTTCCGGGACGGCGTGCTGCGCGGCGTCGCGGAACTCTACCCCCTGCCCGGCGGCGCGGCCGAGGCGTCCTTCACCGTCGAGCCCGCCTTCCGCGCCAAGGGGGTCGGCCACGGGCTGTTCCGCCGGGTGCTGACGCGGGCGCGCAATCTCGGGCTCTCGCAGGTCGTCATCTACACCATGCGCGACAATCGCCCGATGATCCGCATCGCCGAGCGCGCCGGCGCCGAGATGCATCACGAGCCGGACGAGGTGACCGCGATCTGCCGGCTCGACCGGCCGGATGCGGCGAGCCTCGCCGCCGATGCGCTGTCCGAGGCGGGCGGCGCCGCGGCGGGCCTCGCCAATGCCGCCGCGCGCATCCTCGCCGGCTGGGGCGCGCGCCTGCCCGCCGGCCCGATTGCAGGGGGCGCGCCCGCCCGCTAGGCTCTCCCTCCACCGTGGCGGGAGGCGGGCGTTGGCGGAGCCGAGAGCGATCGCGGATCAGGGCGTTGCGGTCTTCGGGGGGACCTCGGGGATCGGCCTCGCCTGCGCCCGCGCCTTCGCGGAGGCCGGCGCCCGGGTGGTGATCGTCGGCCGCTCGGAGGCACGCGGGCGCGCGGCGGAGGAGGCGATCGGCCCCGGCGCCCTCTTCATCGCCGCCGATTGCGCCGATCCGGAGGCGGTCGCGGGCGTGGTGGAGGCGGCGGCGGCGCGGCTCGGACGGATCGACACCGGGCTCGTCTCGCTCGGCGGCACCCATCTGCCGGAGCTTCTCCACCGCCAGCCCCTCGCCGCGATCCCGGCGCAGCTCGCGGCGGACGTCGCCCCCGTCCTCATGGCGGCCAGGGCGCTGCTCGACCCGATGCGCGCCGCGGGCGGGGGGACGGTGCTCACCGTCGCCTCGGACGCGGGCAAGCTCGCCACCCCCGGCGAGGCGCTGATCGGGGCGGGCATGGCGGCGATCGTGCAGTTCACCCGCACCCTCGCCCTCGAGGGCAAGCGCGACGGGATCCGGGCGAACGTCCTCACCCCCTCGCTCGTCGAGGGCACGCCGCTCACCGACCGGCTGATGGCCGAGGGGACCTTCTCCGCCAAGCTGTTCGCCAAGGCCCGCCCCAAGGCCGATCTCGGGCCGACGACCGCGGAGGATCTCGCCGCCCTCGCCCTCTTCCTCGCAGGCCCGGGCGCGGCGCGCATCACCGGCCAGGCGATCAGCGTCAATGGCGGGATCTCGGCCGCCTGAGCCCTTGGCCCTTGCGCCGCCCCGCCCAGGCCCCATCTCGGGGCCAAGTCTCGACAGAGCGCGCGCGAGCGATTAGACAGCGTGCAACCTATCGGGCGGCGGGCCGCGGGCCCGGCCGCCGCCTCGGCGCGGCCCCGCGGCGGGGCCCGGATCGAACGACGGGAACGCCATGGAAAACGTGCTGCTCATCCTCCATCTCATCATCGCGATCTGCCTGATCGCGGCCGTGCTGCTGCAGCGCTCGGAGGGCGGCGCGCTCGGCATCGGCGGGGGCGGGGGCGGCATGGTCAACCAGCGCGCCGCCGCCTCCCCGCTCGCCAAGCTGACCTGGGGCCTCGCGACCGCCTTCATCGCGACCTCGATCACGCTGGCCGTGCTCGCCGGGGGCAATCCGGCGGGCGAGTCGGTGATCGACGACATCCCGCTCGAGGAAGGCGGCGCGGTGCCGCTGCCGAGCCTCCCGCCTGTGGAGGAGGACGGCGCGGGCGGGCCCGTGGAGCTGCCGAGCCTGCCGCCCGAGCCCACGGCCCCGGTGCCCGCCGCGCCGCCCGCGGCCGACTGAGCCCCGGGCCGGGGCCGGCGCGATGGCAGCGGGCGGCCTCGCCGACCGGGCGCTCGACGCCGCCGAGCGGGGCCTCTCGGGCGCGCTCGACCGCGCCGCCGCAGACCCCTGGCGGCGCACGCTCCTCATCCTCGCGGTGGCGCTCCTGATGGCGCTGCCCGGCCTCGTCGCCATGCCGGTGACAGACCGGGACGAGGCGCGCTTCGTGCAGGCCTCGAAGCAGATGCTCGAGAGCGGGGATCTGATCGACATCCGCTTCCAGGACGCCCCGCGCTGGAAGAAGCCCGTCGGGATCTATTGGATGCAGGCCGGCGCCGCCTCGCTCGCCGGGGGCGCGGAGGCGCCGATCTGGGCCTATCGGCTGCCCTCGGTGCTCGGGATCGCAGGGGCGGCGCTGCTGCTCGCCTGGGCGGCGCTGCCGCTCCTCGGCGCGCGGGCGGCGACGCTCGCGGGGCTGATGCTGCCGGCCTGCCTGCTCGCCATCGGCGAGGCGACGATCGCCAAGACCGACGCGATGCTCCTCCTCTCGGCGGTCGCGGTGATGGGGGCGCTGGCGCGGCTCGTGCCGGAGGAGGCGCCGCGCCCGCTCTGGCCGGCCTGGATCGCGCTCTGGGGCGGGCTCGGGCTCGCGGGGCTCCTCAAGGGGCCGATCGTGCCGGTGATCGCGCTGCTCGCGCTCGGTGCGCTCTGGGCGCTCAGGCGCCGGGCGCCGCCGCTTTCGCGGCTGAAGCCCTTGCCCGGGGCGCTCTTGACGGCGGCGATCGTGCTGCCCTGGCTGGTGGCGATCTGGACGATCTCGGAGGGCGCGTTTTTCGAGGAGAGCGTGGGGCGGGACCTGCTCGGCAAGGTGCAGGAGGGACAGGAGAAGCATTGGGGGCCGCCGGGGCTCTATCTCCTGCTCGTCTGGGCGACCTTCTGGCCATGGGCCGCGCTGATCCCGGCGGCGGCGCCTTGGGTCTGGGCCCGCCGGCGCGAGGCCTGGGTGCTGTTCGCGGCGGCCTGGGTGGTGCCGTTCTGGGTCGTGGTCGAAGCGGTGCCGACGAAGCTGCCGCATTACGTGCTGCCGCTCTACCCGGCGCTCGCGATGGTCCTCGCGGCCTGGGCGCTCGCGGGGGACCGGGCGGCTCCCGGGCGGGGCGCGCGGCGGGCGGGGGCGGCGCTCGTGGCGGTGCCGGGGGTGGCGCTCTCGCTCGCGCTCTTAGCGCTGCCGCTCGCGCTCGAGGGGCGGCTCCTCGCGGCGTCGCCGCTCCTCGCCGCGGTCGGGCTCGTCGCGACGCTCCTCGCTGCACGCGCCGCGCTCGCCGCGCGCCCGCTCGCGCAGATCGGGGCGAGCCTCGTCGCCGCGGGCTCGATCGCCTGGGGGGTGCTGAACTGGGGGCTGCCGGCGCTCGACACGGTGTTTCCCTCCCCGCGCATCGCCGCGCTCGCCGAGCCCTGGGCGCCGTGCGCCTCCGGCCCGCTGGTGACGGCGGGGTATCGCGAGCCGAGCCTCGTCTTCCTGACCGAGACCGGCACGCGCCTCGCCACGCCGCCCGAGGCGGCGCGCCTGCTCGCCGAGGAGGAGGGCACGCTGATGCTGCTCGAGGACCGCTGGAAGCGGCTGATGGCGCGCTACGCGCCCTTGCCGGACGATCTCGTCGAGCGCGCCCGGCTCGAATATTTCAACTACAACCGCGGCGACTACGAGACGGCGGCCATCGTCACCCGGGACGACCCGCGCTGGGAGGCCTGCGCGCCGTGAGCCTCTTGGATCGGACGGGGGGTTGGCCTATGGTCCGCCCCAGTCCGGAGATCGCCATGCCCGACACCGCCGCGCCTGCCCCGCGCTTCACCGTCGTCGCGCCGATGCTCAACGAGCGCGACGCGGTGGCGCCCATGGCGGCGGAGATCGAGGCGGCCTGCGCGCCCCTCGGCCCCTTCGAGGCGATCTTCGTCAACGACGGCTCGACCGACGGCACCGACGCCGCCATCGCCGAGGCCCGCGCGCGCCACCCCTGGCTGCGCGAGGTGCGCCACGCGGTGCCCTGCGGGCAGTCGGCGGCGGTGCGCTCCGGCGTCCTGGCGGCCCGCGCGCCGGTGGTGGTCACGATCGACGGCGACAACCAGAACCCGCCCTCGGAGATCCCGAAGCTCGTGGCGCCGCTGCTCGAGGCCGGCGCCTGGCCGGAGGGGCGGCTCGGGCTCGTCGCCGGGCAACGGGTCGCCCGGCAGGACACCGCCTCGAAGAAGCTCGCCTCCCGCCTCGCCAACACGCTCCGCGCCCGCATCCTGCGCGACGCGACGCGGGACACCGGCTGCGGGCTCAAGGCCTTCCCCCGCGCGGTGTTCCTCGCCCTGCCCTTCTTCGACCATGTCCACCGCTACCTCCCCGCGCTCGTCAAGCGCGAGGGGCTCGAGGTGCGGCTCGTCGACGTCGCCCACCGGGCGCGCGAGGCGGGGCGGTCGAAATACACCAATCTCGGCCGCGCCATGGTGGGGATCACCGATCTCCTCGGCGTCTGGTGGCTGATCCGGCGGCGCCGGCTGCCAGAGATCGTGCGCGAGGACCCGTGATGGGGGAGTGGCTGATGAAGCTCCTCCTGGTGGACAGCTGGTGGGGCGTGGGCGTCGCGCTCTTCGGGCTCACCGCGCAGGCGGTGTTCATGGCGCGGATGCTCGTGCAGTGGATCGCGTCGGAGAAGGCGCGGCGCTCGGTGGTGCCGGTGGCCTTCTGGTGGCTCTCGGTGGCGGGGGCGGCGATGCTCTTGGTCTATGGCGTGCTGCGCTCGGACATCGTGATCATCCTCGCGCAGTGCTTCGGCCTCGTCGTCTACGCCCGCAACCTCGCCCTCATCCGCACCGAACGCCGCAGCCGCGCCGCCGAAGAAACGCTCTGACCCGCCGCCGCGCGCCGATCGCTTGCAGTGCGGGACGGTGCCGCTAGGCTGTGCCCTATCGTCAGGACGCGAGGGGCCGCTGCGCGCGCGCTCCGCAGAGAACAGGACAACAGGGATGATCGATTTCGACCGACTGACCCGGGACCTCAAGGCCGGCCGCATCGACCGGCGCCGCTTCATGGAGGGCGCCCTCGGCCTCGGCGCCACCGTGATCGCCGCCGAGACGATGATGGGCCGCGCCCTCGCCGCCCAGAGCCGCGGCGGCACCTACATCCAGGCGCTCACCGGGGGCGCGACCTCCGACGTGCTCGACCCGGCGAAGATCCTCGACAGCTACATGATCAACGTGAGCTCGCAGCTCCGCAACAACCTGACCGAGATCGGGCCGGACAACCTGCTCCGGGCCGAGCTCGCCACCGAGTGGGAGGCTTCGCCCGACGCCGCCACCTGGACCTTCACGCTGCGCCAGGGGGTGGAGTTCCACAACGGCAAGTCGCTCACCTCGGAGGACGTGGTCGAGAGCTTCCTCCACCATATGGGCCCGGAGGCCGACAGCGCGGCCGCGGGCATCGTCAAGCAGATCACGGAGGTCAGGGCGGACGGGCCGGACAAGGTCGTCTTCGTCCTCGAGGGCGGCAATGCCGACTGGCCCTATCTCGTCTCCGACTACCACCTGCCGATCTGCCCGGCGCTGGACGGCGGCGGGATCGACTGGCAGTCGGGCGTCGGCACCGGCGGCTACAAGCTCGTGAGCTTCGAGCCCGGGGTCAACACCGTGGTCGAGCGCAACCCGAACTACTGGAAGGAGAACGCGGCCTTCTTCGATTCGGTCGAGAACCTCTTCATCGCCGATTCGACCGCGCGCACCTCGGCGCTGATGGCCGGGCGCATCCACAGCCAGTCGAATCTCGACCTCAAGACCATCGACCTGCTCGAGCGCGCGCCGAATGTGGAGGTGCTGCCGACCTACGGGAACAAGCACTGCACCTTCCCGATGCATGCCGACACCGCGCCCTTCGACAATGTCGACGTGCGCCTCGCGCTCAAGCTCGCGATGGACCGCGCGCAGATGGTCAAGACGATCCTGCGCGGCTACGGCGAGGCGGGCAACGACCACCCGGTCGGCCCCGCCAACACCTATCGCGCGGGCCCCGACGAGCTGCCCCAGCGCGATTTCGACCCGGAGAAGGCGAAGTTCCACCTCAAGAAGGCGGGCATGGAGAGCCTCTCCGTCGAGCTCTACGTCGCCAGCTCCGCCTTCGAGGGCGCGGTCGAGGCGGGCTCGCTCTATCAGGAGACGGCGCGCCAGTCCGGCATCGAGATCAAGCTCAACCGCGCGCCGGACGACGGCTACTGGTCGAACGTCTGGCTGAAGCAGCCCTTCTGCGCGAGCTATTGGGGCGGGCGGCCGACCGAGGACTGGATCTTCTCCCAGATCTACGCCTGCGGCGTGGACTGGAACGAGGGCAAGTGGTGCAACGACCGCTTCGAGGCGCTCCTCGTCGAGGCCCGCGCCGAACTCGACCCGGCCAAGCGCCGCGAGATGTATGTCGAGATGCAGCGGATCGTGAGCGACGAGGGCGCCTCGATCATCCCGCTCTTCATGGCCTACACCCATGCGGTGTCCTCGGACGTGCATATCCCCGAGCAGGTCGCCTCCAACTGGGAGCTCGACGGCCACAAGAACGCCGAGCGCTGGTCCTTCGCGGGCTGAGCCGGCGCCCGACGCCGACAGAGGGTCGGTTTCGCGCGGCCGCGCCCCGGCTCACGCCGGGACGCGGCCTTCCGACCCTGCCCACCCCCACCCCCGCCGCCTCCGCGCGGCTCTGCCGCGCGGAGGCGGCGGGGGTGGGGGTGGGCTCGGACGGGCGAGGGGACGGGCGGCGTCAGCCGTCCGGCCCCTGTCCGGAAGGGGCGCCGACCGGGTCGGCGGGCGTCACGGAACTGCAATCGAAGCGCAATGCGGGGGTCATCGTCCTCTGGCCTATGCGCGGGAGGCGCGCGGCCGCCCGGCCGCCCCAACCGACAGGAGACAGAGCCATGACAGCCGCATCCCGCATCGCCCTCGCCGCCGTGCTCGCCGGCGGGGCCACCGCCGCCGCGGCCGAGACCGAGGTGCAGTTCTGGCACGCCATGGGCGGCCAGCTCGGCGAGATCACCGACAAGTTCGCCGCGGACTTCTCCGAGCGCTCGGAGAGCTGCACCGTCGCCTCGACCTACAAGGGCAACTACACCGAGACGATGACCCAGGCGATCGCCGCCTTCCGGGCCGGCGAGCAGCCCCATATCGTACAGGTCTTCGAGGTCGGCACCGCGACGATGATGGCCGCCGAGGGCGCGGTCTATCCGGTCGAGCAGCTGATGACCGATGCGGGCCACGACTTCGACATCGACGCCTATCTGCCGGCGGTCGTCTCCTACTACACCACGCCAGAGGGCGAGCTGCTCTCGCTGCCCTTCAACTCCTCGACCTCGGTGCTCTGGTACAACGCGACCAAGCTCGAGGAGCTCGGCCTCGAGGTGCCCACCACCTGGGACGCGCTCGAGGCCGCCGCCGCCGCGGCCAAGGAGGCGGGCGTCGAGGCGCCGCTCTCCTTCGGCTGGCAGTCCTGGACGCAGATCGAGAACTACTCGGCCTGGCACGACCTGCCGATCGGCACCCTGGCCAACGGCTTCGAGGGGCTCGGCACCGAGTTCACCTTCGACAACGACCATGTCGTCAACCACATCGCCCGCATCCAGGCGATGGGCGAGCGCGGGCTCTTCAAGTATGGCGGGCGCCGCGGCGACAGCCGGGCGATGTTCGTCAACGGCGAGACGATCTTCTGGATCAACTCCTCGGCCTATTACGGCGGCTTCAAGAAGGACATCCAGGACTTCGAGTTCGGCCAGGCGATGCTGCCGCTCGACACCGAGGTCGCCGAGGCGCCGCAGAACTCGATCATCGGCGGCGCGACGCTCTGGGTCCTGCGGGGCGGCGAGGAGGCGGAATACGCCTGCGTCGCGGACTTCCTCGCCTTCCTCTCGGAGGCGGAGAACCAGGCCTATTGGCACCAGGAGACCGGCTATGTGCCGATCACCACGGCGGCCTACGAGCTGAGCCAGGAGCAGGGCTATTACGAGACCAACCCCGGCACCGACACCGCGATCCAGCAGCTCTCGCTCAACGCGCCGACGGCGAACTCGAAGGGCCTGCGCTTCGGCAACTTCGTGCAGATCCGCGACGTGATCAACGAGGAGCTCGAGGCCGCCTGGGCCGACAGCAAGACCGCCGAGCAGGCGCTCGCGGATGCCGTCTCCCGCGGCAACGAGCTGCTCCGCCGCTTCGAGCGCGCGAACGCCGCGAACTGAGGCGCGCCGCCTCGGGGGTCCGGCCGCGGCCGGGCCCCTCCCCCGATCAAGGCGCTTGCAATCGCCCCCCGGCATCGCCCATCAAGGGCCGGGTCTCGGCAGGGAGTGCAGCATGGCGAACCGGCGCACGGGCTATGGGGGCAAGGCGCTGCCGCTCCTTCTCGTGGCCCCGCAGCTTCTGATCACCTTCCTGTTCTTCCTTTGGCCGGCGGAGCAGGGCGTCTGGACCTCGTTCTTCCTCGACCAGGGCTTCGGGGCCAACCGGATCTTCGTCGGCATCGAGAACTACGTCGCGATCTTCACCGATCCGCTTTATCTGGAGAGCGTGATCACGACGCTCCTCTTCGGCGCGCTGGTGACGGTCTTCGCCATCGGGATCGCCCTCGTGCTGGCCCTCGCGGCAAACCGGGTCATCCATGCCGCCCTCGCCTATCGCACGGCTCTGATCTGGCCCTATGCGGTGGCGCCGGCGCTCGCGGGCGTGGTGTGGTATTTCCTGCTGAACCCGTCGGTGGGCGTGCTCGCCAACTGGTACGACGCCGCCGCCCCCGCCGCCAAATCCGCGCTGGAGTCGGGCCCGCTCGCGGAGGTCTCCGCCTGGATCGCCGGGGAGTGGAACCACTACACCAATGGCGGGCAGGCGATGGCGCTCGTCGTCGCCGCCTCGGTCTGGAAGCAGATCTCCTACAACTTCCTGTTCTTCCTCGCGGGCTTGCAGTCGATCCCCAAGACCCTGATCGAGGCCGCGGCGATGGACCATGCGGGCCCCTGGCGGCGGTTCTGGACGATCACGCTGCCGCTCCTTTCGCCGACCACCTTCTTCCTCGTGGTGGTCAACATCGTCTACGCCTTCTTCGACACCTTCGCGACGATCCACGCCACCACCTCCGGCGGGCCCGCGCAGGCGACGACGACGCTGGTCTACTCGGTCTTCCGCGCCTACGAATCGACCGACTATTCCGGGTCGGCGGCGCAGTCGGTGGTGCTGATGGCGCTGGTGATCGGGATGACGATGATCCAGTTCCGCTATGTCGAGCGGAGGGTGGTCTATTGACCGGGCGCGCCGCGCGGCCGGCGGAGCTGCCGGAGAACCAGCTCGCCCTCCTCTGCCGCCACGTCTTCCTGGGCGAGCGGGCGGCGGCCTATCTCGAGCCGACGGAGGAGGGCATCCTCGTCGTCGCCTGCGGGGCGGAGGACCATGGCGACGGGCCGGAGGACTGGCTGTCGGCGGGCTTCGGCGCGGCCGCGGCGCGGGACCCGTCGCTGCGCGCCTGCCCCGCCATCCCCCTCGGCCGCGCCGCCGAGCGCGACGGCGCGGACGCCCCCTGGCGCATCACGGAGCCCGCCCCATGATCGAGCGCCGCCCGGTTCTCACGCTGCTCACCCATCTCGTGCTGATCGCCGGGGTGGTGGCCGTCGGCTTCCCGCTCTGGATGACGCTCGTGGCCTCCACGCATGAGGGCACGCGCCTCAGCCAGGAGCCCCTGCCCCTCTGGTTCGGCACCGAGGGGGCGGCGACCTATGCCAAGCTCCTGACCGAGGGGGCGACGGGCACGGGCTCGGCCTCCGTCGGGCTGATGCTGTTCAACTCCGGGGTCATGGCGGTCGGGATCACGGCGGGGAAGATCGCGATCTCGCTCCTCGCGGCCTATGCCATCGTGTTCTTCCGCTTCCCGTTCCGGATGCTCTCCTTCTGGCTGATCTTCGTCACCCTGATGCTGCCCGTCGAGGTGCGCATCCTGCCGACCTACGACGTGGCGGCCGATCTGCTGGCCCCCGTGCGCTCGGCCTGGGGCTGGGGGGCGGAGATCTTCGGGCAGACGGTGACGGTCGAGATCCCCCGCCTCTCGCTCCTCAACAGCTATTCCGGGCTCGTGCTGCCGCTGATCGCCTCGGCGACGGCGACCTTCCTGTTCCGGCAGGTGTTCCTCACCATCCCCGACGAGCTGGTCGAGGCGGCGAAGATGGACGGCGCCGGCCCCTGGCGCTTTTTCCGCGACATCCTGCTGCCGATGAGCCGGACCAACATCGCGGCGCTGACCATCATCCTCTTCATCTATGGCTGGAACCAGTATCTCTGGCCGCTCGTGGTCACCACCGACGCGGACTACACCACCGTCGTCATGGGCATCCAGCGCATGGTGAATTCGGGCGAGGCCCTGCCCGTCTGGCACGAGATCATGGGGACGGCGGTGCTCGCCATGCTGCCGCCGGTGATCGTGGTGCTGGCGATGCAGAAGCTCTTCGTCAAGGGCCTGACGGAGACCGACAAATGACCCGCCCCGGCGAGAGGGAGAGCTGAGCGATGGCCACCGTCACGATGCAGGGGCTGACCAAGTCCTACGCCAAGGGGACCAATGCGGTGGACGGCGTCGATCTCGAGGTGGGCGACGGGGAACTCATCGTCATCGTCGGCCCCTCGGGCTGCGGGAAGTCCACCCTCCTGCGCATGGTGGCCGGGCTCGAGAGCATCACCGCGGGCGATCTCCTGATCGACGGGCGCAAGGTCAACCGCCTCGAGCCCGCCGAGCGCGACATCGCCATGGTGTTCCAGAACTACGCGCTCTACCCGCATATGACGGTCTACGAGAACCTGGCCTACGGGCTGAAGAACCGCGGCGAGCCCATCCCTGAGATCCGGCGCAAGGTGCGCGCGGCGGCCGAGAGCCTCGGCCTCTCGGAGCTTCTCCGGCGCAAGCCGCGCCAGCTCTCGGGCGGGCAGCGCCAGCGCGTGGCGATGGGGCGGGCCATCGTGCGCGACCCCAAGCTCTTCCTCTTCGACGAGCCGCTCTCCAATCTCGACGCCAAGCTGCGCGTGCAGATGCGCCTCGAGATCAAGCGGCTGCAGCGCGAGCTCGGCACCACCTCGCTCTACGTCACCCACGACCAGGTGGAGGCGATGACCCTCGCCGACCGGCTGGTGGCCATGAAGGACGGGCGGATCGAGCAGATCGGCACGCCGATGGAGCTCTACGAGCGCCCGGCGACCCTCTTCGTCGCGGGCTTCATCGGCAGCCCGGCGATGAACATCCTGCCGGGCGTCGTGCGCGAGGGGGCGGTCTGGTTCGCCGATGCGGGCTTCTGCCATCTCGACCGGCCGGACGGGACGCCGGTGTCCATCGGCGTGCGGCCCGAGCATTTCATCCTGCGCCCGATCGGGGCGACGCCGCTCGGTGGCTCGGTGGAGCTCGTCGAGCATCTGGGCTCCGACCTCTTCGTGCATGTGGACGTGCTGCAGGAGCGGGAGATGCACCGCGTCGTCGTCCGCCTGCGCGAGACGCGCCCGCCAGAAGAGGGCACCGCCGTCGGCATCGACCTCGAGCCGGGCAAGCTGCGCCTGTTCGACGAGGCGGGCCTCGCGATCCCGCTCCCTCTCGCCGCAGAGGCCGCCTGATACCGGGCCGATACACGGGCGCAAATTCGTAACGCTTGGGTATCTCCTCAAGCAATCTTTGGCATTTTCCCCCATCTTCCCTCCAGCACACGGATGGCTGGAACCGCAGGGGAGCGACACGATGCCAAAAGAGACCATGATCTCCGGCAACTGGTGGGGCGAGGTCAAGAAGAAGGCCAGCCCGAAATACATCGAATGGGAGGCCAACCCGATCGAAGTCGTCGTCGACTTCGACAAGGACCTCTACAAGAAGCTCGACAAGGACCCGCTGCTGCTGCAGAAGCTTTCGGATGGCGGGTCGAACGAATACAAGAAATTCATCGAGAGCGCCGCGAAGAAGGTCAAGGAGACCGAGGCCGAGCTCGAGAAGATCTCCAAGGAGTTTGACAAGGACAAGGAAATCATCGCCTTCAACAAGAAGTGGGATGCGGTCCAGCAGAAGTTCATCAAGGAGATCCGGACCGAGGCCGAGGCCGCAGAGGCGAACATCGAGAAAGGCATCATGGATGCCTTCGCCAAATACCAGAAGACCAAAAAGGATTACAAAGGCTACAAGATCCGCGCCGGGATCAAGCTCGGCCTGAAATTCGCCTCGCTCGGCTTCGCCATCGCCAAGCTCGTGGGCACCTCTGGCGCCGATCTCCTGGCCTGGCGGACGGTGGTGCGCGATTCGATCAAGTCGGTGACCGAGATCACCAAGCTCTGCATGTCCGCCGAGACCTTCCGCAAGGCGACCGAGAAGCAGCTCAAGGTCGTCCTCGCCTGGCAGGCCAAGCTCGGCGACGGCAAGGGCGTTGACCTGCCCCTTTTCTCAGGGCCACTCGTAAGTCGAGTCTGTTCTCCTTTTG
>CAZNTX010000075.1:0-18326 GCA_964576075.1 uncultured Limibaculum sp. | reverse complement strand
GTTCTCCATCAGCTCGCCCACGGAGCGGACGCGCCGGTTGCCGAGATGGTCGATATCGTCGATCTCGCCGCGCCCGTCGCGCAGCTCGACCATCGCCTTGACGACGGCGAGGATGTCCTCCCGGCGCAGCGTGCGCTGGGTGTCCGGCGCGTCGAGATCGAGGCGCATGTTCATCTTCACGCGGCCGACGGCGGAGAGATCGTAGCGCTCGGCATCGAAGAAGAGGCTCTGGAACATCGCCTCCGCCGCGTCGAGGGTCGGCGGCTCGCCGGGGCGCATGACGCGGTAGATGTCGAGGAGCGCGGTCTCGCGGTCGAGATTCTTGTCGACCGCCATGGTCTGGCGGATGTAGCCGCCGACGGTCACGTTGTCGATGTCGAGCGTCTCGACGGTCTCGAAGCCCGCGCCGATCAGCCGCTCCACGACCTCCGGGTCGAGCGGGTCGCCGGCCTCGACGAAGATCTCGCCGGTCTGCTCGTCGATCATGTCGCAGGCGGCGAAGCGGCCGTGGATCGCCTCGAAGGGGGCGAGCACGCGCTCGACGCCCGACTCGGCGAGCTTCTTGAGCTTGCGCGGGGTGAGCTTCTGCCCCGCGGGCGCGATCACCTCGCCGGTCGCGGCGTCGACGAGATCGTAGCTCGGCGAGGACCCCTTCAGCCGATCCGGGTTGAAGGCGACGGACCAGCCCTCGCCATGGCGGCGATAGGCGATCCGATTGTAGAAATAGTCGCAGATCGCCTCCTGATCGAGGCCGAGCGCGTAGAGCAGCGTCGTCACCGGCAGCTTGCGGCGCCGGTCGATCCGCACATAGACCACGTCCTTGGCGTCGAACTCGAAGTCGAACCACGACCCGCGATAGGGGATGACCCGCGAAGCGAAGAGCAGCTTGCCCGAGGCATGCGTCTTGCCCTTGTCATGGTCGAAGAACACGCCGGGGGAGCGGTGCATCTGGCTGACGATCACCCGCTCAGTGCCGTTGACGACGACGGTCCCGTGCTTCGTCATCAGCGGCATGTCGCCCATATAGACGTCCTGCTCCTTGATGTCCTTGACGGACTTGGCGCCGGTGTCCTCCTCGACTTCGAAGACGATGAGCCGCAGCGTCACCTTGAGCGGCGCGGCATAGGTCATGTCGCGCTGCTGGCACTCCTCGACATCGTATTTCGGCGCCTCGAGCTCGTAACGCACGAACTCCAGAACCGCCGTCTCGTTGAAATCCTTGATCGGAAAGACCGACTGGAACACGCCCATCAGCCCCTCGCCGTCGAGGGGAGCCGGAGTGTCGCCGCTCTCCAGAAAATAGTCGTAGGACCGCTTCTGCACCTCGATCAGGTTCGGAAGTTCCGCCACCTCGCGGATGTTCCCGAAATACTTGCGGATGCGCTTGCGGCCGGAGAAAAGTTCGCCCATGAAGATCCCTCGGATCGGTTCGGTTCACATGGCGCGGCGCTGGGGCGGCGCGGCGCCTGGCTCCGAACGCGGAACCGCCCCATTCCTCGACCGGCGACCCCCGCCGATCTTGCTCGGGCCTCGTTCCGCGGCGCCGGCGGGCCCTGCCCGGCCGGCAAGGGGGCCCGGCCGAAGCCGGATCCCCCGAATTCGTATATACGGCTCAGGCCGCGGGTCGGATCACTTGATCTCGACCTCGGCGCCGGCCTCCTTGAGCTTGTTGGCGATCTCCTCGGCCTCGGCCTTCGGGATGCCCTCCTTCACCGGCTTGCCGCCGGCCTCGACGAGCTCCTTCGCCTCCTTCAGCCCGAGCGAGGTGATCGCGCGGACCTCCTTGATGACGTTGATCTTCTTGTCGCCCGCCGATTTGAGGATGACGTCGAACTCCGTCTTCTCCTCCTCGGCCGGGGCCGCGTCGCCGCCGCCCGGGGCCGCGCCCGGCATCGCCATCGGCATCATCATGCCGCCGCCCGACGCCGCCTCGACGCCCCAGTGATCCTCGAGCATCTTCGCGAGCTCGGCCACCTCGAGGACGGTGAGGTTCGACAGCTCTTCCTTCAGTTTTTCCAGATCGGCCATGGTCTTGGTCCTGTCTCGGTTCGTGTGGTTGGGTTCCTGCGCTCTGCCCGAGCGCGCTCATAAGCCCCGTCAGCCCGCGTCCGCGCCCTCGGTCTGTTTGGCCTCGTAGGCCTTGAGGACGCCGAGAAGCTTCTGCGGCGGCGCCTTGAGAACGCCGGCCATCTTGACGGCCGGGGCCTCGAGAACGCCCGCCATCTTGGCGAGCGGCGCCTTGAGGATGCCGATGAGCTTCGCCCGAAGCTCGTCGATCGAGGGCATGTCGGCGAGCGACTTGACCCCCTCCTCGTTCAGAAGCTGACCGCCCAGGACCCCGCCAACAACAACGAACTTCTTGTTCTTCTTGGCGAATTCCGTGGCGACCTTCGACGCGGCGACCGGGTCCTGGCTGAAGCAGATCCCGGTCGGTCCCTTGAAGAGGTCCTTGCCGACCTCCTGGGGCTTGCCGTCGAGCGCGATCTTGACGAGCCTGTTCTTGGCCACCTTGAAGCGGGCGTCGCCCTCGCGCATCGCGAGGCGCAACGCCGACATCTCGGACACCGACATCCCCGTGTATTGCGCGACGATGATCACGCCCGAGGTATCGACGATCTCCGAGAGCTCCGCGACGGCCGCAGATTTCTGAGCTCTGTCCAAAGTCACTCTCCAGCTTGGCGATGCGGGCTCTGACCCCGTCCCGCCGTTTCGATCGACCCGCCGCGACCTCAGGGCCGCGACCGGTCCGCTCGGTCTGCCCCGGGGTGGAACCGCAACCGGGGCGAGGCCGCGACGACCCCGCCCGATCCGTCTCGCATCCCCGTCTATGGCCGGACTTCCGCGCGCGAGGCGCCGCCGACCGTCTCGGACAGGTCCGGGCGAGGCTCCCCCGCCCGTCTACGCCCCCGGTCTCCCGGGGGATCTCCTCACTCCGCCGCCTGCGCCTCCGGCGCGGCCAGGCTGTCGAGCGTCACCGCGATGCCGGGGCCCATGGTCGAGCTCACCGACAGCTTCTTGAGATACTGGCCCTTCGCGCCCGTGGGCTTCGAGCGCTGGATCGCGTCGACGAGGGCGCGGATGTTCTCGACGATCTGCCCGGCCCCGAACGAGGCCTTGCCGACGCCCGCATGCACGATCCCCGCCTTCTCGACGCGGAAGGTGATCTGCCCGCCCTTGGCGTCCTTGACCGCCTGGGCCACGTCCATCGTCACCGTCCCGATCTTCGGGTTCGGCATCAGCCCGCGGGGGCCGAGGATCTTCCCGAGCCGGCCGACGACCGGCATCATGTCCGGCGTCGCGATGCACTTGTCGAACTCGATGGTGCCGCCCTGGATCGTCTGCATCAGATCCTCGGCGCCGACGATGTCCGCCCCTGCCTCGGTCGCCTCGTCGGCCTTCGGGCCGCGGGCGAAGACGGCGACGCGCACGCTCTTGCCGGTGCCGTTCGGCAGCGTGACCGCGCCGCGCACCATCTGGTCCGCATGGCGGGGATCCACGCCGAGATTGATCGCCACCTCGACCGACTCGTCGAACTTCGCCGTCGCATTGGCCTTGATCAGCCCCACCGCCTCCTCGAGCGGCAGCGGCCCCTTGCCGGCGACGGCTTCCCGGACCGCCCGGACGCGCTTCGACAGCTTCGCCATCACTTCACCTCGATGCCCATGGAGCGCGCGCTCCCGAGGATGATCTTCATCGCCGCCTCGATCGTGGTGGCGTTGAGGTCCTTCATCTTCGCCTCGGCGATCTCCTCGATCTGCTTGCGGGTGACCGTGGCCACCGTCTCGCGCCCCGGGGTCTTCGCTCCGGATTTCAGCTTCGCCGCCTTCTTGAGATAGTAGCTCGCCGGCGGCGTCTTGATCTCGAAGGTGAAGGACTTGTCCGCGTAGTAGGTGATGATCGTCGGGCACGGGGCGCCCGGCTCCATCTCCTGGCTCTTCGCGTTGAAGGCCTTGCAGAATTCCATGATGTTGATGCCCCGCTGGCCGAGCGCGGGGCCGATCGGGGGCGAGGGGTTCGCCTTGCCGGCCGGGACCTGAAGCTTCAGGTGGCCGATCACTTTCTTCGCCATCGTCTCACTCCATCAGGCCGGGGCGCGCCCCGAGCCGCTGCCGTGGGGTGGTCCGGTCCGGACGGCGCGCCGCCCTCGCCTCCCACCTCTGCCGCCTCAGGCCGCCTTGCTGACCTGGGCGTATTCGAGCTCGACCGGGGTCGCCCGGCCGAAGATCGTCACCGACACCTTGAGGCGCGCGGCCTCCTCGTCGACATCCTCCACCATCCCGGTGAAGCCCTCGAAGGGCCCGTCGGTGACCGAGACCGTCTCGCCGATCTCGAAGGTGATCGCGGGGCGCGGGCGCTCGAGCCCCTCCTCGACCTGGTTGAGGATGCGCGCCACCTCACGCTCGCGCAGCGGCGTCGGCTTGCCCTGCGGCCCGAGGAAGCCGGTGACGCGCTGGATGTCGTTGATCAGGTGATAGGCGCGGTCCGTCATGTCCATCTTGACGAGCACGTAGCCCGGCATGAAGCGCTTCTCCGCCTGCACCTTCTGCCCGCGGCGCACCTCGGTCACCTCCTCGGTGGGCACGAGCACCTCGTCGATCTCCTCCTGCAGGCCGTGCTGCTCCACGGCCTCGCGGATCGCCTCGGCGACCTTCTTCTCGAAATTCGAGAGCACATGCACCGCATACCAGCGCTTCGCCATCGGTCCCGTCACCTCAACTCGTCCCGGGCCTCGTTCCCGCCCGGCGCGGCCCGTCGAACACGACCCGGCGCGCCGCAGGGAGAGCCCGTGGCGCGCCGAGATCGCTCTGGATCGGAAGCCTGTTCTCTATCCGCGGCCGCGCTGCGGCGCAACCCCCGAATCTCCCCCTCAGAGCGAGAGCAGGAAGTCGATCGCGAGCGAGAGGATCTGGTCCACGATGAAGAAGAAGATCGCGACGAGGATGGTCATCACGAAGACCATGATCGTCGTCATCCCCGCTTCCTTGCGCGAGGGCCACACGACCTTCGAGGCCTCGGTGCGGACCTGGGCGACGAACTGGGCGGGGTTGATCATCTCCGGCTCCTCTCGGCGAGATCGTGGCGCAGAGCGCCGCGGGGCCTGGCAGGGGCAGAGGGACTCGAACCCCCGACCCTCGGTTTTGGAGACCGATGCTCTACCAACTGAGCTATACCCCTCCGGCCAACCCGCGATCTACGCGAGGCGCGGCGCCGGCGCAAGCCCCCCGGGGGCTCGCTCCCGGCGCTCGCGGCCGGCGCGGCCTCAGCCCTTCGGCACGGAGCCTTGCGCGAAAGCCGGCTCCCCGGCCTCGGAGGCCCAGGAGCGGAAGGCGGCCAGAAGCCCCATGCGATGCGCGATCAGGAACTCGCCGGTCTCCGACACCGCGCCGAGCGGGCGGATCCGCGCGCCCGCCTCCTTCGGCCGGGAAAACGGATCGGCCCCCGCCCCGTAGGTCCGGTCGAGCGCGATCTGCACCACCACGTCGCGGAACGCCTCGAGCCGCGCGAGATAGGCCGCCGCCCGGCGCCGCTCGAGCGGGCTGCCCGTCTCGAGCGAGAGAAGCGCGGCGCGGCAGCCCTCGGCCATCATCACGACGAACTCGACCGGCGGGGTGCGCGGGCGGAAGCGGGCGCGGTTGTCGTAGGTGTTGCAGGCGGCGGCGTATCCGGCGCGCTCCTCCGCGCCCACGACCGCCCCCGGCCAGTCCCCGCCGAGCGCGAACAGCCCGCCGATCAAGATCCCCGTCACCGCCTGTCTCAGTCGCCTCATCCGCAGCGCTCCCGATCCGTGCACCTCCGTTCTATGACAGAAGTGTGACACACATCTTGCCGCCGGTCACGATGTTTCCGAGGCACCCCCGCGGCCGGAGAGAAATTGCGCGAGGCAGGCATCCGCCGCATCCTCGGGCAGCGCCTCCCCGGCGCCGACCCGAATGCGGGCCCGGGCGAGCGCGGTGCCGAGCCGGGGGTCCTCCTCCGCCGCCTGGATCAGCCCCTCGCCGAAGGCCCGGTCGAACGCCGCCACCGCCTGCGCGCGGCGGCGCTCGGCGCGCCAGCCGGTCTCCGCGCGCCAGGCGTCGAGATCGGAAAGGCGCTGCCAGATCTCCTCGAGCCCCGCGCCGGTCGCGGCGGAGGCCGTCATCGCGGCGGGAATGCCCTCGGGATCGCCCTTGCGCTTGCGCAGAAGCCCGAGCGCGCCGGCATAGTCCGCCCGCGTCGCCTGCGCGATCGGCTCGAGCGCGCCGTCGGCCTTGTTGACCACCACGAGATCGGCCATCTCCATGATCCCGCGCTTGACCCCTTGGAGATCGTCCCCCCCGCCGGGCGCGATCAGCAGGAGGAAGAGATCGGTCATCTCCGCCACCAGCGTCTCCGACTGCCCGACGCCGACGGTCTCCACGATCACCACGTCGAAGCCCGCGGCCTCGACGAGGCGGATCGTCTCGCGCGTGCGCCGGGCGACGCCGCCGAGGGCGCGGCCCGCGGGCGAGGGCCGGATGAAGGCCTCCGGCGCCCGCGAGAGCCGCTCCATCCGCGTCTTGTCCCCGAGGATCGAGCCGCCAGAGCGCGCCGAGGACGGATCGACCGCCAACACCGCGACGCGCTTGCCCGCCTCGATCAGCATCAGCCCGAACCGCTCGATGAAGCTCGACTTGCCCACCCCGGGCGTGCCGGTGATCCCGATCCTGAGCGCCCCCCCGGCTTCGGGGCCGAGCGCCGCGACGAGGGCGCGGGCGAGGCGGCGGTCCTGGCTCCGGGTCGATTCGATGCGGGTGATGCCGCGGGCGAGGGCGCGCCGGTCGCCCCGCCCGAGGGCCGCGGCGAGCCGCGCCGCCTCGGCCTCGATCTCCTCGCTCCCGCGCGGCTCGGCCATGCTCCCTCCCGTCCGCTCGCCGGGGCCTGTGCCGCGGCCGGAACCGGTCTAAGTCCTCTGCCAGGTCGGTGGCAATGCGGAGAGGCGCGCATGGGCGGGCGACGGCTTGCGGTCTGGCTCGCGGGGGCGGGTCTCGCGCTTTGGACGGGGGCGGCGGAGGCCGGTCCCGCCGCGGCGGCGACGCGGCCGGCCGCCGCGCCCGACATCTACGATTTCCATGTCGGCGGGCTCAGGATCGGGGCGTTCGCCGTCAGCCTCGAGCGCGCGCCGGGGCGATATGCCGGCCGGCTCAGCTTCGAGACCCAAGGCGTCGTGCGCCGCTTCTTCGCCTTCGCCCTCGATCTGAGCGCTGAGGGGGAGATCGGCCCCGCCGGCTGGCGCCCTCTGCGCTACGCCGCGGATGCCCGCGGGAAGAAGCGGCGCGAGGTGGAGATCCGCTACGGCGCGGGCGGGGCGCCCGAGGTGTCGGCGCGGCCCCCCTTCGAGCCGAAGCCCTGGTCGATCGAGGCCGGGACGCAGGCCGGCACCCTCGATCCGCTCTCCGCCATCCTCGCCGCCCTCGCGGCCCCGCCCGGCGCGGAGCCGTGCCTCCGTCGCGTCGAGGTCTTCGACGGCCGGCGGCGGCATGCGGCGCAGATGGCCCCGGACCGGCCGATCGCGGAGGGGGTGCGCTGCAAGGCCGAACTGCGCCGGGTGGCGGGCTTCAAGCCGAAGATGCTGGAGAAGCCGCCCTTCGACTTCGCCGTGGACTATGTCCGCCGGGCGGACGGCGGCCACCGCTTCGCGCGGGCCGTGGCCGAGACGCCCTTCGGTACGGCGGTCCTGGCGCTCAGGCCGGAGAGGTGAGGCGGCTCACCTCCCTCTGAGCCCCATCGCCCAGAACGCCCCCTCGAGCCGCGTCGCGGTGGCGAAGATCCCCCGCAGCGCCGCGGCGCGGGGCGAGGCGTCGAGCGCGGGGCCGATGCGCGCGGCGGCCGCGGTCTCGAGAAGCCCTCCCATGGTCTCGCACACGCCCTGATACTCCGCCCCGCCATAGGTCGCGATCCAATCCGCATAGGGCCCGCCCGGCGCGGCCTCCGCGGCCAGTCGCCGGCCGATCTCCCCATAGCCGAGCACGCAAGGGGCGAGCGCGACGAGCAGATCGAGCACGTCCCCCGCATGGCCGGTCTCGAGCACGTAGCGGGTGTAGGCGAGGTTCTCCGGGGCCTCCTCGGTCGCCGCGAGCTCGGCCTCGGAGATGCCGGCCTCGGCGCATTTCGCCACATGCAGGGCCATCTCGTGGTTGATGAGCGCGTCGAGCACCGTGGCGGCGGGGCGCATCTCCTCCAGCCGCCCGCTCTTGGCGGCGACGAGCGCCCAGGCCCGGCTGAAATGGACGAGGAAGACATAGTCCTGCCGGAGGTAATGCAGGAAGCACGCCCGCGGCAGCGACCCGTCCCCGAGCCCCGCCACGAAGGGATGGCGGACATAGGCCGCCCAGGGCTCCGCGGCGGCGTCGCGGAGCGCGGCGAAGAGCGGGGAGCCGTAATCGGGCGCGTCGGTCATGGAGCCTCCTCGACTGCTGTGTGCCCCTGTCTCCGCCGCAAGGCCGGACGGAGGCAACGCGGCGCGTCGGCGCGGGCGGGGCTCCGGCGCGGCCGCGCCTGCGAGGGACCCCGAACCGAGCCATGCGGGACGGCGGGACTGCGGCGGGCCCGCCGCCCCGCCGCCGGCCGGGTGGGCGGGTGGGGGCGGCGGCGGGGCGGCGCGCCCGCCGCAGTCCCGCCCGCTCGCCCAGTCTCGGCCAGCGCCCGCGGGCCGAGACGGCCTCGCGCCGCGCCGCGTGCCGCGCTATGGGTCGGGCCATGGAGGGGAGCGCGCTGCCGATCGACGCCGTCCTGCCGGACCTCCGCGCGGCGCTCGCGGCGGGGACGGCGGCCGTGCTCGTCGCCCCTCCCGGCGCGGGCAAGACGACCCGCGTGCCCCTCGCGCTCCTCCACGAGCCGTGGGTCCGCGGCGGGCGCATCCTGATGCTCGAGCCGCGCCGCATCGCCGCCCGCGCCGCCGCAGAGCGCCTCGCCGAGAGCCTCGGCGAGCGGCCGGGCGGGGCCGTCGGTTACCGCATCCGCGGCGAGAGCCGCATCGGCCGCGACACCCGGATCGAGGTGGTCACCGAAGGCGTCCTCACCCGCCTCCTGCAGAGCGATCCGGAGCTCCCCGGCGTCGCCGCGATCCTGTTCGACGAAATCCACGAGCGCTCGATCCACAGCGATCTCGGCCTCGCCCTCGCGCTCGAGGTGCAGGGCGCGCTCCGCCCCGAGCTGCGCCTGCTCGCGATGTCGGCGACGCTCGACGCGGCAGCGGTCTCCGGCCTCCTCGGCGGCGCGCCGGTGATCGAGAGCGAGGGCCGGCTCCACCCGGTCGAGACCCGCTGGCTCGACCGCCCGCCCCCCCGCGCGCGCGGCGCCTTCGAGGGCGCGATGGCCGATCTGATCGTCCGAGCCCTCGCCGAGACGGCGCATGCGCCCGGCGGCGACGTCCTCGCCTTCCTCCCCGGGGCGGGCGAGATCCGCCGCGTCGAGGCGCTGCTCGCCGGGCGCCTCCCCGGGGTCGCGCTCCGCCCCCTCTACGGCGCCCTCCCCGCCGAGGCGCAGCGCACCGCCCTCCTCCCCGAGCCGGACGGCCGGCGCCGCGTCGTCCTCGCGACCGCCATCGCCGAGACCTCGCTCACCGTCGCCGGCGTGCGCATCGTCGTCGACGGCGGGCGCGCCCGGCGCCAGCGGGTGCATCCGGCGACGGGCATGGGTCGGCTCGTCACCGTCCCCGTCTCCCGCGCCGAGGCCGAGCAGCGCCGCGGCCGCGCCGGGCGCCTCGGCCCCGGCCTCTGCTACAGGCTCTGGAGCCGGGCCGAAGAGGGCGCCCTGCCGGAGGCCGCGCCGGCGGAGATCCTGGAGGCCGACCTCGCGCCCCTCGCCCTCGAGCTCGCCGCCTGGGGCGCCGAGCCCGCTGATCTGGCCTTCCTCGACCCGCCGCCCGCTCCCGCGATGGCGGAAGCCCGGGCGCTCCTCGAGGGGCTCGGCGCGCTCGACGCCGGGGGCCGGATCACCCCGCATGGCCGGCGCCTCGCCGAGCTGCCCGCCCATCCGCGCCTCGCCGAGATGCTGGTGCGGGGCGAGGCGGCGGGGCTCGGGGGGGAGGCCGCCCTCCTCGCCGCGCTGCTCGCCGACCGCGACCCCTTCCCCCGCGGGCTCGGCAGCGATCTCGGGGCGCGCCTCGCGGCCCTCGCCGGCGACCGCGCGCCAGAGGGGACCGACCGCGGGGCCCTCGCGCGCATCCGCGCCGAGGCGCGCCGGCTCTCCCGCGCGCGGGCCGATCCGGCGCGGGCCCGCGCCGCGGCGGGCCGGCTCCTCGCCCATGCCTATCCGGACCGCATCGGCCTGCGCCGCCCCGGCGAGGCGGCGCGCCATCTCCTCTCCGGCGGGCGCGGCGCGCGGCTCCGGGCCGAGGACCCGCTCGCGGGCGCGCGCCTCCTCGTCGCCGCCGAGCTCGAGGATGCGGGCCGGGAGGCCGAGATCCGCCTCGCCGCCCCCATCGCCGAGGCGGAGCTGCGCGAGGTGCTGGGCGCGCGCATCGGCTGGGTCTCGGAGGCGCGCTGGTCGAAGCGCGAGGGCCGGGTCGTCGCACGCCGGGAGGAGCGCTTGGGCGCCATCGCGCTCGCGAGCCGCATCTGGACCGACGCCCCCGCCGAGGCGCTCGGCGCCGCGCTCGTCGAGGGCATCCGCGCCCGCGGGCTCGACGCG
Organism: uncultured Limibaculum sp.; assembly: GCA_964576075.1. Taxonomy (GTDB): domain Bacteria; phylum Pseudomonadota; class Alphaproteobacteria; order Rhodobacterales; family Rhodobacteraceae; genus Thermohalobaculum. The sequence continues at coordinate 7,676 of CAZNTX010000075.1, read as the reverse complement.
CTGCCCTGGCCGGACGCGGCCCGCCGCCTCCTCGCCCGGGTGCGCTGGCTGGCGGCCGGCACGGGTCCGCTCGCGGCCCGCCTGCCCGACTGGTCGGAGACGGGCCTCCTCGCCCGCCTCGAGGACTGGCTCGCCCCCCATCTCGCCGGGCTCGCCCGGATCGAGGAGACCGCGGGCGTCGATCTCGCCGGCGCGCTCCGGGCCGATCTCGGATGGGAGCTCGCACAGGAGGTGGACCGCGCCGCGCCCGAGCGGATCGAGACCCCGCTCGGCAGCCGCATCGCCATCGACTACGCCCGCGCCGAGCCCACCCTCTCCGTGCGCGTGCAGGAGCTGTTCGGCACCACGGAGCACCCGACGACCGGGGACCCGCCGGTGCCCCTCGTCCTGGAGCTGCTCTCGCCCGCAGGCCGGCCGGTGCAGATCACCCGGGACCTGCCGGGCTTCTGGACCGGCGCCTGGGCGGAGGTCGCCCGGGAGATGCGGGCCCGCTACCCCCGCCATCCCTGGCCCGACGACCCCGCCGCCGCCGCCCCCACCCGCCGCGCCAAGCCCCGCAAATGACCCCTCGGACCTGCCCGGAATTTGTGCAAATGATGGCTGGGCAGGCGACGAGGCGGGGGATAGGGTCGCCGGCCGAAGGAATGGGAGCGCGGCCTGATGCGGCTGTTATGCGTCGATTTCGGAAATGTCTGCCGGGGCCCGATGGTCGAGGCGGTGCTGCGGGCGCGGCTCGGGCGGGCGGGGCTCGTCGAGGCCGTGGAGAGCGCCGGGATCAGCGTCGTCTCGCCGGGCGAGCCGCCCGACCCGCGCGCCCGCGCGGTGGCCGCGGCGCGGGGCTACCGGATCGAGGGCTTCCGTGCCCGGGCGCTCGCCAGCGCGGATTTCGCGCGCTACGACCGCGTCTTCGCCGTCGACCGCTATGTGCTCGACGGCCTCCTCGCCCAGGCGCCCGCTGCGCGGGCCGGAGGATTGCGGCTGCTCCATCCCGAGGGCGTCGAGATCGCCGACCCCTACGAAGGCGCGACGGAGGATTTCGTCCGCGCGCTCGATCTCATCGAGGACGCTGCCGACGGCCTCGCCGCCGCCCTCGCCCGCGCCCGGATCTGAGCGCGGCGCTCACCCCGGCCGACACCGCTATCCGCGCGCCGTCCGGCGCCGCTCCTCCCGCCTCGCTCCGGTTCCGTCAGTAGAGGGGACGCGTCCCCGAAACGGTGTCGCGCCACACCGGCCGGGGCGGATGGGAGCCCGCGCAGGGCGGACCCGAGGCTAGCCCTTTTGCTTCTCGAGCTTCTCGAGCCTCTTGCTGAGCTCGCGGTAGCGCTCGTCTGAAAATTTGAGAATGTCAACGATGTCTTCGTAATTTTTCATTTGCTTCTGTGTGTTCGCCTCACTCACTTTCAAATTCGCACCCACGGTCTTGTAGAGCGACATCAGCTCCCGGTCCAGATCGGCCTTTACGTCGCCGGTCTCGGTCGCCACCTTCGCGAGGAACTTCCGCGCCTCGGCGAGTTCGGCCTTCACGGCCTTCAATTCCGCCTCGAGCTTGTCGATGGATTTCAGGTTGTCGAGAGGAAGCCGCTTCAGCTCCTTCGCGAGCGCCTGCTCGATCAGCTTCTGCGTCCCGGCGTCGATCTTGGCCATCGCGTCCTCCATAGCGTTTCACAACGGCAGTTGTAGCACGCCGCGCTCGGTCCACAAACGACCGCGGCGGCGCCCGGAAAGCCTGTCGCAGCCCGCTTGACCGTGGCCCGGATTGCGCCATAAGCCATCCTATGGCCACGCAAAAGCACATCCGCAACTTCTCCATCGTCGCGCATATCGACCACGGGAAGTCGACCCTCGCCGACCGGCTGATCCAGTCGACCAACACCGTCACCGAGCGCGAGATGAAGGCCCAGCTCCTCGACTCGATGGACATCGAGCGCGAGCGCGGCATCACGATCAAGGCGCAGACCGTGCGCCTGATCTACAAGGCCAAGGACGGGCAGGAATACAAGCTCAACCTGATCGACACGCCCGGCCATGTGGATTTCGGCTACGAGGTGTCGCGCTCGATGCAGGCGGTCGAGGGCTCGCTCCTCGTCGTCGACGCCTCCCAGGGGGTCGAGGCGCAGACGCTCGCCAATGTCTATCAGGCGATCGAGGCGGATCACGAGATCGTCCCCGTCCTCAACAAGATCGACCTGCCCGCCGCCGAGCCCGAGCGCGTGGCCGAGCAGATCGAGGACGTGATCGGGATCGACGCCTCCGACGCCGTGCTGATCTCCGCCAAGACCGGGCTCGGCATCGAGGACGTGCTCGAGGCGATCGTCACCCGCCTGCCGCCGCCCGAGGGCGAGCCAGACGCCCCGCTCAAGGCGATGCTGGTGGACAGCTACTACGACGCCTATCTCGGGGTCGTCGTCCTCGTGCGCGTGATCGACGGCGCGCTTAAGAAGGGCGACCGGATCAAGATGATGCAGACCGGCGCGACCTACCAGGTCGACCGCGTCGGCGTCTTCACCCCCACGATGACCCTCACCGGGGAGCTCGCCCCCGGCGAGATCGGCTTCCTCACCGCCTCGATCAAGCAGGTCCGCGACACCCGGGTCGGCGACACCATCACCCACGAGAAGAAGCCCTGCGCCGCGCCGCTGCCGGGCTTCAAGCCCTCGGTCCCGGTGGTCTTCTGCGGCCTCTTCCCGGTCGATTCCAACGATTTCGAGCAGCTCCGCGACGCCATCGAGAAGCTCGCCCTCAACGACGCCTCCTTCTCCCACGAGATGGAGACCTCCGCCGCCCTCGGCTTCGGCTTCCGCTGCGGCTTCCTCGGGCTGCTGCATCTCGAGGTGATCCGCGACCGGCTCGAGCGCGAATACGGCATCGACCTGATCACCACCGCCCCCTCGGTGGTCTATCACCTCTACATGACCGACGGGCAGATGCGCGAGATGCACAACCCCGCCGACATGCCCGACATGGTGAAGGTCGACCGCATCGAGGAGCCCTGGATCAAGGCCACCATCCTCGTGCCCGACGAGTTCCTCGGCGACGTGCTTAAGCTCTGCCAGGAGCGCCGCGGCGTGCAGACCGACCTCACCTATGCCGGCTCCCGCGCCATGGTCGTCTACCGCCTGCCCTTGAACGAGGTGGTCTTCGACTTCTACGACCGGCTGAAATCGGTCACCAAGGGCTATGCGAGCTTCGACTACCAGATGGACGGCTACGAGGCCGGGGCCTTGGTGAAGATGGCGATCCTCGTGAACGAGGAGCCGGTCGACGCCCTCGCCACCATCGTCCACCGCGAGAAGGCGGAGAGCCGCGGCCGGCAGATGTGCGAGAAGCTGAAAGAGCTGATCCCGCAGCACATGTTCAAGATCCCGATCCAGGCGGCCATCGGCGGCCGCGTCATCGCCCGCGAGACCCTGTCCGCGCTCCGCAAGGACGTCACCGCCAAATGCTACGGCGGCGACGCCACCCGCAAACGCAAACTCCTCGACAAACAGAAGGCCGGCAAGAAGAAGATGCGCCAGTTCGGGAGGGTCGACATCCCCCAGGAGGCCTTCATCAACGCACTGAAGATGGATAAGTGAAGTGTGGACTGACCATTATCACGGTCAGTGCACTCGCGCCTGCACCAGGTAGCCGATGACGCGGGTCTCGCCGAGCGCCTTGAGCGCCTCGAGGCGGTGGTAGCCCTCGATCAGCACGAGGCGGTCGGCCTTCGCGTCGTGGCGGCAGCGGATCGGGGTCGTCTGGCCGTTCTCCAGGATGTCCGCCGCCAGCGCCTCGACCTTCGCGGGGTCGAGCGTCCGGCGGCGCGGCCCGGGCACGTAGATCGCGGCGATTTCGAAGTCGTGGCGCTTGAGCATGTCCCCATGCTGCCCGCGCCGCGCCCGCTTGCCAAGGGGCGCGCCGTCGCGCCCCGTTAACCCTGCATTAACCGCTTCGGAGCGAGCATCTCCGTGGCGAGCCCAGGGAGGTGGCGATGAGGTCAGGGGCGAAAGCAGCGGCGGCAGCGATGCTGACCCTCGCCGCCTGCTCCTCGCCCTCGCTGAAATATGTGGGGCGGGAGCCGGATCGGGCGGTCGTGGAGGGGCGGGGGGTGGATGTCTATGCGCGGCCCTCGGCCAGGCGGGATCAGATCGACGTGCAGGCGATCTTCGTGGACAGTGTGTTCGGCGTCCACGAGGCGGATCTCCGGGAGGACGCGGCCGACGCCATCGGGCAGGTCGCCGAGGGCACGGGCTGCAAGCTCGACCGCCGCAGCCTCAAGGGCGCCTTCAGCGTCTGGGAGGGCCGGCTCCGCTGCTGAGGCTCACTCCGCCGGCTGCCCCTCCTCCGGAGCCGCGAGCTCGGGGCAGTTGGACGGGGCGACGCGGACGAGCTGGCCCTTCCGGTTGCGCGCGAAGCAGGCGCCGCCCTGGACGACCGGCCGGTCGGAATAACCGGTGGTGTTGGGCGCGACCTCTCCGCCGCATCCGGGGAGCGCAGCCGCGGCGAGCGCCGCGAGGATCAGAGCGGGACGTCTCATCGGGTCACCTCGGCGGGCAGCGCGCGGGATCGACCGGCACGACATTGCCGGACCGGTCGCGGCGCAGGCAGGTGTCGCCCTGCCAATAGGGCGGGTTGAAGGCGGGCTTGGGCTTCGGCTTGTAAGCGGGGGGCTGCCCGTATCCCGGCTGGGCGTAGGCCGGCGGCTTGGGCTTCGGCTCATAGGCCGGGGGAGCTGGCTCCGGCTGGGAGGCCGGGGGCTGGCCGTAAGCCGGCGGGGCAGGCTCGGCCGCCGGCGGGGGAGGCTGGCCGCCACAGGCGGCGAGCCCCGAGGTCAGAACGACGAGGGCGAGGCGGATACGCGTCATAACACCTTGTTCCCGACTGCGTCTGCCAGAGAGCAATACCGGGAGCAAAGACGCATCCGCCGCGCCGGCGCGCGTGTCAGTCGAGAAGGGCGAGCTGCCCGGCAGCGGAGCGGCCCTGCCGATCCTGCTCCATCTCGTAGGACACTTTCGCGCCGTCGGCGAGCCCGGTCAGCCCCGAACGCTCGACGGCGGAGATGTGGACGAACACGTCCTTGCCCCCACCATCGGGCTGGATGAAGCCGAAGCCTTTGGTCGCGTTGAACCACTTCACGGTGCCAGTAGCCATATCTCTGGTCTCCAAGGTCTGTCCCGCCGCGGGATGCGCGGGTCGTGGCGCAGTCGGTATCGAGTCAGCTGCGCAGCTTTGGAGACAGGCAGAGAGGGTCGAACGTCTTGAGCAAGCGAAAGATAAGTCCAAATCCAGGCCGGCGCAAGAGGAGACGCTCAGGCCACCGTGGTCTTGATGCCGCGGCGCACGAAGGCCATCAGGTTCTCGACGGTGCGCTCGCAGACCTCGATCCCGGCGGCGGAGAGGATGAGCTTGCCGTCCTTCGAGCGCGCCCAGGAGGCGATGGTGCTGACGCCCGTGCCGTGCTTCTTCTCTTCGAGGATCGCGTCGTCGATCGCGGCGAGGACCACCGCGGCGAAGAGCTTCTGCGCGCGCTTGCCCTGTTCCTCCAACAACGAGTCGCGGTTCATGTCGTAGGGCACGACACGCCTCCTTCTGCAATGACCAACGGATGGTTAAGGCCGGCGGAACACCGGTAGAGCGCGGAAATAGTCCATGGCGGCGGAGGCAGATAGCCGTGTCAACGCATAGCCGCTATGCGTCTGGCGCAAAGCGCCGCGGCCCGTCGCTCGGATTTCCAAGCACTTGCCGCGGCGCAATAGACAAGCGGACTTCCAGTCCCCGTCAGCGGGTCTCCAGAACCCGGCGCGCGATCACCTGCGCCTGAATCTCTGCCGCCCCCTCGAAGATGTTGAGAATCCGGGCGTCGCAGAGGATCCGGCTGATCGGATATTCGAGCGCGAAGCCGTTGCCGCCGTGGATTTGCAGGCCGTTGTCGGCCGCGGCCCAGGCGACGCGGGCGCCGAGCAGCTTGGCCATCCCGGCCTCGAGGTCGCAGCGGCGCTCCTCGTCCTTCTCGCGCGCGGAGTGGTAGGTGAGCTGTCGCGCCACCATGATCTCCACGGCCATCATCGCGAGCTTCGACGCCACCCGCGGGAACTCGACGATCGGGCGGCCGAAGGCGACCCGGTCCTCGGCGTATTGCAGCGAGACGTCGAGGGCCGCCTGGGCGACGCCGATGGCGCGCGCCGCGGTCTGGATGCGGGCCGATTCGAAGGTCTGCATGAGCTGCTTGAAGCCCTTGCCCTCCTCGCCCCCGAGGAGCGCATCGCCGGGCACCCGGTGGCCGTCGAGCGCGAGGGTGTATTCCTTCATGCCGCGATAGCCGAGCACCTCGATCTCGCCGCCGTCGAGGGTCGCGTCGGGGAAGGGGGTGGCGCAGTCGCCCCGGGTCTTCTCGGCGAGGAACATCGAGAGGCCGCGATAATCCGAGGTCTCGGGGTCGGTGCGCGCGAGGACCGTCATCAGATCGGTGCGCGCGGCATGGGTGATCCAGGTCTTGTTGCCGGTGATCACCCAGTCCTCGCCGTCGCGCGTGGCGCGGGTCTTGAGCGCGCCGAGATCGGAGCCGGTGTTGGGCTCGGTGAACACCGCCGTCGGCAGGATCTCGCCCGAGGCGAGCTTCGGCAGCCAGCGCGCCTTCTGCGCCTCCGTGCCGCCGCAGAGGATCAGCTCGGCCGCGATCTCGGTGCGCGTGCCGAGCGAGCCGACGCCGATATAGCCGCGGCTGAGCTCCTCGGAGACGACGCACATCGCCGTCTTGCCCATGCCGAAACCGCCATGCTCCTCGGGGATCGTGAGGCCGAAGACGCCGAGCTCGGCCATCTCCTCGACGATCTCCATCGGCACGAGCTCGTCCTTCAGATGCCACTCATGGGCATGGGGCACCACCCGGTCCTCCGCGAAGCGGCGGAACTGGTCGCGCACCATCTCGAACTCCTCCTCGAGCCCGCAATCGCCATAGGTGGCGGCGCCCTTCTGCGCGCGCATGAGCTCGACGAGGCGCATCCGGGCGGCGTCGGTGTTGCCGCGCTCGGTCAGCTCCTGCACCTCGGGGGTCGTCAGGACCCGGCAGTCCTCCTGGGACAGCCCCATGTCCTGCGGCCGCGCGATCTCGCCCTGGGCCATCGGAAGCCCGCCATAGAGCTGCCAGAGATACTCGCCGAAGGCGATCTGCAGGATCAGCGACTCGGTCTCGCCGAGCTTGCCGGCCTCCCGCAGCCCCCGCGCCCAGGCATCCATCTGGCGCAGGCTCTCCACATAGGTCGCGGCCCAGGCGAGCGCGTGGCCGGCGAACTGGGCCCGATCGAGCATGCGCCCGGAGACGCGCCCCTCGGCCGAGACCCGCGCGCCCACCGCCTCGGCGGCGCGCGCCAGCAGCGCCTCGGCGGCTTCGACGGCGGGGCCCGTCAGCGCGAGCAGGCGCTCGGCGTCGTAGGCGGCCGGGACGTCGGTCTCGGAAATCGCGGGTTGGACGTTCATGGCCCCTCCTCTCGGACTAGCGGGCGGCGCCACGCTGCGCCGCGTCATCGGTGATGCGATGCGGGAACCTAGGCCGCGCGCCGGGCGAGGTCAACGCAAGAGGCGCAAGATCGTTGCGCCTTCTTCCCAACGGCCGGAATTTGGTTGCGCGCCGGATCGCCGCAGGGGCGGAGAGCCGAGACCGAGGCGTCGGGGGTCCGCCGCGCCGGGTGGGTGGGCGG
>CAZNTX010000074.1:0-18745 GCA_964576075.1 uncultured Limibaculum sp. | reverse complement strand
AATCCCCTCACCAAGCCGTTCGATCTCCGTTTCACTCAGCATCGATCTCACCTGTATGTGACGGCCTCACCGCCCGGCGGACGCGCGAACGCGACCCCAGACGGGGCGACCCTATGAAGTTCGCTGTATAGCTGCAAGCCAAAATCCGAGCGGCGCTGAAAGGAGCGCTAAGATCGGCCCCTCGGAGCCCGGATCGCGCGGCGACCGTGGCGGATTTGCATCGGCCGCCGGCGGCGCGGCGGCCGATCGCGGGGCTCAGGCGGGCTGGCTCGCCGCCTCGAAGGCGTTGGCCTCGGTCATCAGCGCGGACACCGCCTTCTTCCAAGGCTCGAGCTTGGCCTCGGCGGCGTAGATGTCGCTGCGGCGCAGCTCGCGCAGGACCTTGTCGCGGGTCTGGCTCGCGAGCTTGAAATGCTCGCGCAAGGAGGGTTCGCGCACCAGATGGGCGATCCCGCGCACCTCCTTGTCGAGCGCCTTGGCCGCCTTCTTGACCTCGTCGAGCGTCTTGCTCTTCAGCCGGGCGACGCGGCGGGCGGCGTAGATCACCTCCTGGAGCCGGGAGATCGCCAGCTGCGCCTTCTTGAGATCGAGCCGGTCGCCGCCCTTCTCCGTGCTCTCGACGAAGCCGGAGGGGAACCGTCCGCCGGGGGAATGCAGCGCCTTGTAGACCGCCTCGCGGTTGGTCGCCACATCGCCGGAGCGGTCGCTCGGTTTCTCGGCCGACTTCAGCGCCGCGACCGCCTGCTCGAGATCGCCTTCCATCGCGGCGAGCTTGGCGAGCAGGTCCTGCGCCATGTCGCGCCGGGCCGAGGGGTCCTTCGGGATCTTCTCCTTCGGCGGCTTCTCGCTATCGGCGATGTAGCGCGCGACGAGGTCGAGATAGCGCAGCGCCTCCTGGTATTTGCCGTCCTCGGCGAGGAGTTCGGCCATGCCCATCGCGCTCGCCATGCCGGCCACGTCGCCCTTGCGCTGGCGCAACAGGTCCCACATCACCGGCGAGAGCTTCTTCTTCTTGCGCCGGTATTCCTGATGCGGCTCCTCGGGCTCCATGGTGTAGCCCTCGAGCATCTTCTGGATCGCGGTGCCCGCCTTCATCGCCGGAGCGTACTTGCCCTGCTCGACGCCTTGCAGCGCGGCGCGCCACATGCCCTGGACCTTCTTGTAGGGGCCCCATTTGGTCGCGATCGCCGTCTCGACCTTCTTGGCGATCTGGCGGCGCAGCCGCTCCCAAGCGATCTGCTCCTCGAGCGGCGCGCCGGCGGATTTGGGGGGCGCCTCGGCCTTGGCCGGCTCCGGCGGGGGAGGGGGCGGAGGCGCCGCGGCGGCCCCGGGCGGGGGCGGCGGCGGAGGCGGCAGGTCGGACTGGCGGTCCTGCTCCTGCATCGCCGCGTAGTCCTCCTTGGAGATGCCGCTCTTGACCGGCGCGTCGGCGGCGGGCTCGGGCGCGTCCGAGATGTCGGAGAGATCCTCCTGGGCCACCTCCTCGAGGTTGAGGTCGTCGCCCTCCTCCTCGGTGGACTTCTCCATCACGATGCCGTCCTTGACGACGACGACGTTGTTGAACAGCGACTGCCCGAATTCCTTGAGCATCAGCCGCACCCGGCGGGCGAAGCTCGGCACCATCTTGCCCTGCACGACGAGCACGAGGGTCGCCGCCGGATAGTCCCCGCCCGGATAGATCCCCCCGCCATAGGCCACGCCGAAGGTCAGCACCCGGGGGCGCACGTCGTTCTTCAGCGAGTTGGCGAGGCTGCGCGGCGCCTTCTGCTTGTGGAAGAAGAAGCGGTTCGAGGTCGGCTCGTTGTCCACCAGCGCGAAGCCGAAATTGTAAGGCAGGCGTTTCAGCCGCGGCAGCGTCTTGGCGAGATATTTGCCGTGGCTGTCGGGGGTCACCATCGGCGCGTCGACCGCGTCGCCGTCGTAGCTGTCGAGGATCTTGGCCTGCTCGGCCATGGCGCCGGGCATGGTCCGCTTCATCACCTCGGCGAGGATCGCGAACTGCTCCTTGAGCTTCTTGTCCTTCTCGGAGTCCGCGCGGTCCTCGCAATACTCCATGAACTCCTTGCGCGGCTTCTCGATGCTCTTGAGCGCGGCCTTGGCCTTGTTGAGCTCGTTGATCTGCGCGGTGGTGAGCTGGTCGTCGCCGCCCGCGTCGAGATCGAGGGCGCGCTCGGCGCTCTCGTAGTCGCCGATGGCGTCGACGAAGCGGGTGTATTCCTTCACCCGGAAGAGCTCCTTGGGGCACTCCTTGCGCCACCAGGCGGTGTCGAACTTGATCTTCGGGTTCTTTTTCATCGGTGGGCTCCCGGCCGCGATCCACTCCTGCGCGGGATGAGGCTAGCCGATCGGCCGACGCATTTCCACAACGCGCGGGCGGGCTTGGCGCGGGGCGCGAAGGGCGATTAGGTTCGGGCGCGCGACAGCGCCTCTGGAGACTCGCGTGACCGACCCCCCGCCGCTCGCCCATCTCGCGCTCCTGCTGCCGACGATGTCGGGCGGCGGGGCGGAGCGCGTGGCGGCCCATCTCCTCGGCCATTTCGCGGGGCGCGGGGTGCGCTGCGATCTCGTGCTGCTCGAGGCGCGCGGCGAGCGGCTCGCGGAGGTGCCGGAGGGGGTCCGCCTCGTCGATCTCGCCTGCCCGCGGGCGCGGTTCGCGCCCCCCCGGATCGCGCGCTATTTCGCCGAGGCGCGTCCGCAGGTGGCGCTCTCGCTCCTCTGCCAGATGAACTGGGCGGCCGCGGCGGGGCACGCCCTCTGCCGCCGCCCGCCGCCCCTCGTCTGGTCGGCGCGGAACGATCTCAGCCGCTTCGTCGGCGAATTCCCCGCCGCGCTCCGGCCCGCGGTGCGCGCGGGCTTCCGTCGGCTTTCGCGGCGCGTGGCGCATCTGATCGCGGTGAGCGAGGGCGCAGCGGCGGACTATGCCCGCGAGGCCGCCATCCCCGAGGCGCGCATCACCGTCCTGCCGAACCCGACGATCGAGCCCGCGCGCCTGCCAGAGCGCCCGGCCCGTCGCGCGCCGGGGCCGCCGCGCATCCTCGCGGTCGGCCGGCTCGCGGCGCAGAAGAACTATCCCCTTCTCCTCGAGGCCGCCGCCCGGCTCGCCGAGACGCGGGACTTCCGGCTGCGGATCCTCGGCGAGGGGCCGGACCGCGCGGCCCTCGAGGCACGGGCCGCCCGGCTCCGCATCGCCGGGCGCGTCGCCTTCCCCGGCTTCTCCCCCGACCCGCTCGCCGAGATGGCCGGGGCCGACCTCTTCGCCATGTCCTCCGATTTCGAGGGCCTGCCGAACGCGCTGATCGAGGCGATGGCGCTCGGGCTCCCGGCCGTCGCGACCGACTGCCCGACCGGCCCGCGCGAGATCCTGGAGGGCGGGCGCTGGGGCCGGCTCGTCCCCCCGGGCGACGCCGCCGCACTCGCCGCGGCGCTCGCCGCCACTCTCGACGACATCGCCGCAGGCCGCGCCATCGATCCCCGCCCGCGCGCCGCGCATTACGCGGTCGCGCCCAATGCCGAGCGCTATCTCGCCACGCTCGCCGCCGTCGCGGCCTCCGCCTGAGGGGAGGCGACGGGGATCAGCACCTCGTTGCGCCGCAGAAATCCCGGGGTGAGGGGATCGTTGTAATAGGCGAACACCGCCGGGCCCGCGGCCTCGAGCCCGCCCCCCGCCATCCAGGCGCGCAAGTCCGCCTCCCGTGCGGCGAGATCCGCGTCCGTCGCATGGCCGGAGAAGCGCACCGCCGCCATCCGCCGCTCCGGCCAGGAGACGAGGCGGATCTCGGCATCGGCCGGGCGGGGCAGGGCGTCGAGCGTCATCTCCGCGGGCATGACGAAGCCGACCGTCCAGCCCCCCTCGCCGCCCGGGCGCTGCGTCACCGGCACCGTCATCGCGATCGAGGGGCCCTCGCGCTCGCGGGCGAAGATGTAGCGCGCGAGCGGGCCGAACCCCTCGCCGAGCGCCTCCCTGCGCGGCCCCGTCCGCTCGATCTCCGCGAGCGTCAGCGCGGGATAGGCGCGGAGTTCGAAGTCCCCCTCCGCCGCGAGCGTCTCATGCGCGGGCGTCTCGACGTTCTGCACCACATAGACCCAGACGCCGACGAGCGCGACGAGCGCCACCGCAGCGATCCCGAGCACGACGAGCAGGGTTTTCATGCGCCTCCCTCCGATCCTGCCGGAGAGATAGCGGCCGGGCCGCCGCGCGCCAGGGCCTCAGCCGCCGGTGAGGCTCATATGGCGGGCGACCTGGCCGTCGACCTGCTGGCGGGAATAGTCGAAATCGTGGCCCTTCGGCTTGCGGGCGATGGCGGCGCGGATGGCCGCGCGCAGCTCCTCGTCCGAGGCGCCCGAGCGCATGACCGCGCGCAGATCCGCGTCGTCGTCCTGGCCGAGGCACATGTAGAGCGTGCCGGTGCAGGTGAGCCGCACGCGGTTGCAGGACTCGCAGAAATTATGGGTGAGCGGCGTGATGAAGCCGATGCGCTGGCCGGTCTCCTCGATCCGGGCGTAGCGGGCGGGGCCGCCGGTGCGCTCGGCGGTGTCGGTCAGGGTCCAGCGCGTCTCGAGGTCGCGGCGCAGGTCCTTCAGCGAATAATACTGGTCGAGCCGGTCCTCGCCGCCGAGATCGCCCATCGGCATGACCTCGATGAAGGTCAGGTCCATCCCCCAATCGGCGCACCACTCGACGAGGCGGTGGATCTCGTCGTCGTTGGTGCCCCTGAGCGCCACCGCGTTGATCTTGACGCGGAGCCCCGCGGCGCGGGCGGCCTCGATCCCGTCGAGCACTTGGGCGAGCCGGCCCCAGCGGGTGATGCGGGCGAATTTCGCCTCGTCGAGCGTGTCGAGCGAGACATTGACCCGGCGCACGCCCACGCTGTGAAGATCCTCCGAGAAGCGCTTGAGCTGGCTGCCGTTCGTCGTGAGCGTCAGCTCGTCGAGGGCGCCGGTCTCGAGATGGCGGCCCATCGCCTCGAAGAAGGTCATGATCCCCTTGCGGACCAAGGGCTCGCCGCCGGTGATCCGCAGCTTGCGCACGCCGAGGGCGACGAATTGCGAGCAGAGCCGGTCGAGCTCCTCGAGCGAGAGCAGCTCTCGCTTCGGCAGGAACTGCATCTGCTCGGCCATGCAATAGACGCAGCGGAAATCGCACCGGTCGGTGACGCTCACCCGGAGATAGGTGATGGCGCGGGCGAAGGGGTCGATGAGCGGCGGCTGGGCTTGCTCGGTCACTGGGCGATCCTCCGGCGTTTTGGCCAACCTAGGAGGATCGGGCGGCGGGCGCAATCCGGAGTCCGCGTGTCGGGTTTGCGCCGGCCCCGGCCCGCCGCCCTGAGGAGGGCGGGCCGGGGCCGCGCGCGGCTCACTGCTGCGGGCGGGGCGTGTCCGGGCCCGAGGGCGGCAGCACCGGATAGACCACCTGCGGCTGCTCGCCGGTCAGGGCCTCGAGGAAGGTGGCGATCTTCGCGGCCTCCTCGGCCGAAAGCTCGTCGCCGAGCTGCGAGACGCCCATCACCGCGACCGCGTCCTCGAGCGACCAGATCGCGCCCGAGTGGAAATAGGGCGGGGTCAGCGCGATGTTGCGCAGCGTCGGCGTCTTGAACACGTAGGCGTCTTCCTCCGAGCGGGTCACGGCGTAGCGGCCCCGGTCGTCCGGCGGCAGGACCGACCATTCCGGCTTCTCGACGAGGCCGAAGGGCTGGTAGCTGTTGCCGCCGAGATTCACCCCGTTGTGGCAGGAGGCGCAGCCGGCGTCGAGGAAGGCCGCGAGCCCCTCCTTCTGCGCGTCGGTCATCGCGGCGTCGTCCCCGGCCATCCACCGGTCGAAGGGAGAGTTGGGCGTGACGAGCGTGCCCTCGAAGGCGGCGATGGCGACGGTGGCGTTGTCGAAGCTCACGGCCGCCTCGGCCTCGGGGAAGGCGGCCTCGAAGGCGTCGACATAGCCTGGGATCGAGGTCAGCACCGCGAGGACGTGCGCCTCGCTCGCGCCCATCTCGACCGGGTTGACCATCGGCCCGCCCGCCTGCTCCACGAGATCGGCGGCGCGGCCGTCCCAGAACTGGGCGGTGTTGAAGACGGCGTTCAGCACGGTCGGCGAGTTGCGCCCGCCCTTCTGCCAGCGATGCCCGATCGAGACCGGGGCGAGATCGGCCCCGCCGGTGCCGAGATTGTGGCAGGTGTTGCAGGAGAGATTGCCGCCGACGGAGAGGCGCGGCTCGAAGAAGAGCATCTTGCCGAGCTCGATCTGCGCCTCGGTCGGCATCTCGCCGTTGACCGCGATCGGGCCCTCGGGGATCGGGTCGAAAAGGTCGTTGGCGAGGGCGCGCATGTCGTCCTGGGCGGCGGCCGGCATGGCGAGGCCCGCGGCTAGGAGCGCGGCGAGCGCGGTGGCGGAGCGGGGTTGCATCGGAAGTCCCTCCGTCTGATGCGATGTTGCATTCACAATGATACCTTCCGCGGCGCAGCACGGCCTTGACCCAGGTCATGGACCCGCCCTTTGACAATCGCGCCGCGCCGGCGCTCACTCGCCCGCGGCAACCGGGGAGGCGGGCACATGATTCTCTACGGACGGAACCTTTCGCCCTATGCGCGGCGGGTGGCGATCTGGATGCGGCTGCAGGGCCGCCATGCCGAGCGGCGCGAGATCCCGCCGATGGGCGAGACCTGGGAGGAGATCCGCGCGCACAACCCCGTCGGCCGGGTGCCGATCCTGATCCTCGGCGACGGGCAGCATCTGATCGAGACCTGGGCGATCTGCGACTGGCTCGAGGAGACCGCGCCGGAGGGCCGCCGCCTCGTCCCCGCCGCGGGTCCGGACCGTCTCGCCTGCCAGCAGCGGATCGCGCTCGCCAACTCGACGACGGAGAAGACCGTCGCCCTCGTCTACGAGAAGAACCGCCGGCCGGAGCGCTTCCAGTGGCCCGAGTGGCAGGAGCGGCTGGTGGCGCAGATCCGCGGCGGGCTCGCCGCGATGGAGGCGGCGGCCCCGGCCGAGCGCTTCCACGGCGGCGCCGAGCCCGACGGCTCCGACATCGCGACGGTGGTGGCCTATCAGATGGTCGAGGCGACGAACCCCTGGGCGATCGACCCGCCCTGTCCCGCCCTCGCCGCCCTCGCCGAGCGCGCCATGGCGCTGCCCGCCTTCGCCGAGACCAAGCCGGACCCGGCCTGACCGGCGCGGGGCTGGCCAGGGGCGGGAGGATGGCCTAAGTGGCCGATACTCGGGAGAGGAGGACGCGATGCGCACGCCGTCGGGAGTTCAGGGGCAGATCGGGGGGACGCTCGTGGGCGTGGTCGCGATGGCCGTCGTCGTGGTCGCCTCCAACATCCTGGTGCAGTATCCGCTCGGCCAATGGCTCACTTGGGGGGCGCTGACCTATCCCTTCGCGTTCCTCGTCACCGACATCGCCAACCGGCTGATGGGGCCGGCGCAGGCGCGGCGGATCGTGCTCGCGGGTTTCGCGATCGCGGTGGTGCTCTCGGTCTGGCTCGCGACGCCGCGGATCGCCATCGCCTCCGGCACCGCCTTCCTCGCGGCGCAACTGCTTGACGTGGCGGTGTTCGACCGGCTGCGCTCGGGCTCCTGGTGGCGCGCGCCGCTCGTCTCCTCGACGCTCGGCTCGGCGCTCGACACGGCGATCTTCTTCTCGCTCGCCTTCGCCTCTTGGGCGGCGGTCCTCGGCGAGGACCAGGCTTGGGCGCTGGAGACGGTGCCGCTGCTCGGGATGGGGCCCGAGGCTGCGCTCTGGGTCTCGCTCGCGGTGGGGGATTTCGCGGTGAAGATCGCCATCGCGCTCCTCGCGCTCCTGCCCTTCCGGCTCGCGACCCGGGCGGCCCCCGCGGGCTGAGCCGATGCTCCGGGTGAGCGATCGCGTCCGGATCGAGGACTGGGAGATCACGGAGACCTTCGCCCGCGCCTCCGGCCCCGGGGGGCAGAACGTCAACAAGGTCGAGACCGCGGTGGTGCTGCGCTTCGAGGCGGCGCGCTCGCCCAATCTCGCCCCCGAGGTCAAGGCGCGGCTGCGCCGGCTCGCCGGGCGGCGCTGGACCCAGGACGGGGCGGTGATCGTGCAGGCGGACGGCCACCGCAGCCAGGCGCGCAACCGCGAGGAGGCCCGCGCCCGCCTCGCCGAGCTGATCCGCCGCGCGCTCGAACGGCCGAAGCCGCGGGTGCCGACCCGCCCGACGCTCGCCTCCAAGCGCCGCCGGGTCGACGCCAAGACCCGCCGCGGCGCGGTCAAGCGCTTGCGCGGGGCGCCGGGAGACGAGGAGGGCTGACCCCTGCGTCGCGCCGACGCGACGCCCGGAGTGTCAAACATAGTTGACAATACGCGCGCCCCCCGCCACCTTCGAGGGGAGCGGTGCCCTCGTCCCCAGGGGCGCCGCTCGTCCGAAACGGGCGGAGGCGCGGATGGGCACGACGAGCATCTCGGTGTTCCGCTTCGGCGGTTGGGCCGACCGAGCCTGGGCCTTCGCGCAGATGGGCCTCGCGCGCCGCCCGCTCTCGCGCATCCCCGGCGTGGGCTTCTGGAAGCTCTTCGGCACCGGCGGGGGCGAGAGCTTCCGCGCGCGCCCCAATCTCGGGGTCTATGCGATCCTCGCCACCTGGGCGGACGAGGCGAGCGCCCGGGCGGGCGTCGCCGAGGCCGGCGTCTTCCGCGGCTACCGCGCCCGGGCGGAGGAGGCCTTCACCGTCTATCTCGAGGCGACGAGCGTGCGCGGCGCCTGGGACGGGCGCCAGCCCTTCGCCCCGCCGCCAGAGCCCCGCCGCACCGGCCCCCTCGCCATCCTCACGCGCGCCACCATCAAGCCCTGGAAGGCCCGCGCCTTCTGGCAGGGCGCGCCCGATATCGACGCGCAGACCGCCCGCGAGCCCGCCATCCTGTTCAAGCGCGGCATGGGCGAGGTGCCGTTCCTGCGCCAGGTCACCTTCTCGATCTGGACCGATCTCGGCGCGATGACCGAGTTCGCCTATCGCCACCCCTATCACCGCGACGCCGCCCGCCACGCCCTCGCCGAGGACTGGTTCTCGGAGTCGCTCTTCGCACGGTTCGCCGTGCTCGGCGCCGAGGGGCGGTGGGAGGGGCGCGCGCCCCTCGCCGGCCATCTCGCCGCGCCGAGCCCCCCGGCGCCCGCGCGCATCCCCGTCACGGAAGGCACCTGATCCCATGCCCGAGAAGCTCCGAGCCCCCTTCGACCAGGCCAAGATGGGCGGGCGCCCCGCCGCCCCCGCGCTCGGCGACCGCAGGCCGCATGCCATCGTCGTCGGCGCGGGCTTCGGCGGGCTCGCCGCCGCCATCCGCCTCGGCGCCCGCGGCTACCGGGTGAGCGTGCTCGACCGGCTCGACACCCCCGGCGGGCGCGGCACCGCCTTCCGCCAGGACGGCTTCGTCTTCGATGCAGGCCCCACCATCGTCACCGCGCCCCGGCTCTTCGAGGAGCTCTGGGAGCTCTGCGGCAAGCGGATGTCGGACCATGTGGAGCTCCGCGCGCTCGACCCGTTCTACGTCATGCGCTTCGACGACGGGGAGACCTTCACGGCGCGCCCCGACCCGGAGGCGATGCGCGAGGAGGTCCGCCGCATCTCCCCCGACGATCTCGCGGGCTACGACCGGCTGATGTCGGAGGGCTCGGAGCGCTACCGCATCGGCTTCGAGGGGATGGGGATGGTCCCCTTCGCCAAGATGACCGACATGGTCCCCTGGCTACCCGATCTCGCGCGGCTGCGCGCCGACCGCTCGGTCCACGGCCATGTGGCCACCCGCCTCCGCCACCCGCATCTGCGCGCGGCGCTCTCCTTCCACCCGCTCTTCATCGGCGGCGATCCGTTCCGCGTGACCTCGATGTATTGCCTCGTCACCTATCTCGAGGCGAAATACGGGGTGCACTACACCATGGGCGGGACCAACGCGCTCGCCCGCGGCATGGCCGATCTGGTGGAGGGGCAGGGGGGCGCGCTCCACTACGGCCAGGAGGTCGACGAGATCCTGATCTCCGACGGCCGCGCGACCGGCGTGCGCATGGCCTCGGGCCGCGAGCGCTCGGCGGAGATCGTGGTGGCGGGGGGCGATGCCGCCTGGACCTACGGCCATCTCCTGAGGAACCACCGCCGCCGCCGCTGGACCGACGCCAAGCTCGCCCGCAGCCGCTACTCCATGAGCCTCTTCGTCTGGTATTTCGGCACCGACCGGCGCTGGGACGACCTCGCCCACCACACCATCGTCATGGGCCCGCGCTACGACGGGCTGGTGCGCGACATCTTCCGCACCGGGCGGCTCGCCGACGACATGTCGATCTATCTCCACCGGCCGACGGCGACCGACCCCTCCGTGGCGCCGCCGGGGCGGGACGCCTTCTACGCCCTCGTCCCCGTCCCCCATCTCGGCCATGCGGGCCAGGTCTGGGAGCCCGAGGACATCGAGGCCTATCGCGAGCGCCTCGAGGCGCGGCTCGAGGAGACGGTGATGCCGGGGCTCAAGGGCTCGGTGGTGTCCTCGACGATCATGGCGCCGCCGGATTTCCGCGACCGCTATCTCTCGCCCCATGGCGCGGGCTTCGCCTTCGAGCCGCGGCTCTTCCAGTCCGCCTGGTTCCGCCCGCACAACGTCTCGGAGGAGGCCGAGGGGCTCTATCTGGTCGGCGCGGGCACGCATCCGGGAGCGGGGCTCCCGGGCGTCGTCACCTCGGCCCGGCTCCTCGATACGGTGGTTCCCCATGCATCCGACCTGGTCTGAGCCCGCGCTCGCCGATTTCCGGGCCTGCGCGGAGGCGATCCGCCACGGCTCGCACTCCTTCCACCAGGCGGGGAAGTTCCTGCCCGCCCGCCTGCGCCGCCCGGCCCATGCGATCTACGCCTTCTGCCGCCTCGCCGACGATGCGGTGGACGAGACCGAGACCGGGCTCGACGCGGCGGTCGAGCGGCTGCGCGCCCGGCTCGACCGTGCCTATGAGGGCCGGCCCGCGAACCATGCCGCAGACCGCGCCCTCGCCCGCACGGTCGCGGCCTTCGAGATGCCGAAGGCGCTGCCCGAGGCGCTGATCGAGGGCCTCGCCTGGGACGCCGAGGGGCGGCGCTACCCGACGTTGACCGCGCTCACCGCCTATGGGGCGCGGGTCGCGGGGGCGGTGGGCGGCATGATGGCGGTCCTCCTCGGCGAGCGCTCGGCGCCGATGCTCGCGCGCGCCTGCGACCTCGGCGTCGCCATGCAGCTGACCAACATCGCCCGCGATGTCGGCGAGGACGCGCGCCGCGGCCGGGTCTATCTGCCGCTCGACTGGCTCGAGGAGGCCGGGATCGACCCCGAGCGGCTGATCGCCGAGCCCGCGCCGTCCTCCGCCCTCGCGGGCGTCCTCCGGAGACTGCTCGAGGCGGCGGATGCGCTCTATGTCCGCTCGGAGGCCGGGATCGCCCGCCTGCCGGCGGACTGCCGCCCGGCGATCTTCGCCGCGCGCTATCTCTATGCCGAGATCGGGCGGGAGGTGGCGCGGCGGGGCTATGACAGCGTGGGCGGCCGCGCGGTCGTCTCGACGGGGCGCAAGCGGCTCCTCGTGCTGCGCGCGCTTGGCGCCGCGGCGCTGCCGCTGCCGCGGTCCTGGGCGCTGCCGAAGCCCGCGCTCGAGGAGACCGCCTATCTCGTCGAGGCGGCGGCGCGGATCCGCCCGCCGGCGCCCCGGCCCTCGGCGCTCGCGCGCCCGGCCGAGCCGATCTGGACCCGCGGGTCAGAAGGCCTTGCCGGCATTCTCGGCACCCTGCAGGCGCGCGACCGGATGGACCGGGGGCTTCCCCCGCCCTAAGTCCTGGGGCAGACTGCCCTCAGGAGGGGATGGATGCCCGAATTCTCGCTGTCGCTGTTTGTCTTCATCGCGATCGTCTTCGCGGCCGCCATGACGGGTGCCTATTTCCGCCCCGGCAAATGGTATGCCGCGCTCGACAAGCCGCCCTGGACGCCGCCGGACTGGGCGTTCCCCGTGGTCTGGACGCTGCTCTACGGCATGATCGCGGCGGCGGGGTGGATCGTCTGGTCGGCGCCCGGCATGTCGGTGGCGAGCCTGCCCGTCCTCCTCTGGGGTCTGCAGATCGTCCTCAACGCCCTCTGGTCGCCGGTCTTCTTCGGGCTGAAGCGCATGGATCTCGGGATGGTGGTCGTCTCGGGGATGTGGCTCTCGATCGCCGCCTGCATCGTCGTCTTCGCCCGGATCGACCTCGTGGCCGCGGGGCTGATGGTCCCATACCTCGTCTGGGTGAGCGTCGCCGCGGCCCTCAACTTCTCGGTCTGGCGGCGCAATCCCGGCGCGGACAATCTCGCAGTGTGACCCATGGAAATCGTCCGGCTCGAGCCGTTCCTCTCGGACACGGCCTTCGTCTTTCTCCAGCTCGCGCTCGCCTTCGGGGTGCTGATCTGGTTCGGGCTCTCCCAGATCCGCGCCACCCGGCGCTCGAGCGAGGAGGAGGCGGCGCCCTCGAGCCTCGCGGCCGACGGGCGGTCGCGCCGGCGCGAGGACTGAGCCTGCCTCAGGGGGTGCGCCGGCTGAGATAGGAGAGGGGCGGGACCCAGCCGCCCCACCAGGTGCCCCGCGGCATCCGCCAGGGCAGGAGCGCCCGCACCCAGGACCGGGAGAACCGGTCGAGATCGAGCGCCTCGTGCACCACCTCCGCGCGCTCCCCGTCGAGCACCGCCTCGAGCATGCCGCGGGCGTAGAAGGGGGAGTCCTCGAGCCGGCGCAGGAGCCGGGCCGCGCCCTCCGAGCGGGTCTGCCGGCGCACGCGCCAGAGCGTGCCGGGCAAGTCGGCGAGCGGGGGCGTGTCCGCCGCGGCCTCGACCCGGCCGGAGGCGTCGGCGCGCAGATCGAGGGCGAGGCGGGAGCCGTCGCGCCGGTCGGCCTCGTAGAAGATCCGGGCGGCATCGCCGACGCGGGCGCGCGACCAGTTCCAGTGCACGAAATCCGCCTCGAGCGGGCGGGCGCCGAAATTGGCGTCGAGATAGCCGTGGCCGCGCCAGGAGAGGCGGGGGCGGTGGAGTTCGACCTCGATGGCCGAGCGCGGGCCGTAGGGGCGCCAGCGGTGGTGCCCGCCCGCGTCCAGCACGGCCTCGAAGCCCGTGAGCGGCTCCGGCGTCACCCGCACCCGGCCACGGACGGGGGTGAGATGCGGCACGGCGATCTCGTCGATCTCCACCGTCATCGCCTCGCCGTCCCAGGTGACGCGGGAGGGGCCGACGCGATACTCCGACGCCGTGCGCGCGACTTGCCCCGCGCCGCGCTCGGTCATCGTCCAGCGGTTCCGGGTGCCGTAGAGCGCCACGTTGACGGCGCAGTGGTCCTCGGGCCGCTCCCGCCCGCGCCAGGCGTAATAGGGGGAGAAGACGCTGCCGACGAAGACGATGATGGAGACCGCGTTCGCCCCGTCCTCGGAGATGCCGTCTAGATACCACCAGGCATAGCCGCCGGGCGGGACGGCGACGTCGAAGCGCGGGCCCTCGGGGCGCCCAGATCCGCCAGGACCGCCGCCGCCGCGAGCCGGCCCGAGAGCGTCGCCATCGGCACCCCCGCCCCCGGATGCACGCTCCCCCCCGCCAGATAGAGCCCCCGGACCCGGGACCGCGCCCCCGGCCGCCGAAAGCTCGCCCAGGCGCCGTTGAGGCTGCCATGGGGCGCCCGGCCGTAGAGCGCCCCCCCGCTGCCGGGGAAGCGGGCGGCCCAGGCCTGCGGCGGGGCGAGCGTCGCCGTCTCGCGGTCGATCTCCAGGGGAAAGCCGCAGCGGGCGAGCTGGCTCAGGGCGGCGTCGAGGCATCTGTCGATCTCCTCTTGCGGATGCGGGCGGATGTCGCCATCGGGGGGCGCGTTGACGATGAGGAGCACGCGCTCGGCGCCCTCGGGCGGGGGCGCGTCCTCCGCGCCGCGGTCTTGCGCGCAGACATAGGTCGTGGGCTCGGAGGGCAGGCGGCGGGCGCGGAGGATCTGGTCGAACTCGGCCCGGTAGTCCGCGGAGAAGGCGACCGTGTGATGGGCGAGCGGCGCGTCTCCTGCGCGCGCGAGGCCGGTGAGGGTCAGCGCGGAGAGGGCGCGCGCCTCGGGCGGCACGGGCTCGACCGCCGCGCGCGCCGCCGGCCCCAGAAGCCCCGCCCCGAGGGCGCCCGCATCCCCTGCGAAGACCACCGCATCGGCCGCGACGCGCTCGCCGCTCTCGAGGACGAGGCCCGTCGCGCGGCCGCCTTCGACGGCGATCTCCGCCACCGGGGCGGCGAGGCGGATCTCCGCGCCGCGCGCCTCCGCGAGGGCCGCGATCGCCCGGGCGAGGCCGCTGATCCCCCCCTCGACCTGCCAGACCCCGGCCTCCTCCACATGCCAGATCAGCATGAGGAGCGCCGGCGAGAGATAGGGCGAGCCGCCGACATAGGTGGCGTAGCGCCCGAAGAGCTGGACGAGGCGCGGGTCGCGGAAGCTGCGCGAGAGCGCGCCGGCCAGGGTCTGCGCCGGTCCCAGATCGCGCAGGAGGCCGAGCCGGGGGCCGATGGCGCGGGCGACCGCGGCGGGGGAGGGCTTCTGCGATTCGATGAACGCGGGGGCGAGGGCGCGGTAGATGCGGCCCGCGCGCTCGGAGAAGGCGCGGAAGCGGGCGGCCTCGGCCGGGCCCGCGAATTCGGCGATGGCGGCCTCCGACCGGGCGGGGTCGTCATAGAGGTCGAGCCGGCCGCCGTCCGGCCAGCCATGGCGGGCGATCATCGGCAGGCGGGCGAGGCGGAGGCGCTCGCCGAGCTCGGCGCCGGCGTCGCGGAAGAGGGCCTCGAAGACCCAGCGCATGGTGAGCACCGTGGGCCCCGCCTCGACCGGGCGGCCCGCGGCGGGGACGGCGCGCGCCTTGCCGCCCGGCGCCTCGGCGCGCTCGCAGAGAGTGACCCGAAGGCCCCGGCGCGCGAGGTCGAGGGCGGCGGCGAGCCCGCCCATGCCCCCGCCTGCGATGGCGACATGCGGCGCGGTCACGCTGTCACTCCTTCCTGACAACCATTTTGCCCAGCCATGTTGACAGTCGACCTCGCATGTGTCCACTGTTGTTGACAGTAGAGGAGACAACGCGGCCTGACAAGCGGCCGAGCCCGGGAGGACGACCGATGGAGACCATGACGCGGATCGAGCGCGCCCTCGAGGCGGCCGTGGGGCGGGCGGAATCGGGGGAGGCCCCGCCGCGCCTCGCCAAGGCGCTCCGGCACGCGCTCTTCCCGGGCGGGGCGCGGGTGCGCCCGATGCTCGCCCTCGCCGTCAGCCGCGCCTGCGGCGACGACATGCCCGCGCTCGCCGACGCCGCCGCCGCCTCCATCGAGCTCATGCATTGCGCGAGCCTCGTGCACGACGACATGCCCTGCTTCGACGACGCCGATCTGCGCCGGGGCAAGCCCACGGTGCACACGGTCTATGACGAGCCGACGGCGCTGCTCGCGGGCGACGGGCTGATCGTCATGGCCTTCGAGATCCTCGCCCATGCCTCCGCCGCCGCCGGGGCCGAGGCGCCGCGCCGCCTCGCCGCCCTCGTCGGCGCGCTGGCCAAGGCGACGGGGATGCCGTCGGGCATCGTCGCCGGGCAGGCCTGGGAGGGCGAGCCCGAGATCGCCCTCGCCCCCTATCACCGCGCCAAGACGGGGGCGCTCTTCGTCGCGGCGACGCGGATGGGCGCGCTCGCCGCCGGCGCCGACCCGACCCCCTGGCGCACGCTCGGCGACCGGCTCGGCGAGGCCTATCAGGTGGCCGACGATCTGCGCGACGCCATCGCGACGCCGGAGGAACTCGGCAAGCCCGTAGGCCAGGACGCGATCCACGGCCGGCCGAACGCGGTGGCCGAGCTCGGCGTCGGCGGCGCGCTCGCCCGCCTCGAGCAGCTTCTCGGCGAGGCCTCCGCCTCGATCCCGGACTGCGCGGGCGCGCCGGAGCTGCGCGCGCTCGTCAAGGTCCAGGCCAAGCGGCTGACGCCCGCGGCGCTCGCCCCCGTGGGCGTGGCCTGAGCCGATGGACGGCGCGCCCCCGCCGCGCGTGCCGGAGCGGCCCTCGCTCCGCGAGCGCTTCCTCGCCTGGCGCGACCGGCTGATCGCCTCGCCGCGGTTCCAGGACTGGGCGGCGGGCTTCCCGCTCACCGCCCCGGTCGCGCGGACCCGGGCGCTCGCGCTCTTCGATCTGACGGCGGGGTTCGTCTACACGCAGGTGCTCCGCGCCGTGGTCGAGCTCGACCTCGTGGAGCGGCTGGCCTGCGGCCCGCGCACCACCCTCGAGCTCGCCGCCGAGACCGGCCTCGCCCCGGAGCGCGCCGAGCGCCTCCTCGCGGCGGCGGCGTCTCTCGGGATCCTCGCCCGCGCCGAGGGCGGCTGGCGGCTCGGGCAGGTGGGCGCGGCGCTGCGCGGCGTCCCCGGCGTCTCGGAGATGGTGCGCCATCACGACCTGCTCTACCGCGACCTCGCCGATCCGGTCGCCCTCTTCCGGGGCGAGACGGAGCCCGAGACCGCGCGCTTCTGGGGCTATGTGGGCGGGCGGCGCACGCACGACCTCGCGGCGCGAGAGACCGCCCCCTACACGCGCCTCATGGCCGCGACCCAGGCGATGATCTCGGCCGAGGTGCTCGCGAGCTACCCCGTGCGCCGGCACCGCCACTGGATGGATGTGGGCGGGGGCGACGGCAGCTTCCTGCGCGCCGCCGCCGCCCGCGCGCCGCGGCTGCGGATGACGCTCTTCGACCTGCCCGCCGTCGCGGCGGAGGCGGAGGCGCGATTCGCCGAGGCCGGCCTCGGGGCCCGCGCCCGCGCCGTCGGGGGCGACTTCTTCGCCGATCCGCTGCCGGAGGGGGCGGATGCGATCTCCCTGGTGCGCGTGATCTACGACCATGACGACGATGCGGTGGCGCGCCTCCTCGCGCGGGTGCATGCCGCGCTCCCCCCGGGCGGCACGCTGGTCCTCGCCGAGCCGATGGCCGAGACCCCGGGCGCGCCGCGCGTCGGCGATGCGTATTTCTCGCTTTACATCCTCGCGATGACCCATGGCCGGCCGCGCAGCCCCGAGGCGCTCTCGGAACTGCTCGCCGGCGCCGGCTTCGAGCGCATCCGCCGGTTGCGCACCCGCCGCCCCTTTCTCACCGGCCTGATCACCGCCCGGCGCGGCCGCGGCCCGGCCTCGGGATCGGCGGCCCGGAGTGCCATTTCGACTTGACACACCAGAGTGTCAATCTAAACTGACAGCTAAGGAGCCGACGCAGACCGACGCCGGCCGCAAGCCGGGCCGAACGGCCCGAGAGACCGAGAGGGAGAGGACGGCGATGGAGACGACGGCGATCGTGTTCGAGAAGCCTGGGCGGGTCGCGCTCGAGCGGCTCGCGCTCACGGAGCCGGGCCCGGCGGACATCGTCGTGGAGACGCTCTGGAGCGGGATCTCCACCGGCACCGAAAAGCTCTTCTACACCGGCAAGATGCCCCCCTTTCCCGGCATGGGCTATCCGCTCGTGCCGGGCTACGAGGCGGTCGGGCGCGTGGTCGAGGCGGGCCCCGAGAGCGGGCGGCGCGCGGGCGAGACGGTCTTCGTCCCCGGCGCCACCTGCTATGGCGAGGTGCGCGGGCTCTTCGGCGGTTCCGCCTCGCGCATCGTCGTCAAGGGCGCGCGGGTGCAGCCGGTCGACGCCGCCCTCGGCGCGGACGCGGCGCTCCTCGCGCTCGCCGCCACCGCGCGCCACGCCATCGCGGCCGAAGGCGCGAAGCTCCCCGATCTGATCGTCGGCCACGGCGTGCTCGGCCGCCTGATCGCGCGCATCGCGATCGCCCTCGGCGCCGACGCCCCCACCGTCTGGGAGATCGACCCGGACCGGCAGGCGGGCGCGCGCGGCTACGACGTGCTCCACCCCGACGACGACCCCCGCCGCGACTATCGCGCGATCTGCGACGTGAGCGGGGCCGACGGCATTCTCGATCAACTCATCGCCCGCCTCGCCCCGGGCGGGGAGGTGGCGCTCGCGGGCTTCTACGCGGCCCCCGTCGCCTTCGCCTTCCCGCCCGCCTTCCTGCGCGAGGCGCGCATCCGCGTCGCGGCCGAATGGCGCCCCGACGACCTCGCCGCCACCGCGGCGCTCGTGGCCGAGGGGCGGCTCCCGCTCGACGGCCTGATCACCCACGCCCGGCGGGCCGACGACGCGCCCGCCGCCTATGCCCAGGCCTTCGAGGACCCGGGTTGTCTCAAAATGATCATCGACTGGGAGGACCACCAATGAGCCCCGAAGGCGGACACCCCCCGATCCTGACCGACGACGGTTTCGCGAAGCTCAAGGCCGAGGCGGACGCCCCCCTCGACGCCGTGCCGACCGAGGCCACGAAGGACACGCAGATCATCGCGATCTACGGCAAGGGCGGCATCGGCAAGTCGTTCACGCTGTCCAATCTCAGCTACATGATGGCGCAGCAGGGCAAGCGCGTGCTGCTCATCGGCTGCGACCCGAAGTCGGACACCACCTCGCTGCTCTTCGGCGGCAAGGCCTGCCCGACGATCATCGAGACCTCCACCAAGAAGAAGCTCGCCGGCGAGGAGCTCTCGATCGGCGATGTCTGCTTCAAGCGCGACGGGGTCTACGCCATGGAGCTCGGCGGGCCCGAGGTCGGCCGCGGCTGCGGCGGGCGCGGGATCATCCACGGCTTCGAGCAACTCGAGAAGCTCGGCTTCCACGACTGGGATTTCGACTACGTCCTGCTCGACTTCCTCGGCGACGTGGTCTGCGGCGGCTTCGGCCTGCCGATCG
>CAZNTX010000073.1:0-18767 GCA_964576075.1 uncultured Limibaculum sp. | reverse complement strand
GAGCGCCTCGTTTACACCGAGGATGTCGGGAGTTCGAGCCTCTCACCGCCCACCATACTGTCGAAACCGTTAGAGGCCGTTGCGCCGGGTGGGAGGCGGCACGGTGTGGCGCACAGGCAACGGCTCAGCGCGAGCCCGGTCCCAAGTCCATCTCGCAAGCCGCCCCTCCGGCCGCGCCGCTCGGGACCGACTGCGCCGTCGTCCGGCCGCGCGATGCGGAAGGGGCCGTCCTCGGTCCGGACACCGAGCGCAGGGCGATCCGCGCTGAGAGATCCCGCCACCCGGTCGCGGCTCTGCCCGGTTTTCGCCCTGCGGCTGCCATTGCAAGCCAGTCCTTGGAAAGTAACAGCGGAGCGCGGCGCCGAGGATCGGAAATAACGAGCGAACCTATGAGCGTAATCGCCATTTTCGCTTGAGCTTCGACCGCGATCGGCTAGACTTCGCACGAGCCGAGTTCCGCGTCCCAGCCGCGCGACGCCCGACCGGGAGACAGCCATGACCGCCGCCGCCAAAGCGCGCCGCCGCTTCGCAACCGCCGCCGCCGTCGCGGCGCTCGCCCTCGCCACAGCACCGGCCCCGGCGCAGGGGCTGCTCGACCGGATCGACCGCGGCGCCGAGCCCGCCGCGCCGGCCGACCCCTACGGCCCGCAGGACGACAATCTCTACCGCTCGCTTTCCGAGACCGGAGACGCGGCGAGCCTGCGCCGCTTTATCGAGCTCTATCCCGAGAGCCCCCATGTCCCTGAGGCCGAGGCCACCCTCGCCGCCATCGAGCGGGAGGCGGAGGCCCGCCGCCGCGCGGCCCTCTGCGACGGGCGCTGGCCGAGCCTCGAGGACAGCTGCGACGGGGCGGCGATCGAGAGCTTCGTGGACGCCTGCCCCGACGATCCGTTCATCCGCCGCGCCAAGCTGCGGCTGAAGGGGATCCGGCTCGGCATGCTCTGCAAGGAGGGCACCGCCACGGCGGCCGCTCCACCTGCGGAGCCCGCACCCGTGCCGACGCCCGACCCGGAGCCGGCCCCCGTCGCGGCCCCGACGGAGCCAGAGCCCGCGGAGACGGAAGGCGACTTCGCCGTCGCCCCGGCCTCGGGCACCTTCTATGTCCGCCGTTCGAGCAATATCCGCAGCGGGCCGAGCACCGCCTATCCACGCCGCGCGGTCCTCGCGCCGGGCACGCAGATCACCGCGACCGGGCGCACGGAGAACGGCTGGATGCGGTTCGACCACGAGGGCCAGCCGGCCTTCATCGCGGGCTCCCTCGTGCAGTCGAGCCCGGTGACGGCGGCGCGGGCGCCCTCCGCACGCAGCGCCCGCGCTGCACCGGCCCCGGAGAGCGACAACCCCTCCCCGTATCAGTATCGCCGCCCCGTCGCGCCGGCGGAGCCTGCGGAGCGGCCCTCCTCCGGCTTTCGCTTCGGCGATCTGCTGAAAGGCAGCGACTTCGAGCCCTTCGAGGGCCGGGGGGACTGAGCAACCGGCGGCGCGGCGGGGCGGTCAGATGCCGCCGCCGCCGCCATCGCCGCCCCGGCCGGAAGCGCCGTACGGACTCCAGCCATTGTCGGTTTCGACCTCCGCGGAGGGGCTGACCGGCTCTTCGACCGGCTCCACCTGCTCCACCGGGGCCGGGGCGGGGCCGACCACCCCTTGCGCGCGATCGAGGGCCTGGGCATCCCCCTGCGGCCCCGCGCGGGCCACGGGCGGGGTCATCCCGAGATAGCCGCCATGCAGGAAGGCGGTCATCCCGTTCACCTTGACCTGCACCCAGGGCCCGCCGGGGACCTGCCCGATCAGCGTGACCGAGGTGCCGGCCTGAAGCGTGCCGATCCGGTTGTTCCCGGTCCAGGGCTCGGAGCGGATGTTCACGGCCCTCTGGGTGAAGCGCGGGGCCGGAACGGTCGCCTCCACCCGATAGTTCCGGTCGACCGGCGTGTCCGGCTCTGCCGCTGGGGCAGGGTCGGCGGCGCGGGGGGCCCGGCGCGCCGGTGGCTCCGGGGCGACCGGGCGGAGGGCATCGAGACGGGCGAGCTCCGGCTCGGCCTCCTCGGCGGCGCGGCGGTCCGCAAGCGCGGTGCCGTCGGGGTCCTCGATCATCGCCTTGGCCACATAGAGCGCATGGTCGACATGCGGGCCGGGCAGCGCCCCCCGCCGGCGCGCGCGCTCCACCGAGGTGATGGCGATCTTGAGGCCCTGGCCGTGGCGCCCGCCATCGCCGCGGGCGGCCTCGACGATCGCGGCATAGAGGTCTCCGAGCCGGGCGGCGGCGCGCGACTCGGCGGCGGCGGCACGGTCGCGGCCGAGGGCGT
Source organism: uncultured Limibaculum sp. (assembly GCA_964576075.1). Lineage (GTDB taxonomy): Bacteria > Pseudomonadota > Alphaproteobacteria > Rhodobacterales > Rhodobacteraceae > Thermohalobaculum. Next base: position 16,464 of record CAZNTX010000073.1, on the reverse strand, counting down.
CATAGGCCGATTTCGCGTCGCGGTAGCGCCCGTCCTCGACGGCCCGATAGGCGGCGGCGAGCGCCTCGAGCTCGACGCGGTCCGGAATCTGATGCGGCGCGGCGGCGGCGCCGGCGGGCAAGGCGGCGGAGAGAAGCAGGAGAAGCGCAGAGCGCGGTGTCATGTCAGGCCCTTTCGATCACTCGCCCCGGCGCGGGGGCCGGGGAGCGGCGGTTCCGGGACGGCGGCGCAGGCCGCGCATCCTCACTCGCAACGCTCGGCGCGCATCAGCCGGAATGCCTGGCCCGGCAGCGCCTCGAACTCGTGCACGCAGCGGGTGACGCTCTGCCCGGAGGCGGGGTCCCACTCGATCACGGCGGCGACGTCGTAGGTCTCGAAGCGCTCGCAAACATCGCCGGCGAGTTCGCGAAAGCCAGAGGGGAGATACTCCGCGCGCGGCAGGGAGGCGCCGGCGGCAAGCGCCGCGCTGTCCGCCACGCAGATCGGCTGGCCGAGGCGCGCCCCGAGCCAGGCGGCATAGCGCCGGGCGAGCCAGAGGGGCACGTCCTCGGCCACCCCGTCGAACCCGCGCATCACCGCATCCGACGCGAGCAGAACGTCCGGATGGGTGCGGGCGACCGCGTCGACGAAGTCCATGAGATCGGCATGGCCGACCGGTTCGGGCTGGATGCAGGGCCCGCCCTCGAGCGCGATGCAGGGGAAGGCGGCGCTGTCCTCCGGCGCCTCCGAGGGGGGCCGGTCGGACCCGCCGCCCGGGACCGGGGGGGAAACGCCGGCATGGTCGGAACCGGGCGTCTCCTCCGGCTGCCCGCCGCCGATGCCGCCGGGCGCCATCCAAGGCGGCAGGTCCGAGTCCGGCGCCGCCTCCCCCTGCCCCGCCGGGCCGGGCCCGATGGCGATTCTGGGCTCGGGCTCGGCATCGGCGGCGCGCAGATCGGCGCGGCGACGCTCGGCGATGCTGGCATATCGGCCGTCGGGATAGCGGGTGAGATAGTCGTCGAAGTCGCGCGCGTCCCGGCTCTCGGCGATGGTCATCCAGAAGGCCACCTCGGCCATCGGCTCGGCCGCGCCCACCGCCTCGCCCTCGGCATGGACCACGCGGGTGGGGGCGACGAAATAGAAATCGTCATAGCTGAGCGATCCGTAATAGACGGGCTCCTGGCGGTTGTTGGTCGCCTCCAACACCTCGTCGCGCACCCGGCGGAAGAGCTTGCCGATCTCGAGCCCGGGCTCGGTCAGCGCCCGCTTGAGGGCGGCGGCGTAGGGCGAGTTCCGCCCGTCCCCGTCCTCGGCGATGGTGCCCTCCTTGGCCGCGAAGGCGACGATGCGGTTCTTCCCCCGCGGCGTGACGCGCCCGAGGCCGCGGGAGATCGAACGGGTGCCGGTCTCCATCCGATCGAGGAAGGGATTGTTGCGGCAGGCGTCGACGATGACGAGGCTCAGATCCCGGGCGGGCTCGGCGGCGCGCCGGAGCATGGCGAGGTCGAGGGCCTGGAAGGTGACGTCCACGGGCTTCTGGAGATCGGCGTCGACCGGGAGGAGATAGTTCCGCCGGTCGATCTCGATGCCGTGGCCGGCGAAATAGATCACCGCGACGTCGGCCTTCTCGGCGCGGGCGGTGAAGGCGGCGAGGGCGCGGCGGGTGTCCTCGTAGTCGAGATCGCTCCGACGCTCGACCGCGAACCCCACCGTCTCGAGGGCGGCGGCGATGTCCTCGGCATCGTTCGCGGGGTTCTCGAGGCGCGGCGCGTTGGCATAGCCCGAATTGCCGATGACGAGGGCCACCCGCTCCGCGGCCGCGAGGCCCGGCAGCGCGATCAGGACGGCGAGGGCGATCACGGGGCGGAGAAGCGTCGGAAACACGGGCCGGACCTCACTTTTACCTCGGTCAGAATAGCCCAGTCGGGGCCGAATTGATAGCGGGGGGACACTCGGGCCCCGTCTCAGCGCAACAGCGTCTCCACCGGAAGCCGCGCGGAGATGCCGAAAAGCCTGGCTTGAAGGAGCAATAGCGGGATCGAGGTCGAAATCGCGAGACCGCCGACGACGGCGATGGCCATGGGCGAGACCGGCAGGGGATTGAGGTCCGCCCCGTCGGCCACCAACGGATAGCGCTCGGCGAAACCCGCGGTCAGCGCGTCGAGCCCGAAATGGACGGCGAGGAAGATCGCGAGCGCCACCGCGAGCGCGAGCCCCGCCGCCATCACCGCCTGCGCGACCAGCATGAGGCGGATCTGCCCCCAGGTCGCGCCGCTGCACAGCAGCATGGCGTAGCGCAGGCGGCGGTGGCCGAGGATCGTCCCGATCTGCACCCAGAGGATGACGATGAGGAGCCCGAAGAGCCCGATCCCGATTGGCCCGCGGAGCTGGTCGATCAGATCGGTCAGGAAGTTGTATCGGGTGAGCGCGTCTTCGTAGACCTCGTCGATCCGGAGCCGCGATTCGGGTTCGGCCTCGGGGCCGTCGACCGCGGGGTCGAGGCAGAGCGGGATGCGCTCGGCGGGCGGGGGCAGGCCCTCGACGGGGCGGCAGAGCACATAGTCGAGCAACCGGGCGATCTCGACCCGGGAGGCGGCGTAGACGAAGGCCTCCTCGAAGCCCGTGTCGCGCTCGGAGATCGGCAGGGCGACGCGGCAGGCGCCCCCCTCCTCGCGGATCTCGCCCCGGGCGCGGCGGTCCGCCCCGACCGCCTCGCAGGGCAGGACGAGCCGGTCCCCCTCGAAGGCGTAGGGCCCGGCGCTCGTCTCGACGATGCCCGGGTCCTCGGGCGAGACGGGCAGGTCGAGCTCGGCCGCATGGGCGAGGACGAGGCCCTCCGGCAGCCCCGGGTCGCAGGCGCGGCCGCTGGCGAAGGCGCGGCGCTCCTCCTCGGTGTCGAACTCGATCTGCACGCGCGTCGGCCTGGCCATCAGATCGCCGCCGAGGCGCGTGGCGAGCGTCTCGAAGCCCGCGCGGATCGCCTCGCGGTCGGCGCCGAAGGGGATGAGCGTCGACCGCAGCGTGGTGATCCGCCGGCCGGGATCGCGCCCCGACTCGAGGAACAGGCAGAGATCGGCCGGGTTGCGCGCCGCCTCCTCCATCAGATGCCAGAGATCGAGCGGCGCGACGAAGGCGATCTGCTCCGCCCCGATGGTGATGTGCGGCGCCCAGGTGACGTCGAAGGCGGCGAGCTGGGGGCGGTGGACGCGCATCTCGAGCCAGATCCGGTCCATCTTGGCGAGGTCCGCCGGGTCCTCGGGGATCGCGGCGAACTCGGCCTCGGGGATGCGCCCGCGCAGGCTCTCGCGATAGGCGGCGAGGTCGAAGAACTCGGCGAAGGTGGTGGCGTTGAGCGCGATCGGCCAGCGCGCGCCAGGGGCCGGGGCGGCGGCGGGCCAGAGCGGGCCGTCGGCGCGGGCGGCGAGGCCGGCGAAGCGGGGCAGCCCGCGGGCGTCCATCGCGCGGCCGCCCTTCCAGGCGGCGGGCGAGGGCAGGCGGAGCTTCGCGTCGCTGCGGTAGCGGCGATAGGGCTCCATCCCGAAGCCGCCCGCGCGCACGCGCTCCACCACGTCGCGGTCGATCGCGCCGGCATAGGTGGAGCGCAGCGAGTTGGGCAGCACCCAGACCGGAACGCCATGGCCCTCCTCGTAGCCGAGGAAGGCGTTGACCGACTGCTCCAGGATCCCCTCCCGCGCGGCGAGGATCACGAGGCCGTGGAGCTGCAGCCCGACGAGGAGGAGCGTGAACCACATCAGGTCCCGCCCCCCAGGGGCGAAGCGGGGGCGGAAGGCGCGGGCGAACTCGGTCCAGGCGAGCTTGAGGATGCCCATCAGGCCGCCCCGGCCCCGAGAGCGCCCCATCCGGCGCCGTCCTGGCGCTGCCAGGCGCAGGCCTGGCCCGAGACCTCGACGCGCAGATCGGTGCCGTTGTCGTGGGGGTCGTTCTGGTGATGGGTGACCCAGATCAGCAGCCGCTCGTCCGGTTTCTCGTCGAGCCAGAGATGGAGGACGTTCATCACCTCGCGCCGGGTGACGTGGTCGAGGCTGCCGGTCGGCTCGTCGGCGAAGAGGACGAAGGGGTCGTGGATCACCGCCTGCATCAGCGCGATGCGCTGCTTCTCGCCGCCGGAGACCTGGCTGTCGAACCGGTCGAGCAGGCGGCGGGCATAGGCGCGGTCGGTGCCGAAGACGGAGGCGAGGAGGCGCTCGGCCCGGTCCCGGGCGCGGGACCGGGAGAGGCCGGAGAGCTCGAGCCGGTAGCCGAGATTCTCCCCGATGGTGAGGTGGGGCTGCAGCGTCGCGGTCTGGAAGGCGTAGCCGAAATAGCGCTGGCGCAGGCGCAAGAGATCGCGCGGGCGGGGGCCTTCCGGGCCCCAGGCGAAGGCCGCGCCATCGGGGAAGCGCCACGCGATCCGCCCCTCCCGGCCGGAGGGCCAGACGACGCCCGCGAGCAGGTTCATCAGCGTGCTCTTGCCGGCACCCGAGGGGCCCATGATCGGCACGCGGTTGGCGTGTCCCGGCCCCGCGGCGATCCGGAAGGCCGGGATCGAGAGCCGAAAGGGGGCCCCGCGGTCGCCGCCCCGCTCCACCAGAATGTCGGCGAGCTCCACCCCCCACATGGCGCGCGCCTCTCAGGGGAGATAATCCGACGGGAGCCAGAAGATGGTCCGACTCTCGAGCACATGGCGGAAATGCATCCCCGGCTTCGAGAAGGCGCGGTAGCCCGTGAGCTTGATGAGCGGCGTCGGGTGGCGGGCATCGGCGCAGACCGTCTGCCGGTCGAGCTCGAATTCGGGGATCTGGCCCGATTCGACGCTCGCGAAGATCTCGCGGCGCTTCTCGAGCCAGCTCGCCAGCAGCCCGAGCTCGCAGACCGAGATGGTGCCGAGCTCGGCGGCGACCTGCTCGTCCTGGCTGCGCACGGTCATCAGATCGGAGAGCGAGTATTGCAGGAGCGGCGTCAGCTCGCCCACCGGCAGGCCGCGGCGGCGCTCCAGGAAGCTCGCCAGCGACTGCCCGGCGTCCTCCGGCGTCAGCTTCACGTCGCCGATGCCGCCCTGGATGGTGCGGGTCATCTGCTGGATGATCAGCCCCGCGAGGCGGTCCGGATCGGTGCCGGAGATGTCGCGGAACACCTCCAGCATCCCCTGCCACTGCTGGAACTCGTCGAAGGACATCCAGACATCGGTCACCACGTCGTCGCTGTCGCGGATATAGCCGCTCGCGATGGTGTTGTAGACGCGCTCGGTGCAGGCGGGGCCGAGCTCGTCGCAAAGCCGGCGCTCGATCTGGGCGAGGCGCAGGCCCGGCAGGTTGCCGTATTCCTCGGCGCCCTGGAGCTGGGTGATGATGTTGACGAGCGCCTCGTCGCCCTTGAGCTCGGCGATGATCTCGTTGATCGGCTTCTGGTCGCCGAAGCCCTCGACGACGCGCAACACCTGGTCGACGAGCGCGGCCTGCGCCTCTGGGATCGTGCGGCCCTCGAAGGACACGAGATGCGCCTCCACCGAGGGGACGGCGGCACTCTCCCCCCCGGCGGCCAGATGGCCGAGCACCCGGCCCGCGATCTGCCGGCCCTGCGGCAGGAACTTGTCGTAGGCGACGTTGTAGCTCGCCGTGTCCAGCACGCGGGGGACCTGGATGAAGAACGGAATGATCGGGTCGACGTCCGGGTCCATGTTGAGGGTGAGGAAGTCCACCACGTCGTCGACCGAGATCGCGGTGCCGCCCTGGGCGAGCTGGCTCTCGCCGCTGTAGCCCGTGTCGCCGATGACGAAGAGGAGCTTCACATGCTCGTCGCAGGTGCTCATGTCGTCGACCGCCTGATAGAGGCCGAAGAACAGGTTCTCCTCGTGGTCCGGATCGCGGCCGATGCGCTGGGAGGCGGGGACAGCCGTGGTGATCGCGCGCACGCCGTCGGTGAAGCGCTGGTATTCGATCGCGAGGTCCTGGTCGCTCAGATCGCACTCGCCGCCGAGGGGGAGGCCCTCGCCGATGCCGCCCTGCCCGTCGTAGAGGTCGCGATAGACCCGGTAGCCGAAGCGCACCTGGGTGCCGCTGAAGCGGGGGTCTCGGTTGAACGCCTCGGTGATCGCGCCGAGGATGCCGGGGCCGGTGCCGCCGCGCCCGACGATCGCGTCGATATGCGGCTCCATCGACTGGGTGCCGTCGATCAGGAAGAAGACGTCGAGCTTGCGCAATTGCTGCAGCGAGCGCAGCGCGTCCTCGAGGCCCTGGGCCTGCTCGAAGATGTCCGCGCTGACCCCCTCGCCCACGCCGGCGACGGGCAGGATGACGCTGAACAGCCCCTCCTCGCCCTCGATCCGCTCGATCACGGGGATGCGGATCGGATAGGAGAACCAGCGCTCGCCGCCGAGCACCGGGATGTCGCACCGGTCGCCGGCGAGCGCCGCCTCCTTGGTCTCGTTGACGCAGACGAACCGCTCCTGGCCGACCTGCGCGGGCGTCGGCGCGCTCGCCGCGTCATGCACCAGATCGGGCCGCGGGCGCAGGCCGAAGCGGGTCTCCCAGAGAAAGCCGTCGTCGATGTCGACCCAGCCGATCAGCGGCGCCGTCACGGTCGCGCGATACTCGCCGAGGAGGAGGAGGCGCCTGCGGTCGAAGTCGATCGCATGCACGTAATAGAGGCTGAACCGGGTGAGCTCGCGGCAGCGCGCCGAGCCCGCCCCGTCGCAGCGCGTGTCGTCGACCGAGAGGCTCGCGCGCACGGGCTCGACACTGTCGCCCTGGAAGGAGGCCTTCGTGCGAATGTAGAACTTCTGCTCGAGCCCGGTCGTCTGGCTGACCACCGGCTCGGAGCGGCAGAGGAGATCGTCGCCATGCACCCAGCCGACGGTCGCCTGATCCCGCAGGTCGTTCTTGATCTCGAGATACTCGCCGATCCGGCGCACGATCCCGACACGCTGCGCGAAGGCCAGCTCGCCGACGCGCCGGGCGGTGTCCTGCGGGGCGGAGAGGATCGGCGCGCCCTCGCGGATCACGGGGACGAGGCTGACGCGGACGATATAGCCCTCCGCGTCGATCTCGCCGATCACGCCGGGCGTGCGCTGCGCGTCCTTACGGTTGAACTCGTAGCTCGCGCAGGCCCCGAGGATCGCCGCCTCGCCCGCACCCGGGATCGCCGCGACCACGACCGCCGCGCAGACCAGCGCCAAACCCCGCCGCGCGGCGCGCATACCGTCCAACACCCGCATCACTCGGTCTCCCGCATCTTTTCGAGCCCCAGATCGATGACCTCGCGCAGCCGCGCCGCGTCGAACCCCGTATCGATCGGCTCGCAATCGCTCATCCTGAGAAGCTTGGCATAGCCGTCGCAGCCCGCCTCGCCCGCCGCGTTGAACACCCAGCGGAACAGATCGTTGGCGAACCAGAGCACCGCGGCCGGTGCGTCGAGCGCGGTGGCCGGCGCCGGCTGCGTCGCGTCGAGGAAGAAGATGACCCCCCCGAGCTTGTCGCCATAGGTCCGCTCGATCCAGTTGAAATCCTCGAAAGGCTGGCTCGCGGAATTGATGAATTCGAGGAGGGGCTGGGGCAGCAGCCCGTCGAACTCGCGCGCGAGCAGCACGTCCTCGCCGCTCACCAGAGCCTCGCGGTCGGCCGAGGCGGTGCGCACCAGATCGACCGGCAGGCACTCCCCCGCCTCCCGCGCCTCGCGCAGAACGGTCTCGAGCGCGGTGGAGATCGCGCGGCCGAGGCTGCCGCTCAGGGTGGCGTTCTGCACCACCATGATCACGAGGCGCCGGTCGTCGCAGGCGACCACCTCGGCCTCGGCGACCGCCGCGGCGCCATCCTCCGACACCTCGAGCGGCGCGCAGATCGAGCGCGGCCGGCCGGCCTCGAACACCTTGAAATACCCGCAGGCGGGAACCTCGGGCGACTCGGTGCCGCGGAAATAGAGGAGCTTGCGCGCATCCGGGAAGGGAGCCGTGCAGTCGGGATCGGCGAAGACGCGAAGCTCGCGGTCGTCGGCATAGCCCTCGGCGGCCATCTCGAGGCGGAGCGGCAGGCGGCGGGTGGGCAACTCGACACCGAGCGCCGCGGCGAGATCGACCGGCTCGGCCCCGAACGACACCGTCAGATCGCTCGGCGCCGCTTCCCCCATGGCCACGCTGAGGCGCGCGCCGGTGGGAAGCTCTGCCCCGGTCCAGCCGGCCTCGGCGAGGCTCGGCCCCGGCGTGCCGGCGGCCCCCGGCGCGAGCGGAAGCGCGCCACCGGGGGCGGCGACGCAGCCCTCCGGCCCGCAATAGCCCGCGAGGGCGACCGAAATCTCCGGCATGGCGCAGCGCCCCTCCGCGCCGCCCGAGACCGCCGCGCCGAGCGCGACCGGCAGCGGCGGGCGGAGCGTGCCGGGATCGAGCCGGAGCGCCCCGGAGCCGACGAGCGCGGCCTGCGCCGGCCCCCAGATCTCGGAGCCGACGGCGACCTCGCGCTCGTCCGGCGCGAGCAGGCAGCGCCAGACCTCCTCGTCGGCGGCGCGCGCGCAGCCCGCCGCGGCAGGGGCGAACCCCTCGGGCAGCGCGAGCGGATAGGCGGTGCAGCCAGGGTCGAGCGGCACCGCCTCGCCCCGCTGCGCGAGCGCCATCGGCACCACCTCGCGCCCGCAGGCCGGGCGGTCCTCCAGAAAGACCCGGACGGGCCGGGCGGCGGCCTCGGCGGGCACCCGCCAGTCCCAGAGCGCGAGCCCGGGGTCGTCCGGGTCGGAGCCTGCCGGCATCAAGCGGCCGACGGCGACGGCCGGCCGGCCGAAGGCCCCCTCGGAGACCAGCCGGATCGTCAAATCGCGCCGGCGCCCGTCGGTGGGCGCGGCCGGCGCCGCTGCCGTGGCGGCGGGTGCGTCCGCGGCGGGTGCGTCGGCGGCGGGCGCGGCCGCTGCGGGAGCCGGGCCGAGCCCCCCGGCGCGGCTCGGCAGGTCGCGCGGGCGTTCGCGCTCGCCGAGCCGGTCATAGGCGGCGATCGCCTCGCCCTCGCTCGCCACGAGCGCCATCACCCGCAGCGGCCCCGGCGGCGGCGGCGCGGGCCCGCGCGCGCTCGCCGGCCGGGGCGCGAGCTCGCGCAGCCGCTGATAGCCGACGAAGGCCGGCCGCCCGTCGATCCGCACCTCGTAGAGCGGGCGCGACTCGCAGCGGAAGACCGCCTCCCGCCCGGTGAGGCCGATGCCGAGATACTCCGGACAGCCGGGGATTTCGACCTGCCGCCCCGCCATCTCGGGCCGGATCTCGACGCCGAGGACGACGCCAGCGGCGGGTGCCTGCGCGCCGGCCGGGGCGGCCGCGATCCCGGCGAGGCAGAGCGCCGCCCGGATCCAGCCGCGCCGGCAGCGTTCGGAGATGATGGCCATCGCGATCGCCTTCGCTTCCCGTCCCCATTCGACCTACGCACACCGCCCGATTCCATGCAAGGCGCAACCCTTCGGGCGAGGGAGGCGTGCCGGCGCCCCCAATGGTCCCCGACGGAGATGGCCCGCACAAGGACGGAATCGCCGGCCTCCGGGGGGATGGGACGGCGGCGACGCCCGTGCTAGGCTCGCGGCCGCCGGAGACCGCCCGGCGGAGCGAGGGGAACCGCTGACATGACCGCACCGCTCGAGGTTCTGGCCCGGATGGCGCTCGACGCCTACGACACCTCCGCCGCCCCGGTGGTCGCCGACCCGGCGGTGTCCGAGGCGCTGCCCGACTGGGGGCGCCAGCCGACCTCCCGCGCCTCCGTCTCGCGCGACGCCGATGCGAGCTACAACAGCGGCATGGACGCCAACGTCTATGTCGACGAGGCCGCCGGCGAGGTCGTCGTCGCCTTCCGCGGCACCGAGTTCACCGCCTTCTTCGACGCCGCCGTCGCCCTCGACTTCCAGGAGATCGCCGAGGCGAACCTGGACAACGACATGCTCACCTTCTTCGGCTACTACCAGGACGGCGGCGCGACGCTCGAGGCGTTCTTCGACACCGAGGGATCGCTGCCGGACTATCTGGCCGAGACCTTCGATCTGGACGAGGAGGAGACGGACCGGATCGACCGGGTGGTCGACGCGCTCGCCGTTCTCGGCCTCTCCGAGGGCGTCGGCGAACTGGCCCGCGAGGGCGAGCAGGACCTGAGGAACCAGGCCGAGAGCGCCGTGCGCACCGTGCTCGAGGTCGCCGCCGCCAATCCGGGCAAGGAGATCACCCTCGTCGGCCATTCCCTCGGCGGCGCGCTCGCCGCGGCGGTCTCGGGCGCGCTCGGCCTGCCGGCGGTGCTGCTCGACCCCGCGCCCTATGCGGCGGAGGGGCTCCTCGATCATGCTCGGGAGAAGGCGCTCGCCTTCCTCGACGGCCCCTTCCAGGCGCTCGACACGGCCGCGCTCGGCTGGGACGTGGCGACCGCGCCCGAGGACCTCCTCGCCGACCTGACCGAGACGCACCGGCTCGATGGCAGCTTCGTCCCGGGTCTCTACCTGACGGCAGATCCAGGCGATTTGCCCGAGGGCATGTCGACCGATCGGGTGATAGACCTCGAGGCCTTCCAGGCCGATCCCTTCTACCTCCACACCCCCGGCCTCGTCGCCCTCGTGCTCGACAGCGAGGCCCGCGCGAGCGAGGACCGGCCGAGCCTCGAGACGCTGAGCCTCGCCCTGCCCTCGCTGATCGACCAGATGGACGGCGGCGCCCTCGTCTACCCGCCGACGGGAGACTCCGAGGTCTTCGCCCGCGCGCTGATCGTCTCGGAGGCGTTCTACGCGCTCTTCGCCGATCTCCTCGAGCGGACGGTCGAGGAGGTGGCCGACTACGCCCCCGAGGGCTCGGGCGAGACCCAGGGCGCCGCGCTCGAGCGGGTGCTGACCGACATCGCGCTCCGCGCCCTCGGCGAGGCGCTGGCCGAGGAACGCCTCGACGCGCCGGGCACCGTGGCCGAGATCTTCGGCGATCCGGCCGGGAGCGACGCAACGGACGTCCTCGTCGGCGCCTTCGGCGTTGCGGACGACATCGCCCCCGGCCTTGGACAGGACGTGATCGCCCCCGGCGGCGGTGCGGCCGACACCGTGCGCGGCAGCCTCGACGCGCTCGACGGCGACCTCCTCTTCGATTTCGACGCGGAGGACCGGCTGATCTTCGAGGGCGCGAGCTTCGGGCCGGAGGCCGTCACGCTCCGCCCGGGCGGGCGCAGCTTCGTGATCGACGTCGACGGCGACGGCACGCCTGAGGCGGGCCTCGGCCTCGGCGAGACCGTGGCGGCAGACGGCATCGCCGTCACCGCCGTCGCGGAGGGCACCGAGCTGCGCCTCACCCCCTCCGAAGCCGGCGCGAGCGTCGAGGAGGCGCGCGGCGTCGCCCGGCTCTACGACGCGGGCCTCGGCCGCCTCGCCGATGTCGACGGGCTGAATTTCTGGATCGACCGGATCGAGGAGGGCCTCGAGGAGCTCGAGCTCGCCGCGATCTTCCTCGAGAGCCCGGAATTCGAGGAGACCGTCGGCGAGGTCGAGGCGCTCGAGGACGAGGAGCTCGTGCGCGCGCTCTACGACAACATCCTCGGGCGCGAGGGCGACGAGGACGGCGTGCGCTTCTGGACCGAGGCGCTGGAGGAGGAGGGCTTCGGGCCCGACGACCTGCTCCTCGCCTTCGCCGAGAGCGCGGAGAACATCGCCGATCTGCCGGGGATCGACCGTCTCGTGGAGGTGGTCGAGGGGCTCTGGGACTTCGCCTGATGCCGGTGCGCCGGGCGCTCGGCGCGGCCCTCTCCGCGGCGCTCCTCGCGGCGCCCGGGGAGGGAACTGGCGCAACGGCGGATCTGGCGCTGCGCCCCGCCGCCTTCGCCGATCTCCCGGGCTGGGAGGCCGACCCCCTCGACGGCGCGCGGAAGGCGCTCGGCGACAGCTGCGCCGCGCTCGCCGACGGGCGGCCGACCGACCCGCCGCGCCCCGCCCCCCTCTTCGGCGCCCGCGCCCCTTGGCTCGCCGCCTGCGCCCGCCTCGCCGCCCTGCCCACCGACGCGCCGGCGGAGGCGCTCCGGGCGGCGTTGGAGGCCGCCTATCGAACCTATCGGGTGATAGATCGGCGCGAGGGGGCGGAGGGCCTCTTCACCGGATATTTCGAGCCCGAGCTCGCCGGATCGCTCGCGCGGCGCAGCCCAGATCAGGTGCCCCTCCACCGCGCCCCCGGCTCGGACCGTCTGCGCCGGCAAACCCGTGCGGAGATCGCCGCCGGCGGGCTCGACGGCCAGGGGCTCGAACTCGTCTGGCTCGACGATCCGGTCGCCGCCTTCTTCCTCGACATCCAGGGCTCCGGGCTGATCCGCCTCGCCGAGGGCGGCGCCCGGCGCGTGCGCTACACCCGCTTCAACGGCTTCGGCTACACCGCCGTGGGGCGCGCGCTCGTCGAATGGGGCGAGATCCCGCTCGCCGAGATCTCCATGCAGTCGATCGCCGCCTGGATGCGCGCCAATCCGGACCGGCGGCAGACGCTCATGAACGTCAACCGCTCCTATGTCTATTTCGACTGGCTGCCCCAGGACGCCCCGCAGGGCTCCCAAGGGACGGACCTCACGCCGCTCCGCTCCCTCGCAATCGACCCCCGCGTGATCCCCTACGGCGCGCCCCTCTGGCTCGACACGACCCATCCCGAGACCGGCGCGCCGCTCCGCCGCCTGATGCTCGCGCAGGACAAGGGCGGCGCGATCAAGGGCGTGGTCCGCGGCGACGTGTTCTGGGGGACCGGGCCCGCGGCCGGGGAGCCGGCGGGGCGCATGCGCGCGCGGGGCGGCTACTGGCTGCTGCTGCCCGCGGATCTCGAGGTGCCGCCCGCGCTCCTCCGCTGAGCTGCCGCGTTGCCCCTGGCCGGGCGATTTGCTACCTCTCGGCGGCGGGCAGGAGAGGAGACGGCGGGATGGCCTGGAGCGCGGGCAAGGCGGCGGGCCTCGCGGCCCTTCTGGGGCTCCTGCTGCTGGGCCCGGCCCGGGCGGACAGCGTCGACACCGGCTTCCAGGGCGCGATGACCGAACTCGCCAACGCGATGTTCCGCGAGGGGCTCGGCCTGCAGCGGGAGGCGCGGATCTATGTCCGCCAGCCGAGAGACGATGTCTACGGCGTCGCCTGCGCCCCCCTCTCCCGGCTGATCCGGCGCAAATACAACAAGGCGCTCCGCCAGGGCCTGCGCAACAACGGGCTGGAACGCGCCGAGATCGTCGGCCGCGCGAGCGCCGAGCCCGGCCAGCTCGTGGTGAACCTGACCTGGCGGCGGCTCAACGACACCCATTACGACATCGCCACCTCCATCGCCCTCGGCACCGAGAGCGACACCTTCGAGCTCTACCGGGACGACTTCCCCGCCCTCGTCTCGGACCTCAACGAGATCGAGACCCGCTGCCTCTTCCGTCTCGACGAGGTGCACGACTACCTCACCGCGGCGCGCCCGATCATCGTCTATCAATCGATCGGCAATTTCCGGGACGAGCTCGGGCGGATCGAGGCGGAGCAGGACTATCTGCTGATCGGTCGGATCGAGGGGATGGGGAACTGGACCCTCGTGCGGATGCTCGACCGCGACGGCGGGCCGGAGGTCGAGACCCTCGGCTTCGCGAATATCCGCGGCGAGGGGGAGACCCGAGAGGCGCTCGAAGCCGCGCTCGGCACCGCCCGTGCCGAGCTCGCCGCCGCCAGGGAGGCCCTCGCCGAGCGGGAGGCGCGCATCGCCGGGCAGAGCGCGCGCATCGCCGAGCTCGAGAGCGTGGCGGGCGAGCTCGACGAGACCCGCGCGGCGCTCGCCGCCGCCGAGGACCGCGCCCGCCGGATCGAGGCCGAACTCGAGGGCCGGATCACCGAGCTCACCAAGCAGATCGCCCTCCTCGAAGGCGCCGGCGACACCGCCGAGCGCGAGCTGACCGAGCAGGTCGACCGGGCCGAACGCGAGGCCCGCCTCCTCCGCCGCCAGCTCGACCGCGCCGAAGCCGATCTCGAGGCCGCCCGCGGCGAGACCGCCAGGCTGCGCGGCGAGATGGCCCGCGAGGTCTATGCCCGAGAGCAGGCGGAGGCCGCCCGCACCGCCCTCGCCGAGGCGATCGCCGGACACGAGGCGGAGGCCGAGCGCCTCGCCGCGGAGCTCGCCGAGCTGCGCCGCACCGCCCCCGAGAACCGCGAGGCGATCCGGCGGCTCGAGCGGCGCCTCGAGAGCCAGGCCCGCGAACTCGAAGCCGCCCGCGAGCAGGTCCGCCGCCAGGCCGAAGAGACCCGCGAGCGCGAGGCCAGGGTCGCGAAGCTCGAGCGCGAGAACGCGGCGCTGCGCACCCGCCTCGCCGCGCGGGAGACGCGCCCGGCCCCGCGCCCGGTGACGCCGCCGCGCCCGCCGCTCGCCGCCGACCGCGTCCGCATCCACCGCCAGATCGATTTCGACAACGCCGACGCCGCCTGGCTCGACCGTCAGACCGTCCGCGACGTCGACCACGAGCGCTGCAAGGCGATCTGCCTCGGCGACAAGGGGTGCAAATACTATACTTACAACACCAAGACCGACGTCTGTTACACCAAGTCCGGCTACACCGCGCGCAAGCCTTATCGCTTCGCGATTTCGGGCGAGGTGACGAGCCGGATCGGGCGGTGAGCGGGCGGACGCTCGCCGCCGCGGCGCTGCTCCTCTGCCTCGCCGGAGGGGCCTGGGCCGAGCCCCGCGGCGACTGGGCGGAGATCCGCCCCACCAAGCGCCCCGCCGATGCCGGCGCGCCCGTGCCCGGGACGACACCCGCCCCGCCCGCGCGCCCGAGCGTCCGCCCCGCGCCGGAGACCGCCCCGCCACCGCCCCGGAGGCCCGCCCTCGGCGCCGCCCACCGCCGGTCCGCCGCGCGCAGGCCAGCGCCCGCCCGCCTCGCCGCAGCGCCGATCCACCGCCGGATCGGGGGGCTCCTGCTCCTCGGCTTCGAGGGGACGGAGCCGGGGGACCCGGGCGTCGAGCGCATCGCCGCCGCGCTCGAGGACGGGCTCGCGGGGGGCGTCCTGCTGCTCGGGCGCAATGTCCGCTCCAAGGCGCAGCTCCGCCGGCTGATCGGCCATCTGCGCGGGCGCGCCGGCACCCCGCCGCCCCTCGTCGCCGTCGACCAGGAGGGCGGGCGGGTGCAGCGCTTCGGCCCGGCGGCGGGCTTCGCCGCGGTCCCCTCCGCCGCGCGCCTCGGCGCCGGAGCGCCCGAGGCCGCCAGCGCGCGTTACGCCGCCATGGCGCGCGAGCTCGCCGAGGTCGGCGTCAATCTCAATCTCGGCCCCGTGGTCGATCTCGCCCTCGACCCGGAGAACCCGGTGATCGTCGGCCTCGGCCGCAGCTACGGCGCGGATCCCGAGCGCGTCGGCCGCTTCGCCGCCGCCTTCGTGGACGCCCACCGGGCCGAGGGCATCGCCACCGCCGCCAAGCACTTCCCCGGCCACGGCTCGAGCCGCAGGGACACCCACCTGGCCCCGGCCGACGTCACCGAGACCTGGCGCGCGGAGGAACTCGCCCCCTACCGCGCCCTCGCCGCCGCCCGCCGGCTCGACGCGGTCATGGTGGCCCATGTCTCCCATGAGAGGCTGACCGGCGCGCGCGACCGGCCCGCGAGCCTCGCCGCCCCGGCGGTGGCCGGCCGCCTGCGCGGGCTCCTCGGCGAGGGGGTGGTGGCGATCACCGACGATCTCGACATGGCCGCCGTGCGCGCCCGCTGGAGCGTCGAGGAGGCCGCAATCGCCGCCATCGCCGCGGGCAACGATCTCCTGATCGTCTCCGACAGCGCCCGGCCGGACCCCCTCCGGGCCGAACGCCTCGTCGCGGCGCTGGCCGAGGCGGTGGCGGAGGGGCGCATCCCGCCCGACCGGATCGCAGAGGCCGCCGCCCGCCTCGCGGCGCTGCGCGCCCGGGTGCGCTGAGATGGGCGCGCAGGCGGCGAGACGGGGCACGGGCTCGGGCGTCGGACCGATCCGTGTCCTCCTGCTCGCGGCGGTCCTCTCGAGCCCGGTCCTCGCGGCGGAGCCGACGCCCCTCTCCGGCATCCCCGCCGACGCCGCCTGGCGGGCCTTCCTCCTGGAGGCGCCGACCGGCCGGGTCTGCTACGCCGCGAGCCTCCCCCGCGCCGAGACCGGCGACTACGCCCGCCGCGGCCCGGCCTATGTCACGCTCGGCTACTGGCCGGCGGAGGGGCGCATGGGGGAGGTCGCCTTCGCGGCGGGCTACCGCTTCGACCCGACCGTCCCGGTCACGGTGGAGATCGCCCTCGGCGCGGGCGAGGTGCGGCGCTTCTCCCTCTCTCCCTCCGGCGACCGGGCCTGGGCGGCGGACGGGGCCGAGGACGCGCGGCTCCTCGCCGCGCTCCGCCGCGGCACCCGCATGACCGTCACCGCCCGCTCCGCCCGCGGCACGCTCACCACCGACACCTACAGCCTCGCCGGCTCGGCCCGCGCCATCGCCCGGGCCGCCCGCGCCTGCGGCGCCCGCTGATCTAGACGCGGCGGCGGAGGCGCGGCCCGCCGGCGTCCGGGCGGGCGGGT
>CAZNTX010000072.1:0-20186 GCA_964576075.1 uncultured Limibaculum sp. | reverse complement strand
GCCGAGGCCGGTGCGCTTGATCGTCTTCAGGAACTGCTTGGGGATGATCATGTCGGTGTCGACATTGATCAGGGGCAGCGGGGCGGCGACGCCGGTCAGCCGGGTGAACTTCTCCATGGGCGGGCTCCTTTCGCTCGTCGCCCTCCATAAGCCCGAAGCGGGGCCCGGGCGCAAGGCGGGGCGCGCCGCTCGCGGGGGCGTGAGCGCCGGAAGCGGGCCGAGGGCGCGTGCAAAGGGCATCGACAGCGAAAGAAGGGAGGCAGAGATGCCCAAGACACGCATGGCCCCCGTCGGGCTCCTCGCAGCCGGGGTGTTGGCAGGCGGGCTCCTCGCGGGCACCGCGACCCAGGCCGCCGCGGCGATCGATCCGGCGCCGACGGAGGGGGTGGCGGCCGCCGCGACGCTGCCGGGGGCGGCAGAGCCGGTCGCGGAGGCCGAAGCGGGCCAGGAGCTCGCCGGGGGCTGGGGCCGGCCCGGCTATCGCTATCGCCACGGGCGGGGCTACCGGCATGGCTATCGCCGCGGCTACCGGCACGGCTATCGCGACGGCAGCCGGCACGGCTATCGCCACGGCGCCCGGCACGGCTATCGCTGGGGCCATGGGCACCGCTACAAGTCGTGGATCCAACGCCCGCATCCGAAGCCGCGGCACGGCTATTACGGCCCACGGGGGCCGTGGTCGGAGATCCGGCCGCTGCGCCGCCATGGCTACCCGGTCTATCACGGCTACTGAGGCGCGCTCGCCCGGCGCAGCCCCCGGCCGCCGCCGCCCGCGGCCCCGAGAGGCCCCACCCACCCCGGCCGCCGGTCCGCCCGGCGGCGACGGCGGCCTTCCCCCCCGCCTCTCGGGGCCGCGGGCGGCGGCGGCCGGGACGCATAGGCTGGACATTCGGGCGGGCGGGTAGCGTGCAGTCTTGCGAGGGGAGGGGTCTGTGACCACTCCGCTCCTGGGGGCCGCGCTGGCGGTGGGACTGGCCGAACGGGCGGCGGCGGTCACGATGGATTTTTCGCCGATCGACGGCGGAAGCCGGACGGCGGTGGCCTTCGGCGGATCGGTTGTCGCGACCGGGGCGATCGACTCCCTCCTACAAGGGGGCTTGCCGGTCGACTTCGTGGCGATCGCCGGCTCCTTCGACGGGTCGAACGCGGATTTCTGCGGCATCTCTGTGGTCGGATCGGCCAGCGGGGCGCGCGGGCCGACCGTCCTCGTGCTCGACGACGACGGGGCGGGGCCAGGCGACGACCTGCGGATCGGCTTCGCGGGCGTCCCCATCGTCGGCGAGACGCTGAGCTTCTCCGGGACCGGCACGCTGGATTTCGCCTTCTCGAGTTTTGTCTCCGGCGGGACGGTCGCGCTGCAGGCGGCCGAGGGCACGCCGACGATCACGCTGGCCGGGGCGGCGGTGCCGCTGCCCGCGGCGGGGCTGACCCGAGGCCTCTGGCGCGGGGGCGGGATCTCGCCTAGAGGGGGGCGATGCGCCCGCTTCCCCGGATCCCAGGTTTCTATCGCGAGAACGCGCGCTGGCTCGGCGCGGGGTTCGGGCTCTGCTTCCTCTCCTCCTTCGGACAGACCTTCTTCATCTCGCTCTTCGCCGGCGAGATCCGGGCGGCCTACGGGCTCTCGGACGGTGAATGGGGCGCGCTCTACACCGCGGCGACGCTGGCCTCGGCTCTGACGCTCCTGCAGGCCGGGGCGCTGGCCGACCGGATCCGGATCGACCGGCTCGCGGTGGCGGTGATGCTGGTCTATGCCGGTGCGGCGGCGGCGATGGCGGGCGGCGCGCTCTTCGGCGGCTCGGCGCTCGCGCTCGGGGCGACGGTCTACGGGCTCCGGCTCTGCGGGCAGGGGATGACGAGCCATATCGCGATCACGGCGATGGGCCGCTGGTTCCGGGCCCGGCGGGGGCGCGCGGTGGCGATCGCGGGGCTCGGCTTCTCCACGGGCGAGGCGCTGCTGCCGAGCCTCGCGGTGGCGCTCGCTGCCGTCATCGGCTGGCGCGAGGTCTGGCTCGGGGTGGCGGCGTTTCTCGCGCTCGGCGCGGCGCCGCTTCTCGCTTGGGCGCTCGCCAAGGGGCGGGCGCCGGCGGGGGCTGCGGGCGGCGAGAGCCACCCGGGCCTCGACGGGCGGCACTGGGACCGGCGCGGCGTGCTCGGCGACTGGCTGTTCTGGGCGCTGATGCCCGCGGTGCTGACGCCGCCCTTCATCGGCACGGTGCTGTTCTTCCACCAGGTGCACATCTCCGAGGAAAAGGGCTGGGCGCTCGCGGCGATGGCGGCGGGCTATCCGGTCTATGCGGGGCTCACGGTGGCGGCCTCGCTGGCGGGGGGATGGGTCGTCGACCGGGCGGGGCCGGGGCGGCTCCTGCCGGTCTTCCTCCCGCCGATCGCGGCGGGCACGGCGCTCCTCGGCCCGGCGGGGACGGTCGCGGGCTGGCTCGGGGTGCTGGCGCTCACCGGCCTCACCCAAGGGCTCGCCCAGGCGCTCTGGGGGGCGCTCTGGCCGGAACTCTACGGGACGCGCAATCTCGGCTCCGTGCGCGCGATGGCGACGACGGCCATGGTGGTGGCGACGGCCGCGGGCCCCGGCGCGACGGGGCTGCTCATCGACGCGGGGATCGGCTTCCCGGCGCAGGCGGGCGGGCTCGCGGCCGCGGCGCTCGTCGTCGCGGGCCTCTGCCTGCTCGGGGCGCGGGAGATCGCGCGCCGCCGGGCCGGCTGATCTCGCGGAGCCTGCCAGGCCCCGGCACGCGCCGTCGCTCGAGGCGCGGCAGGCGGCCCCCGCCCGCGGCCCCGAGAGGCCTGGGGGGAAGGCCGCCGGCGCCGCCGGGCGCCAGGGCGGCCGGGGTGGGTGGGGCCTCTCGGGGCCGCGGGCGGGGGCCGCCGGGCCGGAGGGGGCCGCTTTCGCTTGCCGGCGCCCGGGGGCGGTGCTATCGCCGCCGGCCATGGGCAAGAGCATGGACCCCAATTCGGACTGGCAGCGGCGCCGCCAGCGGCGCATCGCCCGCTGGAACCGCCCGCTCGAGACCTCCTTCGACCGGCTGCGCGCCTGGACCAACATGCTCTTCGTCGATCACGGCCTGATCCGCTACGTCTATGTCAACATGCACCCCGTCGGCCCGCGCGCCTGGCGCTCGGCACAGCCCGCGCCGCATCATCTGCGCCGCTTCGCGCGCGCGGGGGGGCGCTCGGTGGTCTCGCTGCGGGGCGGGCAGTTCTTCGGCTCCCTGCCGCTCGAGAAGGAGGCCTGCGAGAAGGCCGGCCTCGCCTTCCACAAATTCGTCCTGCGCTCGCGCGCGCTGCCCTCCCGGGCCGAGCTCGCCGCCGCGCGGCGGCTCTTCGAGACGCTCGACTATCCGGTGCTCTTCCACTGCAAATCGGGCGCCGACCGGGCGGGCTTCATGGCCGCGCTCTATCTCGCGCTCGCGGAGGGCCGGCCCGTCTCCGAAGCGAAGGGGCAGCTCGCGCTGCGCTTCGGCCATGTCCGGCAGGGCAAGACCGGGGTGCTCGACGCCTTCTTCGACGCCTACGAGCGCGAGACCGGCGGCCGCGTGCCGCTCGAGACCTGGATCGAGACCGCCTACGACCCCGCCCGCATCATGGCCGAGCACCGCGCCACCGGCTGGGGGAAGTTCCTGACCGACCGCGTGCTGCGCCGCGAATAGGCCGCGCTTGCCTGGCCCGCGCGCGGGTGTAGGGTGCCGCGCATCCACGCAAGAGGTGAGAGAGATGGCCCCCAACGAGTTCTCCCCGGTCGCCACGGGCGCGGGCGCTGCGCTGCCGGACGGCGCGACGCTCAATGCAGGCCCGCATCTGACGGCGATCCCCGGCCCCTCGGTGATCCCCCACCGGGTGCTGAGCGCCATGCACGCGCCGATGCCCAACATCTACGAGGGCGATCTCGTGGCGCTCTCCGAGAGCGTCCTGGCGGAGCTTCCGGGGCTCGCGGGAACCTCCGGGCAGCCCTTCGTCGCGATCGCCAACGGCCACGGCGCCTGGGAGATGGCGACGACCAACACCCTCTCGAAGGGCGACAAGGCGCTGGTCCTCGAATGCGGGCGATTCGCCTCGATCTGGGGGCGGATGGCCGCGGTCTCCGGCGTCGAG
Source organism: uncultured Limibaculum sp. (assembly GCA_964576075.1). Classification (GTDB taxonomy): domain Bacteria; phylum Pseudomonadota; class Alphaproteobacteria; order Rhodobacterales; family Rhodobacteraceae; genus Thermohalobaculum. The sequence goes on along the minus strand of CAZNTX010000072.1, from coordinate 16,082 downwards.
ATCGAGGTGCTGGAGGCGCCGGAGCGCCGCGCCGTCGATCCGCAGGCGGTGGAGACGCGGCTGCGTGCGGACCGGGACCACGAGATCAAGGCGATCCTCGTCGTGCAGGTCGACACCGCCTCCTCGGCGATCAACGACATCCCCGCGATCCGGGCGGCGATGGATGCGGCGGGGCATCCGGCGCTCCTGATGGTCGACTGCATCGCCTCCTTCGGCTGCGTCGAGTATCGGATGGACGCCTGGGGGGTCGACGTCACCGTCGCCGGCTCGCAGAAGGGGCTGATGGTGCCGCCGGGGCTCGGCTTCGTCTGGGCCTCCGAGAAGGCGCTCGAGGCCCACAAGCGCGCCGATCTGCGCACCGCCTATTGGGACTGGACCCCGCGGATGGCCGAGGGGGCGCATTATCTGCGCTATTGCGGGACGCCGCCGGTCACGCATCTCTACGGGCTGCGGGCGGCGCTCGACATGATCGCCGAGGAGGGGCTCGAGAATGTCTGGGCCCGGCACGGCGTCTTTGCCGAGGCGGTGCGCGCGGCGGTCGCGGCTTGGGCGGCGCCGGGGGGGCTCGACTTCCATGTCCTCGAGCCTGCCGAGCGGTCGAACGCGGTGACGACGGTGCTCACGGGCGGGATCGACGCGGTGACGCTGCGCGCCGTCGCCGAGCGGGAGGCGGGGCTGACGCTCGGGATCGGGCTCGGGCAGTTCGAGGGCCGGACGTTCCGAATCGGGCATATGGGGCATATGAACCCGCCGCAGCTCCTCGGCGCGCTGGCCACCGTCGAATCGGTGCTCTCGGCGATGGCGGCGCCCATGGGGGGCTCCGGGGTCGCCGCGGCGGCGGCGGCGATCGGGGCGGCCTATCGGCCCGAGCGGGTGGACACGACGGGGCTCCGCGGCGCCTGAGTCGCCCGGCGGCCCCCCGGCGCGGCCCCCGGCGGCCCCACCCACCCGGGCAGTCGCCGGCCCCGGCTGCGGCCCCTGCGCCCCCCACAGGCCGCCGGGGGCCGCGCCTCGGCGACGACCGCTTGCGCGGGGCGGATGTTCTGCTAATGTTCCAGACATGGCGGAGCGGCGCACAGAGGACGGGGCAGGCGACGAGGTCGAGGCGGAGAGCCGCCGCGGCCGGGCGGCGGGGCGCAATCCCGCCGTGCGCTACGACCGGCTGCGGACCGAGCGGGTCGCGGATGGCTGGGACCGGGCGGAGGATCTCCCCCCGATCCGCACCGAGACGATCCTCGACACGAGCCGCAGCATCCTCGCCAAGAACGCCTCGCCGGATCTGCCCTTCACCCGCTCGATCAACCCCTATCGGGGCTGCGAGCATGGCTGCATCTATTGCTTCGCCCGGCCCTCCCATGCCCAGCTCGGCCTCTCCCCGGGGCTCGATTTCGAGACGCGGCTGGTGGTGAAGCCGCGGGCGGCCGAGCTGCTGCGGGCGGCTTTCGCCAAGCCCTCCTATCGGGTCGAGCCGATCGCCATCGGGACCAACACGGATCCCTATCAGCCGGTGGATGTGGAGCGGGGGATCATGCGGGCGCTGCTCGAGGTTTTCCGCGATCACGGCCATCCGCTGTTCGTCACGACCAAGGGCGCGCATATCCTGCGGGATCTCGACATTCTGGGGCCGATGGGGCGTGCCGGGCTCGTGCAGGTCGCCGTCTCGGTGACGACGCTCGACGTCCGGCTCTCGCGGCGGATGGAGCCGCGGGCGGCGGCGCCGGTGCGCCGGCTGAGGGCGGTGCGGGCGCTCGCGCAGGCCGGGGTGCCGGTGCAGGTGAACCTCGCCCCGGTGATCCCCGCGATCAACGACCACGAGATCGAGCGCCTCGTCGCCGCGGCGGCGGAGGCCGGCGCGGGGCGGGTCAGCCACACGGTGCTGCGTCTGCCGCTCGAGGTCTCCGGGCTGTTCCGGGACTGGCTGGCGCGCGAGTTCCCGGACCGGGCGGCGCGGGTGATGGGCAAGGTGCGCGAGCTCCATGGCGGGCGGGACTACGACCCCGCCTGGGGCAAGCGGATGCGGGGCGAGGGCGTGCATGCGCGGCTGATCGCGCGGCGCGTGGCGCTCGCGGCCAAGCGCCACGGGCTCGCCGAGCGCCTGCCGCCCCTGCGGTGCGATCTGTTCCGCCGGCCGGAAGCGGGGGACGGCCAGCTCAGCCTGGGGCTCTGAGGCTCAGGGGTCGCGCGGGCGGGGGTCGACGACGGCGATGCGCAGGCCGCCCGCGATCCCGGCCCAGACATTGTAGGCCGCGGCGGCCAGCACGCCGAGGACGAACCCCGCGGCGAGGGCGAGGGCTGCGGCGAGGGTCAGCCAGATCGTGCCGGCGAGGGCGACGACGACGCCGGTCCAGACATCCGCGGGCGCGTCGGGGTCCATCCCCCCGATCTCCCGGAAGAGCGCCGCCTCGCCCGAGAGGGCGACCGCGACGAGCAGGCAGAGGCCGAGGAAGACCGTCCCCGTCGCCGCCATCAGCGCGCAGACGGTGCCCGCGCTCAGCAATCCGATGCGCCGGATCTCCCCCATCATCCTCGGCCCTCCCGGTCCCGCGGCCGCATGGCGCGCGGCCCGGACGGGAGGGTATGCTCCGGGCCATGCGGAGGAAACAGGGCATCCTCGAGGACGGGGCGCTGGACGCTCTCGCCGGGCGCCTCGGCGGGCCGGTGGCGGGCGTGGACGAGGTGGGGCGCGGGCCCTGGGCCGGGCCGGTGGTCGCCGCGGCGGTGACGATCGCGGGGACGCGGCCCCCGGGGCTCGCCGATTCGAAGACGCTCTCGCCGGCGCGACGGGCCGCGCTGGCCGCCGCGCTCGGGCAGGCGGAGGGGGTGGCCTGGGCGCTCGGGCGGGCGGAGGCGGCGGAGATCGACGCGCTCGGCCTCGGCCCGGCCGCCGATCTCGCCATGGCGCGGGCGCTCGCGGCGCTGGCCGAGGCCGCACCCGTGGCCGGGGCGCTCGTCGACGGCAACCGGGTGCCGCGGGGGCTCGCGATACCGGCGGAGTGCCTCGTCGGCGGCGACGGCCGGGTTGGGGCGATCGCGGCGGCTTCGATCCTCGCCAAGGTCGCGCGCGACGCGGAGATGGACGCGCTCGCCCGCCGCCGCCCCGGCTATGGCTGGGAGCGCAACAAGGGCTACGGCACGGCGGAGCACCGCGCCGGGCTCCTGCGGCTTGGCGTGGCGCCGGAACACCGGCGGAGCTTTCGCCCGATTGCTCAGATTCTAGATCAAGAAACCTCGGTAGAAATTTGATTCGAAAGGGAATTGACAGTGACTCGATCTCCGGAGATTGTGAGGCGAATCGGGGGGCGGAGGCGCGTATGAGCGAGGCGGAGGACCGGCGGCGGCCGGCGGAAGCGGACGGGATCGCGGTGATCGAGGGGGACTGCGTGGCCGAGATGCGGGCGCTGCCGGCGGGCTCGGTCGATCTCGTCTTCGCCGACCCGCCCTACAACCTGCAGCTCAAGGGGGAGTTGCACCGGCCGAACAACACCCGTGTCGACGGGGTGGAGGACGCCTGGGACCGATTCGACAGCTTCGCCGCCTACGACGATTTCACGCGCGCCTGGCTCGCCGAGGCGCGGCGCCTGCTCAAGCCCGACGGCGCGATCTGGGTGATCGGGACCTATCACAACGTGTTCCGCCTCGGCGCCTGCCTGCAGGATGCGGGCTTCTGGCTGCTCAACGACGTGATCTGGCGCAAGTCCAACCCGATGCCGAATTTCCGGGGCAAGCGGTTCTGCAACGCGCATGAGACGCTGATCTGGGCCGCCAGGTCGGAAAAGTCGCGGCCGCGGTTCAACTACGACGCGCTCAAATCGCTCAACGAGGGGCTGCAGATGCGCTCGGACTGGCTGTTGCCGGTCTGCGGCGGGGGCGAGCGGGCGCGCGACGCCGAGGGGCGCAAGGCGCATCCGACGCAGAAGCCCGAGGCGCTGCTGCACCGGGTGCTGGTGGCGACGACCGCGGAGGGGGACACGGTGCTCGACCCGTTCCTCGGCTCCGGGACGACGGCGGCGGTGGCCAAGCGGCTCGGCCGGCGCTGCATCGGGATCGAGCGGGAGCCGCGCTATGCGGCGCTCGCGCGGGAGCGGATCGGGGCGGTGCGGCGGGCGGAGCGTGCGGCGCTCGGGATGACCGAGGGGCGGCGGGCGGCGCCGAGGGTGCCGTTCGGCCGGCTCGTCGAACTCGGCTGGCTGAAGCCCGGGGAGATCCTGCGCAGCCCCTGCGGCCGGCACGAGGTGAAGATCCGCGCGGACGGCTCGGTGATCGCGGCGGAGCATCGCGGGTCGATCCACCAGGTGGGGGCGGCGCTGCAGGGCGCGCCGTCCTGCAACGGTTGGCTCTACTGGCAGGTGCGGGTGGACGGCCGGGCGGTGCCGATCGACTGGTTCCGCCAGAAGCTCATCGCCGAGCAGGGGGCTTGAGGGCACCGCCGCGCCGCGCGGTCCGAGGCCCCACCCACCCCGGCCGCCGGAGCGCCCGGCGGCACCGGCGGCCTTCCCCCCAGGCCTCGGACCGCGCGGCGCTCCGCGCGGTCCGCGGGCGGGGGCGCTAGCCGAGGAGGCGCAGCGCCTTGGCGAAGACGGTGGGCATGGCGTCGGCGGCTTCGGCGCGGGGGAGGGCCTCGCCCGGGAGCGGGTCGATCTCCGCCCGCAGGACGGCGAGGCGCAGGTGGAAATGGGTGAAGGTGTGGCGCACCTCGCCGGCCGGGCGCCAGTCCGCCGGGACGGGGGGCGCCGGGTCCTGCGGCGCGCCCCAGTCCGAGGAGGGCAGCGCGAGCATGCCGCCGAGGAGGCCCCGCTCGGGGCGGCGGACGACCCAGACCCGGCCGGCGCGGTCGAGCGCGGCCCAGGCGGTGCCGTGGCGGGTGGGTTTGGCGCGCTTCGGGGCCTTGGCGGGCAGGCGCTCGGCGATGCCGGCGGCGCGGGCGGCGCACCAATCGGCGAGGGGGCAGAGGAGGCAGCCCGGTTTCGTGGGCGTGCAGACGGTGGCGCCGAGATCCATCAGCGCCTGGGCGTGGCAGCCGGGGCGGGTCTCTGGCGTGAGCGCGGCGGCATGGGCGCGCAGCCGCGGCTTGACGGCGGGGAGCGGGTCGGTCTCGGCGAAGAGGCGCGCGGTCACCCGCTCGATATTGCCGTCGAGGACGGCGGCGGGGCGGTCGAAGGCGATGGCGGCGACGGCGGCGGCGGTGTAGGGGCCGATGCCGGGGAGGCTGCGGAGGTCGGCCTCGGTCTCCGGGAAGCCGCCCAACTCGGCCACCGCGCGGGCGCAGGCGTGGAGGTTGCGCGCGCGGGCATAGTAGCCGAGGCCGGCCCAGGCGGCGAGGACGTCCTCGATGGGGGCGGCGGCGAGGGCCTCGAGCGTCGGCCAGCGGCGGGTGAAGTCGAGAAACCGGCCGGTGGCGGCGGCGACGGTGGTCTGCTGGAGCATCACCTCGGAGAGCCAGACGCGGTAGGGGTCGGGCCGCGCGCCGGCCCGGCGGGCGGCGGGCCCGATGCGCCAGGGCAGGTCGCGGGCGGCCCCGTCGTACCAGGCGAGCAGCGCGGCCTGGAGGGCGGCCCGTCGCGCAGGCGTGATCGGCGCGGGGGTCTCGGGTTCTGACGGAGCGCTTTCGGTCATGCGTGGGATGGGATATCCGAAGGGAGGCGCCGGCGCGAGAGCCAGGGCGCCGCGGCGTTGGAGAGAGGCATGGCGTCCGGCAGGGAGACTCGGTCCGGGCAAGGCGCGGCGCGCTCGCGCGGGGGCGCCTTCCGGCAGGTGAGCGCCGGCCTGCGCGCCGGCTTGACGGAGGCTGCGGCGCGGCGGGGCTTCGCGGTGCCGGAGGTGCTTTTGCGCTGGGCGGAGATCGCGGGCGCCGCGCTGGCGCCGCATTGCCGGCCGGTCGAGGTGCGATACGGCCGGGGGCCGTCGCTCGGGGCGACGCTGGTCGTCGAGACCGAGGGCGGGCGCGGCCCCGAGATCGAGATGAGCGCGCCGGCGATCCTCGAGCGGGTGAACGCCTTCTACGGCTACCGCGCGGTGACGCGGCTGAGGATCGTGCAGGCGGGGCCCGGCGGGCTCGCCGAGGATGGCGCCGGGTTCGAGGGGCCGGGGCAGGGGGACGAGCGGGCGACGCTCGCCGCGGCCCGGGCCGAGGCGGCGCGGCTCGCGGAGGGGTTCCGGAGCCCGGGGCTGCGCGGCGTCATGGCGCGGCTCGGGGCCCATGTGCTGTCGCGGCCCGAGGGCGCCGCTACTTATGGCCGAGACGAAACCGATCAGGGAGACCGCAATGCCGATCGATCTTGACATTTCCCGCCGGCGTGCGCTGGCGGCCGGGCTCGCCGCGGCGCTGGCGCTGGCTGCGCCGATGGCCGCGGCCGAGGACGGCGCGGCTTCGGAGGGGGCCGCGCGCGTCACCGGCGACGTACCGCTCGGAGACCCGGAGGCGCCGGTCACGGTGGTCGAGTATCTCTCGCTCACCTGCCCGCATTGCGCGGCTTTCCACATCGACACCTGGCCGGAGATCAAGGCGAAATACGTCGAGACGGGGCAGGTGCGCTTCGTGATCCGGGAGGTCTATTTCGACCGCTACGGGCTGTGGGCGTCGATGCTCGCGCGCTGCGGCGGGGAGGGCGCCTATCATCCGATGATCGACGCCTATCTCGAGCGGCAGGCCGAGTGGACCGGGGCGGAGGACATCCCCGCCGCGCTGCAGCGGATCGCCCGGATGAACGGGCTGTCGGGCGAGAAGATGCGGGCCTGCCTGCAGGACCGGGAGTTCGCCGAGGGGTTGGTCGCGCGGTATCAGGAGACGACGGCCGAGGACGGGATCCGCTCGACGCCGAGCTTCGTGATCGACGGTCGGGTGCATACCGGGAATATGAGCGTCGAGGAGTTCTCGCGGCTGATCGAGACCGCGCTCGAGGGCTGAGGGGGGCCTCCCCCCGGGCGACGGGGCCTGTGGCGCGGCCGGCGCGGGCCCGCCGCCGTCCCCCACCCGCCCACCCGGACGCCGGCGGGCCCGCGCCGGCCGACAACGGGTCGCTCGGCGCTCGTTGGTAGGAAATGGCGGAGAGGCCACTACATCTTGTGTCCGATGGCTTGACCTCCCGGGGCGCGCGGGCGAAGCTGCGCGCCTTGGAGGCGGTTGCCGGGAGAGGGCATGCGGTTCGCGCGGCTCAGGCTGCAGGGGTTCAAGAGCTTCGTCGACCCGACCGAGCTCGTGATCGGCGCGGGGCTGACGGGCGTGGTCGGCCCCAATGGCTGCGGCAAGTCGAATCTGCTGGAGGCCCTGCGCTGGGTGATGGGCGAGAGCCGCGCCAAGGCGATGCGCGGCGATGGGATGGACGACGTCATCTTCGCCGGCACCGGGGGGCGCCCCGCCCGGGCGAGCGCGCAGGTGAGCCTCGTGATCGAGGACCCCGAGGGGCGCGCGCCGCCGCCCTATGCCGGGCTCGGGGAGATCGAGGTCAGCCGCCGGATCACCCGCGACATCGGGTCGGCCTATCAGATCAACGGGCGCACCGTGCGTGCGCGGGACGTCGCGATGCTGTTCGCCGACGCGGCCTCCGGGGCGCAGTCGCCGGCGCTGGTGCGCCAGGGGCAGATCGGGGAGTTGATCGCGGCGCGGCCCTCGGCGCGGCGGCGGGTGATCGAGGATGCGGCCGGGATCGCGGGGCTCGCGCAGCGCCGGCACGAGGCGGAGCTGAAGCTCCGGGCGACGGAGGGCAATCTCGAGCGGGTGGGCGAGCTCGTCGCGGGCCTCGAGGGGCGGATCGCGACGCTCTCGCGGCAGGCGGCGCAGGCGCGGCGCTACCGGGAGATCGCCGAGGCGCTCAGGGCGGCGGAAGCGCGGCTCGCCCATGCGCGGTGGGCGGTCGCGGGGGCCGAGGCGCGGGCGGCCGAGGCGGCGGAGGCGGCGGCGATGCGCACCGCCGCGCGCGCCGAGGCGTCGGCCGGCGAGGCGGCGCGGGCCCGGGAGGCGGCGGCCGAGGCGCTCGTCCCGATCCGCGAGGAGGCCGGCGTCGCCCAGGCGCTGCGCGAGCGGGCGGCCGCGGCGGAGGCCCATCTGGCCGGCGAGGTCGAGCGCGCCCGGGCCGCGGCGGAGGCGGCGGCGGCGCGCGCGGCGGAGCTCGCGGGCGACCGGGACCGGGAGGCGGCGCTTGCCGAGGAGGCGGAGGGCGCGCTCGCCCGCCTTGCCGAGGAGGAGCGCCAGATCGCGCGTGCCGAGGCCGGGCACGAGTCCCGTCTCGCCGAGGCGGAGGCGGCGCGGCAGGCGGCCGAGCGGGCGGCGGCGGCGGCGGAGTCCTTGCATGACGGGGCGCGCGAGGCTGCGGCCTTGCGGGCGGCGGAGCGCGAGGCGGCGACTGCGCGGGCCGCTGCGGCCGAGCGGGCGCTGAGCGCCGCCGCCGATGCCGCGCGCGCCCGTGCGACGGACCGCGCCGAGGCGGAGGCCGCCGCCCGGGATGCGGAGGCCGCCGCCGGCCGCGCGCGCGCCGAGGCGGAGGCCGCTGCCGGGCATCTTGCCGAGCGGGACGGGGTCCACGCCGCGGCGGAGCGGGCGCTCGTCGAGGCGCAAGGCCGGGAGGGGGCCGCCCGCACCCTGCGGAGCGAGGCCGAGAGCGCCGCCTCCGCGCTCGCCGCCGAGGCGGCCGGGATCGAGCGCGAACTCGCCCGCGCCGCGCCCGACAGCCCCACCCTGCTCGACCGGCTGGAGGTCGCGCCCGGGCTCGAGGCGGCGGTGGCCGCGGCGCTCGGCGAGGATCTCGGGCTCGGCCTCGCGCCGGAGGACGGCCCGTCCGGCTGGTCGGAGGCGGCGACCGGCGGGCCGGCTCCCCTGCCAGAGGGCGCGGAGCCCCTTGCCGCCGCCGTCCGTGCGCCGGAGCGTCTCGCCCGGCGCCTCGCGGCCACCGGCGTCGTGGCGGCCGAGGCGGGCGACGCGCTCCAGCCCCGGCTCACGCCGGGACAGCGGCTCGTCAGCGCCGAGGGCGATCTCTGGCGGTGGGACGGGTTCCGCCGCCGCGCCGCGGACGCCCCGAGCGACGCCGCGCGGCGTCTGCGTCTCGTCAACCGCCTCGCCGCCCTCGCCCCGGACCGCGCCGGCGCCGAGGAGGCCCGTGCCGGCGCCGAGCGGGCGCATCGCGAGGCCGAGGGCGCCCGGACCGCCGCCGAGGCCGATGCGGCCGCCGCACGCAAGGCCGTCGCCGCCGCGCGCGAGGCGGAGGCCGCCGCGCGCCGTGCCGCGGGCAAGGCCGAGGCCGAGGCCGAGATGCGCCGCGGTCGGGGCGGGCTCGCCGCCGAGCGGGCCTGTGCCGCCGCCGAGACGGCCCGCTCCGCCGAGGCGGAGGCGGAAGCTGCCCGCGCCGCGCTCCGCGACCTTCCCGACGAGGCGGAGGCCGACGCGGCGCTCGCCGCCGCCCGGGCCGAGGCCGGCGCGGCGCGCAAGGCGCTCGACGAGGCGCGCAAGCGCAGCGAGGAGATCGCCACCGCCCATGACCGTCGCACCCGCCGCGCCCGGGCGATCGCGCGCGAGGCGGATGGGTGGCGCAAGCGCGCCGAGACCGCCGGGGACCGTCTCGCAGGGTTCGATGCCCGCATCCGCGAGGCCGAGGCCGCCGCCCGTGCCGCCGCGGCCGCCCCCGAGGAGATCGCCGCCCGCCTCGCCCGCGCCCGCGCCGACCGCGAGGCCGCCGAGTCCCGCATGGAGACCGCCCGCGCCGCGCTCGCGGAAGCCGAGGCCGGGCTCCGGCGCGCCGAGGCCGAGGCCCGCGAGGCCGAGCGCGCCGCGGGCGCCGCCCGGGAGGCGCGCTCGCGCGCCGAGGCCGGGCGCGAGGCCGCCGCCGCCCGGCTCGCCGAGATCGCCGAGGAGATCCGCGCCGAGCGCGGCCGCGCGCCCGAGGCGCTGCCCGAGGCCCACGGCTTCGAGCCCCCCGCCCCGGAGGAGGCCGAGGCCGCCCATGCCGCCGCCGAGGCCGAGGCGCAGAAGCTCCGCCGCCAGCGCGACGCCCTCGGCGCCGTCAATCTCCGTGCCGAGGCCGACCGGGAGGACCTCGCCGCCGAGCGCGACGCGCTGCTCGCCGAGCGCGCCGATCTCGAGGGCGCCGTCGAGAGGCTCCGCACCGGCGTGCGCGCGCTCAACAAGGAGGGCCGCGCCCGCCTGCTCGCCGCCTTCGAGGCGGTGAACGCGCGTTTCGGCGAGCTCTTCCGCCATCTCTTCGGGGGCGGCGAGGCGCGGCTCGTGCTCGTCGATTCGGACGACCCGCTCGAGGCCGGCCTCGAGATCCTCTGCCAGCCGCCGGGCAAGAAGCTCTCCACCCTCTCGCTCCTCTCCGGCGGGGAGCAGACGCTGACGGCGCTCTCGCTGATCTTCGCCGTCTTTCTGTGCAATCCCGCGCCGGTCTGCGTGCTCGACGAGGTCGACGCCCCCCTCGACGACGCCAATGTGATGCGGTTCTGCGCGCTCCTCGACGAGATGGTGCGGCGCACCGGCACGCGGTTCTTGATCATCACCCATCACGCGATCACCATGAGCCGGATGGACCGGCTGTTCGGCGTGACGATGGTGGAGCGCGGGGTCAGCCGGCTCGTCTCGGTCGATCTCGCGGGGGCGGTGGCGGCGGCGGAGCCCGCGTGAGGCGCTTGTGCGCTGCGGGACCGATTGCCGCAAGCGCCCCTCCCGCGCCCCATTGACACCCCGTGGGGGCCTCCGTATGCAGCACGCGGAATTGCGGGCGCGCAGTCCGGCGGGCGGACCTTGCGCCCCCGACGGAGGCGCGATGGAGCCGGAGCACGACGACGGCGACCCGCTGAAAGCGCTCGACCGGCGCATCCGGGCCGCGCGCGAGGCGAAAGGGTCGACCCGGAGTCGGGTCGGCGAGAAGTATAGGGCGGCCTCCGTGGCTTGGCGCATGGTGACCGATCTGGTCGCGGGTGTGCTGGTCGGGGGGGCGCTCGGCTGGGGGCTCGATGGTCTCTTCGGAACGCTGCCGATCTTCTTGATCGTTTTCATGCTTCTCGGGTTCGTCGCCGGCATCCGATTGGTGCTGAAGACCCCTGCGGAGCCAGAGATGCGTGCCGACGACGACGAGAGCGACCGGACGGACGAGGGCGCCGGCCCCCGCTGAGCGAGGCGCGGCGGACACGGAGAAGGGGACGCGACGTGGCGACAGCGAGCGAGGACGGCGGCTTCATCCATCCCATGGATCAGTTCGTCATCTCCCCGATCTTCGGTGGCGAGATGACGCCGCTCTCCGTCACCAACTCGACGATCTGGATGGCGATCTCCGTGCTCGCGATCGCCGCGCTCACCATTCTCGGAACGCGCGGCCGCGCCCTGGTGCCGACGCGCACGCAGTCGGTCGCCGAACTTCTCTACGGCTTCGTGCGCCAGACCGTGACGGATATCTGCGGCGACGAGGGGATCAAGTATTTCCCCTACATCTTCACGCTGTTCGCCTTCATCCTGTTCTGCAACATGCTGGGGATGGTGCCTGGCAGCTTCACGCCGACATCGCATATCGCGGTGACCGGGGTGATGGCGCTGGCGGTGTTTGTGTCGGTGACGGCGATCGGCTTCCACAAGCACGGAACGCACTTTCTCTCGTTCTTCTGGCCGGCCGACGCGCCGGGCTGGCTGCGCCCGATCCTCGCGATCATCGAGGTGATCTCCTATTTCGTGCGCCCGGTCAGCCACTCGATCCGTCTCGGTGCCAACATGCTCGCGGGCCATGCGGTGATGAAGGTGTTTGCCGGCCTCTTCGCGATGATGATCGCGGGCGGTGTCGGCGCCTTGGCGTTCCTGCCGCTCATCGGCCTGGTCGGGATGACGGCGCTCGAATTCCTGGTGTCCTTCATCCAGGCCTACGTCTTCATGATCCTCACTTGCGTCTATCTGAACGACGCGCTGCACATGCATTGAGGATCGTGCCTCAAGTCCTGAAGCCATCATCCAAGGGAGAGTGAGATGGAAGGTGATATCGCCGACATGGGCCGGTATATCGGTGCGGGCCTCGCATGTTTCGCTATGGCGGGCGCGGGCGTGGGCATCGGCCACGTCGCCGGCAACTTCCTCGCGGGCGCGCTGCGCAACCCGGCCGCGGCTGCCAGCCAGGCGCCGAACTTCTTCATCGGCCTCGCCTTCGCCGAGGCGCTGGGAATCTTCGGCCTCGTCGTCGCGATCCTCCTTCTCTTCGCGGTCTGATCCCGGATCGCGAGCCCTGCGCCGCGGCCCGCCCGTCGGCCGCGGCGGACCCGTTGCGCCGCCCCCGTCCTGGCAGGCGGCGCGACCCGAGCCAATGCGGAGGGCGTGATGGCAACTGAAGAGACCGGGGCCGCCCAGGGCGCCGAGGTGCAGTCCGGCGGGCTTCCGCAGCTCGATTTCGACACCTGGCCGAGCCAGATCTTCTGGCTGACGGTGGCGCTGGTCGCGCTCTACCAGCTGATGACCAAGATCGCCCTGCCGCGCATCTCGAGCGTGCTCGAGGAGCGGGCCGACGCGATCGCCGACGATCTCGACCGCGCCGAGGAGTTCAAGCGCAAGGCCGAGGCGGCGCAGGAGGCTTACGACAAGGCCCTCGCAGAGGCGCGCGCCAAGGCCCAGGCGATCGCCGCCGAGACCCGCGCCGAGATCCAGAAGGAGGTCGACGCCGAGATGGCCAAGGCCGACGAGGAGATCGCCGCCCGCGCCGCCGAGTCCGAGCGTCGGATCAAGGAGATCCGCGAGAGCGCCATGGCCAGTGTCGAGCAAGTCGCGCGCGACACCGCGGGTTCGGTCGTCGAGGCGGTGCTGCCCGATCTCGCCGACCAGTCCGTCGTCGATCAGGCCGTCCGGGCCGAGCTGAGCTGAGGAGCCTCGCGATGTCGCTGTTGCTCGACACCAACCTGATCGTGCTCGTCAGCTTCGTGCTGTTTTTCGCGATCCTGTTCTATTTCGGCGTCCACAAGATGCTGTTCCAGGCCCTCGACGGTCGGGCGGAGCGCATCCGCCGCGAGCTCGAGGAGGCCCGCCTGCTGCGCGAGGAGGCTCAGGCGACCTTCGCCGAGTTCGAGCGCAAGCAGAAAGAGGTCGCGGCGCAGGCCGAGGACATCGTGGCCCACGCCAAGGAGGAGGCTGAGGCGGCCGCCGCAAAGGCGCGGGAGGACCTCGAGCAGTCCGTCGCCCGCCGCCTCCGCGCCGCCAAGGAGCAGATCGCCCAGGCCGAGTCCAACGCTGTCAAGGAGGTCCGCGACCGCGCGGTCGAGGTGGCCGTCGCCGCCGCGTCGCGGGTGATCGCCGAGCGTCTCGACGACACCCGCGCCTCCGACCTCGTCGACGACGCGATCGACCGGGTCGGCCAGCGCATTCATTGATCTGCCGCGACCCTGCGGCGCCGCCGTCAAACCCGACAGCGGCGTTCGCGGGCCCGGAGCTGGCAGCGCGCCGCGTGGACCGAGGCCTATGGGCTCCGCCGCGCGGGCCGCATCCGACACTTGCCAAGGTGGGAGGGACCCCGCGCCGCGCGACGCGGTCGGTCCGTTCGGCTTCACTGGCGGTCTCGCCGCTCCGCCTCGGTGCCGGCCCCGGCCCATCTCTGGGCCGAGCGGCACCACAGCTCGATCCTGGGGGGCAGCCGATCGCGCTGCCGGCAAGTTCCGAGCCGCAGCCTGAGCGTCCCGGGCCGGTCCGGCGCCATCGAATAGAGCGGGGCGGCGCAGTCCGCGCAGAAGAGCTGATGGCTCTCCGCCCCCCGTTCCGAGATCTTCACATAGGTCCGCGGGCTGCCGGAGAGCAGGCGGAACGCCTCGGCCGTCACCGGCACCGCCCAACGATGGGCGCCGCCGGAGATGGCCTGGCAATCGGTGCAGTGGCAGATGTAGACGGCCGCCGGGTCGATCTCCGCCTCGTAGGAGATCGCCCAGCAATGGCAGCGGCCGTCGATCCGCATCACTCGGCCGGCGCGTCCGGCGCAGCCTCGCCCGTGCTCTTCGGCTTGTAGTTCGTCTTCTCGGCGATGCGGGCGGATTTGCCCCGGCGCTGGCGGAGATAGTAGAGCTTCGCCCGGCGCACCTTGCCGCGGCGCACCACGGTGATGGCGTCGATCTGCGGGGAATAGAGCGGGAAGACGCGCTCCACCCCCTCGCCGAAGCTGATCTTGCGCACGGTGAAGGAGGCGCCGAGCGTGTTGCCGCCCTTCCGGCCGATCACCACGCCCTCGAAGTTCTGCACGCGGGTGCGGCTGCCCTCGGTCACCTTCACGCCGACGCGCACGGTGTCGCCCGCGGAGAAATCGGGAATCGTCTTGCCGAGTTCCTTGATGTGCTCGGCTTCGAGCTGCTGCAGCAAGTTCATGGCTCAATCCTCGTCTGGCCCGCCTTCCACGGCGGTGTTGGGGGCGTCCGAGAGCTCTCGGTCTCCATCGGTGCCGTCGCGCGCGGCGACATAGGCCCGCCAGAGGTCGGGACGCCGGTCTCGTGTCAGCCCTTCGGCCTGGGCGAGCCGCCACTCGGCGATCCGCGCGTGATGCCCGGAGAGGAGAATCTCCGGGATCGCCCGCCCCTCCCAGACCTGGGGCCGCGTATAGTGCGGATGCTCCAGGAGCCCCCGCGAGAAACTCTCTTCCGCCGTGCTCTCGGCGTTCCCGAGCACCCCGGGCACGAGCCTCAGCACCGCGTCGATCACCGCCATGGCGGCGATCTCGCCCCCGGTCAGGACGAAATCCCCGACCGACAGCTCCTCGATGGCGCGCGCCTCGAGCACGCGCTCGTCGATCCCCTCGAAGCGCCCGCAGAGGAGGGTCATCCCCTCGCAGCCGGCGAGCGCCTCGGCGCGGGCCTGGTCGAACCGCCGGCCGCGCGGCGACAACGCGAAAACGGGCCAACGCGCCCGCTCCCTGGGCGCGTCCCGTCCGGCGTGGTCGATGGCCGCGGCGACGATGTCGGGCTTGAGGACCATGCCTGGCCCGCCGCCCGCCGGCGTGTCGTCCACGGTGCGGTGCTTATCGCGCGCGAAGGCGCGGATGTCCAGCGTCTCGAGCGCCCAAAGCCCCTGATCGAGCGCCTTGCCGGTCAGCGACAGGCCGAGCGGTCCCGGGAACATCTCCGGATAGAGGGTGAGCAGCTTGACCCGAAAGGCGCCGGGGCGGCGGCGGTTCTCGAAGATCGGGCGCGGCTCCGCCGAAACGACAGGCTGGCGCATGCCGTGGGAGCGGGGTTTCGCGGGGCCGGTCATCGCTGCGCCCCGGCGGATAGGCGCGGCCCCAAGGCGCCCTGCGGCTGCCGCCCGGGCGCGGGGCAGCGTCCGGGCTCGGGCGCGCCGCTCGCGCGTCTGCGCCGGCGGTCCGCGCCGCGCGTCCCGAGGCCCCACCCACCCGGGCAGGCGTCGGGGCCGGCTGGAGCGGCAGCGCCCCCCACAGGCCTCGGGCCGCGCGGCGCTCGTCTCCGCACCGGGGCGCCATGTCGGCGGCGCGCCGGCCGCGCGCCGGGCGCGCGCGGGGGTGCGGCGGCGGGGCTCACCGGGTCTCCTCGCCATCCGGGGCCGGCTCCGGGCCGAGGAGACCCGGCGGTGGGTCGGCGACCAGGCGACCGGCACGCAGATCCACCGTCGGCACCGCGGCCCGGGTGAAGGGGAGGAGGACCTCCGCGCCGTCGGGCCCGGCGATCTCCAGGAGGTCCCCGGCGCCATGGTCGTGGATCGCGCGGATGCGCCCGAGCGGGGCGCCGCCGGTGTCGACGACCTCGAGGCCGACGAGATCGGCATGGTAGAACTCGTCGTCGGGCAGGGGGGGGAGACGGTCCCGCGGGGCGTAGAGCGCGGTCCCGCGAAGCGCGTCGGCCGCTTCTCGGGTGTCCACGCCGGTCAGCCGGGCCGCGAAGCCGCCCTTCACGGGACGGGTGATGGCGACGCCGTAGCGGCGACCGGACGCGTCGGCGAGGGGGGCGTAGCCCGCGATGGCGGCGGGCTCCGCGCAGAAGCTCTTGAGCCGCACTTCGCCGCGCACACCGAAAGCGCCGGCGACGGCGCCGACGAGAATCATGCCTGCGGGATGCGCCTCGGTCTCGGCCATCGCAGCGCCTCGGATCAGCGGGAGGCCGCGCTCGGCCGGGCCGCGCCCGCCGAGCGCCGGGTGGGCGGG
>CAZNTX010000071.1:0-20208 GCA_964576075.1 uncultured Limibaculum sp. | reverse complement strand
CCCCATGATCACCCACACCCTCGCCCTCGACGACATCAACCACGGCTTCGACCTCATGCACGAAGGCAAATCCATCCGCGCCGTCGTCCAATACTGACCCCGCCTCAGAGGAGCCCATCATGGCCCAAGTGACCCGCGCGACCGCGCTCGCCGCCGATCCCGACACCGTCTGGGCCGCGATCGGCGGCTTCCAGGCGATCGCCGACTGGCATCCCGCGGTCGAGGCCTGCACCCGCGACGATATCGGCGCGGCGGAGCACCGCCGCCTCGCCCTCGCCGACGGGGAGGAGCTCGTCGAGAAGTTTCTGGGCGGCGACGCCCGCTCCTACGGCTACGCCATCATCGACGGCCCGCTCCCTGTCGGGCATTACCGCGCCACCCTCTCGGTGGTGCCGGCGGGGACGGGCTCCGTGGTGGTCTGGTCGTCGACCTTCACGCCGAGGGGCGAGGACGCCGAGGCGGTGATCGCCGGGGTCTACGAGGCGGGCCTGAGGGCCCTCGAATCGCGCTTCGGCGCATGAGGGCGGGGGCGGGCGCACACGCCTGGGCGTGAACGGTCTCGAGATCGCCCTCGCGGGCGCGGCCTTCCTCTTCGGCGGCTTCGTCAAGGGGACGATCGGGCTCGGCCTGCCGGTGGTGGTGCTCGCCGTCCTCGCGCCGATCCTCGGGCTCAAATCGGCGCTGGCGCTCTTCCTCGTGCCGGCGGTGACGAGCAATCTCTGGCAGGCGCTCTCGGGGCCCGCCCTCGGCGCTCTGCTGGCCCGGCTCTGGCCCTTTCTCGCCGCGGCGGCCGCCGGGATCGCGCTCGGCAGCCGGGTGCTCGCCACCGCGGAGACCGGACGGCTCGAGGCGATGCTCGGCCTCCTCCTCGTCGCCTATTCCGCGCTCTCCCTCAGCCGCCTGCGCCTGCCGCCCCCGGGGCCGCGCGAGCGCTGGATGGGGCCCGCGGCGGGCGGGCTCGGCGGGGTGATGTTCGGCATGACGGGGATCTTCATCCTCCCCGGCATCCTCTATCTGCAAACCCTCGGGATGGGCCGCGAGGTGTTCGTGCAGGCCCTCGGCATCACCTTCGTGACGATCAGCGCCAGCCTCGCGGTCGCCATGGGCGGGCAGGGCCTCGTCTCGGCGGAGGAGGCGACGATCTCGGCGCTCGCCGTGCTGCCGACGGCGGCGGGCCTCGTCCTCGGCCGCAGGCTGCGCCGCAGGGTCTCCGAAGAGGGCTTCCGCCGGCTCTTCTTCCTCGGCCTCATCGCCGCCGGCGCCTTCATGATCTGGCGCGGCCTCGTCTGGTGACTTGCAGGGAGCGATGGCGCACCCGTCAGGATTCGAACCTGAGGCCTCTGCCTTCGGAGGGCAGCGCTCTATCCAGCTGAGCTACGGGTGCCTTGGGGTCCCGAATACACCGCGCCCTCCACGGATGCAACGCCGCGATGCCGGAGGCGGGCGCGGATCCGCCGACTCCCGTGGGTGGGCGGGCGGAGGGAGGCGGCGGATCCGCGCCCGCCTCCGCACAGGCGCCCGCCTCGGACGACGCCTCGCCCTCCCGGCTTTACGGACCCGCGCGGATGCTGTATCCCTCAAATCCCGTGATGTTAGATCGGGTGGAAGCGCTTCCTCCGCCCACAACATCTGCGGGGTTCCATGGCGCGGTTCGTTTTCGTCACCGGCGGGGTCGTCTCCTCCCTCGGCAAGGGGCTCGCGACCGCGGCGCTCGGCGCGCTCCTGCAGGCCCGCGGCTTCACCGTCCGGCTCAGGAAGCTCGACCCCTATCTCAACGTCGATCCCGGCACCATGAGCCCCTTCGAGCACGGCGAGGTCTTCGTCACCGACGACGGCGCCGAGACCGACCTCGATCTAGGCCATTACGAGCGCTTCACCGGCGTCGCCGCCCGGCGGACGGACTCGGTCTCCTCGGGCCGCATCTACTCCACCGTGCTCGAGAAGGAGCGCCGCGGCGACTATCTCGGCAAGACGATCCAGGTGATCCCCCATGTCACCGACGAGATCCAGGACTGGATCGCCATCGGCGAGCAGGACACCGACTTCATGCTCTGCGAGATCGGCGGCACCGTGGGCGACATCGAGGGACTGCCCTTCTTCGAGGCGATCCGCCAATTCGCCCAGGCCCGCCCGCGCGGGCAGTGCATCTTCGTGCATCTGACGCTCCTGCCCTGGATCGCCGCCTCGCGCGAGCTCAAGACCAAGCCGACGCAGCACTCGGTGAAGGAGCTCCGCGCCATCGGCATCACGCCGGAGGTCCTCGTCTGCCGCACCGAGCATCCGATCCCGGAGAAGGAGATCCAGAAGATCGCGCTCTTCTGCAACGTCCGCCCGCAGGCGGTGATCCCCGCGCGCGATCTCTCCTCGATCTACGAGGCGCCGCTGGCCTATCACGCGGTCGGGCTCGACCAGGCGGTGCTCGACGCCTTCGGCATCCACCCCGCCCCGCGCCCCAATCTCGAGCGCTGGCGCGCGGTGGTGGACGCCATCCAGCGCCCGGACGGGGCGGTGCGCATCGCCATCGTCGGCAAATACACCCAGCTCGACGACGCCTACAAATCCATCGCCGAGGCGCTCACCCATGGCGGGATCGCCAACCGGGTGCGCGTCGAGACCGAGTGGCTCGAGGCGGAGGTGTTCGAGCGGGAGGACCCCGCGCCCCATCTCGAGGGCTTCAACGGGATCCTCGTCCCCGGCGGCTTCGGCGAGCGCGGCACCGAGGGCAAGATCGCCGCCGCCCGCTTCGCCCGCGAACGCAAGATCCCCTATTTCGGGATCTGCCTCGGCATGCAGATGGCCGTGATCGAGGCGGCGCGGACGCTCGCCGGGATCGCGGGGGCGGGCTCGGAGGAGTTCGACATCGAGGCGGGGGGCGAGACGCGCTTCGAGCCGGTGGTCTACCACCTCAAGGAATGGCTCGAGGGCAACCGCACGATCAGCCGCGCCGTCACCGACGACAAGGGCGGCACCATGCGCCTAGGCGCCTATGACGCGCTGCTCGAACCCGGCAGCCGGATCGCCGAGATCTACGGCGCCGACCGCATCTCCGAGCGCCACCGCCACCGCTACGAGGTCTCCACGGCCTATCGCGAACGCCTCGAGGCGGCGGGGCTCAAATTCTCCGCCATCTCGCCGGACGGGCGGCTGCCGGAGGCCGTCGAGTTCGCGGGGCACCCCTGGTATATCGGCGTGCAGTTCCACCCGGAGCTCAAATCGAAGCCCCTCGCCCCCCACCCCCTCTTCCGCGACTTCATTCGCGCGGCCCTCGCCCAGTCCCGCTTGGTCTGAGACCGGGCTCAGCGGGGGCGGCGGAGGGGCAGTTCGGCGGCGGCTTGGGGGGCGTGGAGGGCGCGCTCGCGGATCGCGGGGGGCTGGGGCGGCGGCGCGGCGTTGAGCCGGGGCCGGTGGAAGGCGACGAGGCGCTCGACGGCCTCGGCCGGGGCGAGCGGGTCGTCCGGGTCCGGCGCGTGGATCAGGAGATGGATGGCGCCGAGCGCAATCGCCTCCTCCCGCCGGGGATGGAGGGCGAGGCGCAGCGCCCAGTCCCCCGCCGCGCCGAGAAAGACCGGCTCCGGCCAGATCCCGTCGAGACGGGAGAAGGCGAAGACGGCGCGCGTCACCGTGACCGGCGCGCGCACCGGGTAGACGGCGCAGCGATAGACCGTTCCCCACCCGTCGGACAGCACGAGCGTTCCGATCCGGCGGGGCGGCGCCTCGGCATCTGCTCGACCTGCCATGCCAGCCCCCGTTTCCATACGACATATGGCAGCACATTTGCCGGCAGCGTCAAGATATTGGACGCTGCCGGATCGCGGAAAGGTAGCCTGCCACCGACCAATGTCCAATTTATGGCCGTGGAATGACCGCATGGTTAACGCGGGCGCGCGGCGGTCACTCTTCGACAGGGGCCTCGACGGGGGCCTCGACGGGCGTCTCGGCGGGCGTCTCGGCGGGGAGATCGGCGGTCGCCTCGGCCTCGAGGGGCGTGGCGCCGGAGACAGCGGCGGCGGCCTCTGCGCCGGCCGCGGCAGCCTCGCGCTCGGCGGCCTCGATCTCGGCGTCGATCTCGGCATCCGCGGCCTCCGCGGCCGCCTCGATCTCGTCGCGGTCGGGCAGGGGCTCCTCGGCGGATTGCGCGGCGGCCGGACCGGCGAGCGCCAGGGCGAGGAGGGCGGCGAGGGGCGTGCGGGTCATGGACGTCTCCTTCGGGTGATGCATCGGTTCAGCATAGACCGGCCTGCCCCGGCCACAGTCTGCGAAATGTCAGGAATAGGGATCGAGCGCGTCGCGCAGCGCGTCGCCCACGAAGGAGAAGGCCAGCACCGCGAGGACCACCGGCAGCATCGGCCAGAGCAGCCAGGGATAGATCTCCACCGCCGTGAGGTTGAGCGCGTCGTTCAGCATCATGCCCCAGGAGACCGCCGGGGGCCGGAGCCCGAGGCCGAGGAAGGAGAGCGCCGTCTCGCCGAGGATCATCGCCGGGATCGAGAGCGAGGCGGAGGCGATCAGGTGGGACATGAAGTTCGGCATCATGTGCCGGCGAATCACGCGCGAGGGCGAGGCGCCCATCAGCTCGGCGGCGCGGACATAGTCCTCCTCCCTGAGCGCGAGGAATTTCGAGCGCACGGCGCGCGCGAGGCCCGGCCAGTCGAGCAGGCCGAGGATGATGGAGATGACGAAGAAGACCGAGATCGGCCCCCAGGAGATCGGCACCGCGGCGGAGAGGGCGAGCCAGATCGGCAGCTCCGGCAGCGAGCGGAAGACCTCGATGGCCCGAGACACGGCGGCGTCGGTCCAGCCGCCGAAATAGCCCGCCATGCCGCCGAGCACGAGCCCGATCAGGAAGGACACGGCGACGCCGATGAGCCCGATCGTCATGGACAGCCGGGCGCCGTAGAGGAGGCGGGAGAGGATGTCGCGCCCGAGCCGGTCGGAGCCGAGGAGGAACAGCTCCCCCCCCTCCGGCGGGCAGAGGAGGCGGAAGCGGCCGTCCTCGGGCATCAGCGGGTTGATCATCAGCCCGTCGCCATAGGGCTCGCCGCAGGTGGTGAGCACCGGGACCGGGAGCGGCGTCGAATAGTCCGTCACCCGTTTCACGAGGCCGGTCTCGATGTCGTATTCCGTGGCGGTGGCGTAGGTGTGCAGGCCGATATAGGCGCCCTCGTGGAAGAGATAGAGGCCCTGGGGCGGGGCGTAGATGTTGTTCTCGTCGAAGCGGTTCGGCGAATAGGGGGCGAGGACCTCGACGAAGGGCAGCAGCGCGTAGCCCACCGCGAGGAAGATCAGGCAGATCACCCCGAGCCGGTGGCGACGGAAGCGGCGCCAGACGAGCACCCAGGTCGGCGCGTCGAGATCGGCGCGCTCGAGGGCGGTGCGGTCGGCCGCCGGGTCGTAGGGCTCGGGGCAGACATAGTGCTCCTCGCGGCTATCCATCGCAGCCCTCCCGGGGTCCCGCGGTCGCGATCTCGACGGTGGCGTGCCGGATGGCGTGGCGCTCGGCGAGGCGGGCCTTGATGGCGCGGATCGCCGCCTCGGGGGGCTCCGCCGCGGCGGGGACGGCCTCGAGCGTGGCCATGCGCCGCCCCTCGCTGATCGACCAGATATGGAGATGGCCGACCCGGGCGACCTCCGGCGCGCGGACGAGATCGGCGGCGACCTCGCGCGGATCGAGGCCCTCCGGCGTCCCCTCGAGCAGGATATGCCCGCTCTCCGCGACGATCTTGACCGCGGAGCGCAGGATGAGGGCGGCGACCGCGATGGAGAGGAGCGGGTCGGCCGGGGTCCAGCCGGTCGTCAGGATCACCAGGGCCGCGGCGATGGCGGCGACGGAGCCGAGCAGATCGCCCGCCACATGGAGCGCCGCGGCGCGCAGATTGAGCGTGCGCTCCCCGCCCGAGAGAATGACGAAGGCGGCGATGTTGACCGCGAGGCCCGCCACCGCGATCCAGAGCATCGGCCCCGCGAGCACCGGGGCGGGCTCGAGCAGCCGCGCCACCGCCTCCGCCGCGATCCAGCCGCAGATGGCGAAGAGGGCGAGGCCGTTGGCGAAGGCCACGAGGACGGTGAAGCGGTCGTAGCCGTAGGTGCGCTTCCAATCGGCCGGGCGGCGCGCGAGGCGCACCCCATACCAGGCCATCGCGAGGCTCGCGAAATCGGTCAGCATGTGCCCCGCATCGGCGATGAGGGCGAGCGAGCCGGAGAGCGCCCCGCCCACCACCTCGGCCAGCATGAAGGCCCCGGTGAGCCCGGCGGCCAAGAGGAGCCGCCCCTCGCCGGAGCCTGCCCCGTGATGGTGATGTCCGCCCATCTCAGCCCCCGCTCCGGCCGCCGGAGAGGCGGATGCGCGGGTCGAGCACCGCGAGCAGGATGTCGGAGATCAGCATGCCGACGAGGGTGAGGATCGAGACGAAGAGCAGGATGAAGCCCGACATGAAGATGTCCTGCGACTTCAGCGATTGCAGCAGCACGGGCCCGAGCGTCGGCAGGCTCATCACCACCGAGACCATCACCGAGCCGGAGACGAGCTGCGGCGCGAGATTGCCGATATCGGCGACGAAGGGGTTGAGCGCCATTCGCAGGGGATAGCGCACGATCCGCCGGGTCGGCGGCACCCCCTTGGCCCGCGCGGTCTCGACATAGGGCTTGTTGAGCTCGTCCATCAGATTGGCCCGCAGCCGGCGCATCACCGCCGCCGCCGCCGAGGTGCCGATGACGATGGTGGGGACGATCAGATGGGTGAGGATGGAGAGGAACTTGTCCCAGGACATCGGCTGGCCCTCGTATTCCCGCGCCATCAGCCCGCCGACGGGGATGTCGAGATATTTCGCGCCATAGGTCAGCAGGATGAGGGCGAGCAGGAAGTTGGGCGTCGCGAGGCCGATATAGCCGACGAAGGAGGCCGTGTAGTCGACCCAAGACCCCGCGCGCACCGCCGCGATCGTGCCGAGGGGCAGCGCCACGACATAGACGAAGAGGAGCGCGGCGAAATTGACGATGGCGGTGAGCAGCGCGGTCTCGCCGACCACGTCCACCACCGGGCGGTCGAGCTCGAAGGACCAGCCGAACTCGCCCTGCAGGAGCCCCGCGAAGCCCTGCGGCCCGGGCAACGCGCCGATCCAGATGAGGTATTGCTGCCAGATCGGCTTGTCGAGCGAATACTCCGCCATCATCTCCTGGGCGCGCTGGACGCCCGCCGCCTCGCCGGAGGACTGCATCTCGGCGATGCGGTTCGACATGTAGTTGCCCGGCGGCAGGTTGATCACGACGAAGACGAGCGCCGAGATCAGCAGCAGGGTCACCGCCATCGTGGCGGTGCGCCGGGCGAGATAGAGGATCACCGCGCGGCCCTCGCGGTCTCGGCGTCCTCGAGCCAGAACTCGTCGATCCGCTGCATGCCGATCTGCGCGCCGGGATCCCAGGCATAGAGCGCCTCGTCGGGGACGTTCCTCAGCCGCTCGTCCGATACGATGGGGATGGGCGCGCGCGCCACGGTGCCGATGACGAAGACCTCCTCGGCATGGATCGCGAGCATCTCGCGCCAGGCCTCGGCGCGGGACTCGGCATCGGCGGCGGACATCCAGGCCTCGTAGAGCGCCATCAGCCGGCGCGCCTCGGGCAGGTCGACGGGCTCTCCCGCGGCGCCCTTGGTCTGGTAGTGCTGCCCCCAGCGCGGCCAGGAGAAATTGGCCTGCTGCACGGGGGCGAGCTCGCGCGGCTCGGCGTCCTCGGTCGGGATGCCGTTGTTCCAGCCATACCAGGCGACCATCATCGAGCGGCCGGAATAGGCGCGGTTGTAGAGGATCTCGCGGTCGAGCGGGCGGACGATGAGGCGGATGCCGATCCGCTCCCAGGTCGCGCCGACGAGCTCGAGCGTGTCGGCCACCTCCTGGCGCTCGCCGGCGGTCTCGAGGACGATCTCGGCGGGGCGGCCGTCGGGCAGGAGGCGGGTGCCGGCGGGGTTGCGCTCCGTCAGCCCGATCTCGTCGAGGAGCCGGTTCGCCGCCTCGGGGTCGAATTGCGCGAAGGCGGTGGCGTGGGCGGGATCGAAGAACGGGCTCTCCTCGAGGGCGGCCACCGCGCGCTCCTCGGCGAGACCGAAATAGAGGACCTTGTCGATCGCCTTGCGGGAGATGCCGAGCGAGAGCGCCCGGCGGAAGCGCGCGTCGCGGAAGAGCGCGCGCCAGGCCGGGTCGGCATAGGTGAGGTTCGGATAGAGCGCGACCTCCGAGGCGGCGCCGGAGCGCCAGAGGCGGGTGACGTAGCCGCCCTCGGCCTGCGATTTCTTGAGCACCGGCGCGTCGGTGAAGGTGAGATAGCGCGGCTGCAGCCCCGCCTCGCCGAGGCTCACCTTGAGCGGGATGAGCCCGACGGCGGCGATCTCGAGCTCGATCTCGTCGATATAGGGGAGCTGGCGGCCGCGCTCGTCGATCCGGTGGAAGAACGGGTTGCGCCTGAGGACGTAGCGCTGGCTGTTCTTCGTGGTGGTGTTCACCCAGGGCTGGAGGACCGGCAGGTCCGGGTTGTCGAACTTGTAGAGATTGTCGATCCGGTTGTGCAGCTGCGCCCAGTCCCGCGCCTTGGCCTCGGCGACCATCTCGGCGAGCGCCTCGGGCTCGGCATAGTCGCCATGGCATCGCTTCATGTAATGCGCCGGGCGGTAGATATAGACGGGCCGGGCCCGGGCGAGGGCCGGCAGGAAGCGGGGATTGGGCGCGGGCCATGCGTAGCGGATCGTCGTCTCGTCGATCACCGTGACCTCGGGCGGCCGCCCCTCCACCAGAAGCTCGACCGGCGGGCCCTTCGGCGAGAGCCGCGCGTTGTTGGCGACGTCCTCCCACCAGTAGCGGAAGTCCTCGGTGGTGAAGGGGTGGCCGTCGGACCATCGGTGGCCGCGGCGCAGATGGAGCGTGACGGCGCGGCCGTCCTCCGAGACCTCGACCGCGCGCAGGATGTCGGGGGCGAGCTCGTAGTCCTGGCGGTAGCCGACGAGGCGGGCATAGCCGTAGGCCGACATGTACCGCACGTCCTTGGCGCGCTTGACGAACATCCGGAGCCGCCCGCCATGGCGCCCCGGCTCGCGCCCGCGGGCGGCGAGATCGGCGACATGGGGCTCGGCGGGCAGCCGCTCGGAGACCGAGGGCAGCTCCCCCGCCTCGACGGCGGCGCGGAGCGACGGGGTCTCGATCCTCGGCGGCAGGTCCCCGGCCGCGGCGGGCGCGGTGAGGAGGAGCGCGAGAAGGGGGAGAAGACGGATCATGCGGCGGCCCTCACGAGATGTCCGGGCGCGACCTCGACGAGCCCGGGCGCATCCTCTCCGTGATAGGCGAAGGGCTCCGGCCAGTCATGCGGGTCGCCCGCGCCCTCGGCGACGAGCTTGAGGTCGAGCCGCTTGTGGGTGTCCGGCTCGGGCGAGGCGGCGATGAGCGCGCGCGTATAGGGGTGGCGCGGCCCGCCGAAGACGCAGTGCGGGTCCCCCTCCTCCACCACCCGGCCCCGGCGCATGACGAGGATCCGGTCGGCGATGCGGGCGACCACGGTCAGATCGTGGGAGATGAAGAGCATGGAGAGGCCGAGCTCGGCCTGCAGCCCCTCGAGCATGTCGAGCACCTCGGCCTGCACCGAGACGTCGAGCGCCGAGGTCGGCTCGTCGCAGATCAGCAGCTCCGGCTCGAGGGCGAGGGCGCGGGCGATGGCGATGCGCTGGCGCTGCCCGCCGGAGAAGGCGTGCGGGAAGCGCCCGAGATGGGCGGCGGAGAGCCCGACCCGCTCCATCAGATGCGCCGCCCGCTCGCGCCGCTCCCGGGCCGTGCCGACGCCGTGGATCTCCAGGGGCTCGGTCAGGATGTCCTGCACCGAGAGGCGCGGCGAGAGCGCGGCATAGGGGTCCTGGAACACCATCTGGCAGCGCCGGCGGTAGTGCTTCAGGTCGCGGCCCGAGAGATCGGCGATGTCCTCGGCCTCCCCGTCGCGCCCGCGGAAGATCATGTGCGCGCCGGGATCGGGCCGCTCGGCGCGGGTGACGAGGCGGGCGACGGTGGACTTCCCGGAGCCCGATTCGCCCACCACGGCGACGGTCTTGCCCCGTTCGAGGCAGAGATCGAAATCGGAGACGGCGCGGATCGCGGGGCCGGGCTTGCCCCACATCCCCGCGCGCCCGGCATAGGTCTTGGAGAGGTCGCGCACGGTCAGGATCGCCGCCGCCTCCGTCGCGGGCGGGCAGGTGGGCAGCGGCGCGGGCGCGCGCGGGGCGGCGGCGACGAGGGCGCGGGTGTAGCCGTGGCCGGGGTGGGAGAGCACCCGCTCGCAGCCGCCCGTCTCCATGATGCGCCCGCGGCGGAGCACCACCACCCGGTCGGCCATGTTGGCCACCACGCCGAGATCGTGGGTGATCAGGATCACCGCCATCCGGTGGTCGCGCTGCAGCCGGCGCAGAAGCTCGAGCACGGTCGCCTGGGTGGTGACGTCGAGCGCCGTCGTCGGCTCGTCGGCGATCACGAGCCTGGGCTCGCCGATCATCGCCATGGCGATCACCGCGCGCTGGCGGAGCCCGCCGGAGAGCTCGAAGGGATAGGCGGCATAGGCGCGCTCCGGGTCGGGGAAGCCGACCTCGTCGAGCACCTCGAGCACGCGCGCCCGCTCCGAGCCGCTCTGCCCGTGCACGCGCAGCACCTCGCCCACCTGGTCCCCCACCCGGTGCAGCGGCGAGAGCGCGCTCATCGGCTCCTGGAAGATCATCGAGATCGTGCCGCCCCGGAGCCTGCGCATCTCCGCCGAGGGCAGCGCGAAGAGATCGACCGGTGGCCCCCCCGCCTCCGGCTCGAACCGCGCGCGCCCGGAGACGCGCCGCGCGCCCTTCGGCAGGAGCCCCATCACCGCCTTGGCCGAGATCGTCTTGCCCGAGCCCGACTCGCCGACGAGGGCGAGCGTCTCCCCCCGCGCCACGGCGTAGGACACGCCCTCGAGCACGGGGCGCGGCGCCCCCTCGAAGCCGATCGTCAGATCCTCGACCGCGAGGAGCGGCCCCTGCGCCATCGCTCCGCTCCCCCCTTAGGAGTCGTGCCGCGCGCAGCCTGAGGAAAGCGGGCGGGAAGGGCAAGAGCATTCCGCTTGACGATTTGTCCGCGCCGGCCCGCGCTTGCCCGCACCGGGCGGCGGCGCTAGAGCATGGCGAGCGGGCGATGCGGCTCAGGAAGGCGGACGGCGATGGAGAGACTGGGGCTCATGTGCATGATCGCGCTCGACGAGCCCGGTCCGCTCGACCTCTTCGCCCTGCGCCGGGCGGTGCAGACGGTCGCCCCCCGCTCCGGCATCACCATCGAGCGCCGCCGCGCGCCCCCCGCCGAGACCGCGCTTCTCGTGAATTTCGACGGGCAGGACTTCGCGGTCCACGTCTCCCCCGGGCGGATCCCGGAGGCCGAGTATCAGGCGGCGGTGTCGGGAAACCTCTTCTGGCCCGAGGCGGCGGACGCGATGGCGCGGCACAAGGCGACGGCGGTGATCTGCGGGGTCGAGCGCCACCGCTCGCACGGGCTCGTGCGCGCGCAGGCCGCGGCGCTCACCCGCCTCGCCGCGGCGGTGGCGGAGGCGACGCCCTCCTGCGGGGTGCACTGGGTCGGCACCGAGGCGATGGCCTCGCCCGACCGTCTGGTCCGCGCCTCGGACGAGCTCTCGCGGCACAAATGGCCCGTCGATCTCTGGCTCGGCTACGTCTTCTTCGGCACCGACCGGCCCGGAGAGCGCCTCGTCGTCGGCTGCCAGACCATGGGGGCGGCGGACTATCTCGGCTTCGAGATCGAGGTGCCGCCCTTCCCGGTGGTGGAGAAGATCGAGCCGATCCGCATCCTGTTCGGCGCCGTCGCCTATCTCATGGCCTATGGCAACGCGATCGAGGACGGCCAGCTCGTCAAGGTGAAGGGCGAGCGGCTGACCGACTACCGCCTCCATCTCGGCCGCGGCGCCACCCCCGGCCTCGCCCAGCTCGAGGTGCTCGAGGGGCCGGAGGGGCGGGGGCGCTGAGGCTCAGTCCTCCGGCAGTTCGGCGGCGGGGATGACCGGGAAGAAGACGCCCCCGGAGCGCAGGCCGAACCAGTCCGCGCCGTCGTGCTCGGCGATTTCGCCGATCTCCACGAGGCGGTAGTAGCTCTTGCGGTCGATCAGCGCCTCGAGGCCGCGGCGGACATGGACGTAGGGCGAGGGTTCGCCGGTCTCCGGGTCGCGCACCACCCGGATCGGGTTCTCCGCGCCCGCGACGGTCTCGTCTCCGACATTGGTCTCGAACACGATGCGTTGATCGGGGCCGGGCGCCTCCACCCGGAAATCGACCGCGACGAAGGGCGCGTCGTCCACCGTGATGCCGATCTTCTCGACCGGGGTGACGAGATAGTGCCGCCCGTCCTCGAGCTTCAGCACCGAGGCGAAGAGCTTGACGAGCTCCTCGCGCCCGATCGGGGTGCCGAGATACCACCATTTCCCGTCGCGGGCGATGCGGATGTCGAGATCGCCGCAATAGGGCGGGTTCCAGAGATGGACGGGCGGGAGCCCGCGCGCATCCTTCGCCACCGCCTTCACCGCGCGGGCGAGCGCATCCGCCTTGCCGGGGTCGTCGAGGCCCGTGGCCTCGGGATTTTCGGTCGTCGCCATGCCGGGGCCCTTTGCCTTTGCCTCCTTTCTATTACCTATGGAGGATACCGAGCGAGTCCACCGGGAGAAGTCCGCCGATGTCCGAGCATAGCCCCGCGTCCGAAGACCCGGTCGCCCGCATCGAAGCCGCCGGCCGCCGCCTCGCCGAGGCCCGCGCCGAGATCGCCAAGCGAATCGTCGGGCAGGAGGAGGTGGTTGCGCTCTCGCTCACCACGATCCTCTCGGGCGGGCATGCGCTCCTCGTCGGCGTCCCGGGCCTCGCCAAGACCCGCCTCGTCGAGACGCTCGGCACGGTCCTCGGGCTCGACAACAACCGCATCCAGTTCACCCCGGATCTCATGCCGGCGGACATCCTCGGCTCCGAGGTGCTGGAGACCGGGGCGGACGGCAGCCGCGCCTTCAAGTTCATCGAGGGGCCGATCTTCACCCGGCTCCTGATGGCCGACGAGATCAACCGCGCCTCGCCCCGCACCCAGTCGGCGCTTCTCCAGGCGATGCAGGAGAAGCAGGTGACGGTCGCCGGGCAGCACCGCGCGCTCGCCAAGCCGTTCCACGTCCTCGCCACGCAGAACCCGATCGAGCAGGAGGGCACCTATCCCCTGCCCGAGGCGCAGCTCGACCGCTTCCTCCTGCAGATCGACGTGGACTATCCGACGCGCGCGGAGGAGCGGGAGATCCTGCTCGCCACCACCGGCGCGGAGGAGGCGGAGGCGCAGACCGTGTTCTCCCCGGAGGAGCTGATCGAGCTGCAGTCCCTCGTCCGCCAGATGCCGGTGAGCGAGAGCGTGCTCGAGGCGATCATCACCCTCGTGCGCGCCGCCCGCCCCTCGGGAGAGGAGGCGCATCCGGCGGCGCGCGAGCGGCTCGCCTTCGGCCCCGGCCCCCGGGCCGCGCAGGCGCTGATGCTCGCGGTGCGCGCCCGCGCGCTGCTCGACGGGCGCCTCGCGCCGACGATGGACGACGTCACCGCCCTCGCCACCGCGGCGATGGAGCACCGGATGGCGCTCACCTTCGCCGCCCGCGCCGAGGGGCAGACGCTGCGCGACATCATCGGCGAGATCCTGGCCTCGCAGAGCCTCGAGGCCGCCGCTTGAGGCCCGCGCGGCCGATCGGGGGGGCCGCCGTCGCCGCTGCCCTGGGGTTCGGCGCGCCGGCGGGTGCCGGGGACGGGCCGGTGGCGCTCTTCGCCGCCGCCTGTCTCGACCACCTGCCGCATTTCGCCGGCAGCCCCGCCGCCTTCGAGGCCGCTGGCTGGGTGGAGGGGGCGGCCGAGCCCGGGGGCGAGGGCCGCCCGCCGCTCCGCCGCTTCGGAGCGCGCGGCGCCGGGGCGGTGCAGTCGGCGATCCTGATGCCCCGTGGCCCCGTCTCCACCTGCACGATCGCGGCCGCCGAGGCCCGGGCGACGCCGGACGGCCCGGCGCTCCACGCCCTCGACGCCGAGATCGCGGCCCGCGCCGGCGGCGCGCAGCCCGAGCTTTCCTGTCGGGGCGATACCGCCGCGCGGCGCTGCCTCTGGATCTGGGAGCGCGCGGGGGGCTGCAACGCCGTGGTCGCCGCCTCCACCGAGGGCGTGCTGCGCACCCTGATGGCCACCGGGATCGACACCACCAAGAGCTGCGCGGAGGCCGTCCGATGAGCGCCGACCGTCCCGGGGCCGACCGCGCCGCCTGGCTGCGGCGCGATGCCGAGCGGATCTCCGGCTCCCTTCCCCCGCTCCTCGTCGAGGCCGAGCATATCGCCCGCTCGCTGATGCCGGGCGTCCATGGCCGCCGCCGCCCCGGCCCCGGGGAGACCTTCTGGCAATACCGCCCCGCCCATCCGGGCGAC
Source organism: uncultured Limibaculum sp. (assembly GCA_964576075.1). Classification (GTDB taxonomy): domain Bacteria; phylum Pseudomonadota; class Alphaproteobacteria; order Rhodobacterales; family Rhodobacteraceae; genus Thermohalobaculum. The sequence goes on along the minus strand of CAZNTX010000071.1, from coordinate 5,742 downwards.
ACGCTCTCGCAGATCGACTGGCGCCGCTCCGGGCGCTCCGACCGGCTGTTCGTGCGCGAGATGGAGTGGGAGGCCGCCGAGACCGTGATGGTCTGGGCCGATCTCTCCGCCGCGATGCAGTTCAAGTCGCCCAAGGCGCCGCGCACCAAGGCCGAGCGCGCGAGCCTCCTCGCCCTCGCCCTCGGCGTGCTGCTGACCCGGGGCGACGAGCGCGTCGGCCTCCTCGGCACCGATGCCGAGCCCCCGCGGACCGGGCAGACCCAGCTCCTGCGCATGGCGATGAGCCTGACGGGCGAGACCCCGGAGCCGCCCGAATACGGCACCATCCCGAAAATCCTCACCCCCCGGGTCGGCCGGGCCGTCTTCCTGTCGGACTTCCTCGGCCCCGAAGAGGCGCTCCTGCCGGCGATCTCCCATGCCGCGGGCCAGGGCATCGGCGGGGTGCTGCTGCAGATCCTCGATCCGGCGGAGGAGGATTTCCCCTATGCCGGGCGCACCCGCTTCGAGAGCATGGGGCGGACGCTGCACTACGACGCGGAACAGGCCTCGGGGCTGCGCGAGGCCTATGCCCGGCGCCTCGCCGAGCGGCGCGATCTGCTCGCCCGCGCCGCCCGCGGCTGGCGGCTGATCCCCCACCGCACCGACGAGAGCCCGCGCAAGGCGCTGCTCGCGCTCTATCAAAGCCTGGGAGGCGGCTGATGCTGAGCTTCGGATCCCTCGCCTTCCTCAACCCCTGGCTGCTCGCGGGCATCGCCGCGCTGCCGATCCTCTGGTGGCTGCTGAAGGCGATCCCGCCGAGCCCGCGGCGCCAGCCTTTCGCGGCGGTCCGCCTCCTCCTCGGGCTCGAGGACAAGGAGCGCGAGGCGGACAAGACCCCCTGGTGGCTGCTCGCGCTGCGCATCCTCGCCATCGCGGCGGCGCTGATCGGCTTCTCCCAGCCGGTGCTCAACCCGACCGAGCGGCTCGCCGCCACGGAGGACGGGCCGCTCCTGCTGCTGATGGACCAGGGCTGGGCCTCCGCGCCGGACTGGACGGCGCGCCAGGAGGCCGCCGGCGCCGCCCTCGACGAGGCGCGCGAGGCTGGCCGGCGGGTGGTGTTCTGGCCGCTCGGGGGCGCGAGCGGGCCGCCCCCGCTCGCCGATCCCGAAGCCCTGCGCCCCGGCTTGGAGGGCATTGCGCCCGACCCCTGGGCGCCCGACCGCGCGCAGGTGCTCGCCGCGCTCGAGGCCGGGGCGCTGGCAGAGATCGCCGAGACGATCTGGCTCCATGACGGGCTCGACGGGCCGGAGACCGCGGCGCTCGCGGAGCGTCTCGCGGGTCTCGGGCCGCTGCGCCTCCTCGGGCCCGAGCGCCCGGCCGCGGCCCTCGCGCCGCCCGAGCTTCAGGAGGGGCGGCTCGCCGTCGAGGTGCTGCGCGCCGGGAGGCCGGAGGCGGAGATCCGCGTCGTCGCCATCGCCGAGGAGGAGGACGGGGCGGAGCGGCGCATCGCCGTCGCCGACGCCGCCTTCGGCCCCGGCGAGACGCGGGCCGACGCGGTGTTCGACCTGCCGCCCGAACTCGTGCGCCGGGTGAGCCGCGTGGTCCTCGCCGAGGGCGCGAGCGCGGGCGGCGCGGCGCTCGCCACGGGCGCGATCAAGCGCGTCCCCGTCGGCATCGTCGCGCCCGGCTCGGACGGGGTGACGATCTCGCTCACCTCGCCCGCGCATTACCTCACCAAGGCGCTCGCGCCCCATGCCGACACGCGGATCGGCTCGCTCTCGGAGATGCTCGACGCCGAGCCCGCGGCCATCGTGCTCGCCGATTACGGCGCCATCGCGGAGGGCGACCGGGAGCGGCTCGTGAGCTTCGTCGAGGAGGGCGGGCTGCTCGTGCGGTTCGCCGGCCCCCGCCTCGCCGCCGCGATCAGCGCGACGATGCGCGCCGGCGCCATGGCCGCCTCCGGGGCCGACCCGCTCTTGCCGGTGCGCCTGCGCCGGGGCGGGCGGGTGCTCGGCGGCGCGCTGGCCTGGTCCGATCCGCGCCGGTTGGGCGCGTTCGATCCGGACGGCGTGTTCCGCCGCCTGGCATCGCCCGAGGAGGTGGAGATCCGCACCCAGGTGCTCGCGGAGCCGGGCCCCGACCTCTCCGACCGCGTCTGGGCCTCCCTCGAGGACGGCACGCCCCTCGTCACCGCCAAGGATCTCGGCTCGGGGCGGGTGGTTCTGTTCCACGTCACGGCGGATGCCGAGTGGTCCTCGCTGCCGCTCTCGGGGCTCTTCGTCGAGATGCTCGGCCGGCTGATGGCGCTCGCGCCCGGGCAGTCGGCGCAGACGCCGGAGGCGGAGGCCCTCGCCGGCACGCTCTGGCGCGCGGAGCGGCTGATCGGGGCGGACGGCGCGCCGCGCGCCCCGGCCGGGCCGGTCGATTCGGTGCCGGGCGAGCGGCTCGTCGAGGCCGGGCTCGCCGCCGGCCGCGGCCTCGCTCCCGGGCTCTACGCCCGCGCCGACCAGGGCGAGCGCCGCCCCGGAGAGCCGACGGAAATCATCCTCAACCTCCATGGCGAGGGCGACGCGCTCGCCCCCTTCCCGCCGGCCCCGGCGGGCGCGGTCTCCGAGACCCTCGGGGGCGAGGAGGCCGAGCCCTTCGGCGCGATCTTCCTCACCGTCGCGCTCCTCCTCGCCATGGCCGATGTGGTGGCGACGCTCCTCGTCTCGGGCCGGATCGTCCTCCCCGCCCGGGGCGCGGCGGCCGCGGGGGCGGTGCTCCTCGCGCTCCTCGCGGTCCCCGCCGAGGCGCAGCAGGCCGACAGCCGGAGCGCCGTGGACGCCACGGCCGAGACCACGCTCGCCTATCTGCGCACCGGGGATGCGCGGATCGACCGGGTGTCCCAGGCCGCGATGCTCGGCCTCGGGCAGGCGCTCACCGCGCGCACCGCCGTCGAGCCCGGCCCCCCCGCAGGCGTGGACCCCGAGACCGATGCGCTCGCCTTCTACCCCGTGCTCTACTGGCCGCTCCGGGCCGAGGCGCTGCCGAGCCAGGCGGCGCTCGCCAATCTGGCGGATTATCTGGCCAATGGCGGGCTCCTGCTGATCGACACGCAGAACGGCGCCTCGGGCTTCGGCTCCGCCTCGGCCGTCGAGATGCGCGAGATCGCCCGGGCGCTCAACCTGCCCCCGCTCGCGCCCGTGGACGGGGACCATGTGCTGACCCGCGCCTTCTATCTGCTCGACCGCTTCCCCGGGCGCTGGCGCGGCGGGCAGGTCTGGGCGGAGGCGGCGCCCGACCGGCGGGGCCCCGCGGCGGAGGCCGATCTGCCGAGCTTCGACCGGGTGGACGACAACGTCTCGCCCGTCGTCGTCGGCTCGGCGGACTGGGCCTCGGCCTGGGCGGTGGACGAGACCGGCACGCCGCTCTTCCCCGTCGGCCGCAGCGGGGACCGCCAGCGCGAGATGGCGATCCGGTTCGGGATCAACCTCGTGATGTATGCGCTGACCGGCAACTACAAGTCCGACCAGGTGCACGCGCCGGAGGTGCTGCGCCGTCTCGGACAATGAGGCGCGCGGCCCCGCGCCGCGCCAGGGAGATCTGACATGGCGATGAGCTTGGATTTCGCCCCGCTCCTGCCCTGGGCCGCGATCGTCGCGCTCGGGGTGGCGGCGGTCCTGATGGTGGGCCTGGCGCTCTGGCGGGGGCTCTCGGGCTGGTGGCTGCGGGCGATCGGACTCGCGATCCTGCTGCTCGCCCTCGCCGGGCCGCAATTGCGGGAGGAGGCGCGCGAGGGGCTGCCCTCGGTCGCCTATCTCGTGGTCGACGGGTCGGAGAGCACGAGCCTCGAGGAGCGGGAGGCGCAGATCGCCGAGGCCCGCGCCGCGATCGAGGCCGGCATCGCCGAGGCGGGCGGCCCGGAGGCGCCGTTCGAGATCGAGGTCGTCGAAGTCGGCCCCGATGTCGAGGGGCGGAACGACGGCACCCGGCTGCTCACCGCGCTCGACGAGGCCGCCGCCCGCACCCCGCCCGAACAGATCGCCGGCGCCGTGATCCTCTCGGACGGGCAGATCCACGATGCGGGCCGGCTCGAGGAGTTCCCCGGGCCGGTGCATGCGCTGATCGCCGGGGAGGCCGACGCCTTCGATCTCGCGCTCGATCTCGTCACCGCGCCCGGCTTCGGGATCGTCGGCGGGGAGGTGCGCTTCGGGGTGCGCGCGCGCGTGCTCGGCAAGCGTCCGGAGGGGCTCGGGACCGGGGTGCCCGCGCTCGTCTCCGTCGATGGCGGGCGGCCGCAGCCCGTGCTCCTCGATCTCGGCCGCGAGACCGAGATCCCGATCGACATCACCCATGGCGGGCCGACCGTCGTCGACATCCGCCTGCCGGAGCGCGAGGGGGAGCTGACCGCGCGCAACAACCGCGTGATCGCGGAGGTCAACGGCGTGCGCGACCGGCTGCGCGTGCTCCTCGTCTCCGGCGAGCCGCATCCGGGCGGGCGCACCTGGCGCGATCTGCTGAAGTCGGACCCGGCGGTGGACCTGATCCACTTCACCATCCTCCGCCCGCCGATCAAGCAGGACGGGACCCCGGTCTCCGAGCTCTCGCTCATCGCCTTCCCCACACGGGAGCTGTTTCTGGAGAAGATCGAGGGGTTCGACCTCATCATCTTCGACCGATACCGCTGGCGCGGGGTGCTGCTGCCGGCCTATCTGGCCAATATCGCGAATTATGTTCGGGAGGGCGGCGCGGTGCTGCTCGCCTCGGGCCCGGCCTTCGCGGGGGCCGAGAGCCTGGCGCGGACGCCGCTCGAGAGCGTGCTGCCGGCCACCCCGATCATCAACGACGTGGTCGAGCGCCCGTTCTCGCCGGAGATCACCGATGTCGGCCAGCGCCATCCGGTGACGGCGGGGCTCGCCGGGGGGACCGGCCCGGATGGGCCGAGCTGGGGGCGCTGGATGCGCCATGTGATGGTCGAGCGGCGCTCCGGCGACGTGGTGATGTCCGGGGTCGACGGGCGGCCTCTCCTGCTTCTCGACCGGGTGGGCGAGGGGCGGGTGGCGCTCCTCGCCTCGGACCATGCCTGGCTCTGGACGCGCGGGCACGAGGGCGGCGGGCCGCAGGCCGATCTGCTGCGCCGGACCGCGCATTGGCTGATGCGCGAGCCCGAACTCGAGGAGGAGGCGCTCTTCGCGCGCGTCGAGGGGGACCGGGTGGTGGTGGAGCGGCGCACGCTCTCCGAGACCCCGCCCGCGGAGGTGATCGCGACGCCGCCCGAGGGGGTCGAGCCGCGGGAGTTGCGCTCGCTGCCCTACGAGCCGGCGGGCCCCGGGCGCTGGCGCGCGGTGCTCGAGGGCGCCGAGGAGGGGCTCTGGCGCTTCCGCGACGGGGAGCGCGAGGCGGTCGCGGCGGTCGGCCCGCCCTCGCCCAAGGAATACGAGAACCCGGTGGCGGCCGGCACCGAGCTTGCGCCGCTCGCGGGGGCGACCGGCGGGCGCGTGGCCTGGCTCGCGGAGGGGATCCCGGTGGTGCGCGCCGTCGCCGAGGGGGCACGGGCGCAGGGGCGCGGCTGGATCGGGCTCGAGGAGCGCGACGCCTATCGGGTGACGGGGATCGACCTCACGCCGCTCCTGCCGGCCTGGCTCGCGGCGCTGGCGACGGCGTTGCTGTTCGTCGCGGCGTGGCGGCGGGAGGGGCGCTGAGGCGGACGTCTGCGCCTCTGGCCGGCGCGGGCGGGGCCCGCCGCCGTGGCCGCGCGCGGAACCACGTAGCGCGACACGA
>CAZNTX010000070.1:0-20676 GCA_964576075.1 uncultured Limibaculum sp. | reverse complement strand
CGCAAACTTCTTCACCGCCGCAGGCTATGAACCAGACTGATCGAGAAACGCGCTAGACCGCGCCGCCCGCGAGCAGCGCCTCCAGCGTCGCGAGCCGGTCGGCCTCCGCGGGGGGCTTGTCCCATCTGAGCCGCGAGATCCGGGGGAAGCGCATGGCGAGGCCGGAGCGGTGGCGCAGGGAGCGTTGCAGCCCCTCGAAGGCGATCTCGAGCACGAGGCCGTGCCCCCGCTCGGCGCGGACGGCGCGGACCGGGCCGTAGCGCTCCACCGTGTTGTCGCGGACGTATTTGTCGATCTGGCGGAGTTCCTCGTCGGTGAAGCCGAAATAGGCCTTGCCGACCGGCACCAGAGCGCCCGCCCCGTCCCACACGCCGAAGGTGTAGTCGGAATAGAAGGACGAGCGCTTGCCGTGGCCGCGCTGGGCATACATGAGGACCGCGTCGATCACATGCGGGTCCTTCTTCCATTTGAACCAGGGGCCCTTCGGGCGGCCGGGGAGGTAGGCCCCGTCGCGGCGCTTCAGCATCACGCCCTCGATCACCGGATGGGGGGGCGCCGCGCGCAGCCGCGCCACCTCCTCCCAATCGGCGAAGGGCACGAGGGGGGAGACGTCGAAGCGGGCCGGGTCGAGGCCGCCCACGAGCCGCTCGAGCCGGGCGCGGCGGGTCTCGAAGGGCAGCGGGCGGAGGTTCTCCGCGCCCTCCGCGAGCAGGTCGTAGGCGCGCAGGAACACCGGGTGCGAGGCCAGCAGCTTGCCCGAGACGGTCTTGCGGTTGAGCCGCTGCTGCAGCTCGGAGAAGGTGCCGACGCGCACCCCCTCCGCCTCTCGCCGCGCCACCAGAAGCTCACCGTCGATCGCCGCCTCGAAATCCATCGCCTCCACGAGATCGGGGAAGGCGCGGGAGATGTCGTCGCCGGTGCGCGAGTAGAGCCGCCGGGTGCCGCCCTCCGAGACCGCCTGCACGCGGATGCCGTCCCACTTCCATTCGGCGAGGTAGTCGGCCGGGTCGAGCCGCTCGAGATCGCCCTCCTCCACCGGATTGGCGAGCATCATCGGGCGGAAGAGCGCGCGGGCGGCGGCGACCGGCTTCTCCGCACGCCCCTCGAGCCAGGCGAAGAGCTCCGCATAGGGGGGCGCGAGCCCGTGCCAGAGCTCCTCGATCTCGGCGATGTCCACCCCGCCCCAATCGGCGAGCGCCTGCTTGGCGAGCCGCGCCGAGACGCCGACGCGCAGCCCCCCGGTGACGAGCTTCAGGAGCGCCCAGCGCTCGGAGCTGTCGAGCGCGTCGAGATAGGCGGCGACCGTCTGCGGGGCCTCGCGGCGGGAGACGCTCTGCAGCCGCTCGACGACCGCACCGAGGGAGAGGTCCGCCGCGCTCTCCCCCGGAGGCCCCCAGACGAGCGAGATCGTCTCCGCGAGATCGCCCACATAGTCGTAGGAGAGGGCGAAGAGGACCGGGTCGGTGCGCTCGGCCACCAGGGCGCGGAGCATGGCGGGCTTGACGTTCGCCACCTCGAGATCGCGGGTGATGGCGGCGATGGCGTAGCCGCGGTCCGGGTCCGGCGCGGCGGAGAGGTAGTCGCGGAGCAGCGTCAGCTTGCCCGTCCGCGCAGGCGTCAGCACCAGCCGGTCGAGGAGGGCGGCGAAGCGGCGCATCAGAGGCGGAACCGCTTGGAGATGCGGTCGATCGGCGTGCCGTCGGCCAGCGGCACGGCGGGGGCGACGGCATAGGTCTCGAAGCCCATCCGCGCGTAATAGGCGAGGCCGCGGGCGTTGTCGGCGCGGATGGTGGCGTTGATGGCCGCGAGCCCGAGCCGCGCGGCCGCCGCGCGCGTGGCGGCGAAGAGGGCGGCGCCGACGCCGGAGGGGCGGGGCGCGGGGCCTGCGAAGGTCGCGATGTCGGCCCAGTCCCCGGGGAGCTCGGGATGCCGCGCGAGCGTCTGGAAACCGTGGAGCCGCCCCTCCGCCCCCTCCGCGGCGAGGCAGGAGAGCGCCCGCGCGACGACCGCCTCCGCGATCTCGGCCTCGGACAGCTCGACCTCCATCGCCGTCGTGCCGCCGGCGCGGACGATCGGGTTGAGGATCGCGGCGAGCGCCGGGGCGTCGCGCGTCGTGGCCTCGCGGATGCGGAGCGCGCTCATTCCGCCTCGTCCTCGTAGCCGACGAGGTTGAGCGGGCGGGCGGCGACGCCCTCGAGCGCGCACCAGCGCACCAGCGCCTCCTCGCGGCCATGGGTCACCCAGACCTCGCCGGGGCGGAGATCGGCGACGGTGGCGGTCAGCTCCCCCCAGTCGCAATGGTCCGAGATCACCAGCGGCAGCTCGACACCCCTCTGCTTGGCCCGGGCGCGGACCTGCATCCAGCCCGAGGCGAAGGCGATCAGCGGATCGGGGAAGCGCCGCGCCCAGGAGCCCGCGAAGGCCGAGGGCGGGCCGAGCACCACGGCGCCGGCGAACGCCCCCTTCTTGCCCCGCGCCACCGTCGCGCTTTCGAGCGGGCCGAGGGGGATGCCGCGGCTCTCGTAATAGTCGCAGAGCGTCTTGAGCGCGCCGTGGATGTAGATCGGACGGTCGTATCCCGCAGCGCGCAGGAGCCGGATCACCCGCTGCGCCTTGCCGAGGGCGTAGACCCCGACGAGATGCGCCCGCTCGGGGAATTGCGCGAGCGAGGTCAGCAGCTTGGCGGTCTCGGCGGCGGGGTCGGGATGGCGGAAGACCGGCAGGCCGAAGGTCGCCTCGGTGATCAGCACATCGCCCCCCACCGGCTCGTAGGGCGCGCAGGAGGGGTCCAGCCCGCGCTTGTAGTCCCCGGTGACGACGATGCGCGTGCCGCCCGCCTCCACCGCGATCTGCGCCGAGCCGAGGACATGCCCCGCCGGATGGAAGGAGGCGCGCACGCCGCCGAGATCCACCGTCTCGCCATAGGCCACCGCCTGGGTCGCGCCGGCATGTTCGGCGCCGTAGCGGAGCGCCATGATGTCCAGCGTCTCGCGCGTGGCGAGCACGGCCCCGTGGCCCGCGCGCGCATGATCCGCATGGCCATGCGTCACCAGCGCCCGCGCGACGGGGCGCACCGGGTCCACATGGACCCCGGCCGGCGGGCAATAGAGCCCCGCCTCCGTCGGATGCAGCAAGTCCTCCGCGCGCATGGGGCTCATCTATGCCGCCACGGGCCCCGCGCCAGCGGTTGATTCCGCGTTTGCGCAAGCCTAGCGTGGAGCCACACGGGCGGGACGGCCCGGGATGCAACCGACAGGGATCACGACCGATGCAGAAGCTCCTCCTCGGCAGCGCCATGGCGCTCGCGCTCGTCGCGGCGCCCGCTGCGGCCAAGACCTTCAAATGGGCCTTCCAGGGCGACGTGCAGTCGCTCGACCCGCACGGCCTCAACGAGACCTTCACGCTGGGCTATCTCGGCAATGTCTACGAGGGCCTCACGCGCTACGACCGGGATCTGCAGCTCATCCCGGGCCTCGCCACCTCCTGGGAGAACCTCACCCCCACCACCTGGCGCTTCAACCTGCGCGAGGGCGTGAGCTTCCACAACGGCAACCCCTTCACCGCGGAGGACGTCGTGTTCTCCTGGCAGCGCTCGCTCACCCCGGGCTCCGACATGAAGGGCTACGGCGCGCGCATCGCCGATATCGAGGTGGTGGACGACCACGAGATCATCATCACCACCCCGGCGCCCAACCCGATCCTGCCGCGCGAGCTCGTGCAACTCTACATCATGGACAAGGAGTGGTCGGAGGCCAACGGCGCCACCGAGGCCACCTCGCCCCAGGCCGGCGACGAGACCGCGACCTACGCCGCGCAGAACGCCAACGGCACCGGGCCGTTCATCGTCGTCGAGCGCCAGGCGGACGTGAAGTCGGTCTTCGAGCGCAACGAGAACTATTGGGATCCGGACATCCCGACCAACGTCACCGATATCGAGTTCACCCCGATCTCCCAGGCCGCGACCCGCGTCGCCGCCCTGATCTCCGGGCAGGTGGACCTCGTCTATCCGGTGCCGGTGCAGGACTGGGGCCGCCTCGAGGAGGCCGAGGGCGTCGAGCCGCTCACCGGGCCCGAGGCGCGCACGATCTTCCTCGGTATGGATCAGTGGCGCGACGAGCTCCTCTATTCGAGCGTCGAGGGCACCAACCCGCTCCAGGACGCCCGCGTGCGCGAGGCGATGACGCTCGCGATCTCCCTCGACGCGATCAACGAGAAGATCATGCGCGGCGCCGCCACGCCGACGGGCCTGCTGATCGCGCCGCAGATCAACGGCTTCAACCCCGATCTCAACACCCCCGCCCCCTACGACCCGGAGCGCGCCAAGGCCCTCCTCGCCGAGGCCGGCTATCCGGACGGGTTCGAGCTCGGGATGGACTGCCCGAACAACCGCTACGTCAATGACGAGCGGATCTGCCAGGCGGTCGCCTCTTTCCTCGCCCGCGTCGGCATCGAGGTCGACCTGAACGCGCAGCCGAAGTCCAAATACTTCGCCAAGGTCAGCCCGCAGAACGGCAACGACACCTCGTTCTACCTCCTCGGCTGGACGCCGGGCACGATCGACGCCCACAACCCGCTGTTCAACCTGCTCTCCACTTTCGACACGGAGAAGAACACCGGGCAGTTCAACTATGGCCGCTACTCCAACGCCCGGATCGACGAGATCACCGGGATGGTCGAGGCGGAGACCGACCAGGCCAAGCGCCAGGCGCTGATCGACGAGGCCTTCACCATCATGCGCGAGGAGTTCGCCTATATCCCGCTGCACCAGCAGCCGCTGTCCTGGGGCATCCGCTCCGGGCTCGAGGTGGCGCAGCGCCCGGACAACGTGCTCGACTTCCGCAACGTCGTGATGCCCTGAGCCCTGCGGGGCGGGGTCCGGCCCGCCCCCTCTCGCCATGGCGGTGTTCATCCTCAAACGGCTGTTCCAGTCCGTCCTCGTGATGCTCACGGTGGCGCTGATCGCCTTCGCGCTGTTCCGCTTCGTGGGCGATCCGGTCAACAATCTCGTCGGCCAGGACACCACCCTCGAGGACCGGCTGAAGCTCGAGGAGGAGCTCGGCCTCAACGACCCCTTCTACCTCCAGTTCGCCCGCTTCATCGAGAACGCGGCGCAGGGCGAGTTCGGCTATTCCTACCGGCTGCGCAAGCCCGTCTCCGAGCTCATCGCCGAGCGCTTCCCGGCGACGATGGAGCTCTCCATGGTCTCGGCGGTCCTCGCGCTCGCCATCGGCATCCCGATGGGGGTCTACACCGCGCTCCACAAGGGGAGCCTGCTCTCCCGGGCCTTCATGACGCTCTCGCTCATCGGGGTCTCGCTGCCGACCTTCCTGATCGGCATCCTGCTGATCCTCTTCTTCGGGGTGACGCTCCGATGGCTCCCGGCCTTCGGACGCGGCGAGGTGGTGGAGATCGGGTGGTGGACCACGGGCTTCCTCACCGCCTCCGGCCTCAAGGCGATCATCCTGCCGGCGATCACCCTCGCCGTCTTCCAGATGACGCTGATCGTGCGCCTCGTGCGCGCCGAGATGCTCGAGGTGCTCCGGACCGACTACGTGAAGTTCGCCCGCGCCCGGGGCCTCGCCGACCGGATCGTGCATTTCAAGATCGCGCTCAAGAACACGCTGGTGCCGGTGATCACCATCATCGGGCTGCAGGTCGGCTCGATCATCGCCTTCGCCATCATCACCGAATCGGTGTTCCAGTGGCCGGGCATGGGCCTCCTCTTCGTGCAGGCGGTGATGGAGGTCGATATCCCGGTGATGGCCGCCTATCTCATGCTCATCGCCTTCGTGTTCGTGGTGATCAACCTGATCGTCGACATCCTCTACGTCGTCGTCGATCCCCGCCTTCGGGTGCATCCGTGAGCGCGCCCAGGAGCGCGCTCGGCCGGGCGCTCGACAGCGATCTCTGGTATTCCTTCACCCGCACCCCCTCGGCGATCCTGGCCGCGCTCGTCACCCTGGTGATGATCGGCTCCGCGGTCTTCGCCCCGCTCATCGCCCCCTTCGACCCCTTCGACCTCTCCCAGGTCGACATCTTCGACAGCCTGCTGCCGCCGGCCTGGGTCGAGGGCGGCTCGGAGAAATACCTCCTCGGCACCGACGACCAGGGCCGCGACGTCTTCTCCACCATCCTCTACGGCGCGCGCATCTCGCTCGCCGTCGGCGTCTTCTCGGTGATCCTCGCGGCGGTGCTCGGCATTCTCGTCGGCCTGCTCGCCGGCTATCTCGGCGGCTGGATCGACACGGTGCTGATGCGCATCGCCGACGTGCAGCTCTCCTTCCCCGCCATCCTGATCGCGCTGCTGATCGACGGGGTGGCCCGCGGGATCCTGCCCCGCGAGAGCCACGACCAGCTCGCGATCTACGTCTTGGTGCTCGCCATCGGCCTCAGCTTCTGGGTGCAATACGCGCGCACGGTGCGCGGTTCGGTGATGGTCGAGCGCTCCAAGGAATACGTGCAGGCCGGCCAGGTGATCGGCCTGCCCAACGCGCTGATCCTCTGGCGCCACATCCTGCCCAACGTGATGGGCCCGGTGCTCGTCATCGCCACGATCCAGCTCGCCCTCGCCATCATCATCGAGGCGACGCTGTCCTTCCTCGGCGTCGGCGTGCCGCCCACCTCGCCCTCGCTCGGGACGCTGATCCGCATCGGCAACGACTTCCTCTTCGCCGGCGAATGGTGGATCACGATCTTCCCAGGCATCGCCCTCGTCGTCCTCGTCCTCGCCGTCAACCTCCTCGGCGACTGGCTCCGCGACGCCCTCAACCCGAAGCTCAGATGACCGACCCGCTGCTCGACATCGAGGGCCTGCGCATCCGGTTCGCCTCGCGGCGGGGGGATGTGGAGGCGGTGAAGGGGATCGACCTCGCGGTCGGGTCCGGGGAGATCCTCGGCGTGGTCGGCGAATCGGGGGCGGGGAAGTCCACCATCGGCAACGCCGTCATGGGCCTCCTCGAGCCGCCGGGGGAGCGCACGGGCGGGGCGATCCGGCTCAAGGGCGAGCCGATCCAGGATCTCGGGCCGGAGGCGATGCGCCGGATTCGCGGGAAGCGCATCGCGATGATCTTCCAGGACCCGCAGACCTCGCTCAACCCGCTCGAGACGATTGCCAACCAACTGATAGATACGATGCGCACCCACCTGCCGGTCGGTCAGCGCGAGGCGCGGCGGCGGGCGGTGGAGCTGCTCGACCAGGTCGGCATCCCGGACCCCGGCGGGCGCATCGACGACTACCCGCACCAATTCTCTGGCGGCATGCGCCAGCGCGTGGTGATCGCGCTCGCCCTCTGCGCCGATCCCGAAGTCATCATCGCCGACGAGCCGACCACCGCGCTCGACGTCTCGATCCAGGCGCAGATCCTCGACCTCTTGCGCGCCCTCGTCCGGGAGCGCGGCGTCGGCATGATCCTCATCACCCACGATATGGGCGTCATCGCCGAGACGGCGGACCGCGTGGCCGTGATGTATCGCGGCGAGGTGGTGGAGATCGGCCCCACGGAGAAGATCCTCACCGCCGCCGACCACCCCTACACCCAGAGCCTGATCGCCGCCGTGCCCAGGGCCGACCGCAAGATCGAGCGCTTCCCTGTGGTCGATTACATCGAGAAGGCCGAGGCGCCGCGCAAGGAGCTCGACCTCGCGACGCACTGGCTCGTCCAGGGCCGCCGTCCCGCGGGCGACGGGCCGCTTCTCCGGATCGAGGGGCTCTGCAAGACCTTCCGCTCGGGCCGGATGCTCGGCGGCAGCGCGATCCGCGCGGTGGACGACGTCTCCTTCCACGTCGCCGAGGGGGAGAGCTTCGGCATCGTCGGCGAGTCGGGCTCGGGCAAATCCACCATCGCGCGCCTCATCACCGGCATCTATCCGGCGAGCGCAGGCGCCATCCGCTTCGACGGGGTGGACCTCACGCGGATCAAACGCCGGGGCGAGCTCAACGCGCACCGGCGGCAGATGCAGATGATCTTCCAGGACCCCTATTCCTCGCTCAATCCGCGGATGAAGGTGCGCGACATCGTCGCCGAGCCGATCCGCTTCCACGGGCTCGCGGAGGGGCGGCGGGAGATCGAGGGGATCGTCGCCGATCTGCTCGACCATGTGGGCCTCGGCGCGCAGGCGATGCTGCGCTATCCGCACGAATTTTCCGGCGGGCAGCGCCAGCGCATCTCGATCGCCCGCGCGCTCGCCACCCGCCCGCGATTTCTCATCTGCGACGAGCCGACCTCGGCGCTCGATGTCTCGATCCAGGCGCAGATCCTCAATCTTCTCAAGGATTTGCAGGCGGAGCTCGGGCTCACCATGCTGTTCATCAGCCACGACCTGCCGGTGATCCGCCAGATCTGCGACCGGGTGGGGGTGATGAAGGGGGGGCGGATGCTCGAGGTCGCCGAGACCGAGCGGCTCTTCGAGGCGCCGGAGACGGACTATGCCCGCCATCTCCTCGATCTGATGCCGCGCATGGAGCGCGTCGCCGCGAGCTGAGCGCCGCCGGGGGACAATGCAAAAGGGCCGCGCCCGGGAGCGCGGCCCTTCGCCGTTTCAGAGGGTCGCCGGGGATCAGACCGGCGAGAGATCGTCGAGGTTGAAGACGAAGTTGACGTTGCCGTCGACGTCTTCGACCAGATCGGCCGCGAGCTGCTGGTCCGGCGTGCCGTCGAAGTCGGTGTCGAGGCCGACCTTGAGCTTGTAGCCGTCCGCGCCCTCGATGCCGGTGACGGTGGTGTCGGGCAGGAGCAGGTCGCCGTCCGCCGTGATCGCGTCGGGGGCGTCCGCGCTGTCGAGCACGGTGCCGAGCTCGGTGCCCGCCGCATCCACACCGACGATGGCGAAGTCGACGATGTCCCCCGCATCCAGGAGGTCCGGCTCGTCCACCAGATTGGCGAGGCCGAAGGGCGCCTCGCCGCGGACCTGCAGGCCGTCCACCGCGATCTCGTCGAGAATGCCGCCCGCCTCGGTGAAGAGCGTCGAGTCGATGGTCAGGACGCTCTCGCGGTTGGTGATGACGATGTCGAGATAGGTGTCGACGCTCTGGCCGGTGGAGGAGGTGATCGTCGCCTCCGTGTCGCCGTCCGCATCCGTCGCCCCGGCCACGACCGAGGTGACCCCCGCCTGATCGTCCGGCAGCGTCGCGTTGGTGAGCGAGCTGTAGTCGGTCGGATCGATCAGGATCTGATTGGCGTTGTCGTAGATCAGGCTCGGATCGACGCGGTAGACCGTGTCGAGCGGGATGCCGAAGCCCTGCAGCGCCGCATCGGTCCAGGCGTCGTTGTCGAGCACGAAGGTGTAGAGCGTGCCCTCCCCGCCGAAGCGGCCCTGGAAGATGCCGCCGGGGCCGTCGAAGAAGGTCGTGTTGTCCTCGAACGTGCCGGCGGTGTCGTAGCCCGCGATCAACTTCTGGTCCGCCACCGCCTGGAGGACGTTGAAGCTGCCGATGGTGGTGCCGTCGGGGCCGATGAGGTCGGCGGTGCCGGCGGTCGGGTTGAGGTTGCGGATCTCGGCGCCCGCGCCGGCGGTCGGGTCGGTGCCGGACGGATCGAGGATCGCGGCGGCAGCCTCCTCGATGGCGGTCTTGAGGATGACCGGCTCGTCCCGCTCCCAGAAGCTGGAATAGAGGACGCCGGTGTTCCCTTCCACGAGGGCGTCGTCCGGGTTGGTCAGATTGGCGAGTTCGATCGCGAAGATGCCCTCGCTGAGACGGCCCTCGAGCGCCGGATCGGGGTTGAAGCCGCCCGGTTGCGGGAAGACCGCGAGCTTGCCGGGGACGAACTCGTCGCCCGAGCCGTTGCGGTTCAACTCGTCCGAGTAGCCCGAGGAGGAGGTGAGCATGACCACCTGGTTGGTCTCGGCGCCCTGCCCGGCGAGGTAGGAGACCGCGTCGTCGAGCGCGTCGCCCACGCTGATCGTGTCGTCGGTGTCGTCGGGCGTGTCGGCGACGGCCTGGAACAGCGTGCTGGAGGCGAGACCGGTGAAGTCCGCGCCGGCCTCGTCGGCGATCATCTGCGCGGTGATCGGCTGGCCCTCGAACTCGGTGATGGTTCGGTTCACCGAGCCGCTGTCGGGGACGCCGGTGAAGAAGCGGCTGTCGCCCTCGCGGCTGTTGGTCACGATGGCGATCTTCTGGTCGCCCCGGCCCTGGGCCACGAGATCGGCCGCGAACTCGGCGAGGCTGAGGAGCGCCGCATCGACGCCCGTGCCGTCGCGGCCGGAGTTGTTCGCGTCGGTCAGCGCGGCGCCGCCGGAGGTGAAGTCGCCCTCCTGCGAGGCGGCGTCGGAGACGTCGACGATCGCGACGATGGCCTGGGTCTCGAGCCGCGAGCCGATGGTGATCTCGCCGCCGAGGTTAAACTCCGGCACGAGCGTCGTGGTGTCGATCAGGCCGGCATCCACGTCGAGGTTCTCCTCGCCCACGCCGAGCGTGAAGGCGCCGGTGAGGCCGGCGGTGTCGGCGTCGCTGTCGACGGTCTCGTCGAGGCCCGCGTTCTGCGGGGAGAACTCGTAGATCGTGGCGTCGGGGTTGACGAACTCGACCTCGTAGCTGCCGGGCTCGAGGCCCTCGAAGCGGTAGAGGCCGGCGCCGTCGGTCACGTCGCTCGCGAGGAAGGCGCCGTCCTTGAAGAGATTGACGGTCACGCCCGAGAGAACGCTGTCCCCGGCGTCCTGGATGCCGTCGGCATTGGCGTCGAGGAACACCGTGTCGCCGATCACGCCGGTGGCGATGACGCGCAGGCCGGCGTCGTTCGTCAGGTCCTGCTCGCCGCGCTGGAGCGAGATGGTGCCGATGCGGCCGGTGGTGGTGCCGTCGCCGTTGTCGGTGACGGCGGCCGCGGGCACGTCGCTGTCCAGCCCGTCGTCGCCGCCCTGCGAGCTCAGGGTGAACTCGAGATCGGCGCGGTTCTCGGTGACGCGCACCTCGTAGTTGCCCGCCGCGAGACCGTCGAAGAGGTAGAGCCCGTCGGTGCCGGTGATCTGGGTGTCGCCCACCTGGGTCTGGGTGCCGGCGACGAAGAGCGCCACCTCGACGCCCGCGACGCCGCCCTCGCCCGGATCCTGGATGCCGTCGCCATCGGCGTCGAAGAAGATGAAGTCGCCGATCTGGCCGGTCATCGGGTCGACCTCGACGAGGCCGGCGTCGATGCTGGTGTTCACCTCGCCCACCGCGAGGTCGATCAGGGCGCTGAGGCCGGTGGCGTCGACATCGCTGTCGATGCCGTCGTCGGTGCCCTGGTCCTCCGGCGAGAAGTCGTAGAGCGCGTCGTCGGGGTTCACGACCTCGACCAGGTAGCTGCCGGAGAGCAGGCCCTCGAAGCGGTAGATGCCGTTCTCGTCGGTCACCTGGGTCTCGAGGGCCAGGCCCGTGTCGGGGTCGAGAAGGTTGACGGTGACGCCGGCCAAACCGAGCTCGCCGGTGTCCTGGATGCCGTCGCCGTCGGTGTCGACCCACACCCGGTCGCCGATGATGCCGCTGGTCACGCCGGCATCGACATTGCCCTTGTCCGCGCCCTTCTCGATCGGGCCGAGGACGACCTCGCCGGTGGCGTCGACATCGCTGTCGTTCGCCTCCTGGGCCGGGTTGTCGACGTCCTGCGCGGTGAACTCGACGCTGTCGCCCACGCCGTCCACCGAGAAGCGGACGGTGTAGTCGCCGGCGGCGAGGCCGGTGATCTCGTATTGCCCGGAGCCATCGGTGAGCGCGGAGCCCGCCACGATCTCGTTGCCGAACTCGTCGGTGGTGATCGCCTCGACGGTCACGCCCCCGAGGGGCGTGTCGCCCGCGCCGGTGTCGAAGAGGCCGGTGGTGCCGAAGAAGTCCTCGAAGGCCTGGCCCGAGATGTCGATGCCGCGGAGGCCGGCGTCGATGTCGGTCCGCGCCTGCCCGACGGCGAGGCTGAAGACGCCGCTCACCCCGGAGGCGTCGATGTCGCTGTCGATCGCGTCGTCCGGGCCCTGGTCCTGTGCGGTGACGGCGTAGTCGTCGCTCAGCACTTGGATCACGTAGTCGCCCGCGGCGAGGCCGTCGAACTCGTAGAAACCGTCGGCGCCGGTGACGGTGGTGGCGGCCGGCGCGTCGAGGCCCGGCACGTCGTCGGCGGTGTAGAGATTGACGGTGACGCCCTCGAGGCCCGCCTCGCCCGCGTCCTGGATGCCGTCCTCGTCGAGATCGAGCCACACCCGGTCGCCCACGGAGGAGGAGGTGAAGCCGGCATCGACCTCGGTGGTCTCCCCGCCGGTGACGGTGACGGTGGTCTTGCCGTCCGGGTCCACGTCGCTCGCGGTGATGGTGTCGTCCGGCGTGTCGTCGCTGTTCGGGTCGTTGGTGAAGTCCGGCTGGTCGTCCGGCTTGGAGAAGGTCACCTCGTACTCGCCGGGCTCGAGGTCGGTGACCTCGTAGGAGCCGTCGGGGCCGGTGGTGGTGGTGGTCGTCTCGCCGGTGGTCGTGTTCGTGACGGTGACGGTCACGCCCTCGCGGCCGGGATCGGTGCCGTCCTGGAAGCCGTCGCCGCCGGGGTCCTCGAACGCCTTGCCCGCGATGGTGCCGGTCGGCGTGATATAGCCGGCATCGACATTGTCGGTGGTCTGCCCGCCAGTGACGGTGACGGCGACCTCGCCGGTGTCCGGATCGGCGTCGCTGTCGGTCGCGTCGTCGCCGACATTCGCCTCGGTGAACTCGAGGCCGTCCTCAGGGCCGAAGCGGACGGTGTAGTCGCCCTCCGGCACGTCGGTGAAGCTATACTGGCCATCCGGGTCGGTGGTGGTGGTGGCGACCACGGTGCCGGTGCCGTCGACGAGCTCGACGGTGACGCCGGGGCGGGTGGTCTCGTTGTCCGTGTCCTCGAACTGGCCGTCGCGGTCGGTGTCGTTGAAGGCCTGGCCGGTGATGGTGCCGCCGGGCTCGGCCTCGCCGACCACCGTGACGGTGATGCTCGACTCGGCCGTCAGCGGCGTCCCGCCGTCGGAGAAGCTCAGATTGTCGATGGCGCCGGAGCCCGCGAGGGTGATGACCATCTGCACCACATCCGTCGCGTCGCCGCCCGCGGCCTCGGCCGCCGCGGCGAGGTCGAAGCCGGGGGAGACGGTGCCGTCGGCGGTCACCGGGCCGTTGAAAGTCACGGTCGTGCCGTCGGACTTCACGAGGGTGACGGTCGGCGTCGGCTCCTCGGTGTCGATGAAGTCGATCGTCCCGAGCGTCTTCGGCGCGTCGAAGTCGAAGGTGAAGGTGCCGCCCCAGGCGTTGTCGTCCGGGTCGGAGCCGTTCAGATCCTCCGACACGATCAGGACGCCGCCCTGGTCGACGTTGAGATCGCCGTCGCCGCCGGTGGTGCTGCCGGGGTCGGAGTTGAACACCATCGCGCGGTTGGTGGTGTCCGAGCCGCGGGTCGAGGTGATGGTCACGCCGGGATACTGGTCGGAAACCAGCGTGCCGCCGCCGTCCCAGGCCGGGCCGTTCAGCAGATCGTCGAAGGTGATCTGCTGCGCCTGCCCGGCGCCGGTCCCGACCTCCGCCGTGTAATCGATGGTGAAAGAGACGGTCTCGCCCTGGGCCAGCCCCTCGAAATCGGTGGTGACGAAGGAGAAGCTGCCGTCGGCGTTCAGCGTCAGCGTGCCGGTGTAGCTGTCGGTCCCGTTGGAGACCACGACGTCCACGGGCACGCCGACCTCGGGCGCGGCCTGGAGCGTCGCGACGAAGCCGTCGCTGTCGGGCGCCGTCGAGGCGGAGAAGCCCGTGACGACCGGGGTGCCCTCCGACGAGGTGTCCGCCTGGCCGCCGGTGAAGTCGAGATCGCCGTCCTCGGTGCCCTCGATGGTGCGCGCGAGGGTGTCGCCGGCGACGACATTGGCGCCCGCGAGATCCTCGCTCTCGCGGAGGCCGTAGGTTTCGGGGGCGAGGGTGAGGGTGGCGTCGTCCTGGCCGGGCCCGTCCTCGCCGACCACGGTGACGGTGATCGTCGACTGGTCGGTGACGGCGGGACCGGGCTCGACGAAGTTGAGGTTGTCGAGCGCGCCGGAGCCCGCGACGGTGACGGTCATCTTGACCACGTCCGTCGCGTCGCCGCCCGCGGCCTGGGCCGCCGCGGCGAGGTCGAAGCCGCGCTCGGCCTGGCTGTCGCCGGTGACCGGGCCGTCGAAGGTCACGGTGGTGCCGTCGGCCTTCTCGAGTGTAACCGTGGGCTTCGGCTCCTCGGTGTCGATGAAGTCGAGGGTGGTGAGGGTCCGCGGGCCGTCGAACTCGAAGACGAAGGTGCCGCCCCAGGCGTTGTCGTCTGGGTCGGAGCCGTTCAGATCCTCCGACACGATGAGGACGCCGCCCTGGTCGACGTTGAGATCGCCGTCGCCGCCGGTGGTGCTGCCGGGGTCGGAGTTGAACACCATCGCGCGGTTGGTGGTGTCCGAGCCGCGGGTCGAGGTGATGGTCACGCCGGGATACTGGTCGGAAACCAGCGTGCCGCCGCCGTCCCAGGCCGGGCCGTTCAGCAGATCGTCGAAGGTGATCTGCTGCGCCTGCCCGGCGCCGGTCCCGACCTCCGCCGTGTAATCGATGGTGAAAGAGACGGTCTCGCCCTGGGCCAGCCCCTCGAAATCGGTGGTGACGAAGGAGAAGCTGCCGTCGGCGTTCAGCGTCAGCGTGCCGGTGTAGCTGTCGGTCCCGTTGGAGACCACGACGTCCACGGGCACGCCGACCTCGGGCGCGGCCTGGAGCGTCGCGACGAAGCCGTCGCTGTCGGGCGCCGTCGAGGCGGAGAAGCCGGTGACGACCGGGGTGCCCTCCGACGAGGTGTCCGCCTGGCCGCCGGTGAAGGGGAGATCGCCGTCCTCGGTGCCCTCGATGGTGCGCGCGAGGGCGTCGCCCTCGACGACATTGGCGCCCGTCACGTCTTCGCTCTCGAAGATGCCGTAGGTCTCGGGGGCGAGGGTGAGCTCGGGATCCTCGCCGATCACCACGTCGCCCTCGCCGGTGACGGTCACGGTCACGGTGGCGAAGCTCTGATCCGTCTGCTCCTCGCCGAGGAGCTTGAGCGAGCCGCCGCGGCCGCCGCCCTCCTCGCCGACCGACGTGGCGCGGAGCGCCATGTCGCCGCCCTGGACCTGGTCGACGGTCAGCCCGTCGGGATGGCTGAGGGTGAAGGTCGTGCTGCGGATGTCGTCGCCCGACATGCCCTGGGAGCCGAGCTCGACACCCACGTCGAAGCCGCCGCCCGCGGCGCTCGCGACCTCGCCCTTGACGTTGTTGCCGTTGCCGAGGTCCTTCACCGAATTCGCGTCGATCCGGCTGTCGGTCACGTCCGGGCCGGAGATGCTCAGGCCGGAGAGCAGACCGTCGTTGGCGATGTCGAAGAACAGGCCGCGCAGATCGCCGATGTCGCCGCCATCCGTCAGCACCTCGACCTGGAAGACGAGATCGCCGTTCAGCTCGCTGACGATGACCCGCGCATCGAAGCCGCTCGGGCCGGTGAAGGTGTAGACCGCCGTGTTCCCGCCGGCGCCGGCGATGGCGTAGGTGACGGAGGTGGTCGCCGTCTGACCCTCGTCGAGCCCGTCGAACTCGCCATTCGCGTCGAAGTCGAGCGAGCCGTCGGCGTTGACGGTGAAGAGGCCGCCGTTGGACCCCGCGACGGCGGTGCCGACACCGGCCGCCTCGCCGTTCACGAGGCCGACGATCTCGCCGCCGACGAGGCCCTGGTCGTTGTCGAGGACGTTGCCGTCCACATCGCCCGCGCCCTCGCTCTCGAGAACCTCGAAGGCGTCGTCGACCTCCACAGCCGCGCTCGCGCCGGAGGTGTCGACCGCAGGATCGGAGGTCGCGCCGAGATCGGCCGGCGCCTCCTCCAGCTCGGCCGGGGCGAGGCCGCTGACGCTGAAATTGTCGAACAGCACCTTCTCACTACCCGCGGAGATGTCCGAGCTGATCCGCAGCGAGAAGGCGCCGAGCACGTCCGGCACGTTGTAGGTCAGCGTGTTCTCGCGCACCCCGATCACGTTGCCGGCGGAGCCGTAGAGCGTGTTGCCAGTCCCGGAGAACTCCTCGAGCGTCGCGACCCAGCGCCCGGCGCCGTCGACGAGCTCGACCCGAATCACGTCGCCGCTGCGGGTGCCCCAGGCCTCGAAGCCACCCTGCTGCACGCGCGCGGTCATCGAGATGTCGACATCGACGATCCCGTCCGAGTCGATCTGCGCGAAGGTGGAGGACTTCTCGTTCTTGCCGTTCACCAACAGCCCGTCCCGGCGGATCTTGTGCGAGCTGTCGGTGAGCACGCCCGAGCCGTTGTCGAAGTCCTCCGACTGCAGCGTGACGCGCTCGGAGAACGTGATCGTCTCGGCGATGGTGGAGGAGCCGAGGGTGTCCGCGACGAGGCGGACATTGTCGATATTGATGATCTCGTTGTTCGACGAGATGTCGGAGCGCATCACCACCTGCACCGAGGTCGCGCCCGCCGGCAGCGTCTCGTTCAGGTCGTAGAGCAGCCCGCCGTCCTCGGAGAGATCGATCGTCTGGCCGGTGCGGTCACCGGTCAGGACGCTGCCGGAGCCGGTGAAGGTATCGAGAATGTAGGTGCTGCCGGAGCTGTCGACGACTTCGATCTGGAAATAGTCGGCATACTGGCCGGAGGTGTCGAAGGCGTCCCCGTGGCGCAGCAGGGTGTTCACGTCGAGGGTGAGGATCGGGTTCTCGTAGCCGGTCAGATCGACCTCGCGCAGCACCAGCGCGCCGTCGTCGTTGCCGTCGGTATGGGTCTGGCCGTCCGCCGTCTCGAAGTCGCTGCTGACGACGTTCTCGGAACTGACGTCGTCGAAGGTCTCCTCGAGCAGGACGACGTTCTCGGCGGCGTCGCCCCAGTCGGCCTCCGTGTCGACCAGAGAGAAGGTCAGCGTCTCGGCCGCGGTGTAGGGCGCCGCCTCGCCGGTCACGACGATTTCGATGAAGGCGGCGTCGGGCACCGCGATCTGCGGCATGCTGAGCGACCGCGTGACGCCAGCCGTCGCCTGCTCGTCGCCGAGCAGCACGGACCCCGCAGCGACCCCGTCCACATAGACCGTGACTTCGCCCGCCCCGAGATTCGGGTCGTAGAAGGCCAAATTCAGGTCGTAAGTTCCGGCGTCGCCCCCGAACGTGGTCGCGCCGATCGTACGCGTCGTCACGGTCATGTCGCTTCTCCCTAGATCACCCATACGGCCGGAAGCCGATACCTCAGCTAGCGTTAGACCACTCCAATGTGGCGAAAGTTGGCACGGTATGGGACGAAATTGCCCCCTTGCCCCTCAGCGCAGGCTTCGCCCATCGGAGACCCGATGCGCGCGGCCCAGCGGTCGAAGCCGTGTCAGCTTTCCCCTGCGAGCGTTTCGCAACGCGCCCGCCGCAGCAGTCAACCACCCCTTGCGTCAACTTACACGCTTCTCGAGTGATTCTCCACCCGCTTCGAGACGGGACGGGGCGAACCAATTTCCGTCGCATCGCGGGGCGGTTTCTGCTAGGCGATCCGTGGAAAAAACCGACCAGCGGGGGATCATGACCGACCAGAAAGAACCCGAGGCGGGCTCCGGGTCCGCTCCCGGCGCGCCAGCCGCCGGCTCCACCGATCTCACTTCGGCACTCGGCTACGGCGCCGCCGGCGCCGCAGCGCTCGGCCTCCTCCTCCTCATCCTTAACGCGATCTCCGGCGAAGGCGTGCTGCGCCTCTTCGGCGGCGTGCCGGCGAGCGAGATCGCCGCGCTCGAGGAGCGGGTGGCGGATCTGCGCGAAGAGCTCGACGCCCGCCCGATGCCCGAGCAGGGCCCGCCAGGGCCGCAAGGCGAGCCGGGGCCGCAGGGCGAGCCGGGGCCCCAGGGCCCGCAGGGCGAGCAGGGGCCGGCAGGTCCGCAGGGACCGCAGGGCGAGCCCGGTCCCGAGGGCCCGCAGGGGCCGCGCGGCGAGACCGGCCCGGCCGGGCCCGAGGGGGCCCCGGGTCCCGCCGGGCCGCAGGGGCCGCAAGGGCCGAAGGGCGATACCGGCCCCGAGGGCCCGCAGGGCGAGCGCGGCGCCGCCGGTCCGGCAGGTCCCCAGGGGCCGCGCGGTCCCCAGGGCGAGACGGGTCCGCAAGGGCCCGAAGGCCCGCAGGGGCAGACGGGCGATGTCGGTCCGCAAGGGCCGAAAGGCGACACCGGTCCGCAAGGAGAGACAGGCCCGGCCGGCCCCGCCGGCGAGCAGGGCGTGCCCGGTCCGCAGGGACCGCAGGGCGAGCAAGGCCCGCCGGGCCCGCAGGGACCGCAGGGCAACCGCGGCGAAGCCGGCCCGCAGGGCGAGCCGGGTCCCGCCGGACCGCAGGGTCCCAAGGGCGATCCCGGCCCGGCCGGCCCCGCGGGTCCGCAGGGCGAGCAAGGTCCGCCGGGGCCGCAAGGCGAGCCCGGCCCCCAGGGCGAGCCCGGTCCGACGGGCGATCCCGGACCCGCCGGCCCGCAAGGGCCGCAGGGCGAGCCCGGTCCGACGGGCGAGCGCGGCGCGCAGGGCCCCGCCGGCGACGCCGGGCCGCAGGGCGAGGCCGGGCCGCAGGGCCCGCAGGGCGAGCCCGGTCCGGCCGGCCCCGCAGGCCCGCAGGGCGAGCCGGGCCCGGCCGGCCCCACTGGCCCGCAGGGCGAGACCGGCCCCGCGGGGCCCGCAGGTCCGCCGGGGCCCGAGGGCCCGCAAGGCCCGCCTGGACCGCAGGGTCCGGCCGGACCCGAGGGTCCGCCGGGACCCCAGGGCCCGCCGGGGCCGCCCGCCGACAGCCAGAACTGACGCTCCGCCCCCCGCCGGTCCGCCCGGCGGGGGGCATCTCGGGCGCGGGCGACGGAAGCGGCGCCGTCGCCCGCGCCCTCTGCCCTCCGGCCCGCGATATCACCGCATCGTCCGGCCCGCCCCCTCTCGACGAGGGCGAGCGAGATCGGTGGCCCGGCCGCCCGGACCCTTGCGCCGACGGCCGAGTCCTCGTCGGATCCTCCCGCCAGGCGCCTCGCCTGCCCCGGTCGACGCACACCCGTCCGGCCTGCAAGGGAACCGCCTGCGGTCCCGCGCAGGGCGCCGGCCCTCCGGGTCCGAGGCACCGATGCGCCGGCGGGTCGGACGGCCCGACCGCTCGGGGAGACCGGAGTGCCGTCAGTCGAGACCATCTCTCCAACCGCACCGCCCCGATCTGGCACCGAGAGACGGCTTCGGAGGGCGAGGCGTGAGGCAACGGGGGCGCCGAGCGCCGTCGCGGGGGGCGACTGGCCCGACTCGCTGTGCGCCCGCCAGGGATGACCCGGTTATCGAGGCTGACCGGGGGCTTCCCGGTCGTCCGCTCGCCCGCGCGGCGGCCCGCGGCCTCGGGGCGATCGGCCGGGGGGCTACTCGGCCGCCATGCGGCCCGCCTTGACTAGCATGGGGCGAAGATAGCGGCCGGTGTGGCTCTCCTCGACCTCGGCGACGGCCTCGGGCGTGCCCTCGGCCACGAGCCGGCCGCCGCCGTCGCCGCCCTCCGGGCCCAGATCGACCAGCCAGTCGGCGCATTTGATCACGTCGAGATTGTGCTCGATCACCACCACGGTGTTGCCGGCCTCGACGAGCTCCTGCAGCACCTCGAGGAGCTTGCGGACATCCTCGAAATGGAGCCCCGTCGTCGGCTCGTCGAGGATGTAGAGGGTGCGCCCCGTCGCCTTCTTGGAGAGCTCCTTGGAGAGCTTCACCCGCTGCGCCTCGCCGCCCGAGAGCGTGGTCGCCTGCTGGCCGATCTTGATGTAGCCGAGGCCCACCCGCTCGAGCGTCTCGAGCTTCTCGCGGATCATCGGGATCGCCTCGAAGAAGGGCACGCCGTCCTCGACCGTCATGTCGAGCACCTCGGCGATGGACTTGCCCTTGTAGGTGACCTCGAGCGTCTCGCGGTTGTAGCGCTTGCCGCCGCAGGTCTCGCACTCGACATAGACGTCGGGCAGGAAGTGCATCTCGATCTTGATCACCCCGTCGCCCTGGCAGGCCTCGCAGCGCCCGCCCTTCACGTTAAAGGAAAACCGTCCCGGATTATAACCGCGCGCCTTGGATTCCGGCAGCCCGGCAAACCACTCCCGGATCGGGGTAAACGCCCCGGTATAGGTCGCGGGGTTGGAGCGCGGCGTGCGGCCGATCGGGCTCTGATCGACCTCGATCACGCGGTCGACGTTGCCCAGGCCGTTGATCCGATCGTGCGCGCCGGGCTTGTCGCGGCCGCCGGTGAGGTGGCGCTTCATGCCGCGCAGCAGGATCTGGTTGACCAGCGTGCTCTTGCCCGAGCCGCTCACCCCCGTCACGCACAGCATGCCGAACAGCGGGAACTTCACGTCGATCCGCTTGAGGTTGTTCTGCCGGGCGCGCTTCACGACCAGGGCGTTGTCCAGGTCAACCTCGCGCCGGCGGTCGGGGATGTCGATGCGGTACTCGCCGGTGAGGTACTTGGCGGTGATCGAGTCGCCGTTGGCGAGGATGTGGTTCAGATCGCCCTGTGCGACGAGCTTGCCGCCGTGGCGTCCGGGCCCCGGGCCGATGTCGATGATGTGGTCGGCGGCGCGGATCGTGTCCTCATCGTGCTCGACGACGATGACGGTGTTGCCGATGTCGGTCAGTTGGCGCAGCGTGGTGATCAGCCGATCGTTGTCGCGCTGGTGCAGGCCGATGGTGGGTTCGTCCAGCACGTAGCAGCAGCCGACCAGCCCGGAGCC
>CAZNTX010000069.1:0-21517 GCA_964576075.1 uncultured Limibaculum sp. | reverse complement strand
GCACCGCGTTGGAGACGAGGTTCTGCACGATCTGGCGGAGATAGAACGGGTCGGAGACGACCGAGGCGCTGGAGGCCATGATGCGCAGATCCGTTCCCTGCGCCGCGTCGAGATGGTGGAACTCGTTGCCGATCGGCTCGAAGATGCGGGCGATGGGGAAGACCGCGGGGCTCGCGCGGGCGGCCTCGGAATCGAGCCGGCTGATGTCGATCAGCGCGCCGATGATCTCCTCGACGGAGCGCACCGCGCTCGACAGCCGATCGAGCACGCGGAGCGCATCCGGATCGAGCCCGGCCTCGGCGAGCGAGCCGATGAAGAGCTTGGCGGCGTTGAGCGGCTGGCGGAGATCGTGGCTCGCGGCGGCGAGGAACTGCGACTTCGCCCGGCTCGCAGCCTCCGCCGCGCGGGTGGCGGCCTCGAGCTCTGCATTGGCGGCGTTGAGGGCGTCGAGGGCGCGCTGCAGATCCTGGGTGCGGGCGGCGACCTCGGCCTCGAGGGCGATGGCGCGCTGGAAGAGGGTGAAGGCGTTGCCCGACTCGTCGGTCTCGCGCTCGACCCGGCGCATCAGCGCGGCGACGATGCGGCGGAGCTTGGCGTTCTGCCGGTCGAGCGGCAAGTCCGCGCCGACGAGGTCGAGATCGCTCATCGCCCGCCCTCGGGAGGGTAGATCGCGACGCCGGTGAGCGTCTGGCTCACATGCATCGCGCCGTATTGCTCGCCATAGGTGTTGAAGCCGAAGAGGCGGTGGCGGCGGAGCACCTCGGACATCCGCGCCCGCGCCTGCGCCTTCTCCACCTCGAGCCGGCGGAGCACGCAGTCGAAGCCGAGGACGATATCGGGCCGCCCGGGGAGGGCCGCGAGGGCGCGGTCGAGATGCTCGGTGATGTCCTCGGCGCGGGCGAGCGTCAGCACGAGCCCCTCGTCGATCGCGCTGTAGAAGCGCAGCGTGCCGTCCGGCTCGGCCTGCTGGATGGCGCGGACGTGGTGGCGCCCGGTCACCCTCACCACCAGCGGGTTCTCGGCGAAGACGAAGGGGGTGAGGTCGTCGGCCTCGAGGCCGAGCAGGCGGGCGTATTCCGCCGCCGCGGGCTCGGCGTTGATCTCGGTCACGCGCCGCTCGGCGGGGTCCGCGCCGGTGACGACCATGCGCTTCTCGGTCGGCGTGAAATGGTCGAGGCGGAGCGTGCGGATCGGGCAGCGGGTGCGCAGATGGGCGAGCACCGCGGCATCGGCGAGGAAGCGGCCCTCGTGGAGGACGAAGGTCTCGCGGAAGGCGAGCCCGTCGCCCGAGGAGCCGCCGACGAGGGGGACCGGCCCGAGCGCCGGGGCGATGGAGGCGACGAGCGCGTCCTCCCGCCGGGAGAGACCGTCGACGAGGAGCAGGACGAAGCCGTGATCCATCCCCTCGGCCGCAGGCTCCGGGGCGAGGAGCCCGGCGGCCACCGCGCCCCCCTCGTCGAGCGAGAAGGCCGAGAGCGGCGAGAGCACCCGCGTGCGGCAGGCGAAGTCCGCCGCGGGAAAGCCGAGGGCGACGATGCTGTCGTCCTGATAGCCCTCCGGGCCGATCTCGCCCGCGGTCGTCGCGCCGATGACGGGGGTGTCGGGCAGCGCCCGGGTCAGCGCCGCGGCCACCGCCTCGCGCGGATAGCGGGCGGAGACGAAGACGAGCGCCACGGCGAGCGGACGCGCAGACAGACCCGCGGCGATCTCCGCGACCGCGCGGGCAGGGTCCTCCTCGGCGCTCGCGGCGCGCAGCACGACCGGCTCTTGCACGGCGCTCCGGCCGCGGGCGCGCCCTTGGCGGCACCCGGTCATCGGCCGTTCCTCCCTTTGTTTTCGAGAAGGTTAGGAGGAGGAGGCGGGGTCCTGCAAGATCGAACTGAAGCGCGATTTCTGCGCGACGAGGACCGCCTGGGTGCGGCTGTGGACCTGCAGCTTGCGCAGGATCGCCGTGATATGGGCCTTCACGGTCGCCTCGGCGATGGAGAGCTCGTAGGCGATCTGCTTGTTGAGCTTGCCCGCGCAGACGAGCTCGAGGATGCGGAATTGCTGCGGCGTGAGCTGGCTGAGGCGCTCGACGGCGGCCTCGTCGGGATCGGCGGCGCCGGCCTCGGGCGCGGGCGGCTCGTAGCAGGCGGGGGCGTAGGTGTCCCCCGCCCAGACCCGCGCGAAGGCCGCCTCGATCTCGGCGCGCCCGGCCTGCTTGGGGATGAAGCCCGCGGCCCCCGCATTCAGCACCCGGTGGATCACCCGGTTGTCGTCGAGCGAGGAGATCACCACCACCGGCGTCTCGGGCAGGCGGCGGCGCAGACGCAGGAGCCCGTCGATCCCCTCGACATCGGGCAGGTTGAGATCGAGGAGGACGGCGTCCGGCAGGGTTTGCGCGGCGTCGATCGCGGCGAGCCCGGCGGCCAGGTTCTCGGCGGTCGCCACCGTGCTCGTCCCGTGGATCTGGCGCAGCGTCATCGACAGCGCCTCGCAGAACAGCGGATGATCTTCGATCACGAGGAAGGCGCGCATCTGCGGCTCCTGTCCAGGCTCCACCACCAACACCCTCGCCCCCCAACTCGCTCGGCGCGGCATCGTAGCACCGGAACGGGGCCGGGCGCCACGGGGCGGAGCCCTAGCGGAAGGTCTGAGGCGGCGCGCTTCCGCACGGAGGGCCGTGCGCCTAGGCTCTGGGGCGGGCGCAGGCGACAGGGAGGCAGGCATGGGGCTCGGGGGGCTCGGACGCATCGTCGGATCGTTGAGGGCGCGCATGGTCGCGGGGGCGGGGCTGATCGCGCTGCTCGCCGTCGTCTCGGCGCTGGTAACCGCCACCGCGGCGATCGACAGCGCCGACCGGATCGAGCGCGCGGTCTCGGCGCAGGCGCGCATGGAGATGCTCGCGGCGCTGTCGGGCCGGATCGGGGATTTCGCGCTCGCCGCGGTGCAGTCGGCCGGCGATCCGGGCATCCCGGCCGCGGAGCGGGCGGACCGCCTCGCCGGCCGCGCCGAGCAGGTGCGCGCCGCGCTCGACCGGGCCGAGCGGGCGGTCGCACGCTCCGTCGCCGAGGCCCGCGATCTGGACGAGACGGCGCAGATGCTCCGCGCGACGCAGGGGCTCGGCCTCGCGCGGATGCGCGCGCAGTTCGAGGCGCTGGTGCGCTCGGTCGGGCGGGCGGAGGATGCGGGCGCGCTGCGCGCCGAGCTCGACGGCTTCGCGACCCGCTTCTCGCCCTTGTTGAACGAGGCGATCCAGGAGGAGCGGCGCGACCGCGACGCCGCCTTCGAGCGCGCCCGCGATCTCCGCGCCACGCTTCTTGCGGAGGCCGCGGCCGTGGCGCTCGCCGCGCCAGTGCTCTTCCTGGTCTTCCATCTCGGGCTGACGCGCCCGCTCTTGCAGCGCATCGGCCGGGTCGGAGAAGCCACCGCGGCGCTCGGACGGGGGGATTTCGCCGTCCGCCTCGATGTCGAGCGGCGCGACGAGCTCGGCCTTCTCTTCGCCCGGATGAACCGCCTCGCCGCCCGCCTCGCCCGCCGCCGCCGCGCGGTGGAGGCCGACCGGGCGCGGCTCAACGAGATCATCGAGACCCGCACCGAGGCGCTCAGCGCCGCCAATGCCCGCCTCGAGGCGATCGACGCCGAGCGCCGGCGCTTCTTCGCCGATGTGGGCCACGAGCTGCGCACGCCGCTCACCGTGATCCTCGGCGAGACCGATCTCTGCCTGCGCGCCGACCCGCTCGAGCGGCAGGAGGCGCGGCGGGCCTTCCGCGTGATCCGCACCCGGGCGCGCCGGCTCTATCGGCGGATCGAGGACATCCTGCGGGTCGCGCGGTCGGAGTCCGGCCGGATCGAGCTCGCCGAGGCGCCCTTCGATCTCGCCGCCGCGGCGCGCGACGCGGTGGACGACTGCGCGGGCCTCGCCCGACGGCGCCGCGTCGCGCTCGCCATCGAGGGGGCGGACGCCGCGCGCCCCGCGCTCGGCGACGCCGACTGGGTGCGCCAGGTGATCGGCGGGCTGCTCGACAACGCGATCCGCCATTCGCCGGAGGCCGGGCGCATCGCGCTCCGCCTCTCGCAAGGGGAGGCGGGCGGGCACCGCCTCTCGGTCGTCGACGAGGGCCCCGGCATCCCCGAGGAGGACCGCCCGCGCCTCTTCGAGCGCTTCGCCCGCGGCCGGCAAGCGGCGCCCGGGGAGGGGTTCGGCGTCGGCCTCTCCCTTGCGCGCTGGGTGATCGAGTGCCACTCTGGGGAGATAGAAATAGAGAGCCCGGCCCGCCTGCCGGTCGGACCAGATCCGGCCGGACCCGGGACCGCGGTCGTGGTCCGCCTGCCTGCGGCGGATCGGGAGGGCCCTGATGACGGACACCCCGGGACGGGTGCTCATCGCCGAGGATGACGTGGACATCGCCGCGACGCTCGCCCGCGGCCTCGCACGGGAGGGCTACGAGGCGGAGATCGCCCATGACGGCGGCGCCGCGCTCCACGCCCACGGCCGCAGCCCCTGCGACGCGGCGATCGTCGACATGATGCTCGGCGACGACCGCGGGACCGACCTCGTCCGGCGCCTGCGCGAGCGGGGCATGCGCGGGCCGATCCTCATGCTGAGCGCGCTCTCGGGGGTGGAGGACCGCACCGACGGGCTCGAGGCGGGGGCGGACGACTACATCGCCAAGCCCTTCGAGTTCGCCGAGCTGCTCACCCGGCTGCGCGTGCAGGCGGCGCGGCGGAGCCGGTCCGGCACGGAGGCGGGGCCGGTGCGCCTCGCGGGCCTCGCCCTCGATCCGGAGCTGCGCGAGGTGACCGGCGGCGCGCGGCCGGTGCTCCTCACCCCGCGGGAGGCGGCGCTGCTGGCCTTCTTCGTCGAACATGCCGGCCGGGTGGTCAGCCGCGGGGAGATCTTCGATACGCTCTGGGCCGGCGAGGGCGGCTCCTCGGAGAACGTGGTCGACGTCTATATCGGCTATCTGCGGCGCAAGCTCTCGCCCATCGAGGCCTACGGGCTCAGCCTGCGGACGATCCGCGGGCGCGGTTTCCTTCTGACGGAGGCACGGGATGACTAGACGCACGACACGGCTCGCGGGCGCCCTCGCCCTGGCGCTGGCGCTCTCGCAGGGCGCACCGCAGGCGGCGGCCGACGGGACGGATATGGTGTTCCGCGAGGGCGCGCTCGAGAATGTGGAGACCGGCCGCGCGGTGGTCTACGAGCGCACGCTCCGCGCCCCGGCCGCGGCGCCCGAGGAGGCGGCCGCCGACGAGACCGGGCGGATCCTGCTCGCCCTCGTCGATCTCGAGGCGCGGGAGGGCCGGGCCGCGCTCCTCACCATCGAGCGCGAGGACGGCCGCGCCCGCCGGCTCGACCCCTTCCCCGCCGGCGCGCGGGCGGGCAACCCGGTGCTCCTCGCCTTCCTGGAGCTGACCACCCGCTCGGTCGCGGAGGCGACGGGCGGGAGCCCCTTCTACATCCGCAACCGCATCAAGGACGCCTTCCGCGCCGGCGGGGAGACCGCGCCCGCCGCGGCGGACTATGCCGAGGCCGAGGCCCCCGTGACCCGCATCGCCTACCGCCCCTTCCTCGACGACCCGAACGGCGCGGCGCTCGGCGAGTTCGCCGGCCTCACCATCAGCTTCGACGTGGCCGAGACGGTGCCCGGGGGCTTCCTGCGCTTCCAGGCGACGACGGGAGGCGAGGACGCGGTCTATCTCGAGCGGATCGCCTATGCCGGCGAGACCGCGGCCGATGCAGAGGAGGACGCCGAATGAGAGTTGGGACGCTGGCAGGCATCGCGCTCGCCCTCGCCGCCGCGGGCGCCGCGGCGCAGGACGGGGCCGTCTATAACGACTATCCGACCGAGGCGCGGGCCGACTACGTGTTCGGCTGCATGGCGGTCAACGGGCAGTCGCGCGACGTGCTGAGGAGGTGTTCCTGCTCGATCGACGTGGTGGCGAGCATCCTGCCCTACGAGCGCTATGTCGAGGCGGAGACGGTGCTCAGCCTGCGCCAGACCTCGGGCGAGCGGATCACCATCTTCCGGACCTCGGAGCCCGCCAAGGCGATGGTCGCCGATCTCCGCCGGGCGCAGGCCGAGGCGGAGATCCGCTGCTTCTACTGACCCGCCCCGGCCGCGCCTCAGCTCGCGCGGCCGCCCTCCACGGGGAAGGACCGCTCGAACATCTCGCCCTCGGTGTCCTCGGCGCGCACGGCGATCGACTCGGCGCCGTCGGGGACGAAGCGGAACCGGATCGCCGGATCCTCGCTGATCGAGATGCCGCCGGTCATCCGGAAGGCCAGCCGCTCGCCGACCGACACCTCCATGTCGTGCACGAAATGAGCGGGGATGAAGAGCTGGGTGAGCTGGTTCATCTGCAGCCCGGAATAGTTCGGATGGCGGAGCATCACCTGCGCCTCGCGGGTGGCGGGACGCGCGGGCTCGGCCTCGGCGGCGGCGTCGTAGAGGCGGAGCTTCATCTTGCCGAGCTGCGCCATCGCGGCCTCTGCGTCCTTCATGGCCGGGGCCGCACAGCCGCCGGAGGCCTTGACGTAGCGCCCCACCATGTAGAGCTCGCCCCCGGCGGTCTCGGCGATGGCGCGCACGCTCGAATAGGCGTTGACCCGCACCCGGGTGGCGAGCGCGACGTCGGGCATCGCCGGGCCGAACTCGAACTCGGCGGCCACCGGCGCGGGGTTCTCGTCGATCACGAGGGTGAGGCGGACGATCTCCATCCCCGCCTCCGGCGCCTCGTCGAGCTCCACCGGGACCATGCCGGCGTCATGCGCGCGGTAGGGGGCGTCGAGGGTGAGGAAGGCGGAGCCGTCGCGGATCTCGCGCGCGCCGAACAGATCGGATTTCAGCGCGGCCCAGGTCTCGCCGTCCTGGAGCGGGTTGCGGACTTCCTCGGCGGCGGCGGGCAGGGAGAGCGCCGCGGCGAGGGCGAGGGCGGTGAGCGATGGGCGCATACTGGGGTCCTCCTTGGCATGGGCCTCCCGGGCCTGCCGGATCTCCGCCCGGCCGGACCGCATGTGCGACCGTATCATGACAGCCCGCTCCGCGGCACGCAAACCGCGGGCCCCGGGGCTCACACTTTCGGGTGAGGCGGCTCACTCGCAGTCGATCACCTCGCCGGTCTCGTCATAGACCTCGATCACCATGTCGAGCATCTCCCACTCCTCGCAGCCATTGCCGAAGGCGCCGTCGGAGAAGGTGAGCGTCACCTTGCGGCAGACCTTGAGCAGCGCGTCCCGGGTCTCCACCGCGAGATCGCGCCGACCCATATGGAGATAGGTCACCCCCATGTATTCGAGCGCGCCGCGGTGGTGGGGGTTGTGGTCGAGCGCCTTGCGGTAATGCTCGAGCGCGCGGTCGTAGCGCCCGATCTGGCGGTAGCCGAAGCCGAGCAGGGTGTGGGCGTTGTCGTGCCAGGGCCGGCGGTCGACCACGCGGAGGAGGTTGTTGATCATCGTCACCCAATCCTCCGTCTCCTTGGCCTCGACGGCCTTGGCGTATTCCGGGTCGCCCGAGGGGGCGCGCGGGCTCATATCGCCGCTGAACACGGCCGCCGCCCGCTCCGGCGTGCCGAGCGCGAGGCCCACCGCAAGAATCCCTCCCACCATCGGCTTACGGCGCATCATCTGTTCCTCCCTGGGCCTTGGTCTATCATTCGGGAGATGCGGCCGGCCGCGAGGCGGTCAAGCGGCCGCGCAAGATCGGAGGAGACCCCCATGTTCGAGCTTCTGCTCTCCGTCTGCATCCTGGGCGACCCGGCGAAATGCATGGAGCGGCGGGTCCCGTTCCAGGAGCCCATGGGCGTCATGGGCTGCATGCGCTATGGCCAGTCGATCGCCCGGCGCTGGCTGGTCGGGCGGCCGGACCTGACGCTCGACGGCTGGCGCTGTGCGCAGATCGACCGGCGCGACGAGACGCCGGAGCCCCGCCCCTTCGAGACCACCGAGATCGCGCCCGGCGTCCATGTCCATGTCGGGCGCATCGCGACGCCGACGCCGGAGAACCGGGGCGACATCGCCAATACCGGCTTCGTCGTCGGCGAGGAGGCGGTGGCGGTGATCGACGCGGGCGGCTCTCGCGCCGTCGGCGAGGCGCTGCTCGAGGCGGTCCGGCGCGAGACCGACAAGCCGGTGCGCTGGCTGATCCTCACCCATATGCACCCCGACCACGTCCTCGGCGCCGAGGTTTTCCGCGAGGCGGGCGCGACCGTCATAGGCCATGCCAAGCTCGCGCGCGGCTTGCGCGACCGCGCCGACACCTACGAGGCGAACTATCGCCGCCTGATCGGAGAGCGGGCCTATCTCGGCACCCGCGTGGTGCTACCCGACGAGAGCGTGGAGGACCGCCGCGAGATCGACCTCGGCGGCCGGGTGCTCGAGCTCGTCTCCCACCCCACGGCCCACACCGACAACGACCTCACCGTCTACGACCGGCAGACCGGGACCTGGTGGGTCGGGGATCTGGTGTTCGCGGTCCATGCGCCCGCCCTCGACGGCTCGATCCTCGGCTGGATCGAGCTGCTCGAGGAGATGAAGGCGCGCCCCGTGGAGCGGATCGTGCCGGGCCACGGGGCGGCCTCGCTGCCCTGGCCCGAGGGGGGCGCCCCGGTCTCGGCCTATCTGCTCGCCCTCGCCTCGGAGCTGCGCACCGCCATCGCCCGGGGCGAGACCATGGGCGAGGCGATGGAGCATGCCGGACAGGACATGGCCGGGGACTGGGAGCTCTTCGAGGAATACCACCGGCGCAACGTCAGCGCGGCTTTCCAGGAGCTCGAATGGGAGTGAGGGCGCTCAGGGCAGGTGGCGCATGATCTCGCGCGCCACCGCGAAGGCCCGCTTCTCGAGGATGACCGGGCTCTCGCAGACATAGATGAGCGACTGCGCCCGCTCGTCGAAGATCCGGGTGTCCCAGGCGATGGCGTCCTCGAGCGCCTCCATCCGGTCCTGCTGGTCGAAGCTCGGCTCGGCCACCTCGCGCAGCTCGGCGAGCTCGATGCGGGCGGCGTCGATCCGGTCGGCGAGGCCCTGCTGCTTCCCGGCATAGCGGGCGATCCCGGCGATGATCTCGGCACGCTCGCGGTCGACGAGCTGAAAGACGCCCTTGAAGAGGAGCGCCAGCCGGCGCTCGGCCTCCGCCGGTTCGAGCCCCTCGGCGAAGGCGGCGATGCGGGCCGCGACCTCCTCCATCTCCGTGCGGCGCACCGCAAGCGCCGGGGCGAGGCGGGCGATCTCGGGGTCCGCGCGCCAATCGCCGAGGCTGTCGTCGATCGGCAGGCCGGTCCACATCATCCCCCAGGAGAGGTTCGCCACCTTGCGCTGCACGCAGGGCCAGGTCGGGTCGGAGAAATCGGCCGCGGACGCCGGCGCCGCGGCGAGGCCGAGGCAGAGCGCGAGAGCGGCGAGGGCGGGTCTCTGGGTGGCGCGCGTCATGGGGGTCCTCCCTTTCCGTTCGATGGGCGCCCGCGTGGCCTCCGCGCAACGCGCCCGGGCTTATTGCACCGCACAACGCCCGGATCGGCGCCAGCGGGATTGATCTCGGCCATCGTCGTGCGAGCCTGCCCCACAGGCTGCCCGGAGAGGCGGCCGGGGCTTCGGGGCAGGAGACGTTCGGCCGTGCAACCGAGCCGCCGCGGATGCGCCCGCGGCGCGGGACCCGAAAGAACCGCCTCCGATGATCGAGCTCGTCTTCATCGCCTGCCTCGCCGCCGCGCCGGACCGGTGCGAGGAGAACACGCTGCAGTTCCTCGCGCCGCTCTCGCCGATGGCCTGCATGATGGGCGCCCAGCCCCAGCTCGCGCAATGGTCGGCGCGCCACCCGAAATGGCGCATCGCCCGCTGGGCGTGCCGGCCCGCGGGCATCGCCGGGCGCCGCGCCTGAGCCACCCCCCTCATCCGCCCCGCCGGCGCCGGGCGATCAGCCCCTTGGAGGGGTCGTAGGCGAGGATCGCCGCGCCGAGGAACAGCGCGCCGGTCCCGCAGACGACGGCGAGCGAGAGCCACTCCACCCGCCCGTAGAGCGCGAATCGGATCAGCTCGGTCGCGTAGGTGAAGGGGTTGAGCGCGCAGATCTGATAGAGCAGCAGGCTCGACTCCTTGACCCGCCAGAGCGGGTAGAGCGCCGAGGAGGCGAAGAACATCGGGAAGATCACGAAGTTCATCACGCCGGCGAAATTCTCGAGCTGCCGGATCGCCGCCGACAGGAAGAGCCCGAGCGCGCCGAGCATCAGCCCCGAGAGCGCGATGGCGGGGAAGGCGAGCAGATAGCCGTGCCAGGGGGGCCGGATGTCCCACATCCAGGCGATGGCGAGGAAGGCGTAGACCTGCAGGAGCGCCACCGCCACGCCCGCCACGAGCTTCGAGGAGAGCAGGAACCAGCGTGGATAGGGGCTGACGAGCAGCGTGCGCATGGCGCCCGTGTCGCGGTCGTAGACCATCGAGAGCGAGGACTGCATCCCCTGGAACAGCAGGATCATCGCGCAGAGGCCGGGGACGACATAGACCTCGTAGAGGATATAGGTCTGATAGGGCGGCACGATCGAGACGCCGAGCACCTGCCTGAACCCCGCGGCGAAGATGAAGAGCCAGACGAGCGGGCGCACCAGGGCCGCGAGGAACCGCCCCCGCTGGCGCGCGAAGCGCAAGCCCTCGCGCCAGACGATGCCGCGGAGCGCGATCGCCCGCCCGCGCCAGCCGAGCCGGGGTCCGCTCATGGCGCGACGTCCTCGGCCTCGAGCCCCGTGAGCGCCAGGAACCGCTCGACGAGGGGGACCCCGCCCGCGATCTCCTCCGCCGTCCCCCGCGCGATCACCCGGCCCTCGTGGAGCAGGACGACGGCGTCCTCGGGCGCGATCTCGTCGAAGAGATGGGTGGCCCAGAGCACCCCCACCCCCTCGCGCGCCACCAGCCCACGCACCGCCGCGACCACCTCCCGGCGGGACTTCACGTCGAGCCCCGCGGTGGCCTCGTCGAGCAAGAGGAGCCGGGGGCGGTGGACGAGCGCGCGCGCGATCTCCACCCGCCGCAGCTGCCCGCCGGAGAGCGCCGCCACCCGCGTGTCGATCTTCTCGGAGAGGCGGACGGCGGCCAGAAGCTCCCCCGCCCGCGCCTCCGTCTCGGCCCGCGTGAGGCCGTGGAGCGCGCCGTGATAGACGAGGTTCTGCCGAACGGTCAGATCGAGATCGACGGCGCGGCTCTGGAACACGACGCCGATCGCCGCGAGCGCCGGCCCAGGCTCCCGGCGCACATCGTGCCCGCAGACGGCGATCCGGCCGGAGACGTTGTCGTAGAGCCGGGTGACGAGGGAGAAGAGCGTCGTCTTCCCCGCCCCGTTGACGCCGAGGAGGGCGACGAAGCGCCCCTCCTCGACCGCCAGGCTCACCTCCGAGAGGGCGGCCACGCGCCCGAAGGCGTGGCTCACCCCCTCGACCGACAGGGCGCTCACTGAATGACGATATCGACGCGCTGGGTCTCGCCCGTGCTGCCGGGGATCTTGAGATAGTAGCGCCCCGGCTTGATGGCGATGAAGGAGAACTCGATCACGCCTTCGTCGTCGAACTCGAAGCTGTCGATCGCCATCGGGCGGATCTCCAGATCGTTGATGACGATCTCCTCCATCCAGATCGCGCGGAAGAACTCGGGGCCGACGAGGGCGAGCTCGGCCGAGCCGTCGGAGACGATCTCGATCTCGTAATGCGCGCCGGACTGCAGCATCAGCGGCGCCTCGGCGAGCGGCTTGCCGGAGGCGAGCGTGATCGGCGGCAGGTCCTGCGAATTGCATTTCGCGAGCAGCCCCGCGAAGCCCATGTCCTTCGCCCCGCAGAGGGGGGCGGCGGCGGCGGCGCTGCCGAGCGCCGCGAGGGCGAGGGCGAGAGCGGTGGTCTTGATCATGGTGGTGGTCCTCCCTTGGGTGGGGCCCTCAGCGGCCCTCGTAGACGACGCCCTCCGGCGCGACGACGACGCCCCAGGGCGCCTCGCCGACCGGGATCGACTTGATCACCTCCACCGCCTCGACATCGATGACGCTCACGTCGTTCGAGTTGCCGTTGGTGGTGAAGAGGTATTTCTCGTCCGGGGTGAAGGCGAGCTGCCACACCCGCTGGCCGACGAGCAGATACTCGATCACCTCGTCGGTCTCCCCGTCGATCACCGCGACCCGATTGGACGGCCCGAGCGCGACGAAGACCTTGGAGCCGTCCGACGTCACGCGCACGCCCACGGGCTGCAGCGCCTCGGGGACGATGCCGGGCACCTCGAAGCCGAT
Source organism: uncultured Limibaculum sp. (assembly GCA_964576075.1). GTDB lineage: Bacteria > Pseudomonadota > Alphaproteobacteria > Rhodobacterales > Rhodobacteraceae > Thermohalobaculum. The sequence continues at coordinate 9,272 of CAZNTX010000069.1, read as the reverse complement.
CTTCTTGGTGATGTCGCCGGTCGCAGGGTCGATGACCGCCACCGTGCCCCCGATCTCGGCCGAGACGTAGAGCTTCGAGCCGTCCTTGGTGAACTCCGCGAAGCGGGGGCGGTTGTCCACCAGCACGTTGATGTTGAGCTCGTAGGTCTCGGTGTCGATGAAATGGGCCATGTTCGTGGTCTCGGAGGTGTTGACGACGATCTTGCCGTCCGGGCTCACCCCCATCCCCTCCGGCTCGACGCCGACGGGCACTTCGGCGAGCACCTGCCGCGTCTCCACGTCGACGACGGTGACGATGTTGTCGTCCTCGTTGGCGATGTAGAGCGGGTTGCCCGAGGGGTGCAGCACGAAGAGCTCCGGGTCCGGCCCCGAGGGCAGCGTGTGCGTGCGCTCCATGGTTACGGGGTCGAACACCTCCACATGGTTGTCGTCGGAGGCGCAGAGATAGAGCTCCGAGCCGTCGTGCTGGATGGTGATGCCGCGGGGGCGCTGGCCGACATCGACCGTGTCCACCACCTCGAGCGTCTCGCTGTCGATGACGGTGATCGTGTTGCCCTTTTCGTTCGAGACATAGACCGTGTAGGCCTCGGCCGCCGGCGCGCCCGCGAGAGCGAGCGCCGCAGCGCCCGCGAGGCAAGTCGTCCTCATGGCTGTCCTCCCCTTCATGTCGGATCGCAGGCGCTCTCGGGCGCGTCCCAGCCGAGGGTGTCGAGACGCGAGCGCTGATGGAGATATTGCTGCTGCGGCGAGACCGAGACGAGCAGCTTGTCGTGCACGAGCAGCACCGGCTGGCGGAGCTGGTTGTTCCAGTTGCGGAAGGTGAGCGGCTGGCCCTTGAAGGCGGCGAGCTCGAACGCCTCCCCCAGGATGTAGGCGCGCAGCGCGGCCGGATCGCCGCTCTTGGTGCGGGTCGCCGCCTCGCCGAGGGCGCGGAGCGCGGTCCAGGCCTGGAAGTCGAGCTCGCGCGCCGCCCGCCCCGCGAGCTTCTCGAAGCGGGTCTGGAACTGCGTGCCCCCATAGGACTCCATCCCCGGATGCCAGGTCACCGGCCGCAGCCCCGCCGAGCCCGCCACCGGCCGCGCCTCCCAGGTGTGATAGGGCAGATGGCCCGCGAAATACTCGCTCTCGTCCGCGCCGAGCACGATGTCGTGGTCGTCGGCCTCCTGCAGGAAGAGCGGGATCTGCTTCTGCACGAGCACATGGCTCGAATCGCCCCGCCGCGCGCCGCCGGTGTCCTCGAAGACGAGCGTCTCCACCACCTCGGCGCCGAATTTCCGCGCCGAGCGGGCATAAGCCTCGCCCATCGCCACGTCGCCCGGATGCGAGCCGTGCACGAGCAGCCACTCGTCCCAGCGCTTGACCATGAGGAACTGCGCCAAGGCATCGGCGATCATCGCCCGGCTCGGCGCCACATGGAGCGTGTTGGCCCGGCAGTCCTCGTTCCTCAGCCGGTCGTCGCGCGCGGCGGCGTTGAAGAGCAGGGTGCCCGGCGCCGCGGCGTCGGCGAGGGCGAGGAGCGTGTCCGCCCCGGCGAGCACCACCACCGCGCCGACGCCCGCCGCCTCGAGCTCGGCGAGCGCGGCCACCGCCTCCTCAGGGGCGACGCGGCGCTCCTCGAGCTCGAAGGCGATGCCGAGGAACCGCCCGGTGGTCGCGTTGTCCTGGGTGGCCAGCCGCGCGCCGGCGAGGCCGAGATCCTCCGGGGGCAGATCGAGCCGCGAGAGCGGCAGCGCCGGCTCGGCGCGCGCATCGAGCAGCGCAGCGCGCACCACGGTCTCCCCGGCGGCGGGCGCCGCAGCTGCGGCCGCAAGCGCCAGCGCCGCGATCAGGCGGCGGAGCGTTCGGATACCCATCCAGTCGTCCTCCCCATTGGTTTTGCCGCGACTACGCAATGCCTTAGCGATCCGGTCAAGCGGGCGTTTCGTGAGAAACGCTAATAATAAGCGCCCGGGGGGGCCGACCTTCGGACTATTGGCCGGGGCGCCCATGCTGCTAGCCTGCCCGCATGATCTCTCGCGCGCTCCTCGCCCTCTGCCTCGCCCTCGCCCCCCTCTCCGTGGCCGCTGAGCCGCGCTCCGCCGTCGTCCTCGGCACCACGCTGATCGACAGCTCGACGGAGGGGGACTATTTCGGCGTCCGCGCGGACGAGACGGCGCGCATCGAGATGGTCACCGCCCGCCTCGCCGAAGCCTTCGCCGAGCAGGGCTGGCGCATCGTCGACCCCGCCCCCGTGGCCGAGACGCTCGACCGCGTCGCCAACCCCTCGCAATGCAACGGCTGCGACGCGCGGCTGGCGGCCGAGCTCGGCTCGGACGTCGCGGTGACCGCCGAGGTCCAGAAGGTCTCCAACCTCATCCTCACCATCAACATCTATGTCCGCGACGCGGCGAGCGGCGAGCTTCTGCGCCTCGGCAACGCCGATATCCGCAGCAACACCGACCGCTCCTGGCGCCGGGGCGTGGACTACATCCTGCGCAACCGGATCTTCCCGGGCCTTTCCGCGGAGGAGGCCGGCTGAGCCCGCCCGCTTGCGGAGCCCCGCGGGATGGGGCAGGCTTTCAGGCAGGCCGGCTGCCATACGGGATCGGCTCTCACAAAACCAAGCGTAGCAGGGGGAAACACCGGGTATGGATATCGATTATCAGACCGCCGGCATCGGCGCCGCCGTCGGCCTCGCCATCGGCCTCGCCATCAGCGCCTCCCAAGGGCCCGAGATGTCCGAGATCGAGGGCATGATCGCCGAGGCGGTCGAGAGCGCCGGCGAGGAGACCTCCGCCGCCCTCGGCTCCGGCATGGAGGACCTCCGCGGCCGGATCGACGACCTCGGCTCGGCGCTCGACGAGAGCCAGGCCGCGGCGGGCGAGGGGCTCGCGGGCGTGCGCGCCGAGATCGCCGCCCTCGCCGAGAACGCCGGCGGCAACGGGGACGCGCTCGCCGAGGCCCGCGCGGCCCTCTCCGAGCAGATCGGCGCGTTGGATGCGCAGATGGCCGCCCTCTCCGAGCGCCTCGGCGAGATCGAGGCGCGCGTCGCGGCGGCCGCCACCGGCGGCGAGGCGGCGGAGGCCCCCGAGGAGGCCGCGGCCCCGGCCGAGCCGGAGATCTCCGGCGCCACCCCGGGCATGACCGAGCAGCTCGCCGACGGCGCGCTCCGCGTCTTCGTCTCCGGCATCTCCGGCGACGGCCAGGTCGCCCGCCTCGCGATCAACGGGCTCGAGACCACCGAGCTCCGCCTCGGCCGCAGCGCGACCGTCGAGGTCGAGGGCCGGCCCTGCAACGTCACCCTCGACGGGATCGACCGCGGCCACGTCCAGCTTTCGGGCGACTGCGCCGAGTGAGCCCCCGGGGCGGCCGCCGGGCTCAGCCCGGGCCGGCCGCCTCCGCCTCCCGCGCCGCGATCCAGGCGTCGTCGCGCTCGGCCCGCGGACGGTCGAGGCGCAACTCCCCGGCGATGCGCGCGGGCGGGCCGTCGAGCCGGAGGATCCGGTCGGCGAGCCGGAGCGCCTCCGCGAGCACATGGGTGACGAGGATCACCCGGACCGCCCGCCCCTCGATCAGCTCCGCGAGCAGACGCTGCATGGCGCGCGAGGCGGCCGGGTCGAGCGAGACGAAGGGCTCGTCGAGCAGGAGCGTGTCCGGCCCCGCGGCGAAGCCCCGCGCGAGCGCGACCCGCCGCCGCTCCCCGAGCGAGAGCGCCCGCGGGAAGGCCCCCTCGCGCCCGGCGAGCCCGACCTCGGCCACGCGCCGGCGCGCCTCCGCCTCGCCCGCGCCGGTCGGGATGGCGACGTTCTCGAGCACCGTGCGCCAGGGCAGGAGCGTCGGCTCCTGAAACACCACGGCGACGCGCCCCGCCCCCTCGACCGCCGCGCCCGGCGCCGCCTCGAGCCCCGCGACGAGGCGCAGAAGCGTCGACTTGCCGATGCCCGACGGCCCGAGGATCGCCACCGTCTCCCGCGCCCCGACCTCGAGCGCGAGGGGGCCCAGGATCGCCCGCCCCCCGCGCGAGAGCCCCTCGACCGCGAGCCTCATCCGCCCGTCCGCCAGCGATTGGCCCGCCGCTCCCAGGGCTGAAGGAGGAACGTCTCGATCGCGAGCACCACCAGCATGAAGGAGAAGGCGTAGGCGAGCACAGTCGTCACGTCGAAGAGCTGGAAATGGGTGTGGATCTGGAAGCCGACGCCGGAGGACCGCCCCAGGAACTCCACCACCAGCACGATCTTCCAGATCAGCGAGAGCCCCGCCCGGCCGGCGGCGGCGAGGTCCGGCCCGAGCTGGGGCAGGATCACGTGGCGCAACTCGGCCCAACGCGACATGCGAAAGACCCGCGCCATGTCCGCGAGCCCCGGATCGAGCGCCCGCGCCCCCTCCCGCATCATCGTGGCGACGAGCGGGATCTTGTTGATCGCCACGGCCGCGATCGCCGCGACCTCGGTCAGCCCGATCCAGATGTAGCAGAGCACGATGGTCACGAGGGCGGGCAGGTTGAGGAAGAGGACGAGCCAGGGGTCGCCCCAGGCATCCACCCCGCGCCGGAGCCCCATGAGCAGCCCGATCGCCGTGCCCACCCCCATGGCGAGGACGAAGGTGGCGGCGACGCGGGCGAGCGTCGCGCCGAGATGCTCGAAGAGCGCGCCGTCCGCCGCCTCGCGCGCGATGGCCGAGAGCACCGCCCCAGGGCCCGGGAAGAGCCCGGGGTCGCCGGCCGCCAGGCTCGCCCCCTGCCAGAGGAGGAGGAAGAGCCCGACCGAGAGCGCGCCCGCCCGGCGCCTAGCGCCCGGGATCGAGGAAGACGCCATCGGGCAGGGTCTCCGCCTCGCCGACGAGCGCGCGCCCGCCGATCTCGGCCATCACCGCGAAGAGCCGCGCGGCCGCGGCCTCGTCCACCGGGCCGGGCGCGGGGATGCCGGCCAGGAAGCCCGCGCGCAGCGCGGCCGCCTCCGCCGGATCGGCGGCCTTCATGCGGGGGGCGAGCGCCTCCCAGGCGGCGTCGCTCTCCGCGAGGCGCGCCTTGGCCTCCCGCGAGGCACGGGCGAAGCCGCGGACGAGCGCCGGGTTTTCCGCCACGAACGCGCCGCGCAGCACATAGCCGAGGAGCGGGATCTCCGGGTCGAGCCCGAGCGCCTCCGCCGCGGCGCCCACGCCGATCAGCTCGCGCATCCCCCGCGCGCGCATCTTGGCCTGGAAATGCCAGTAGTTGATCGCCCCCTCGAAGGCCCCGGCCACCGCCTTCTCCATCACGAGCGGGGGGGCGGCGAAGACGGGCCGCATCGCCTCGGCCGGGTCGAAGCCGCGCCTCTCGATGGCATAGGCGCGCAGGATCAGCCAACTCTTGTCGAGCGGGCCGCCGGCGATGGCGATGCGCCCGCCGCGGAGATCGTCGAGGCTCTCGGCCGCGCTCCCCTCCGGCACCATCAGCCCGCCGACGGCGCGGGAATAGGGCAGGAACACGTAGTCCCGCCCCGCCGCGCGCTGCCGGGCGACCCAGAGCCAATCCGCCACCATCGCGTCGGCCTCCCCGCCCTGGAAGGCGATGCGGGTCGCGTTGGTCCCGGCGAAGCCGAGCGTCTCGAGGCGGAAGCCCTCGGCCGCGTCGAGCCCCTCGCGGCGGATGGTGTCGAGCTCCCAGTTGACGGTGCCGTATTCGAGGACCGCGACGCGGATCGTGGGCATCTCCGCCACGGCCCGCGCGCCCAGGAGGAGCGAGAGGCAGGCGAGAACGGCGGCGAGGGCTGTCGCGCGCATGGGGCGGCCTCCGGGCAAGGGGATCGGATCAGGGGCTGACGCGGTAGACGAGCTCGGTCTCGCCCGATCCCGCATCCGCCTCCGCCGCGGCGGCGAGCGCCGCATGGTGGGGCGACTTGATGCAGACCGGGTCCGTCGCCGCCGGGTCGCCCGTGAGCGCCATCGCCTGGCAGCGGCAGCCGCCGAAATCCACCGTCTTGCGCTCGCAGGAGCGGCAGGGCTCCTGCATCCAGTCGGTCCCGCGGAAGGCGTTGAAGGCGGCGCTGTCATGCCATGCCTCGGCGAGCCCGCTCTCCGTCACGTGCGGGAAGACGAGCCCCGGGATCGTGTGGGCCGCATGGCAGGGCATGACCCGCCCGTCCGGCGTCACGTTGAGCCCCGTGGACCCCCAGCCGCCCATGCAGGGCTTGGGATAGTCGGCATGGTGGTCGGCGGGCACGTAGTCGATCACCAGCACGCCCTTGAGCCGCGCCCGCGCGGCGGCGACGACGCGGCTCGCCTCGCGTGCCTGCGCCCGCGTCGGCATCAGCGCGCGGCGGTTCTTCTCCGCCCAGCCGTGGAACTGCACCGTCGCCACCTCGATCCGCCGCGCCCCCATCTCGACGGCGAGCGCGATGGTCTCCTCGAGCCGGTCGAGGTTCTGGCGGTGCATCACGGCGTTGAGCGTCAGCGGCAGGTCGCGGGCGCGGACCCACTCGGCCACCTGCATCTTGCGGTCGAACCCGCCGCGATAGCCGCCGATCCGGTCGGCCATGCCCGCATCGACGCCCTGGAGCGAGAGCTGCACATGCTCGAGCCCCGCCGCCTGCAGCGCATCGAGCCGCCGCTCGGTCAGCCCGATGCCGGAGGTGATGAGGTTGGTGTAGAGATCGACGCCGCGGGCCGCCGCCACCAGCGCCTCGAGATCGCGCCGCGAGGCGGGCTCGCCGCCCGAGAGATGAACGTGCAGCACCCCGAGCGCCGCCGCCTCCTCGAACACGCGCGCCCAGGTCTCGGTGTCGAGCTCGGCCTCGCGCTGCGCCATCTCGATCGGGTTCGAGCAATAGGGGCAGGAGAGCGGGCAGCGATAGGTCAGCTCCGCCAGCATCGCCATGGGCGGGCGCACCGGACCGCGGGCGGGCGCCGCGGTCTCCGCCGCGGTCTCGGGGGCCTGGATCGTGTCGGTCATGCGCGCACCTCCGCCATGCGCCGCTCGATCAGGGAGGCGAGGAACGCCCCCGCATCCGCCTCGATCCGCGCGCGCGGCGCATCGAAGCGCGCGGCGAGCCGGTCGACGATCTCTGCGAAGGGGCGCGCGCCGTCGGTCTCCTCGAGGATGGCGGCGCCCACCGGGTCGAGCCTGAGCGCCCGCTCCGGCGCGAGCAGCACCCAGGTCCCGCGCACCCCGTCGTGCTTCGCCCGCACGCCGGAGAGCAGGCGCACCACCGCCTCGGGCGCGACGGCGGGCGCCCCCGCGCTCACCTCGCCCCCGCGCTCAGCCCCTCGCCAGGGCGCCAGCCGCCCGGCGGAATGCGCCCGGGCTCGACATAGGCCGAGTGGAGCGCGTCGAGCTGGGCCCAGAGGACGTCGGTCTTGAAGATCAGCGCGTTCGCCGCGGCGTCCTGCTTCTCGGCCGTGTCCGCGTGGTCGAGCACCCAGGCGAGGCCGAAGGCGACGTCCTTCGGCGCCTCGTCGAGCCGCTTCTTGAAATAGGAGATCGAGACGTCGTTGGCGAAGTCGTAGTGCTTCAGCAGGCCCTCGATGCGCTGGGCGTGGATCTTCGGCGCGAAGAGCTCGGTCAGCGAGGAGGCGACCGCCTCGAGCAGCGTCTTCTCCCGCACGAAGCGGACATAGGCGTCCACCGCGAAGCGGGTCGCCGGCAGGATGCCCACGCCGCTCGCCACATAGTCCGGGTCGAGCCCCACCGCCTCGGCGAGCCTCAGCCAGCGCGCGATGCCCCCCTCGCCCTCGGCGCGCCCGTCATGGTCCTCGATTCGCGACCGCCAGGCCCGGCGCAGCGCCGGGTCCTCGACGCGGGACATGAAGGCCGCGTCCTTCATCGGGATGCGACTTTGGTAGTAGTAGCGGTTGATCACCCAGGCGCGGACCTGATCGGGGGTGCAGCGCCCGCCGTGGAGGAGGGCGTGGAAGGGGTGCTTGTCGTGGTAGCGCTCGTCCCCGATTCGCCTGAGCCGCGCCTCGAAGGCGGCGCGGGGAGCGGGGGCCGGCGGCGCGGGCGCGGTCTCCGGAGCGGTCGCGAGGCTCATAGGGCGATCTCCATGCCGTCCTGCCCGACGGTCCAGCCCGCGGCCTCCGCGGCGCGGCGCTCGGGCCCCTCCGGCACCAGGACGGGGTTGCTGTTGTTCATGTGCACATAGACCCGGCGCGCGATCCCGAGCCCGTCGAAGGCGGCGAGCGAGCCGCCCTCCCCCGAGATCGGCATATGGCCCATGCGCCGCCCGGTCTTCTGTCCGAGGCCGAGCCGGATCATCTCCTCGTCGTCCCAGAGCGTGCCGTCGAAGAGGAGGAGATCCGCCCCCCTCAAGCGCTCGGCGAGGTCGGCGGTCAGCCGCGCGCAGCCGGGGATGTAGTAGGCCCGGCGCGCGCCGTCGCGGATCTCGACGCCCACGGTCTGCTCGCCCTCCAGATCGGTCTCCACGGTCTCCCCCTCGAGATAGAGAGGCACCTTGCCGGGCACCGCGAAGAGCCGCGCCTCGACGCCGGGGACGAGCTCCGCGGGCTCTTCGAGCGCGAGCGTTCGCCGGCCCACGAGCGCCGGATCGAGCGCGGAAAAGATCGGGTTCTCGGCCAGAACGCCGTGGATCTCCCGCGTGGCGTAGAGCGCGAACGGCTGCTTCTCTCGCAGCGTCAGAAGCCCCGCCACATGGTCGATGTCGCCATTGGTCAGCAGCACCGCCCGGATCGGCGAGACGCGCGGCCCGGTCGGGTGAAGCACGGGCTGCGACAGGATCTGCCGCCCGATATCGGGCGAGGCGTTCAGCACCGCCCAGGACGCCCCGTCGGCGCTCACCGCGACCGAGGATTGGGTCTGGACGGGGATGCGCCCGGCGCGCGCGGCGGCGCAGTTGGCGCACCCGCAATTCCATTGCGGCAGGCCACCGCCCGCCGCTGCGCCGAGAACGACGACGCGGAGGCCGGACACACCAACTCCCCGCGCCGGTCAGCCGCTCAGAACAGCGTGCGCTCGTCGTCCTCGGCCGGGAAATACATGTTGATTTCCATGCCGCAGGCGAACTCTTCGATGGTCGGCTTGGTCCAGGCCATTGGATCCTCCGTGTGTTGCGGGCGCGACGCCGTGGTCGACGTCCGTGGTGCGAGATAAGGGGCCGGCGCCCGCATTGGTCAACCGATTTCTCCTAAGAAGTTGCTGAGAGACCCTGGCCATCCCGGCAGAACCTAGACCAAAGTGGGGCTGACGCTCGCGGCCCGCGCGGCTAGCGAGGGAACGTATCCGACGGGGCGAAGGCCCCGCCAAAGAGGGGAGGAGAGGATGCGGACGAAGGCTGCGGTGGCGTTCGAGGCGGGGAAGCCGC
>CAZNTX010000068.1:0-21815 GCA_964576075.1 uncultured Limibaculum sp. | reverse complement strand
AGGCAGGGCGGCGTCGGCCATCGGGCGGGCCTCCTGTCGGAGAGCGCGCCGCCCGTCGCAGGGCGGCGCGCAAGTTCCAGCTTACTGGGCGAGCCAGGCGGCGAAGCGCTCGTTCAGCTCGTCGGTGTTGTCGGCCCAGTATTCGTAGCCCGACACGATGGCGTTGCCCATGTTGACCGGGTTGGTCGGCATGTGCGGCGCCATCTCGGTCACGCCGTCCTGATAGAGGCCGACCATCGGCGCCGAGGAGAGGCGCGCCGGGCCGTAGGCGATCCACTTCGCCTGATCGGCCAGCCGCTGCGTGTCGGTCGAGAACTTGATGAATTCGAGCGCGTTTTCCTTGTTCGGCGCGCCTTTGGGGATGATCCAGAGGTCGAAATCGAGGATCTGGCCGTCCCAGACGATCTGCATCGGCTTGCCCTCGGCGACCTGGGCGTTGAAGATGCGCCCGTTATAGGCGGTGGTCATCACCACTTCGCCGTCGGCCAGCAGCTGCGGGGCCTGCGCGCCGGTCTCCCACCACACGATGCTGTCCTTGATGCTCTCGATCTTGGCGAAGGCGCGGGCGACGCCTTCCTCGGTGTCGAGCACGTCGTAGACTTCGGCCGCCGGCACGCCGTCGGCCATCAGCGCGAATTCCAGATTGGCCTTGGGAATCTTGCGCATGCCGCGCTTGCCGGGGAACTTCTCGAGATCGAAGAAATCCGCCGCGCTGGTCGGGCCTTTGGGGAAGACGGTGGTGTCGTAGGCGTAGACATGCGCCCAGACGATGCTGGCGACCGAGCATTCGTTGAGCGCGCCCTCGATGAAGTCCGCGGTGGCGGGGATGTCGCCCGCCATGGCGCTGATGTCCTTCAGCGCCGTGAGCGCATCCTCGGGCGACATGCCGGCGACATCGAGCGAGGCCAGCCTCATAGCGATGGAGGTCTTCGCCCCAAGGCTCGTCGCCGGCGGGAGCATCGAATGGTCGAGCGGCTCGATCAGCCCCTCGTCGCACAGGCGCACGGCGTCCGACAGCTCGATGTCCACGAGGTCCCAGGTGACGTTGCCAGCCTCAACCTGCGCCTTGATGGGCGCGGCCGAGCCGTCGTAATCCACCGAGATGATCGTCTTGCCGGTCATCTCCATCCACGGCTTGTGGTAGGCCTCGACCTGGCTCTTGGTGTAGGCGCCGCCCCAGGACACGACCGTGAGGTCGTTGGCGAGCGCCGGGGCGGCGACGAGCGCCGTGCTCAGCGCCAGCGCCGAGGCGATGCGGTGGAAGTTCAGACTCATTGCAGTCTCCCTGTTGTGCGGCCCGGGCGCGCCCGGAGCCTGTTGCGCGCCCGCTCACGCGGGAGCGTCGGATGCCGAAGGCTCTAGATCGGGTCGAGCGCGCGGCAATCCTCCACGCGCCAGCCGATTTGGGTCACCTCGCCGACGCGCAGCTGCGCGTGCGCCGGCGTGTTGGGCACTTTCACGATGAAGTCGTCATGGCCGAGCACGTCCATCCGGCAGCGGATGTGGTCGCCGTGATAGATCAGCTCGAGCACCCGGCCCGACAGACCGCCTTCGCCGACCGTCACCCGCTCGGGGCGGATCGACAGCATGGTGCGCTCGCCGGGGCGGGACGCCTTGACCGGCAGCGCCAGCCCCTCGCCGCCGCCGTCGATCTCGACCCGGACGGCGTCGTTTCCGGCCTCGCGCACCACGCCGTGCAGCTTGTTGTTCTCGCCGATGAACTGGGCGACGAAGGAGTTCTCCGGCTTCTCGTAAAGGGCGGCGGGTTCGGCGAGTTGCTGGATCACCCCTTCGTTGAACACAGCGATCCGGTCCGACATGGTCAGCGCCTCGGACTGGTCGTGCGTGACATAGACGACCGTGACGCCGAGGCTCTGGTGGATGTGCTTGATCTCGTACTGCATGTGCTCGCGCAGCTGCTTGTCGAGCGCGCCGAGCGGCTCGTCCATCAGCACGAGCTCCGGCTCGAAGACGAGCGCACGGGCCAGCGCGATGCGCTGCTGCTGCCCGCCCGAGAGCTGCGCCGGACGCCGCCCGCCGAACTCGCCCATCTGCACCATGTCGAGCGCGCGCTTGACCTTCTGCTCGCGCTCCGACTTCGGCATCTTGCGCACTTCGAGCGGGAAGGAGAGGTTCTCCGCCACCGTCATATGGGGGAACAGCGCGTAATTCTGGAACACCATCCCGATGCCGCGCTTGTGCGGCGGGATGTTGTTGACCGCCTGCCCGCCGAGCTTGATCTCGCCATGGGTCGCGGTCTCGAAGCCCGCGAGCATCATCAGGCAGGTGGTCTTGCCCGAGCCCGACGGGCCGAGCATGGTCAGGAACTCCCCCCTCGGCATCTCGAGGTTGAGATCCTTCACGACGAGCGTCTCGCCGTCGTAACTCTTCTGCACGCGCTCGAACTCGACGAACGCGTCGCCGTCCGCGGTCTCGGTCATGATCGTCCCTTTCGCACGGTCTGCGCCGCCTTTCGAGGCAGCTAATCACAGGGTGTTGCCCGCCACAACCCCGAGACCGGGCGTGGCAAGGGCGAACTTGCCGAAAGATGCGGCATTCGCGCGAGATGTCAGGGGAGTGCCCGGATCCTGGGCAGCGATCGGGAAAAGCGACGGGCCGGGCAGGCCGGCCCGCCGGAAGGGGGGGGCGCCCGGGCCTCAGTCGGCCCGGAGCGCGAAAGGGAGCCAGGGGGTGCTTTCGGGCACCGCTGCGCCCCGGCAGTCATGGGTCATGCGCACGCGGATGCGCGCCTGGCCCTGGCCCATCTGCGCGTCGGGCTTGACGCCGAAGGCGAGGTTCCCGTCCCCGTCGTGGCGCGGGGCCGGGTCGAGCTGCGCCTCGAGCGCGTGCCAGCGCCCGGCGGCGTCGACGAGCACCGCAGAGACCCGGCGCGCCCGGCAGTCCGGATCGCGGGCGGCCTCCGAGTGCCAGAGAAGCGGGGTCCACCGCTCCGCCCGGCCCTCGAGCCCGCCCTCGACCTGCCCGAGCCCTGCGAGCGGCGGCCAGTCCGCCAGCGGCCCGACGGCGACCCGCTCGATCCCGTCGAGACGGGATTCGAGCGTGGCCACCGCCGCGCGCGTGCGGTCGACCTCCTCCGGCAGGGTGGCGTAGACCTACACCAGATCGCGCGCCCAGAAGAGCGCGCTCACCAGCGCCACGATGAGCAGCCAATGCTCCCGGAGCCGCTTGAGCGCCTGCAGCGCCCCGGCCGCTCCCTTTCCCGACGGTTCGGCAGTCATGGTCGTCCCCTTGCGTCTGCCGGCCTCCGGCCTCCCGGCCTCGGGCGGCCGGGACCGGTCGGATTGCGGGCCGGGGGTCCGCCCCCGCGGCCCAATTGGGGAGACGCCGCCCCCCGAGCCGGACGGACGACGCTCCCGGCTCCGGCCCCGCACGCGCCCGAAGGGCGACCGCGGAACCTGCCCGCGACCCTCGCGCAAAAGAACGAATTTTCGGTGAATTCGAGAGGCCCGGCGCGGCCCGCCCTGCACGGACGGGCCGGCGGGACGTCAGTGCGCCACAGCGGCGGCGACGGACTCGTCGATCATGCGGCCCTCTGCGAAGCGGTCGAGGGAGAAGGGGCCGGCGACGGGGTCCTCGCCCTTGGCGACGAGGCCGGCGGTGGCGAAGCCGCTGCCCGGGATCGCCTTGAAGCCGCCGGTGCCCCAGCCGCAATTGATGAACACGTTCTCCACCGGCGTGCGGGAGATGATCGGCGAGCGGTCGCCCGTCATGTCGACGATCCCGCCCCACTGGCGCAGCATCTTGAGCCGGGAGATCATCGGGAAGGTCTCGACGAGGGCGCGCACCGTCTCCTCGATATGCTGGAAGCTGCCCCTCTGGGTGTAGTTGTTGAACCCGTCCGCGCCGCCGCCGATCACCATCTCGCCCTTGTCGGACTGGCTCATATAGCCGTGCACCGTGTTGGCCATCACGACGATGTCCATGCAGGGCTTGATCGGCTCGGAGACGAGTGCCTGCAGCGCCACGGACTCGATCGGCAGGCGGAAGCCCGCCATCTCCGCGAGCTGGCCGGAATGGCCGGCGACGACGATGCACAGTTTGTCGCAGGTGATCGGGCCGCGGGTGGTCTGCACGCCGGCGACGCGCTGGTTCGGCCGGTCGATCCCCGTCACCTCGCATTTCTGGATGACGTCGACGCCGAGGGCCGCGGCGGCGCGGGCATAGCCCCAGGCCACCGCATCGTGGCGCGCGGTGCCGCCGCGGGGCTGCCAGAGCCCGCCGAGCACGGGATAGCGCGGCCCCTCGATGTTGATGATCGGGCAGAGCTCCTTCACGCGCTCGGGGCCGACGAGCTCGGACTCGATGCCGGCGATCCGGTTGGCATGGGCCGTGCGCATCCAGGCGCGGTGCTCGTGCTCGGTCTGCGCGAGCATCAGCACGCCGCGGGGGGAGAACATGATGTTGAAGTTGAGCTCCTGGGAGAGATCCTCGTAGAGGCTGCGGGAGAGCTCGTAGATCGCCGCGGAGGGGGGCTGGAGGTAGTTCGACCGGATGATGGTGGTGTTCCGCCCGGTGTTGCCGCCGCCGAGCCAGCCCTTCTCGAGCACCGCGACATTGGTGATGCCGTGGGTCTTGGCGAGGTAATAGGCGGTGGCGAGCCCGTGCCCCCCGCCGCCGACCACGATCACGTCGTAATGGCGCTTGGGCTCCGGGTTGCCCCAGGCGCGCTCCCATCCCTTGTGGTAGCGCAGCGCCTCGCGGGCGACGGCGAAGGCGGAATAGTGCTTCATCGCGCGGGTCCTCGTGTCTCCTCCCGCCCCGGGGGCGGCTCCTCTCTCGGCGCTCGAGACTACGCGCTTCGCGCGCGCGCCGCGCGGGAAAATGCGCCGTTCCGAGGCCGGCCTGCGACAGCGGCGCAGGCCCGCCGCGGCCGCCGGTCCATTGCGGGGCGGGGGAGGCGTCTTTATCTCGGCAACGGGAGGCAACGCTCATGATCGAATTCGTCCTCGGCGCCGCGGTTCTCGGGCTCTTCACGCTGCTCGTCGTCGTGCTGCCCTTCCTCGAACGGGGCGGGCGCGAGGCGAGCCGGGCGGCGCGCGACGCCGCCATCTTCCGCGACCAGCTCGCCGAGGTGGACCGCGACCTCGCCCGCGGGCTCATCAGCGAGGAGGAGGCCCGCGGCACCCGGGCGGAGATCTCCCGCCGCCTGATCGCCGCCACCCAGGCCGCCCAGCGCGCGGAGGGCTTCGGCCCCGCCCCGCGCCCGGTCTCGCTCAAGCTCCTCGCGGCCGCCGCCTTGGGCATCCCGCTCCTCGGTCTCGGGATCTATGTGGCGACCGGGGATTTCGGCCGGCCTGACTCGCCGTTCGCCGAGCGCAGCCCGGCGCAGCAGCGGGCCGCCGTCTCCATGCTCCCCGGCCAGCGGCTCTCCCAGGCCGATGCGGAGGCGCTCGCCGAGGAGCAGGGGCGCGTCCCCCCGCCCGAGATCGACCCCGCGCGCGACCCGGACGCCGTGCGCCTCGCCGATCTCACCGCCGCCGTCGCCGCGGATCCGGAGGACGACGTCGCCCGCGTGGCGCTCGCCGAGGCCTACATGCTGCGCGGGCGCTATGCGGAGGCGGCCGGGCTCTTCCAGCAGGCGATTCGGCTGCGCGCGCCCCGGATGGAGGCGGGCCTCTTCACCTCCCGCGCCGAGGCGCTCGTCCTCGCGGCGGGCGGCTATGTCTCGCCGGCCGCGGAGAAGGCGCTGCGCTCCGCGCTCAGGATCGACCCGCAGGACCAGGTGGCGCGCTACTATGCCGGCCTCGCCATCGCCCAGACCGGCGACACCGACCGCGCCGTCGCCATCTGGCGCCGGCTGCTCTCGGAGGCGGAGCCGGGCGATCCCTGGGTGCCGCAGGTCGAGGCCGTCCTCGCCCAGGCGACCGGCCGGGTCGGCGCGCCGCAGGACCGGCGGGACCCGGACGCCGTCGCCGCCGTCGAATCGATGAGCCCAGAGGAGCAGGCCGCCTTCATGGCCGACCGCATGGCCGCCCTCGAGGAGCGCCTCGCCGAGCGGGGCGGGACGGTCGAGGACTGGGTGATGCTCATGCGCTCCTACCGGATGATGAACCGCCCGGAGGACGCGCGGCGCGTCTTCGAGATGAGCCAGGCCGACCTTCAGGGCTCCGAGGCCAGCGCTGTCCGCGAGCAGGCGCTCGTCCTCGGGATCGTCTCGGAGTGAGCGCGCCCGTCCATGACGACGTGACCGCCCTCGCCGCGACCCGCGGGCCGCTCCTCGGCCTCGATCTCGGCACCAAGACGATCGGCGTCGCCGCCTCCGACGGGCTCAGGATGACCGCGACCGGCGTCGAGACGATCAAACGCACCAAGCTCGCGGCCGACATCGCCCGCCTCCAGGAGATAGCCAGGGGCCGCGGCGCCGTCGGCCTCGTCCTCGGGCTGCCGCGCAACATGGACGGGAGCGACGGCCCCCGCGTGCAGGCCACCCGCGCCTTCGCCCGCAGCCTGTCCGAGCGCCAGGACCTGCCCGTCGCCTATTGGGACGAGCGGCTCTCCACCCAGGCGGTCGAGCGCACCCTGCTCGCGGCGGATTCCTCCCGAAAGCGTCGCGCCGAGGTGATCGACAAGCTCGCCGCGGCTTACATTCTGCAGGGCGCCCTCGACCGCCTCTCCCATCTCGGAGCCCCCGGATGACCGACCCGACCGACCCGCCCGTCTGGCGCCGCGCCGAGATCGAGAGCCCCTGCGTGCAGATCTGCATGCTGCATCCGGAGACGCGGCTCTGCGTCGGCTGCGGCCGGACCGGCGAGGAGATCGCCCGCTGGTCCGGTATGGCGCCCGAGGAGCGTCGGCGGATCATGGCGGATCTCCCCGCCCGCCAGCCCGCACCGGACGGGCGCCGCGGCGGACGCGCCGGGCGCCGCGGGGGGCGCGGCTGAGACGGCATTGCCGGTCGCTCCAACTCGCGCTACCCTAAACGCCGCGAGCGTGGTATCGTCCCTCCGTCGTCAGTAGCGTGATGCAAGCAGCGCGTTTCCGTGCCAGCGTCTCTCCGCAAAGCGCCGACAGACAGGACACCGCCGATGCTCTTCTGGCCTTTCGTCATCATCGGAACCGTGGTCATCACCCTCATGGTCGCGAGCGATCAGCGAATCCTCGCGCCGCAGGGGGAGCAGGAGGTCGTGCAGGCGGTCTTCATCGTCACGCTGGTCGCGCTGCTGCTGATCACGCTCCTCGCGCGGGTGCTGATGCGCACCGACAGGCGCGTTGTGGTGAGCGCAATGGCCTGGGTCGGCATCGGTGCGACGCTGGCCGCCGGCTGGCATTACCGCGAGGACGTCGGCTACGCGGTGGACCGGCTGCGCGGGCAGTTCGTGCCGAGCCTCGCGGTGGTCCATGCCCCCGGCGAGGTGGAACTCCGGCGCGCCTGGGACGGGCATTTCCGCGCCGACGCGCGGGTCAACGGGCGCACCATCCGCATGATGGTCGACACCGGCGCCTCCATGGTCCTCATCCCGTTCGAGCGCGCCGCCGCCATCGGGATCGACCCCGAGCTTCTCAGCTTCTCCATGCCGGTCTCGACGGCGAACGGCGCGACCACCGTCGCCCCCGTGCGCCTCGCGACCGTGCAGGTCGGCCCCATCGTGCTGCGCGACGTGGAGGCCGCGGTCGCCCGGCGCGGGCGGCTCGAGACCCCGCTCCTCGGCATGAGCTTCCTCGAGGGGATGACCGAGACGACCTTCCGCGGCGACCGGCTGATCCTGCGCCATGGCGAGCCGGAGGATCCGGCCTGGGTGCTGACCGGCGACGGCACGGAACTCCGCCGGATGCCTCAGGGGCTCTCGACCCACCACTGAGGCGGGGCGCCGGGCGCCGGGTCCGGCCGGAAATAGGCGATGGCGCGGGGCGGCCCCTCCGGCGCCCTCCAGGGCCCGACGCCGTGGAGCGCGAGCCGGTGGACGAGCGTCGCCTCCCCCGGTCGGGCCTGGATCTCCACCCGCGGGCAGGTCTCGAACGCCTCCCGCCGCGCCGCCTGATAGGCCTCAGTCACGTCCTCCCGCCCCCAGTCCTCCGGCGCGATGCCGGCGAAGCGGCGGCGGAAGGCCCGGCGCATCACCTCGTGGCTCCCCTCCCAGACGACGAAGGGCGCGGCCCCGGCGGGCGTATCCGAGAGCGGCAGGCCGAGGATGAAGCCGTGCGTCTCGCCGAGGGAGCGCCGGCGCTCGGCATCGCGCAAGAGCCCGTCCACATGGGCCGCGTCGCGCTTCAGGCGGAAGCGGAAGGCGGCCTCGCTCTCCCCCTCCCAAGGCTGCGGATAGCCGGGATAGCAGACGGAGATCTGCGCCCGGTCCCAGGCGAAGCCCGAGAGCCCCAGCCGCTCGGCGACGAAGTCGACCGGGGCGCCGGCGAGAGGCGGCACCCCGCGCGCGGGAACCGCGCCGTCCGGCCCGTTGGGAAAGACGTTGACGCCTGCGAACCAGGTCCCGCCGCAGCGCAGCCAGTCGGCGCGGGCCTGCGGATCGGCGGCGATCTCCTCGGCGAGCGGACGGGCGGCCTCCACCCAGGCGGAGACCGCGGGGTCGGCCTCGAACACCACCCAGCCGCGGGCGAAGAAGGCCCGCGCCTCGGCCTCCCAGGCGCCGTTCACTCCGCGGCCTCGGCCCGGGCGGGCGCGACCTCCGCGAGCGCGGCCTCGACGATCTCGGGCCCCGCGCCGGGGCGCACCGCCTCCTCCGAGAGCCGCCGCCGCCAGCGCCGCGCGCCGGGGCGTCCGGCGAAGGCGCCGAGCATGTGCCGGGTTATCTGGTGGAGCCGCGCGCCGCCGGCGAGTTCGGCCTCGATATAGGGGAGCATGGCGCGGACCGCCGCCTCCGGCGCGACCGGGGGGGCGGCCGCCCCGGCGATCACCCGGTCGGCGCCGGCCAGGACGGCCACGGGGTCGTGATAGGCCGCGCGCCCGATCATCGCGCCGTCGAAGCGGGCGAGATGGGCCTCCGCCTCGGCGAGGCGCGCGATGCCGCCGTTGAGGATCACCGAGAGGCCCGGGCGCTCGGCGGCCATGCGGGCGACGAGGTCGTAGTCGAGCGGGGGGACGGTGCGGTTCTCCTTGGGGCTGAGACCCTGGAGCCAGGCCTTGCGGGCATGGACGATCGCCGTGCGCACCCCCGCCTCGGCGACCGCGTCGAGAAAGCGCGGGAGCGCCTCGGCCGGGTCCTGATCGTCGACGCCGATGCGGCATTTGACGGTGATCTCGGGGCCGTCCGGCCCGGCCGCGGCGATCATGGCGCGGGCGATCTCGGCCACGAGGGCGGGCTCCTTCATCAGGCAGGCCCCGAAGGCGCCGGACTGCACCCGGTCGGACGGGCAGCCGACATTGAGGTTCACCTCCTCGAAGCCGAAGGGCAGCGCCATCTCGACCGCGCGGGCGAGCATCTCGGGCTCGGACCCGCCGAGCTGTAGCGCCAGGGGGTGTTCCTCCGGGGAATGGGCGAGCAGCCAGTCCGCACCGCCGAGGACGAGGCCGGAGGCGGTGACCATCTCGGTGTAGAGGAGTGCATGGGCCGAGAGCCGCCGGTGGAACATCCGGCAGTGGCGGTCGGTCCATTCCATCATCGGCGCGACGCAGATGCGTCGGCTCCGGGCGAGCGCGGGGGCGGTGTCGGTCATGGCGCTCCACCTAAGCCGCCGGCGCGGCCCGGTCCAGGGGTCACTCGGCGGAGGGGACCTTGATGAACTTGGCGGTGGCGGGGGCCATGCCCTCGGCCTCGTCTTCCTCTTCGGCGGCGGCCTCCTCGGAGGGGGCGCCATCGGGCTCGCCCTCGGCGCGCCCCTCCTCCTCGGCGTCCGGAGGGGCGGAGGGGGCGCCTTCGGCGCGGTCCTCGCCCCCGGGGTCGCCCTCGCCGGGCTCCGGGGCGCCCGCGCCGCCTCCGGCGGCAGGGCGTGGCGCGGCGTCCTCGTCCGCCGCGCCCTCCACGGGCGCGGGCGGGACCTCCTCGGCCTCGGTCCAACCGCTGCCGTCATAGGAGGTGACGCCGCGGACCTCGCCATAGCGGACTTGGCAGCGGAACAGCACCTCGTCGCCCTCGGAGGTGGTCGCGTAGACGCGCACCCAGGATTGCCCCCGGGCGCGCTTCTGCAGGATCTTGCCGGTCTCGACGGCGCCGTATTTCTCCTGGAGCTGCTCGAGGCAGGCGGATTGGTTCGACTCCCGGCCGGCCATGTTCGGCTCGGCCATGGCGAGGGGCGCGGCGACGGGCACGAGAGCCGCAGCGAGGACAACGCGACGAAGCGCACAGGGCACGGGGGCAAGGGTCATGGCGTCCTCCACCAAGGGGTGCATGGGCCGGAGGCTAGCACAGCGCGCGGCCGGACGCAGCCGTCAGCTCCGGTCGCTGCGGTCTGCGTCGAGGATGCGTCGGAGCTCGGCCTCCTCCTCCGGGGTGAGCGGCGCCTCCGCGGGGGTGGCGACGCCGCGACGGCCGCGCATATAGGCCGCGGCCGCGATGCCGCCGAGGACGAAGAGCACCGGCCCCGCAAGCCAGAGCGCCGCGTTGCCGAGGGTGAAGGTGGGCTTCAGCAGGACGTATTCGCCGTAGCGGTCCACGAGATACTGCTTCACCTCGGCATCGCTGTCGCCCTCCTGCAGCCGCTCGCGCACGAGGAGGCGCAGATCGCGGGCGAGCTCGGCGTTCGAATCGTCGATCGCCTCGTTGCGGCAGACGAGGCAGCGCAGATCCTCGGAGATCTCCCGGGCGCGGCTCTCGAGCTCGGGGTCGTCGAGGATCTCGTCGGGCTGGACGGCCGCCGCCGGCCCCGCGAGCGCGAGGGCGAGGCAGGCGGCCATGAGGCGGCGCGCGCTCATTCGGCGGGCACCGCGGCCTGCGGGCCGGTCTTCTTCGTCACGGCCCCGATGCGGAAGCGCCGGTCGGTCAGGCTGACGATGCCGCCGATGCCCATGACCACGCAGCCGAACCAGATCCAGACCGCGAGCGGCTTGTGATAGGAGCGCACGGCCCAGGCCTCGCCGTCGTCCTGCTTGTCGCCGAGGACGACATAGACGTCGCGCAGGAGGCTCGCATCGATCGCCGCCTCGGTCGTGGGCTGGCGCTGGACCGGGTAGAAGCGCTTCTCGGGGCACATGACGGCCACGAGGTCGTCGCCCGACATCAGGCGGAACTCGCCCATCTCGGTGCGGAAATTGCGCTCCTCGCCGCCCTTGAAGGTGCGCTCGCCGGAATTGCCGCACTGGCCCTGGGCGAAGGGGGCGCCCATCGGCACCTCGGTCACGCCGTCGAAATGCAGCTCGTAGGGGCCGACGGGGATCACGTCGCCGGGCTTGGCGAGGCGGATGTCCTCGGTCTCCCAGGCGGTGATGGCGGCGATGCCCATGGCGGTGAGCGCGAGGCCGAGATGGCCGAGCCACTTGCCCCAGTCCGCCCGCGGCAGGCCGGCGAGGCGGGAGAGGCCCGCGGCCACCCCCCGCTTGGCGAAGCCGCCCCGCTCCCAGAGCTCGGCGATGGCGCCGAAGATCAGCCAGGCGGCCAGCGCGAGGCCCACGGGAGCGAGGAGGGCCGTCCCCTCCTGCAACGCCCAGGCCGCGCCGCCGACCGCGAGCGCCGCAGCCCCGGCCCACCAGAGCTTGACCACCACGCCGCCGAGATCGCCGCGCTTCCAGGACAGCATGGCGCCGATCGGCAGCGCGAGCATCAGGATCACCATGAAGGGGGTGAAGGCGAGATCGTAGAACGGCGCGCCGACGGAGATCTTCTCCCCGTCGACGAATTCGCGGAAGAGCGGGCCGAGCGTGCCGATGAACACCACGGCGCAGGAGACCGCGAGGACGAGATTGTTGAACACCAGCGCCCCCTCGCGCGAGACCGGCTGGAAGACGCCCTCGGAGCGCATCTGGGGTGCCCGCATCAGGAAGAGCGTGAGCGAGCCGACGATGGCGACGGCGAGGATGCCGAGGATGAAGACGCCGCGGTCGGGGTCGGTCGCGAAGGCATGCACCGAGGTGATGACGCCCGAGCGCACCAGGAACGTCCCGATCAGCGAGAGCGAGAAGGCGAGGATCGCGAGCAGGATCGTCCACACCTTCAGCGAGGACCGCTTCTCCACCACGATCGCCGAATGCAGGAGCGCGGTGGCGATCAGCCAGGGCATGAAGGAGGCGTTCTCCACCGGATCCCAGAACCACCAGCCGCCCCAGCCGAGCTCGTAATAGGCCCAGTAGGAGCCGAGCGCGATGCCGAGGGTGAGCGCGACCCAGGCAGTCAGCGTCCAGGGCCGGACCCAGCGCGCCCAGGTGGCGTCGACCTTGCCCTCGATCAGGGCGGCGACGGCGAAGGAGAAGGCCATCGAGAGGCCCACATAGCCGACATAGAGCATCGGCGGATGCAGCGCGAGGCCGATATCCTGCAGCAGCGGGTTGAGATCGTTGCCGTTCAGGGGCACCGGGTCGAGCCGGTCGAACGGGTTGGAGGTGAACAGCACGAAGGCCAGGAAGGCGAGCGACACCATCGCCTGCACGGAGAGCGCCCGCGCCTTGAGCCCGAGCGGCAATTGCCGACCGAAGGCCGCCACGAGCGCCCCGAAGAGCGCCAGGATCAGCACCCAGAGCAGCATCGAGCCCTCGTGATTCCCCCAGGTGCCGGTGACCTTGTAGAGCATCGGCTTGAGCGAATGGGAGTTCTCCGCGACGATGCGCACGGAGAAGTCCGAGGTGACGAAGGCGTGGGTCAGCGCGGCGAAGGAGATGCCGAGGAGCAGGAACTGCGCCATCGCGGCCGGCGCCGCGGCGCGCATCCAATCCGCCCAGCCGCGCCCCGCCCCGTAGAGCGGCACGCTGGCCTGGAAGAGCGCCACGGCGAGCGCGAGCGTGAGCGCGAAATGCCCGAGTTCAGCGATCATGGAACCTCCCTGGGTTTCTCCGATATTTAGCATCCGGGCGGCGCGCACGGAACGATTCCCGGCGGATATATTGCCGCTCCCGGCGCCGCGTCGCCCGGCTCTGAGGCGGGATCAGAGGGCCGCGGTGCCCGCCATGAGCACGCGGCCGGCCCCGGCGAGGCGGACGCCCTCGATCGCCTCGGGGGGGCCGAGCACCTCCACCTCGCCGATCCCGGGGCGGCCCATCCAGTGGCCCTGCTCGGCGCGGAAGCGGGGGCGGTCGATCAGGCCGTTGCGCCAGAGATAGGCGGCCATGCAGCCGGTGGCAGAGCCCGTATAGGGGTCCTCCGGCGGCATCGGCGGGGCGAGGAGGAGCCGGGCGAAGGTGTCCCCGGCCTCGGTCGCGCCCTCCAGGATGACGAGGAAAGGCTCCATCAGCGCGGCGTCCGGATGCCCGTCGCGCCGGCGGAAGGCGCCGAGGAGGTCCGCATCCAGCCGGGCGCGGGCGAGCGCCTCGCGGCTCGCGAGGACGGCGATGCAGAACGGCGTGCCGGTCGAGACGGTCTGCGGCGTGCCGAGGATGTCCTCCGGTGCGAGGCCGTAGATCTCGGCGATCTCTGCGGGCGCGTGGGTGTTGGCGAAAACCGGCGCGGCCTGGGTCATGGTGAAGCGTGCGGGGCCGGCGCCGCGGTGGACCTCGATCGGGATCACGCCGGCGCCGACTTCCAGGGTGAACCGCTCGCGCCCCTCGAGCAGCCCCGCATCCTCGAGCGCCGCGGCGGTGGCGACGGTCGGGTGCCCGGCAAAGGGGATCTCGCCCGTCGGCAGATAATAGCGCACGCCGAAATCCGCCTTGTCGGAGGCCACGAGGAAGGCGCATTCGCTGAGCCGGGTCTCGCGGGTGAAGGCGAGGCGGGTCTCCACCGGGAGATCGTCCGCGTCGAACACCACCGCGCAGGGGTTCCCGCCCATCGGCGCCTCGGCGAAGGCGTCGACCCAGGCGAAGCGGTGGGACATCAGAGCCCGGTCTCCTGCGGCGCCGCACCCTCCGGCCCGCCGGCGCCGTGCTGCCACATCCCCTGCTCCTTGAGCGCGTCGGCGACCTCTCGGGGCATGTAGTTCTCGTCGTGCTTGGCGAGCACCTCCTGGGCGACGAACGCCTCGCCGACCATCCGGCCCTCGGCGATCACGCCCTGCCCCTCGCGGAAGAGATCGGGCAGCACGCCGGTATACTCCACGCGCACCGTCGCGCCGCCGTCGGTCACGTCGAAGCTGACCGTCTCGCCGGAGCCGCGCTGCACCGACCCGTCGGCCACGAGCCCGCCGACCCGCAGGAGCTGGCCCGGGCGCGGCGGCTCCGCGGCGAGCTCGGAGGGGGATTTGAAGAAGGCGATGGTGTCGTCGAAGGTCACCGCCACCATCACCGCGGCCGTCACCATCGCCGCGAAACCCGCGACGAGCAGCCTGATCCGTTGCGCCTTCTTGCTCCGTGCCACGTCAGCCTCCCGAATGCTTTCGCTGAGAATGGGGGTCCGCGCGCTCCGGCGCATCTGTCCCGTTTGTCGCATGCAGGCGGTGGGCGTTCACCACCGCGTTGACCTGGGCGCCGAGGATCACCGCGACGGCGGTCATGTAGAAGAACAGGAGCGTCAGGATCACGCCGGCGAGCGCCCCGTAGGTGAGCGAATAGGACGGCGCATAGGCGAGATAGACCGAGAGCCCCGTCGCCATCGCGCCCCAGAGGACCACGCTCGTCAGGATTCCGGGCCAGAGCACGATCCCCGCCATCTGGCGCGAGGGCAGCACCCGGTGCAGCACCCAGAGCGAGATCCAGAGAATCACGAAGGCCGCCCCGTAGCGCGCGAGATCCGCCTCCCCCGGAATCCGGATGCCGAGAATCGCCTCGAGCACGATGAAGACGAGCGGCGCCAGGATGATCAGCAGGCAGAGCGCGAAGAACACCAGATAGCCGAGCAGCACGAGGCCGACCGCATAGAGCCGGTTGAGCGCGATGTGGCGGCTGCGCTCCACGTCGTAGGCCTCGTCGAGCCCGACGCGCAGCGCCTCGATCCCGTTCGACGCCGCCCAGATGGAGCCCAGCGCCGAGAGCGTCAGCACGCTGCCCCGCCTGTGCGCGAGCACCTCGAGCACCACGGGCTCGAGCGTGCGCGCCACATGCTCCGGCACCCCGTCGAACAGCACGTCGAGCGCGGCCTCGGAGTTCTCCGGGCCCACGACGAAGCCCGCGAGGGCGGTGGCGAAGACCAGGAAGGGCAGGAGCGAGAGCATCCCCGCATAGGCGAGATAGCCCGCGAGCACCGAGCCCTGATCGTCCTGGAAGCGCCAGATCACCGCGCTGACGAAGGGCCAGACCCGGCGCTTGAGCGCCCGGAGCATCAGGGGAAGACGGGCGCCGCCATCAGCCCCGCCGTCTCCTCGAGGCCGAGCATGATGTTGGCGTTCTGCACCCCCATGCCGGAGGCCCCCTTCACCAGATTGTCGAGCACCGAGACGATGGTCGCCCGCCCCGGCTCCCGCTCCCCCGAGACGCCGACATGCACGAAATTGGAGCCCCGCACATGGCGGGTGTGCGGCGTCTCTCCGAAAGGGAGCACCACCACGAAGGGCTCGGAGGCGTAGCGCTCGGCGAGGGCGGCATGGACCGCCTCCGGCTCGCCCTTGACGTAGCAGGTGGCGAGGATGCCCCGGTTCTGCGGCAGCAGATGCGCGGTGAAGCGCACCGAGACCGGCCGGCCCGCGGCCTTGGCGAATTCCTGGTCGAACTCGGCGAGATGGCGGTGGCGGCCCACATTGTAGGCGTGGAAGCCCTCCGACACCTCGGCGTGCAGCATCGCCTCCTTCGCCCCGCGCCCGGCGCCCGAGACGCCGCTCTTGAGGTCGATCACGATCTCGTCCGGGTCGACGACCCCGGCCGCGAGGGGGGGCAGGAGCGCGAAGAGCCCCGTCGCCGCGTTGCAGCCGGTGGAGGCGACGATGCGCGCCTCCCGGATCGCCGTGCGGTAGAACTCGGGCAGGCCGTAGACCGCCTCCGTCTGCAGCGCCGGCGCCTGATGCGGGCGGCCATACCACCGCTCGTAGGCGGCGAGATCGTCCAGCCGGAAATCGGCGGAGAGGTCGCAGACCCGGGTGTCCGCCGGCAAGGCCGCCACGACCTCCTGCGTGGTCGCGTGGGGGAGCGCGCAGAAGACGAGATCGAGCCCCGCGACGTCGATCTCCTCGATCCGGGCGAGGCGCGGCAGCGCGAGGTGGCGCAGATGCGGGAACACCTCCGCCATCTCCTGCCCGGCGCGCCGGTCCGCGGCGAGGGCGGCGATCTCGAGGCCCGGATGGGTCGAGATCAGGCGGACGAGCTCGGCGCCCGTATAGCCGCTGGCCCCGAAGATGGCGACCCGTTTGGTGTCCATCGCGCGCGTCCTTCCGCCGTTTCCGGCCCTTTAGCCCCTCCCGGCGGGGGTTTCAATCTGGCGGGGCGTCTGCGGGAGGGGGCGTTGCGAAACCGCTCTAAGATGGCCACGTCGGGGTCACGGCCCGCTCGCGGCGCGCCGCGGGCGGGCTCTCGCACCCTTGATAGGAGGAACCGATGAGCACCACCAACACCCTGATCGCCGTGGCCCTCGTGGCCCTCGTCGGCTACACGATGGTCGACGTCTCCGAGGACGGCAGCGTGACCATCGACGACCCGACCGAGACCAGCGAGCTCGAGCAGGCCGGCGAGGAGCTCGGCGACGCCGCCGAAGACGCCGGCGACGCGGTGGGCGACGCCGTCGAGGAAGCCGGAGACACGCTCGAAAAGGCCGCCGACGAGGGCGCCACCTCGACGAACTGAGCCCGCCTCAGCCGAGATAGAGCCCGTAGTCGAGCTTCTTCATCGGCTTGGGGCTCAGCCGATAGGTGCGCTCGCGCAGATAGTCCATCAGCGCGCGCGCGTCGCCCGAGCGCGCCGCGATCTCCTCGCGCGGCAGCGGCTTGCCGATGGTGACCCGCAGCGGCTCGCCCACGCGGCTGTCGAACTCGTTGATCAACAGCGCCACCCGCAGCGTGTAGTGCAGGTGGCTCGCGAGCTGGAACCAGCGGCTGTTCGCCCCCTCGAAATAGACCGGGACCACAACCGCGTCCGACTTCGCGATCATCCGCGCGGTGAACGGCTTCCAGGGCGGGTCGAGCGGGCGCTCGAACGGGCGCGCGGCCGTCGACACGGTGCCGCCCGGGAAGATCGCCACCGCCCCCCCGCCGGCGAGATAGGACAGCGCCTGCTTGCGGGTCTGGATGTTGAGCCGCTGCGCCTCCTTGGTCTCGGAGAAGTCGATCGGCAGGATGATGTCGTCGAGATCGCGGGCCCGCTTGAACACGTTGTGCGCGATGATCTTGAAGTCGCCCCGGGCGATCTGGAGGATCCGGCCCATCGCGAGGCCGTCGAGGATGCCGTAGGGGTGGTTGGCGACGACCACGAGCGGCCCCTCGCGCGGGATGTTCTCGAGCCCGCCGCCCACGAAGTCGAGGCTGATGCGGTAGCGCTCCTGCATCACCTCCCAGAAGTTCCGCCCGGCGGCGACCTCGCGCTCGTAGCCGTCGGCCATGCGCAGGAGGCGGGGCCGCCCGGTCACGTTCTCGATCGAGCGGATGAAGGTCTTCGCGGCCTTCGAGCGGGCCGAGAAGGAATAGCTGATCTCTTTGGGAGAGGCGCCCGTCTCGATCTCGGCGGAGGCGGGCTTCATGTTCGGCATGGCACGGACCCTGTGTTCATCCCCGTCCGTAGATACGACCGTTCGGTGACAAGCGCAATCTGCCCGGCTGCCGCGGGGGGCGGATCAGGCGGGCTTTCGCGCGACGAGGAAGAGCGCCTTCCTGCGCGCCGGGCGCCAGCGCTCCGCGATCTCGAACCCGGCGCGGCGATGGCTCTCCTCGAGCGCCTCGGCGGTGAAGAAGGCGACCTTCGGCACCTGGCCGAGGGCGCGGGCGGCGGGCAGCACGTAGCGCAGGACCCCGAAGCCCTCCGCCAGGCACATGGTCGAGCTGACGAGCACGCCGCCGGGCTTCAGCCAGCGCCAGGCCCGCGCGATGGCGGCGTCCCGGTCGTCGAGCAGGTGGAGGAGGCTGTGGGCCATCACCATGTCGTAGGCCCCGTCCTCGGCCGCGATCTCCTCGACCGCGGCGCGCTCGAAGGAGAGGTTCGCCACCCCGGCGGCGCGGGCCTTCTCCCGGGCGAAGCCGAGCATCTCCTCGGAGAGATCGGTCGCGCGGATATGGCCGGCATGGGGCGCCTGGGCGATGGCCGTCGAGCCGGTGCCGCAGCCGATCTCCAGCACCTGCGCGGTGGGAGAGAGATAGGCCCGCGTCATCTCGAGCTTGCGCGCGTAGGACGCCTCGTCGCGCACCGGGGCGCGGGCGTACTTGGCCGCGATGCGGTCCCAGAAGCGGCTGTCGGCGGCCATGGCGATCCCCGATGAGACGAGCCGCCCGCGCGGGGGCGGACGGCTCGGGCGGCAAGGGCTGGCAGAGGGGGCGGGCCGGATCAGCGCTTCGAGAACTGGAAGCTCCGGCGCGCCTTCCGCTTGCCGTATTTCTTGCGCTCGACCACGCGGGCGTCGCGGGTCAGGAAGCCCGCGGCCTTGAGGGCGGAGCGCAGCTCCGGGTCGTAGTTGGAGAGCGCCTTGGAGATGCCGTGCTTCACCGCGCCGGCCTGGCCCGAGAGGCCGCCGCCCTTGACGGTCGCCATCACGTCGAACTGCCCGGAGACGTTGGCCACCTGGAAGGGCTGGCCGATCACCATCTGCAGCACGGGTCGCGCGAAATAGGCCGACATCTCCTTGCCGTTGACGGTGATCCGCCCGGCGCCCGGCTTCACCCAGACGCGCGCGACCGCGTCCTTGCGCTTGCCGGTGGCGTAGGCGCGGCCGAACTCGTCGCGGATCGGCTCGCGCGGGACGTAGGTCTCGGTCTCGGGGGTGTCCGCGCCCTCGCCGTCCTGGGCCGCGACCGCGTCCTTCAGCTGGTCGAGCGACTTGATCTCTTCGGCCATCAGCGTGCGCTCCGTGCGTTCTTCTCGTTCATCGCCTTGACGTCCACCGTCGCGGGGTTCTGGGCGCCATGCGGGTGCTCGGTGCCGGCATAGACGCGCAGATTGGTCATCTGCTTGCGGGTGAGCGGCCCGCCCGGCATCATCCGCTGCACCGCCTTGGTGACGACGCGCTCGGGGAAGCGGCCCTCGAGCAGCTGCTCCGCGGTGCGGCTCTTGATGCCGCCCGGATGGCCGGTGTGCCAGTGATAGACCTTGTCGCGGCGCTTGTTGCCGGTGAGCTTCACCTTGTCCGCGTTGATGACGATCACGTTGTCGCCCATGTCCATATGCGGGGTGAAGGTGGCCTTGTGCTTGCCGCGCAGGCGGGTGGCGACGATCGAGGCGAGGCGGCCGAGCACGACGCCCTCGGCGTCGATCACCACCCATTTCTTCTCGATGTCCGCCGGACGTGCGGAATAGGTCTTCATGTCGTCTCCAAACGGAATCCGGTCGGCCGGGCCGCGGCCCGCCACGAGGAGGGGCCTATGCCACCCCGCGCGCGCCCTGTCAATCGGAGATGGCCGGAATTCCGCTCGTCATGGCAGAGGTTTGGGTTTGGGGTATAAGACTACCCCAAGCGGAGGCGCAGCTCCGCCAGCAACCCGGCGCTCGTGAAGCTCGCGATCCAGGAGGAGGGCACGCCGGCGGCGCGCAGGAGCGCGGAGACCCAGTGGTTGCAGGTGCGCAGGCCGTGATAGCTCGGGCGGGCCGGAAGGAAGAGCCCGGCGCCGTAGAGGCTCGGCCCGAGGGGGGCGAGGCCCGTCTCGGGCAGGGGCGCCGCGGTCTCGGCGAGGCGGCGGGCGAGGGCGGCGAGGCCCGCGTCGGAGACCGCGAGCGCGAGCCTCCCGGAGCCTGGAAAGGCCGCCTCCGGCGCGCCCCAGAGCGGCACCACCTGCAGGGTCGAGGGTGTCGGCCAGAGCACCGCGGCAAGGGCGAGATCGGCGCGGATATCGCCGAGCCCGGGGGTCGCGCGGTAGAACTCCGCGTCGCCCCAGCCGAACTCGAAGGCCTGCGCCCGGGGCCATTCGGCGGCGATGCGGCGGAGGCGGTGGGCGAGGTCGGGCCGCTCCCGCCCGATCAGGAGGGCGGCGGCGCGCAGATCGGCGGCGGCGATCACCACCCCGGAATGCCAGCCATGATCCACCACATGCAGCACCCGGGTGCCCCCCGCTTCGGGAAAGAGCGCCGGATCGCGCGGGGCGAGGGAGAGCCAGACGGCGAGGGCGAGCGCCCCGGCCCAGAGGGCGAGGCGCCTAGCGCGGCGGGATCGCATAGCTGCAGGTGGCGTGCGCCACCGGGCGGGGATCGGCCACCGAGGTCAGCAGCACGTCGCCGGTCGCGAGGGTGCGCCCGAGCTTGAGGATGCGCGCGGCGCCGGTCAGGTCGGCCAGCGGCGGCTTGCGCAGGAAGTTGATGGTGAGCGTCGTCGTCACCGTCAGCGGCTCGCGCCCGATCATGGCGAGGACGGCGACGTAGAAGGTCACGTCGGCGAGCATGAACATCGAGGGGCCGGAGATCGTGCCCCCCGGGCGGAGATGGCGGTCCTCCACATGGAGGCGCATCCGGGCCTCCATCGCGCCCACATGCTCGATGGAGGCCTCGCCGCGGATCTGCGGGAACACCTCGTCGAGGAAGGCCGCGAGCTCGCCCGCGTCGAGCACCGGCGCCGCGGGCGGCCCGCTCACGCCGCGATCCGCTGCTGCGCCGGGTAGAGCGCGGCGAAGCGCAGGCGCATCAGGAGGAAGACGAGCACCACGGCGCCGGCCTGGTGGAAGATCGCGATCTCGAGCGGCGAGGCGTGGATCACCGTGACGATCCCGACGGCGACCTGCGCGAAGGTCGCGGCCAGCATCCAGCGGGCGCGGGCGCGGAGCCGGTCGAGCCCCATCCGCGCGAGCCGCCAGGCGGCGAGGATCGCCAGCAGGAGCACCGCATAGCCGAGCATCCGGTGGACGAACTGCACGAGGCCGGGGGACTCGAAGGCGTTGCGCCAGATCGGCTCGAGCGCGAGCGCGTCCTCGGGGAAGAAGCGCCCCTGCATCAGCGGCCAGTCGACATAGCCCCGCCCTGCGTCGATCCCGGCGACGAGGGCGCCGACGACGATCTGCAGGAACACCGCGCCGGCGAGGAGCCAGGTCCAGGCCCCGGCGCCGGGAGGCCGCGCCCGCCGCGCCTGCAGGAGCGCCACCGGCTCGAGGCGGATGCGCATGGCATACCAGACGAGGAGCATGAAGATGAGGAAGGCGAGGCCGAGATGGGTCGCGAGGCGGTAGGAGGCGACGTCGAGCTTGTCGAGGCCCGAGGCGACCATCCACCAGCCGACGAAGCCCTGCAGCCCGCCGAGGGCGCCCAGCATCAGGAGCCGCCCGGTCCAGCCCTTGGGGATGGCGCGGAAGGCCAGGAAGCCGAGGAAGCCCACGGCCCAGACGAGCCCGATCGCCCGGCCGAGCTGGCGGTGGCCCCATTCCCACCAGTAGATCGGCTTGAAGTCGGCGAGCGTCATCCAGTGGTTCTGCTCCTGGAACTCGGTGGTGGTCTTGTAGGCGTCGAAGGCGGCTTGCCAGTCGGCGTCGGAGAGCGGCGGGATCGCGCCCATGACCGGATCCCAGACGGTGATGGAGAGGCCCGAGTCGGTCAGCCGGGTGAGCCCGCCCACGATCACCATGAGGGCGACGAGCCCGGCGAGCAGCCAGAGCCAGACCGCGATGGCGCCGCGGGCCTCGCGGGGCTCGGCCGCGGGTTTGGCCGGGGCTTGCCGGGGGGTCGCGGCGGAGACGTCCTCGAAGATCGCGCGCTTGCTCATGCACCACCTCTCTGTCGATGCCGCTCAGGTAACGCCGCGCGGGGCCGGGAACAAGCGGCAGGCCGCCGCGCTTGGGGTGAC
>CAZNTX010000067.1:0-22471 GCA_964576075.1 uncultured Limibaculum sp. | reverse complement strand
AGGCCATGTCGGTCAGGTTGACGAAGAAGTCCGTGGTCAGCGCGCCCTCGCGGTCGGTGAAGACGCCGTGCTTGGTGCCGCCATGGTTGGCGCCCATCGCCCGCATGCCGCCGACGAGGCAGGTCATCTCGCAGGCGGTGAGGCCCATGAGCTGCGCCCGGTCGAGCATCAGCTCCTCCGCCGAGACGACATAGTCCTTCTTCTGCCAGTTGCGGAAGCCGTCGGCCACCGGCTCGAGCGGGGCGAAGGACTCCGCATCCGTCATCTCGTCGGTCGCGTCGCCGCGGCCGGGCTCGAAGGGCACCTCGATGTCGAAGCCCGCGGCCTTCGCCGCCTGCTCGACGCCGACATTGCCGGCGAGCACGATGACGTCGGCCACCGACGCGCCGGTCTCCGCGGCGATCGGCTCGAGCACGGCGAGGACCTTCTGCAGCCTCTCGGGCTCGTTGCCCTCCCAGTCCTTCTGCGGCGCGAGGCGGATGCGCGCCCCGTTGGCGCCGCCGCGATAGTCGGACTGGCGGAAGGTGCGCGCGCTGTCCCAGGCGGTGGCGACCAGCTCGGCGACGGAGAGCCCGCTCTCCGCGATCTTCGCCTTCACCGCGGCGATGTTGTAGTCGGTCTCGCCCTCGGGGACCGGATCCTGCCAGATCAGATCCTCGGTCGGCGCCTCGGGGCCGATATAGCGGGTGCGCGGGCCCATGTCGCGATGGGTCAGCTTGAACCAGGCGCGGGCGAAGGTCTCGGAGAAATACTCGGGGTCGGCATAGAAGCGCTCGGAGATCCTGCGATACTCCGGGTCCATCTTCATCGCCATATCCGCGTCGGTCATGATCGGGTTGTAGCGCTTGGAGGGGTCCTCGACGTCGACCGGCTTGTCCTCCTCCTTGATGTCGACCGGCTCCCACTGCCAGGCGCCGGCGGGCGACTTCTTGAGCTCCCACTCGTAGTTGAGGAGCAGGTAGAAATAGCCGTTGTCCCACTTCGTCGGGTGGGTGGTCCAGGCGCCTTCGATGCCGCTCGTCACGGTGTTGCGCCCGATGCCGCGGCTCGTGTGGTTGTTCCAGCCGAGGCCCTGCTCCTCGATCGGCGCGGACTCGGGGTCGGGGCCGAGCTCGGCCGCATCGCCGTTGCCGTGGCACTTGCCGACGGTGTGCCCGCCCGCGGTGAGCGCGACCGTCTCCTCGTCGTTCATCGCCATCCGCGCGAAGGTCTCGCGGACCTGGCCCGCGGTCTTGAGCGGGTCGGGCTGGCCGTTGACGCCTTCCGGATTGACGTAGATGAGGCCCATCTGCACCGCGGCGAGGGGGTTCTCCATCGTCGCGGGATTGGCCACGTCCTCGTAGCGGCTGTCGGAGGGGGCGAGCCACTCCTTCTCCGAGCCCCAATAGACGTCCTTTTCCGGGTGCCAGATATCCGGCCGGCCATAGGCGAAGCCGTAGGTCTTCAGCCCCATGGACTCGTAGGCCACATTGCCCGCGAGGATCATCAGATCGGCCCAGCTCAGCCGGTTGCCGTATTTCTTCTTGACCGGCCAGAGCAGGCGGCGGGCCTTGTCGAGATTGGTGTTGTCGGGCCAGGAGTTGAGCGGCGCGAAGCGCTGGTTGCCGGTGCCGCCGCCGCCGCGGCCGTCGGACACGCGGTAGGAGCCCGCGACGTGCCAGGCCATGCGGATCATCAGGCCGCCATAGTGGCCCCAATCGGCCGGCCACCACTCCTGGCTGTCGGTCATCAGCGCGACCAGATCGGCCTTCACCGCGTCGAAGTCGAGCTTGCGGACCTCCTCGCGATAGTCGAAGCCGGTCAGCGGGTCGGTCTTGCTGTCGTGCTGGTGCAGGATGTCGAGGTTAAGCGCGTTGGGCCACCAGTCCATCACGTCGCTGCCCGAGCGGGTCAGAGCCCCGTGCAGGACCGGGCACTTGCCCGACTGGTTCACGTTGTCGCCGTCCATCAGTTCCTCCGAAGCTTGGTGTGTCCTGGCCTGCCGGCCTCGCCGGTCGCGAGGGCCGGGCCCGAGGTCCGGATAGCAGAGGCGGGGCATAATGAAAAATTGCATTTTCTGAAGCGCTCGATAAGCTCCGCTTACCATGGCGATCTCCATGAAGCATCTGCGCTACTTCGATGCCCTCGCCCGCCACGGCCATTTCGGGCGGGCGGCGGAGGACTGCGCGATCAGCCAGCCGGCGCTCTCGATGCAGATCAAGGAGCTCGAGGCGCTGCTCGGGGCGCCGCTCGTCGAGCGCGGGGCGCGGCAGGTGCGGCTGACGAGCCTCGGGGAGGCCTTCGCCGAGCGTGCCCAGGCGATCCTGCGCTCGGTGGACGAACTGCACGACCTCGTCCGCGCCAAGAGCCGCCCGCTCCTCGGCCAGCTCCGGATCGGCGTGATCCCGACGGTCGCGCCCTATCTGCTGCCCGACATCGTCGGCGCGCTGCAGCGGCGCTATCCGGGGCTCGATCTGCGCCCGCGCGAGGCGGTGACGCAGCGGCTGATCGCCGATCTCTCCGAGTCGCGCCTCGACGCCGCCATCGTCGCGCTTCCGATCTCCGAGCCAGGGCTCGCGGAGATGGCGCTCTTCACGGAGGATTTCGTCCTCGTGCGCCCGGCCGAGGAGGCCGACCGCGAGGTGCCGGGCGTCGAAGGGCTGCGGGCGATGCGGCTCCTGCTGCTCGAGGAGGGGCACTGCTTCCGCGACCAGGCGCTCGCCTTCTGCGCCGGCTCGAACGGCGCGCCGCGGGACATGATGGAGGGCAGCTCGCTCTCGACCCTCGTGCAGATGGTGGGGGCGGGGATCGGGGTGACGCTCGTGCCCGAGATGGCGTTGCCGGTGGAGACGCGCTCGGCGCAGGTGGCGGTGCAGCGCTTCCCCCCGCCGCGGCCCGCGCGCACCGTCGGCATGCTCTGGCGGCGCTCCTCGCCGCTCGCGGGGGAGCTGCGCGAGGTGGGCGAGGCGGTGCGCGCGCTCGGCCTCGCGCGCACGGGCGGAGCGGCGCCGGGGCGCGCGGTCCCGCCCGGGTGAGGGCTCAGCCGGCGTCGAGGAGGGCGGTCGTCAGCTGCACGGCGAAGCGCGCGGAGGCGACCGGCAGCGTCCGCCCGCGCAACTGCCCGAGGAAGAGCGTGCCGGGCGGCAGGTCCCGGCCCGAGACCTCGCGGGCGAGGAGGCCCTCCCCGGGCGCGAGGCCGATCGGGATCTGAAAGCCGATCGCCCGCTCGTGCAGCACATAATGGCGCATGAACTCGAAGCTGCCGGACTCCAGGATCGGCGCGAGCGGCACCGAGGCGCCCTTCGTCGCGGTCTCGAGCAGGTGGCGCACGCCGTAGTCGGCCGAGGGGAGCACATGGGGGAAGGCGAGGCAGTCCCTCAGCCGCACGGGGCCCGCGCCGGCGAGGGGGTGGTCGGCGGCCATCATCGCCTGGACCGGCTGCGCGATCGCCGCGATCACCTCGAAATCCACCATATGGACCGGCTCGAAGACGAGGGCGAGATCGCTCGAGAAGGTGGAGAGGTCGCGCTCGGCGGCGGCGCGGTCGCGCACCTGGACCGAGAAGGTCACGCCCGGATGCTGGGCGCGGTAGCGCGCGATCTCCCGCGGCAGGAAATAGGGCAGGAGCGCCTGGCTGCAGGCGATGGAGACATGCCCGCGGCGCACGCCCGCGAGATCGGCCACCTGGCTCTGCACCCGCGCGAGATCGGAGGCCTGGGCGCGGTAGTGCTGGATCAGCAGCTCTCCGGCGGTGTTGAGCCGCACCCCGCGGGGCAGGCGCTCGAAGATCGGGCTGCCGAACTCCTCCTCGAAGCGCTGGATGCGCCGGTTGAGGGCCGAGGAGGTGATGTTCATGTCCTCCGCCGCCTTCCGGATCGAGCCCGCGCGGGCGACCTCCTCGATCAGGCGCAATGTCTGCAGATGGCGCATGGGCCCTCCCGTGCCGCTGCATCGAGTGCAGCAGAACGCTGCAAAACTAGCAATAGAAGTATGCACAAAGCCGCCGCATCCTGTGCCGAAACCGATCCCGCGCCGGCGCGCGGGGGGCGACGGCGGAGGTGGAGATGCAGACCGACACGACCAGACGCGGACTCCTGAAGGGCGGCGCCCTCGCGGCCTCGATGCTCCCGTTCCTGAAATACCTGCCGGCGGAGGCCGCGAGCGGCGATGTCGGCGTGGCGGTCATGGGCCAGACCATCAACAGCCTCGATCTGCACCGCACCGGGACCAACCGCCCGAGCTACCAGATCGCGGTCAACTGCTACGACCGGTTGGTGAGCTTCGGCACCAAGACGATGCCCGACGGCAGCCTCTCCTACGACTATTCGGTGATCGAGCCCGAGCTCGCCGAGAGCTGGGAGATCTCCGAGGACGGGCTGACCATGACCTTCACGCTGAAGGCGGACGCGGTGTTCCAGGACGGCGCGCCGGTGACGGCGGAGGACGTGAAGTGGTCCTTCGACCGGGCGGTCTCGGCCGGCGGCTTCCCGACGGTGCAGATGAAGGCGGGCGGGCTCGTGCGCCCCGACCAGTTCGAGGCGGTGGACGAGCGGACCTTCGTGATCCGCCTCGACCGGCCCTCGAAGCTCACGCTGCCAGATCTCGCCGTGCCGGTGCCCTTCATCCTCAACTCCGAGCTCGCCAAGGCCAACGCGACCGAGGACGACCCCTGGGCCATGGAGTTCGTCCACAAGACCACCATCGGCTCAGGCGCCTACAAGGTGGTGCGCTGGGACCCGGGGCAGCAGCTCGTCTACGAGCGCAACGACGCCTGGACCGGCGGCCCGCTCCCGGGGCTGAAGCGCCTCGTGCTGCGCGAGGTGCCGGCGCAGTCGACCCGGCGCGCGCTGATCGAGCGGGGCGACGTGCAGCTCTCCTTCAACATCCCCAACAAGGACGCCAAGGAGCTCGACGCCATGGACGGCGTCGACGTGTTCTCGACGCCGATCGAGAACTGCATCTTCGTCGTCGGCGTCAATCACGCCTTCGAGCCCTTCAAGGACCCCGAGGTGCGCAAGGCGCTGGCCTATGCGATCCCCTACGAGGAGATCTTCCAGACCGCGGCCTACGGGCGCGGGCGGCCGATGTGGGGCGGCTCGGGGATCGAGACGGCGGACTGGCCGCAGCCCTCGCCCTTCGTCACCGATCTCGACCGGGCGGCGGAGCATCTGGCGAATTCGGGCTTTGCCGAGGGCTTCGAGGTGCCGTTCTCGATCAGCCTCGGGCAGGCGGACTGGATGGAGCCGACCGCGCTTCTCATCACCGAGAACCTCGCCAAGCTCGGCATCCGTTCCGAGATCGAGAAGATCCCCGGCGCCAACTGGCGCACCGCCTGCCTTGTCGAGAAGCGCCTCGCCCTGCATCTCGAGACCTTCGGCGGCTGGCTCAACTACCCCTGCTACTATTTCTTCTGGGCCTACAAGGAGGGCCATCTGTTCAACTCCTCGAACTACCGCAACGAGGAGATCGAGCGGCTGGTCGACGAGACGCTGCATCTGCCGACGGACGATCCGGACTACGCGCCCAAGGTGAAGCGGATGTTCGAGATCGCCTTCGAGGATCTGCCGCGCATCCCGCTGTGGCAGCCGGCGCTCAATGTCGCGACGAACGGGGTGGAGGGCTACGAATACTGGTTCCACCGCCAGCTCGACGCGCGCAAGCTCGCCCGCGGCTGAGGACGCCATGACCCGCGCCCGCCCGATCCTCATGCGCCTCGCCCAGGCCGTGCCGGTGGTGGTGGGCGTGGTGGTCATCAGCTTCCTGCTGACGCGGGCGCTGCCCGGGGACCCGGCGGTCTATTTCGCGGGCGCCGCGGCGGACGAGGCCTCCATCGCCGAGATCCGCGCCGAGCTCGGCCTCGACCAGCCGCTGCCGGTGCAGTTCGTCTATTACGTGGGCGACCTGCTGCAGGGCGATCTCGGGCAGTCGATCTCCACCGGCCAGCCGGTGGCCGCCGATCTCGCGCAGCGGCTGCCGGCCTCGCTCGAGCTCACGCTGACGGCGCTGCTGCTCTCCTGCGCGGTGGCGATCCCGCTCGGGGTGGTGGCGGCGCTGCGGCCGGGCTCCTGGGTCGACCATCTCTGCCGCGTGCTGGTCACGGCCGGGGTCTCGATGCCCACCTTCTTCACCGGGGTGCTGCTGATCTATGTCTTCTACTATCTGCTCGGCATCGCGCCCGCGCCGCTCGGCCGGCTCGATTTCCTCTATACCGAGCCGGACCGGGTGACCGGCTTCTATCTGATCGACGCGGCGATCGCGGGGGACGGGGAGACACTCCTCGCTGCCCTGCGGCAGCTCGTCCTGCCGGCCACCACGCTCGCGCTCTTCACCCTCGCGCCCATCGCGCGGATGACGCGGGCGGCGATGCTGCAGGCGTTGAGCTCTGATTTCGTGCGCACCGCGCGGGCGGCGGGGCTCAGCCGGCGCAAGGTGGTGTTCGGCTATGCGCTGCAGAACGCGCTCCTGCCGGTGGTGACGACCCTCGGCATGGTGTTCTCCTTCACCCTCGGCGCCAACGTCCTGGTGGAGAAGGTCTTCGCCTGGCCCGGGATCGGCTCCTACGCGGTCGAGGCGCTGGTCGCCTCGGACTATGCGGCGGTGCAGGGCTTCGTGCTCGCCATGGCGCTCCTCTTCGTCGCGCTCAATCTCGCGATCGACCTCGTCTACACGGCGATCGACCCGCGCATCGGGTTCGGCGCGCGATGAGCGTGTCGGAGAGCCCCCCGCGGCAGACGACCCTCGGCCATGTGCTCCATGTGCTGCGGGACAACCCGGTCACGGCGATCGCCTTCGCCATGTTCGCGCTCATCGTCTTCGCCGCGGTGTTCGGGCCGAGCCTCGTGCCCTACGACCCGCTCGCCTCGGATGCGGCCAAGGCGCTGCAGCCCCCCTCGGCGGAGCACTGGTTCGGCACCGACAATCTCGGGCGCGACGTCTTCTCCCGGGTGGTGGTCGCGACGCGGCTCGATCTGATGATCTCGGTCTCAGCGGTGGCGCTCTCCTTCGTGGTGGGCTCGGCGCTCGGGGCGGCGGCGGGCTATTGGGGGGGCTGGCTCGACGCCGCGCTCTCCCGGGTGCTCGACACCATCATGGCCTTCCCGCTCTTCGTGCTCGCCATGGGGATCGTCGCGGCCCTCGGCAACACGGTGGAGAACATCGTCTATGCCACCGCGATCATCAATTTGCCCTTCTACGCCCGGCTCGTGCGCGCCGAGGTCAATATCCGGC
Organism: uncultured Limibaculum sp.; assembly: GCA_964576075.1. Lineage (GTDB taxonomy): Bacteria > Pseudomonadota > Alphaproteobacteria > Rhodobacterales > Rhodobacteraceae > Thermohalobaculum. The sequence continues at coordinate 15,265 of CAZNTX010000067.1, read as the reverse complement.
GCGATGCGGGCTTCGCGCAGGCCGCCAAGCTCGCGGGGAACTCGGATCTGCGGGTGCTCGCGCTCCACATCTTCCCGAACGCGCTGCCGCCGATGATGGTGCAGGTCTCGCTCAATCTCGGCTGGGCGATCCTGAATGCCGCGGGGCTCAGCTTCATCGGGCTCGGCGTGCGCCCGCCGACGGCGGAATGGGGGATCATGGTGGCGGAGGGGGCGAACTTCATCGTCTCGGGCGAGTGGTGGCTCGCGCTCTTCCCCGGCGCCGCCCTGATGCTCGCGGTCTTCACCTTCAACCTGCTCGGCGACGGGCTGCGCGACATCGTCGATCCGAGGAGACGGACATGACGCTCTCGATCCGGGACCTCGCGGTCTCCTTCCGCACCCGCCGCGGTCGGGTCGACGCGGTGCGCGGCCTCTCGTTCGAGGTGGCGGGCGGGGAGACCCTCGGCATCGTCGGCGAATCGGGCTCCGGCAAATCCGTCACCTCCTACGCGCTGATGCGCATCCTCGATGTGGGGGGCACGATCCGGGCGGGGGAGGTGGTCTATGGCGGGGTCGATCTGCGCCGCGCCTCGGAGCGGGAGATGGGCGAGATCCGGGGGCGCGAGATCTCGATGATCTTCCAGAACCCCCGCGCAGCCCTCAACCCGATCCGCAAGGTGGGCCATCAGATAGAGGACGTGCTCCGCCGCCATGCCCGCGCCACCCGGTGGGACGCCCGGGAGAAGGCGATCGCGGCGATGGAGGCCGTGCGCATCCGCGACGCGGCCGAGCGCTACCACGCCTATCCCTTCGAGCTCTCGGGCGGCATGTGCCAGCGCATCGTCTGCGCCATCGCGCTCGCCTGCGACCCGCGCCTGCTGATCGCCGACGAGCCGACCACGGGGCTCGACATCACCACGCAGAAGGCGGTGATGGATCTCGTGACCGCCCTCATCCGCGAGCGCGGCATGAGCGCGATCCTGATCACCCACGACCTCGGCCTCGCCGCGCAATATTGCGACCGGATCGCGGTGATGAAGGACGGGGAGATCGTGGAGACCGGGCGCTCGGCGGAGGTCTTCGCCGCGCCCAGGCACGCCTATACCCGCCGCCTCGTCGATGCGACGCCGCGGGAGGGGGCGTCCGTCCGCGCGCTCCTGCCAGCCGAGGCGCGCAGCCCGGAGCCCGCCCATGCGCCCGGCGCGTCGGCCCTCCTCGAGCTCCGCGATCTCGTGAAGACCTTCGCGGGCAAGTCGGGCCCCGTGCAGGCGGTCAAGGGGGTGAGCTTCGCGGTGCGCGAGGGGCAGACGGTCGGTCTCGTCGGCGAGTCGGGCTGCGGGAAGTCGACCACCTCGGCGATGATCGTGCGCCTGCTCGACCCAACGTCGGGCGAGATCCGCTTCGCCGGGGAGGACCTCGCCGCGACCCCCGCCCGCGCCTTCGCCCGCGACCCGCGGCGCGCGCAGATCCAGATGGTGTTCCAGGACGCGACCGACAGCCTCAACCCGCGCCACACCGCGGGGCGCGCCATCGAGGAGCCGCTCCGCCGGCTCGCGCGGATGCCGGGGCGGGCGCGCCGGGCGCGGGTCTCCGAGCTCGCCGAGCTCGTGGGCCTGCCCGCGCATCTCCTCGACCGCTTCCCCCACCAGCTCTCCGGCGGGCAGAAGGCGCGCGTCGGCATCGCGCGGGCCATCGCCGTCGAGCCCCGTCTCCTCGTGCTCGACGAGCCGACCGCGGCGCTCGACGTCTCGATCCAGGCGGTGGTGCTCAATCTCCTCGTCGATCTGCGCGCGCGGCTCGGCATGAGCTATCTCTTCGTCAGCCATGACCTCCACGTCGTGCGCCTCCTCTGCGACCATGTGGTGGTGATGCAGGGCGGCGAGGTGGTGGAGCAGGGCCCCGCCGCCCGGGTGATGGGCGCGCCGGAGCATCCCTATACCCGCGAGCTGATCGAGGCCGCGCCAAAGCCCCCCGTGCGGGAGGCCGCGGCATGAGGGCGGGGCTCGACGCGCTGCACTTCACCCTTCCCGCGCTCCGGGCGGCCTATGCCGCGGGGCTCGACCCGGCCGAGGTCGTCGCCGAAGTCTATCGGCGGATCGAGGCGGCGGCGGACCCCGGCATCTTCCTCCATCTCGCGCCGGAGGAGGAGGCGGTCGCCGCCGCCCGCGCCCTCGGACCCTGGGACCACGCGCGCCCGCTCTGGGGGGTGCCCGTCGCGGTCAAGGACAACATCGACGTCGCCGGATGGCCGACGACCGCCGCCTGTCCCGCCTTCGCCTTCACGCCCGCAGCCGATGCGGTGGCGGTCGCGCGCCTGCGCGCAGCCGGGGCGATCCCCATCGGCAAGACCAATCTCGACCAGTTCGCGACCGGCCTCGTCGGCACCCGCACGCCCCATCCGGTGCCGCGCAACGCGCTCGATCCCGGCATCGTCCCCGGCGGCTCGTCCTCGGGCTCGGCGGTGGCGGTGGCGCGCGGGATCGTGCCGCTCGCCCTCGGGACCGACACGGCGGGCTCCGGCCGCGTCCCCGCCGCGCTCAACAATGTGGTGGGGCTGAAGCCGACGCTCGGCGCGGTGTCCTCGACCGGCCTCGTCCCCGCCTGCCGCACGCTCGACACCATCTCGGTCTTCGCGCTCACGGTGGCCGATGCCTGGGAGGCCTATCGCGCGATGGCGGCCTACGACCCGGCCGACCCTTATGCGCGCGCCATGCCCGCGCCCGCCCTCGCCGCCCCCCCGCCCGCGCCGCGGATCGGCGTGCCGGACCGGCGCTCGCGCCGCTTCGCCGGCGATGCGGCGCAGGAGGCCTCCTTTCGCGCCACCCTCGAGGCGCTCGCGGCGCAGGGCGCGCGCCTCGTCGAGATGGATTTCGCGCCATTCTACGCCGTCGCCGAGATGCTTTACGAGGGCGCCTGGGTGGCCGAGCGCCACGCCGCCGTCGCGCCGCTGCTCGAGCGGGACCCGGAGGCGCTCCACCCCGTCACCCGCCGGGTCATCGAGCAGGCGCTCCCGCTCTCGGCGACGGACGCCTTCCGCGGCTTCTACCGCCTCGCGGAGCTGCGCCGCGCGGTGGCCCCGGCGCTCGCCGCCGTCGATCTCCTCTGCGTGCCCACCATGCCCTGCTTCACGACGCTGGCCGAGATCGAGGCCGACCCGATCGGGCCCAACTCGCGCTCCGGCACCTACACGAATTTCGTCAACCTGCTGGATATGTGCGGCCTCGCCGTGCCCGTCGCGCCGCGCGAGGACGGCCGGCCCGGGGGGGTGACGCTGCTCGCCGCCGCGGGGCGGGACGCCACGCTCGCCGCCCTCGGGATCGGCCTCGAGCGGCTCGGCACCCGCCGGCTCGGCGCGACGGGCTGGCCCGTGCCGGACGCCCCCGACCTCGCGCAGGCGGCCGGGCCGGACGAGATCGAGATCGCCGTCTGCGGCGCGCATATGTCGGGCCTGCCGCTCAATCGGGAGCTGACCGAGCGCGGCGGGCGGTTCCTCCGTGCCGGGAGGACCGAGCCCGCCTACCGCCTCTACGCGCTCCCGGGCGGGCCGCCGCGGCGCCCGGGGCTCCTGCGCGTCGGCCCGGGCGAGGGGGGGGCGATCGCGCTCGAGGTCTGGGCGCTGCCGCGGACGCGGGTCGGCGACTTCCTCGCGGGTATCCCCGCGCCGCTCGGCCTCGGCACTCTCGCCCTTGCGGACGGCACCCGGCCGACGGGCTTTCTCTGCGAGCAGGTGGCGACGCGCGGCGCCGAGGACGTCACCGCCCTCGGCGATTGGCGCCGGGTGATCGCCGCCAAGGCGTGCTGAGCCACGCTCAGCGCGCGGCGGCGGCGAGCCGGTCGACCTCCTGGCGGTGGCGCTGGGTGTGGAGGCTGCGGATCTGCTCGTAGGTGCCGTTGCGCTTGATCTCGAGGAGCCCGCGGTCGAAGGCGTCGAGCCACGCGATCGAGGCCGCGGTGTCGTCCTCATGGGCGACGAGATGGAGCGTCTGCCGGCTGACGATGTTGGTCGGCACCACGACCCCCTGCAGCCCCGCCTCCGCGATCGCCTTCTCCGCGGTGAAGCGGTTGAGCGAGACGAAATCCACCTCGTCGCGCTCGAGCGCGGTGAAGCATTCGCCCGGCGTCGCGGGGCGCACGAGGGTGATGTTGGGCTCGGTGAGGCCGAGCTCTGCGAGATCGAAGATCAGATAGCCCGTCGGCTTGCAGATCGTGGCGCCGAGAAGCTCGGCCGGGTCGCTCGGCAGGGGCGCGCCGGTGTCGACGGCATACATCCCGATTGGGATCGGGAAGAGCACCTCGCTGAAGGCGTAGTCGCAGCGGATCCGGTCGTCCTCCGGCAGCGCCATGGGATCGCTGCAATCGGGCTGGAACCAGGGGAAGCCGAAATCGTATTTCCCTTTGGGGATCAGGATGTTGAGATGGGAATCCCAGTCGTTGACGAAGTCGATGTCGTAGCCGTTCGGCAGCCCCGAGGCGTCGAGCGCGGCGGCGACGACCTGGGTCAGCATGCCCTTGCCGGGCGCGCCCGGGTCGGTGAAGGGGGGATAGCCGCCCGCCGTCACGATCTCGATGCGGGGCACGAAACCGGGGCCGCCCGCCACCGTCTCGCTCGGGCGCGAGGTCTGGGTGTCGACGCGGGCGACCTGCCGGCCGGGGCAGGGCGGCAGCGCGACGATCTGGCCGATGCGCAGATAGTCCGGATTGGTGCCGAGCCGGCCTTCGTTGGCGGGGATCTCGTAGAATTCCAGGAAGCGCGAGGCCGAGCCGAAGGCGCGCGCGGCGAGGCGGGAGAGCGTGTCGCCCGCCTGCACCCGATACTCTCCGCCGCAAAGGCTCTGGGCGGCGGCCGGGCCTGCGCCGGCGAGGGCGCCGAGCCCGGCGAGGAGGGCGACCGGCATCGCCAGGAAACTCTGTCGCATCGGATAACTCCTTGTGGAATGGTGTGATTTCGTCAGGGTCAGGGCTCGCAGCAGCGCTCGGGCAGGCTCGCGCACAGCCGCCCGGCGAGGGGGGCCAGCCGCTCGCGATAGAGCCGCTCGAGCCGCGGGCGGGAGAGCGCGGCCTCCACGCTCGCCCCCCGTTCGAGGTCGCGGCGGATCATGGCGCGGTGGGCGCGCGAGAGCGGGGCGAGTTCGGCCTCGGCGGCGGCGAAGGCGCGGGCGACGGCGGAGCCGGGGACGGGCGGCACCGGCTCGACCGGGGGCGCGGGCGTGTGGCTTTGGTCGAGGGCGGCGCGGCGCGCGGCGGCGGCGGCGAGGCGCGGGCTGTTCGGGAAGTTCGCCGCGAAGTCGCGATAGGCCGCGGCGGTGTCGACGGAGCAGGCCTGCACCCAGGCCTCGCCCTCGCTGCCGGAGATGCCGCTCTCGATCCCCTCGGCACGGGCGATTTCGGCCTCGGCATCGGCGACGAACCGGCCCTCGGGGAAGAGCGCGAGATAGGCCCTCGCCCCCGCGATCCGGTCCTCCGGCACCTCGGAGAGGCGGGCGACCTCGAAGAAGCGGGCCTCGACGGTCGCCTCGCGGGTGTCGATGCTCTCCTTCAGCCTATCGAAGTCCCGCGCGGCCTCGGAGGCCGCCTGGCGGGCCGCCTTGCGCTCCTCGGCGGCGGCGGCGCGGGCGGTCTCGGCCGCGCCGAGCCGGGTCTGGAGATCGGAGAGGTGTCCTTCGTAATCCGCTTCGAGCGCCGCGATCGCCTCGGCGCGGGCGCTCTCGAGGCGGGCGGTTTCGGCGGCGAGGGTGGTCTCGTGCTCGTTGTTCAGAACGGCGATCTCGCCGATATGGTCGCGCTCGGCGAGTTCGAGCGCCCCCTCGGCCTCGCGCAGATCGCGCGAGAGCTCGGCGGTGTGGCCTTCCAGATCGGCGATCTCCGCGCGGGCGGTCTCGAGCGCGCCTCGGGTCTTGTCGAGATCGGCCTCCAAGGTCGCGATCCGCTCGGCCCGCTCGGCGGCGAGGCGCTCGGCCTCGGCGAGGCGGGTCACGAGGGCGTCGATCCGGCTCCGGGCCGCCTCGGCGTCGCGCTCCATCTCCGCGGCGCGGTCGCGCGCCCGGTCGCGCTCGCCTTCCAGCCGGTCGCGTTCGCCGCTCAGACGGTCGATCTCCCGGCGGACCTCCTCGGGGATCTCCGGCGGGTCCGACTCGAACAGCACGAAGCCGATCTCCTGGGCGAAGCGGTCGGGACGCTGCGCGTCGGGCACCCGGACGACCGCCCAAGTCGCGAGCGGCCCCTCGACGGGGCGGGCGAGCACGAAGAACTCCGCGCCCGCGGCGAACTCTCCGATCGGGCGTGCGGTGGTCTCCATGCCGGGATAGATCGGCAGGGGCTCGTCATGGGTCTCGAGATTCTACATCGTGCGCATCCGGGCGAGGCAACTGCGATGGGCCGGGCGCAGATCGTCCTGGGCGAGGGCGACGGAGCCGGTGAAGAAGCGGGGCTCGCTTCCGTCCTCGGCGGTCTCGCCCACCTTGATGTTGAGGTCGAAGGCGGCGGCCCCGTCGCGGCTCCAGCTCAGGACGACGGTGAGATCGGCGGTCCGCGGGGTCTGGCGCTCGACGATGCGGACCTCGGGGCGCTTCTCGCCGAGGGCCGCCTCGAAGGCGGTGCCGAACTCGGTTTCGAGCAGGTCGGAGAGCGGCTGGCAGGCGAAGCCGCGCTCCTCGCTCTTCGGGGTGGCGACGAAGATCCGCTTGGCCTCGTCGGTGTCGGTGCGGGAGGTGATCTTGTCGACGAAGTCCTGCGCGAGGATCTGCATCCCCGCCTCGACCGGCCTCGTCTCCGCCGTCGCCGCGGCGCCGCCCGCGATGGCCAGCGCGCAGACTGCAAAAATCCGTCCCGCAAACATCCCCGTCTCCCAGTCCGCAACCTGCCCGCCGTCCGCGGGTCTCCAACCTGTCGGTGGTATCAGCCGAATCCGATAGCGCCATGAGAGCCAATTCAGCTCCTGAGCTGCAACGGAAAATCGGTCGGGCCGGCGGAGCCGGGGGCCCGCGGGGCGTTGCGTCGTGGAGGGGGAGTGGCGGCGCCGGGCGTCGGACCGAGGCCCGGCGCGCGGATCAGGCGGCCTTGCGCTTGCGCCGCAGGCCCGCCGCGCCGAGGGCGAGGACGCCGAGGGCGGCGAGCGGCAGCGTCGCGGGCAGGGGCACCTGGTTGAACGAGCCTGCGATCACCGGCTCGCCGGGGTCGCCCACCGCCCCCTCGAGGATCCCGGCGACGCCGAGATTCGGATCGTTGAACACGACGCGCAGCCAGCCATTGCGGTCGGCGACCGTCTTGAAGCCGACGAGCACGGTCCTGCTGGCCGGCGGCTCCGGCAGATACTGTAAGGCCGTCGTATTGGTTGCGAAGGTGAAGGTGGAGGTGTTCGTCGACAAGTTCGAGAGCACGTTCGGCAGATCGCTGGCGATCACATCGCCGGAATTGACGGGCAGGAAGGCCTGGAGCCCGCTGACCGCGTCGACAAAGCCGAACCTGTAGGAGAAGGCCGAATAGAAGACCGTGCCGTAAGGACCGCCGGAGAAGCTGAAGCTATAGCGGGTGGCATAGCCGTCCACGCCGGCCGAGGCGGAAGCGGTGAGCGGCACGACTCCGTTGCCCGCCGGCAGGCCGGAAATCGGCGTGACCGCGGACAGCGCCTCCACGGGCAGGGCGAGGGCGGCGAGGGCCGCGGAATAGCCGGCGGCCTTGACCGCGGCATCGGACCAATCTGTGCTCATGACAGAGTCTCCCATATCGAACGAGACAACCCACTTCCTCATTTCTGAACGTTCATGAAGGAAAGGTCAATATTGCGGACGATTGCAGGCGGCAGCTTCCGGCTTCCGCCGGGCCGGGGCTCGCGCAGGCGGGCGTTCGGTGTATAAGGACCGCGCGGGGGGTGGCGCCGGTCCCCTCTGCGCGTGGCGTGCGTTGGCCGGCAGAGCGCGACCCGTCCCACTCACGAAAGGGCCGACCGTGAACGACCAATCCCGCCCCCCTGCGGCGCCCGCCGCCATGCCCGGCTGGCTCGAGGAGATCGCCTCGGGCCTCACCATCCGCAGCCATTTCCTGCTGAGCGGCAATCTGCGCGACGTCTTCCCGGTGCCGGGGAAGGGGGGCGTGGAGTTTCTCGGCATCGAGGCGGCGATCTGGCGGGCGCTCTCGCGGCGGGGCTATGTCGGGCTCCTGGTGCACGATCCGGCGGCGGGGCTGCGGCTCCATCCGGCCTGCGATCCGCGGCTCCAGGGGGTGCTCGAGGAGTGCGGGCTCGTCTTCGGGCGCGCCGCGGAGGACGGCGAGGCGCTCCGCGAGATGGCGCTCAAGGTGGTCGGCGAGGCGCGGCTGCCGATCGCGCTCATGCTCGACTACGCCTCGGCGACGCTCAGGGCCTGCGGGGCGGGGGCGGAGGCCGCCTTCGTCGCCCTCGACAAGGCCGCCCGCGGCCCCGCGCTCGCACGGCCGAAGCTCGATTGGGAGTGCCCGCCGCGCAATCCGATCTTCTGGCTCGTCGAGCGCATGGGCGACCTGCCCGCATGGATGACCAACGCCAACCCCGCGCTGCGCGATCTGATGCTCGAACTGCCCGATCTCGCCGACCGCACCGCCTTCGCCGAGGCCCGCGCCGGACGGCTCTCGGGCGCCGATCTTCCCGACCGCGCCGAGCGGATCGAGCAGTTCGCGGTGAGCTGCGAGGGCATGACGCTCGCGGAGATGGACGGCGTCGTCGACCTCGCCGCGGCGGAGGGCTTCGCGCTCGACCGTCTCGGCGAGGCGCTGCGCAGCTACCGCATCGGCACGACGCGCAACCCCTGGACCTCGCCGGCCATGCGCGCGCGGGTGCGCAACGCCCGCCCGGTGCTCGAGCGGCGGGTTCTCGGGCAGAGCCGGGCGGTGGCGCGGACCTACGACATCCTCGTGCGCTCGATCATGGGCCTCTCCGGCTCTCAGACCTCCAATCGCGGCACCCGCCCGCGGGGCATTCTCTTCTTCGTCGGCCCCACCGGCGTCGGCAAGACCGAGCTCGCCAAGGCCGTCACCGAGGTGCTGTTCGGCGACGAGACGGCGATGCAGCGCTTCGACATGTCCGAGTTCATGCAAGAGAGCTCGATCGGGCGGCTGATCGGGCCGCCCCCGGGCGCGCCGGGCCACGAGCATGGCGGCGAGCTGATCAACGGCGTGCGCGCCCGGCCCTTCTCCGTGCTGCTGTTCGACGAGATCGAGAAGGGCCACCCGCGCATCCTCGACGCCTTCCTGCAGATCCTCGACGACGGGCGCCTGACCGACACCCGCGGCGAGACCGCCTATTTCTCCGAATGCCTGATCATCTTCACCTCGAATGTCGGCATCGTCGGCGGCGACCGCTCGACCAATATGGGCCAGAACATCCTGCCCTCGGATTCCGGCGAGGCGCTCGAGGAGAAGCTGACCCAGGCTGTCGGCAACCATTTCCGCTACGAGCTGCGCCGGCCCGAGCTGATGAACCGCATGGGGCAGAACATCGTCGCCTTCGAGTTCATCCATCCCCGCCAGGCCGAGGTGATCTTCGACGGCATCCTCACGCGCGTCCTCGCCGCCGCCGAGGAGGAGCACGGCATCCCGGTGACGCTGACCGACACGGCCCGCGAGGAGCTGCTCGATCTCTGCATCTCAGAGCTCGGCGAGGGCGGGCGCGGGATCGGCAACCGGATCGAGGCGCATCTGATCAACCCGCTCGCCCGGCTGCTCTTCGAGCGCGAGGGGGCCGAGCGCATCGAGATCGCCTCGGTCCGCCGGGAGGGCCGCGAGACCGTGCTCTCCGCCGAGTGAGCCGGCGGCCGGCCGCGCGCGCCCGCCCGATCCGCGTCGGCCCCTCGGCACGCGGCGCGCGCTGAGGGCGGCGGCTAGGCGAGGCGCTTGACCATGATCGTGGTCGCCTCGAAGCGCGCTTCGGAGGGATGGCGGGAATAGTCCGGGATGCGGCCGACGGGCACGAAGCCGAGGCTCTCGTAGAGCGGCTCCGCCGCGTCGCCGGAGCGGGTGTCGAGGGTGAGCAGCCAGCGCTCCATGCCGCGGGCCTCGGCCTCGAGCGCCCGCATGAGCGCCCGCCCGATGCCGCGGCGGCGCGCCTCCGGGTGGACCATGAGCTTCGTCACCTCGGCGCGGTGGGGCTGGTTCGGCGGGGTGTCCGCGTCGAGCTGCACGCTGCCGAGGAGCCGGCCGCCGCCCCGCGCCACGAGCACCCGGCGCAGCCCGCGCCGCGCGCCCGGCAACACCTTCTCGCGCCAGAACGCCGCCGCCTCGGTCGTCTCGAAGGGGTGCAGGAAGTTGATGCTGGCCCCGGCGAGGACGGTGGCGTGCAGAAGCTCGGCGAGATCGGGCAGGGCGGCCTCCACCTCCTCGGGCGAGAGGCGCGCGACGGCGATCTCCGGGGCAGGGGGGTCGGCGAGGGTCATCGGCGCCTCCGGGTCAGACGGTGCAGGGTCAGACGGTGAAGAGGAGATAGCGCGCGCCCGCCTCCGGTGGCGTCGCGAAGACGCTCGGCCCGTCGAGGCGGTAGCGCAGGCAGTCCCCGGGGCCGAGGGCGTGGCGCGCCTCGCCGAAGGCGACCTCGAGCCGGCCCTCGAGCAGGACGAGGTGATGCTCGAGCCCCGCCCGCGGGGGCTCGGGATAGGCGACGCGCCGGCCGGGCGGAAGCGCGATCTCCGCCGCCTCCCCTGCGAGGGCCGCGGAGGGCGGAGAGACCGGACGGCGCACCATGCCCGACTCCCGGTCGCGCCAGGGTGCCTGTGCGGATCGGGGGACGAGGGGCGCGAAGCCCGCCTCGACGAGGCTCATGAGCCGAGAGACCGGCAACCCGAAGGCCGCGCAAAGCCGGCCGAGGGCTGCGGCCGTGGGGCTCGTTCGCGCGTTCTCCAGCCGGGAGAGCGTGGTCCGGCTCACCCCGCTGCGCGATGCGAGCTCGGCGAGGGACCAGCCCCGCTCGGCCCTGAGCGCCTTCAGCCGCTCGGCGATCCGGCGGTCGATCTCCGCGATGTCTGCGGCGTCTTGTTCCATATTCGGGATATTGTCCCGAATTCGGGGCAAAGGCAAGCGGGGCGCGCCCATCGGCTTGCCCGCCCGGGTCCCGGCTGCTAGCGAATGGGGGCGAGCGGGGGAGGGACGCCATGGGCCGCCGGGTCGGGGCGCGCCGTCCCGGCCGGCGGGTCTGACCCGGCGGGCCGATGGGCGGGCGTCTCTTCGACAGCTTTCTGATGGTCGACTGGTCGGCGGCCGCGCGGCCCGTCACCGGGGCCAACAGCGTCTGGTGGGCGCTGCTGCGGCCCGAGGCCGGTCTCGTCGCCCGCGCCAATCCGCCGACCCGCATGGCCGCAATGGACGCGATCTCCCGTCTCCTCGCCGAAGAGACGGCGGCGGGGCGGCGCGTGCTCGCCGGGTTCGACTTCCCCTTCGGCTATCCAGAGGGCGCGGCCGCCCGTCTGGCCGGACGCCCCGGCTGGCGGGCGCTCTGGGCGATGCTCGCCGAGGCGCTCCCCGAGACCCCGGACAACGCCAACGACCGCTTCCGCCTCGCCGCCCGGCTCAACGCCGCCTGGGAGGCGCCGGGGCCGTTCTGGGGCTATCCGGGCCCGCGCGCGCAAGCGGGGCTGCCCTGCAGGAAGCCCGCGGGCTGGGGCGGGACGCTGCCGGCGGAATGGCGCGTCGCCGAGCGGATCGCCCGGTCCGGGCGCGGGGCGAAGCCGAAATCCGTCTGGCAGCTTTCGGGCGCGGGCTCGGTCGGCAGCCAGGCGCTCACCGGGATCGCGGCGCTCGAGCGGCTGCGGCGCCGGCCGGGGATCGTGGGGCAGGCGGTGGTCTGGCCCTTCGAGACGGGGCTCGCCCCGCCGCGCGCGCCGATCTGTCTCGCGGAGGTCTACCCCTCCCTCGTTCCGGCCGATCCCGCGCCCGGGGAGGTGACCGACGCGGCGCAGGTCCGCGCGCTCGCCGCCCGGCTCTCCGCAATCGACGCCGAGGGCGGGCTCGGCGCGCTCTTCGAGGCGCGGGCGCTGGAGGATGCCGGCGCGCGCCGGGCGGTGGCGGCGGAGGAGGCCTGGATCCTGGGCGCAGGGGCGGCCGACCGGCTCGCCCCCGCCGCGCCGGCGCGCATCGGCGGCGAGGCGGCGCGGGCCCGCGCCGCGGCCGATCTGCGCGCGGCGACGCGGCTCGACCATCTGCCGGCCGCGCTCCACCCCCTTGCGCTCGCCGTCGTCGCCGCGAGCGGGCGGCCGGAGACCGCCGACCGGCTGGTCTGGTCCGAGGGCGCGGGCGAGGCGGGGCGCGCCGCGCTCGCGGCCGGCGCGCCGGTGCTGACCGACTGCCCGATGGTCGCCACCGGCCTCGCCCGCGCCGGACTGCCGGCGGGCAACCCGACGATCTGCACGGCCGAGAACCCGCGCCTCCCCCGCCTCGCCGCGGAGCGCGGACTCGCGCCCGCCGCCGCGGCCGTCGATCTCTGGGCGGATCGGATCGGGGGCGCCGTGGTCGCCATCGGGACCGAGGCGGCGGCGCTCGCCCGTCTCCATCGGCGCCTCCTCGGGGGCTGGCCGCGGCCGGCGCTGGTCCTCGCCTTCCCCGTCGGCTTCGACGGCGCGGCGGTGGCGAAGGCGGCGCTGGCGGCCGAGTCGCGCGGCACGGCCTTCGTCGCGCTGCGCGGCCGGGCGGGGGGCGCGCCGCTCGCCGTCGCCGCGGTGCGCGCGCTCGCGGGGGAGCGGCCGTGAGCGCCGGGGCCGTGCGCATCGACCGGGCGGTGCGCCCGTCCGTTGCGGCCTTTCTCGAGGACCCGGCGGCGCGCACCGCCACGATCTTCGCGGCCGAGGCGGGGGGCGACGCCGCGCTCTGGCATTTCGCCGAGGCGCGCTACCGGGCGGTGGCGGCCGCGCTCGAACGCGCGCTCGGCGACCCGGCCTTCGAGCTCGCCCGGACCCGCGAGATCGACCCCGCGCTCGCCGCCATGGCCCCGCCCTGGAGCCGGACGACGCTCTGGGCCTTGCCGGCGGAGCGCCCGGGAGAGGGCATGGCGATCGCCGCCGCGCTCCTCGGCCTGCCGGGCGAGGCGCTCGAGGTCGGGCTCTGCCGCGGCCCCTGGCCCTGACGCGCTCAGGCCCCCGTGGCGAGGCGGCCCGCGAGCTGGCAGAGGGGGTCGGCGTCGCGCACCGGCTCGCCGGCGGCCTGCCCCGCCCAATCGAGCGCGCGGGCGAGGAGCGCGACGCGGCCGATGCAGATGACGGCGGGCGGCGCGAGGCCCGCCTCGGCGGCGTCCTCCGCAGCGCGGGCGAGCGTCGTCTCGAGCCGGCGCTGGCCCGGGCGCGTCGCATCGGTGACAATCGCCACCGGCTCGCCCGGGTCCCGCCCCGCCGCGATCAGCGCGGCCGCGATCCGCCCGAGATGGGCCATCGCCATATAGAGCACGATCACCGGCGAGCCGCGCGAGAGCGCCGCCCAGTCGATCGCGGAGGGCACGGCGCCGGATTGGTCGTGCCCGGTGACGAAGGTGACCACCTGGTTGACGTCGCGATGGGTGACCGGGATCCCCGCCTGCGCGAGCCCGCCGATCCCCGCCGTCACCCCGGGCGTCACGCGGAAGGGCACCCCCGCGCGCACGAGCCCGAGCGCCTCCTCCCCGCCGCGCCCGAAGACATACGGATCGCCCCCCTTGAGGCGCAGCACCCGCTTGCCGGCGCGGGCGAGCTCGATCAGGCGCAGCGTGATCGCGCGCTGCTTCGGCGAGGGCTTGCCGCCGCGCTTGCCGGCATACTCCACCGGCACCCCCGGGCGGCGCCATTCGAGAATCGCGGGGTCGACGAGCGCGTCGTAGACGATGACATCGGCCCGGCGCACCGCGTTGAGCCCGTGGAGCGTGAGAAGCCCCGGATCGCCCGGCCCCGCGCCCACGAGCCAGACGAGGCCGGCCGGAAAGTCCGGCCAGCCGGGGGGAAGCGCGGGCGGGGCGAGCTGCGTCGTCATGGCGCGGGACGATAGCGGGTCGAGACCGGCTTGTCAGCGTCCGGGAGCGACCGGCTCACGCCCCCGTGCGCCGCCCTGGCGCAGGCCCGGGCCGCGCGCGAGACTGAGGCCGCGAATCGGAGGGAGGGGAGATGACCGAGCCCGATCTGACCGGCGGCTGCCTCTGCGGCGCTGTGCGCTTCCGCGCGCGCGGCCGCCCGCTCTGGACCGCGCATTGCCATTGCGAGAGCTGCCGCCGCGCCTGCGCCGCCCCCTTCACCACCTTCCTCGGCATGGCCACCGGGGCGGTGAGTTGGGAGGGCCGGGCGCCCGCGGCCTACGCCTCCTCCGAGGGCGTCACCCGGCGCTTCTGCCCGGTCTGCGGCAGCCAGGTCGCCTACGAGGCCGAGCGCTATCCGGGCGAGGTCCATCTCTACGCGGCCCTCCTCGACGACGCCGCCGCCGCCCGCCCCCGCGGCCATGTCCACTGGGCCGAGCGCCTGCCCTGGGTCGCCATCGCCGACGATCTGCCGAAAAAGCCGGCCGCGGGATGAGGACCATCGGGCTCTTGGGCGGCATGTCCGCCGCCTCGACGGCGCTCTACTACGCCCGGCTGAACGCCTGCGCCAGGGCGCGCCTCGGCGGGCTCCATTCGGCGGAGATCCTGCTCCGCTCGCTCGATTTCGCCCCCGTCGCCGCGCTGCAGGCGGCGGGGGACTGGGACGAGGCCGCCCGCCGCCTCGCCGCCGAGGCCGCGGCTCTCGAGCGCGCGGGCGCGGGCCTCGTGATCCTCGCCACCAACACCATGCACAAGGTCGCCCCGGCCATCGAGGCGGCGCTCACGGTCCCCTTCCTGCACATCGCCGACTGCACGGCCGAGGCGATCCGCGCCGCGGGCCACGCCCGCCCCGCGTTGATGGCCACCGCCTACACCATGGAGCAGGACTTCTACCTCTCCCGTTTGCGCGCCCACGGGCTCTCCCCCCTCGTGCCGGAGGCGGCCGACCGGGCGGAGACCCACCGCATCATCTACGACGAGCTTTGCCGCGAGGAGATCCGCCCCGAGAGCCGCGCCGCCTACGAGGCGATCGCGGGGCGCCTCGCCGAGCGCGGGGCCGACTGCCTGATCCTCGGCTGCACCGAGGTCGGCCTCCTCCTCGGGCCGGAGAACACGCCGCTGCCGGTCTTCGACACCACGCTGCTGCACTGCGACGCCGCCTTCGAGTGCGCGCTGTCGCAGAGCTGATCCGCGCCCCCGCCGCCTCCGGAATGCACCACCGACGACGACTGCCCCGGCCAGCACTGCAACACCGCCACCGGCAGCTGCGTCGATTGCATCAGCCCCGACCAGTGCGACC
>CAZNTX010000066.1:0-22818 GCA_964576075.1 uncultured Limibaculum sp. | reverse complement strand
CGTAGCGCGGCATGGAGGCCTGCATCATCTCAACCGCGCAGCAGGCGAGGCCGAAGGTCATCCACATCAAGGAGCCCGTGCGGGCCCAGTTGATCAGGTCGTCCGCCGTGGTCAGCAGAAACCCCTTGTCGGCGAGCTCGTCGGCGAGGTTGCGGGCGAGCACGTCCTTGTCGGCGCCGGCCATGGCGCCGCCGGTCGTCACTCCCATTCGAGCGCTCCCTTCTTCCATTCATAGGCGAAGCCGACCGTCAGCACCGCGAGGAACACCATCATCGACCAGAAGGCCACCTCCGACAGCTCCCCGAAGGCCGCGGCCCAGGGGAACAGCATGGCGATCTCCAGATCGAAAATGATGAACAGGATGGAGACGAGGTAGAACCGAACGTCGAACTTCATCCGCGCGTCGTCGAAAGCGTTGAAGCCGCATTCGTAGGCGGAGGTCTTCTCGCTGTCCGGGTTGCGGATGGCGATCACCCAGGCGGCGACGATCAGCACGAGGCCCAGCCCGACGGCGAGGCCCAGGAAGATCAGGATCGGCAGGTATTCGAGGAGCAGGTCGTCCATCGGCCAAAGGTCCTCTGCGGTCGGCTCGCGTCATGCAAAGGAGTATGGCCTGCGGGCGGGCGCGTCAAACCGGGAGAGGTGCGACACAACTCTCGGGGGGCGAGATCACTCCCGCGGCGGCCACAGGAAGAAGCCGGCGAGCAGGAGCGCGGCCACGCCGCCGATCCAGGGGTCCGCCGCGCCGGCGAAGAGGAAGACCGGCATGGCGAGGAAGGCGGTCGGCCAGCCCGCGAGGCCGATGTCGCGCGCCCGGGCGGCCAGCATGAAGAGCGCGCCGATCAGATAGAGCCCGATGAGCGTCATCGCCCCGGCCGTGCGCGCTTCGGAGACGCCGTGCGCGAGCAGGATGGCGGGTGCATCGAAAAGGCTCGCGCTGCGCCGGAGCGCTCCGAGGATCACCGAGGGGGGCTCCGCGCCCTGCGCCGTCACGATCAGCCAGACGAAGAGCAGCGCGAACAGGCCCGTCGCGGCGCCGACGAGCAGGAAGAAGGGAGCGCGGTCGAGGCGGCCGAAATAGACGGTGTCGAGCAATCGGGTCATGGCGGCGCTCCATTCTGGGGACGGCTCCGGCCCCGGACGAACAGGGCCGCGGCGACTCGCATGGCACCAAACGCTTACAACCTATGGGTGTGGCATGCCACAGACCCCGGGGCGGGCACAACGCCGGTTTGTCGCAATTTCGCCAAAATGGTTAACCGCCGCCACGCCTGTTGCTCCGGCGCCACGGCCGACAGGATCTAAGCCGCCGACAGAACCTAAGCCTATGTCTGGAAGGGTCTCGGGCAGTGGCGCGGTTGACGGGGCTCGAACCCGCGACCTCCGGCGTGACAGGCCGGCACTCTAACCAACTGAGCTACAACCGCAGAGGGGGCGACGACGCCCCGCCCGAGTGCGGTGGTATTAAAAGCGTGGCCGGCCCCCGTCAAGCGCCCCTGCGCGGGGCCGGGAAAAATTCTGCCCGCCGCACTCAGCGGGCGGCGGTGCCGAAGGCGCGGCTCTGCGGCTGCTCGGCGGCGCGCTCGATCGGCAGGGTGAACCAGAACCGGCTGCCGACGCCCACGGTGCTGTCCACCCCGATCGTCCCCCCGAGCGCCTCGACGAGCTGCTTGGAGATCGCGAGGCCGAGCCCGGTGCCGCCATAGCGCCGCCCGATCGTCCCGTCGGCCTGGGCGAAGCGGTTGAACAGCGTCCGCTGCCCCTCCGGCGAGATGCCGATGCCGGTGTCGCTCACCTCCACCGTCAACATGCCGGGATGCGGCCGATGCGCCTTGGCGGCGATTCGCACCCGGCCGTGTTCGGTGAACTTGATCGCGTTGCCCGCGAGGTTCACCAGCACCTGGCGCACGCGCGCGGGGTCCCCGATCATCCGCCGCGGCAGCCCGACATCGAGATCGGCGCGGAAGTCGAGCCCCTTCTCCTTGGCCCTCAGCTCGAGCATCGCGGTGACCTCCTCGACCACGTCGCGCAGGTCGAAGGGCACCGAATCCATCTGCATCTCGTTCGCCTCGAGCTTCGAGTAGTCGAGGATTTCGTTCAGGATCTGCATGAGCCCGGAGGCCGAGGCATGCGCCGTCTGCGCCTGCAGCCGCTGGGTGTCGTCGAGCTCCGAGCGCAGCAGCAGCGCGAGCATCCCCGTCACCCCGTTCATCGGCGTGCGGATCTCGTGGGACATGTTGGCGAGGAACTGCGATTTCGCGATGTTGGCCTTCTCCGCGGCGAGCCAGCTCTGCTCGAGCGAGCGCTCATGCGCCTTCTGCGCGGTGATGTCCTGCAGCGCGCCCATCAGCCGGCGCAGCTTGCCGTTCTCCACCAGCGGCTGCCCGGTGGCGCGGACCCAGATCGTGCGCCCGGTCGCGGTGACGAGCTCGGCCTCCCGGTCGAAGGGCAGGCGGCGCTCGATGCAGGTCTGCACCGCCTCGGCGATCACGGTCCGCGAGTCGGGGGCGTAGAAGGCGAGCGCGGTCTCGAGCGTCGGCTCGTACCAGCGCGGCACCTCGTGGATCGACTTGGTGATCGAATCCCAGAACAGCGTGTCGGTCTCGATGTCGAGCTCCCAGCCGCCGATGCCGGTCACCTCGACGACCTGGGCGAGCTTGCGGGTCTGCTCGCGGAGCTGGCCGGCCGCGGCCTCGGCGCGCTTGCGGGCGCTCTCCAGCGCGCGGGCCTGGCGCTTGGCCTCGGTGACGTCGAAACGGAAGCCGACGCGCCCGCCGCAGGCGGTCCGCCGCTCCACGACGCGAACCCAGCGGTCCTCCGGCATGCGGAGCTCGAGGCTCGAATCGGCCTTGCGGTGCTCCTCGAGCCGTTCGGCCACGAACGCCTCCTCCCGCCCCACGGCATCGGGATACTGCCCCTTGGCGATGCCGTAGCGCAGGATCTCCTCGAAGCTCGCCCCCTCGACGATCTTGGGCTCGCAGCGGGCGAAGATCTCGCGGAACTTGTCGTTGCACATCACCAGCCGGTCGGCCGAATCGAACAGCACGAAGCCGTCGGGCAGCGCGTTGACCGCGTCGAGGAGGCGCTGCTCCACCTCGATCATCCGCTCGCGCGCGCGGGTCTGCTCGGTCACGTCCGCCACGACGGCGCCGACGCCGGAGATCTGCCCGTCGGCGTCGAAGACCGGGAACTTCACGGTGTGGAGCACGAGATGGCCGAGCTCGGTCTCGGCCTGCTCCTCCCGCGCCATCGTCTGCCCCGATTGGAGCACGGCGAGGTCCTGCGCCCGGGTCCGCTCGGCCAGCTCGGGGTAATGGACGTCCTCGGGCAGCTTGCCGACGACCTCCGCCGCCTCGACGTTGAACAGCCGCTCGAACTGCTTGTTGATCTCGATGTAGCGGCCTTCGCGGTCTTTCAGATAAATCTCCACGGGCGCGTTGTCGAAGATCGCCTTCAGCCGGTTCTGGCTCTCGCGAAGCGCCGAGGTCTTCTCCGCGACGGCGCGGCGCAGATAGGCGTTGACCCCGAGGCTCGCGAGCAGGAGCGTCGCGGTAAGGGTGGTGACGATCGGCACCCAGCTCGGCAGCACGAAGCTCGGCCGCGGCATCAGCCATCGGTCGAGCAGCGCGTAATAGTCGGATTTCGGGTCGGCCTTCATCAGCGCGATGTCGCCGTCGACCTGGTCGACCATCCGCTGCGGCACCCCCGGCGAATAGGCGAAGAAGAGCGCGAGCGGACGGAACACGAGGCTCGAGCGCTCGAGCGCGAACCTGTCCTCGTGCGCCCGGCCGAAATGGTGGCTGACGACGCCGATCTCCGCCTCCCCGCGCGAGACCGAGCGCAGCACGTCGAGCGGGCCCTCATGGGCCACGATGCTGACCGTGATGTCGCGCTTCGCGCCGAGCTCGATCAGCTCGCGCTCCTCCGGGCTGCTCCGCATCACCGCGACGCGCCGCCCGTCGAGATCGGCGAGCGTCTGCACCGGCTGCGAGGCGCCGCGCCGGGCATAGAGCGAGGACCAGCTCTGCAACACCGCCTCGCGCCCGAAATGCAGCCGCCCCGCCCGGCGGTCGGACTGCGCGACCCCCGGCAGCAGGTCGATCTCGCCGCGGCGCACCATCTGCACGCATTGGTTGAAGCTGCAGGGGACGTAGACGATCTCCCAGCCATTGCGCTCGGCGAGCGCGGAGATCAGCCCGGGGAAGAACCCCCGGGCCTGCCCCGACTCGTCGGCCCAGATCTTCGGCGCATTGTCGAACAGCCCGACATTGAGTCGCTTGGCGGCGGCGAGGCCGGGCGCCGCGAGGAGCAGCGCAGCCGCGACGAGCGCCCAGGCCCGCCCGAAGGGGCGAAGCCCCGGACGCCCGTTCGAGGGCCTCTCTGCGAGGTCATGCCGCTGCAACGCCCAACCCCGTCCTGACTGTCCGTGCCGGCATGCCGGCGAGGTTTGCAAATCCTCTCACGCGAGCTTAACAACACCGCAACCGGGATTGCGAATTTTATTTGGAGACAGGGGGGCGTCGGCCGCCGCCGCATCCGAGCGCTCGGCGGGCCCCGCGGCCCCCCCGCGCCCGGCGGTTCGGCCCGCACCCGGGCAGGCGGGAGGCCGAGAGTGAGCGGTGGCAGGGTGAGAGGGCGCGCGCGACTGAGCGCGGGGGAGCGGCCGGAATGGCGGGCCCGGCGCGGCCGACCGACGCGCGGGGAGCCGCTTGTCCGGGGCGCCGGCCCCGCCTCGCTCGAGCGCTACCTCCTGGATCCGACCCTGATCGCCCTCGCCGTCGTCTTCGCCCTGCTGCTCGCCTTGAGCCAGCAGAACTATCACTATTATCTCGGCGCCGGGCTCGCTCTCGGCCTTCTCGCGATCGCGGCGAAGGCCTGGGCCGCGGCCGCTCCGTTCCGCCGCGCCGCGCGCCGGGCGACGAGTTCCGTGCGCGTGCTGCGCGAGGGCGGGGTCGAAACGGTGCCCTCGCGCAAGATCGTCGCCGGCGACCGGGTGGTGCTCGAGCCCGGCCTGCGCGCGCCCGCGCCGCTCCGGGTGCTCTCCTCGGAGGGGCTGCGCCTGGCGAACGGCACCGGGGCCAACGGCAAAGGGGCCAACGGCAAAGGGGCCAACGCCAACGGGCAGGGCGAGACGATCTCCCAGGGCAGCTGGGTGCTCGCCGGCCACGGAATCGCCGAGGCCCTGCCCCGCGGCCGCGCGCGCGAGGCGGCCCCCGCCGCCGCGCCCGGCCCCCATGCCGACACCGAGGCGGACGCCCCGCGGCCCGCGGCGGAGACCTCGCCGCCGATCCTCGGGCGCCTCGCGCGGACCGGGCTGCTCCTCGCCATCCCGGCGGGGATGCTCGCCCTGCCCGTGCCGATCTATCTGATCGCCGTCGGCGCGCTCTCCGCCTCGGACGGCGCGCTTCTCGCCGTCGCGCTCTTCGCGTTGATGCTGCCGCCGGGGCTCGTCGCAGGCGCCGGGCTCGTCCTCGCGGGGGGCGCGCGGCGGCTGCTGGGGCTCGGCGTCCTGCCCTTCCATGCCCGGGCGGTGGAGGGGCTTGGCCGGGCGAGCTTTCTCTGCGTCAACAGCGCCGACGTCCTGCAATCGGACGCCCCCGCGGTGCGCCGCGCGGTTCTGCCCGGCGGCGAGACGATCGCCTTGCCGGAGGGCGTCGAGACCGGGGCCCGCCCGATCGACGCCCCCCGTCCCGCGCTCGAGGCCCTCGCCGGCCTCGCCGTCGCCGCCGTCGCCGCGGGCGCCTCGCGGGCCGACCCGGCGAGCCCCGGCTTCGCGCCGGAGGGCGACCGCGACGCTCGTCCCGCGGAGCGCCTCGCCGCGGCCCTCGGGCTCGACCGCGCCCAGATTCCCGCCGCGGCCGTCCTCGCCGTCTCCGAGGAGGGCGGCGCCGCCCTCGCCGCCGGCCTCCTCCCAGGCGGCGACGGAACGGCGACCCTCTGCCTGCGCGGCCCCGCCGCCGCGGTGCTCGCCCATTGCACGGCGATGCGCGGTCCCTCGGGTCTCGTCGCGCTCGACGGCGCGGCGATGGAGGCCGCCGCCCGCGGGCTCGAGGAGGAGGGCCTGCGCGCCGTCGCCGTCGCCGTCTCCGAGCCGCTGCCCGAGGGGACGACCGAGGCGGAGGGCTTCGCGCTCCTCGGCCTTCTCGGCGTGGCGGACGGCTTCGCCGACGGGACGATCGAGGCCGCGGAGGAGGCGCGCTCCGGCCGCCTCCGGCTCGCCGTGATCGACGACCGGCCGCGCAGCGTCGCGCGGATCGACGGCGTGCGCCTCTCCCTCGTCGCCCCGCACGAGCAGGTGGTCACCGGCGCCGACCTCGCCGCCGCCGCCCCCCGCGCGGAGGGCGCGCTCGACAATCTCGTCCGCCCCGCGCGCGTCTTCGGCGAGACCGGGCGCGCGCAGGCGGCCTTCGTGGTGGACAGCTTCCGCAGAGACAACCACACCGTCTGCGCCGTCGGCCGCCGGCCCGAGGACCTGCCCGCCATGCGCGCGGCCAATCTCGCCGCGGCGATCCCCGGGCCCGGGGCCGACGCCGTCCTCGCCGAGGCGGATCTCGCGCTCCGGACCGGCACGCTCGCGGAGATCGCCGATGCGGTGGCGGTCTCGCGCGCCGCGCTCGAGCGGGTCTCGGGCAAGGTCGCCTGTGCGGGGACGATCGGGCTCGGCGTGCTCCTGCTCCTCTTCGCGGTCCTCGTCCTCAAGCCCACCTTCCCGCTGCTGCCGGAAGCGCTGTTCGTCCTCGCCATCGCCATCGGCGTGACGATCGATCTCGCCTTCGCCGGCGAAGCGGAGGAGGGGGACGAACTCGCCCGCCCGGTGCGCCGCAGCGTCTCGCGGCTCCTGTCGCTCGAGACGGCGGTGTTGTCGCTCTCCGGCGCGGCGGCGGGCGCGGCCGTGCTCCTCGGGGTGCTGCTGCTCGCCGAGCGCCAGGCCGTTCGGATCGACGAGGTCCGCGGCAGCATGGCGGTTGCCGTCGCGCTCTTCGCGGCGATCCAGGGGCTCGGCGCCCGGCGGGACTGGTCGGGCCCGCTCTCGGCGGATTATTGGCGCAACGGCACGGCGATCGCCTGGGCGGCGGCGCTCGTGCTCGGCGCCTGGGCGCTCGGCGCCGTGCCGGTGACGGCCTTCTATCTCGGCCTCGGGCCGGTGCCGCTCGAGATGGCCCCGGTGCTTGCGGGAGCCGCGGCGGCGCTGTTCGCCGTGCAGGAGCTGCTGCGCCGACGCCGGCTTTCGGCGCGCAAAAGGCTGCTCGTCAGCCGTCGCGAGCGGGGATGAACGCGCGAGCGAGGCGGGCCTCGTGGGCTGCGGCCAGGGCGGTGCGCCGTTCCGCCGCATGGGCGCGCAGATGCTCGACGAGCTGCGCATTGCGCCCGCCGAGCGCCGCGGCCAGGGCGGCGCGCATCTGATCCCGTCCGCGCGCCTCTGCGATCTCGATGGCGATGAGGTCGATCGAGACCCAGGCGATCACCCCGGCCCCGATGCCGCAGGCGATGGCGAGCGGCCCGCCCGGCGCGCAGGCCGCCGCCGCGCCGCCGGCCGAGGCGAGCGCGCTGCCGCCGCGCTTGGCGGCGGTGCGGGCGGCCATCCGGCTCGCGGCCCTCAGGCTCTCGCGCGCGGCGAGCCGCCCGGCCGCAGCGCCCGCGACCCGGGAGAGCGCGCCGCGCAGCGCGACCGTCGCGCCGACGGCGAGCGCGCCCTCGGGGATCGGCCTCTCGGCGAGCGCGGGGAGAGCGCCGAGATCGAGCGCGGCCAGATCCGCTCCGAGGCAGGGCGCGGCGGCCACCGTCTCGGCCGCCGCGGCGCCGGCCGCCGTCGCGGCGGAGGCGAGACGGACCTCGGCGATCGAATCGAGGATGCGCCGCTCCGCCGCGATCCGGTCGGCGAGGCGCTGCCCGTGGGGCACGGCCTCGGCGAGCTTGTCGCGCATCGTCTCCGCGAGGTCGCCGAAGGCGAGGGCGGCGAGGCGGGCGTATTCGCCGCTGAGCGAATAGTGCCAGTCGAGATAGGCCTCGATGCCGGCACGGGTGTCGACGGCGAGGCGGGCGGAGAGGGCGTCGATCCGGCGATCCTCGGCGACGGCGATCTCGGCCTCTGCGGCGGCGATCTCGGCGGCGGCGCGGGCCGAGAGGCGCGCGGGGCTTGGCGCCGCCTCCCCGCAGGGATCGAGCGTCGCGGCGACGGCGCGGATCTCGGCGAGCGCGGCCTCCGGCGACGGGCGCTCGTCCGGCCCGCCCTCGAAGGCCATGCCCATGCCGAGGGCGACCGCGCCCACCGCGAGCGCCGGCGCGGGCGAGAGCCGCGCGCCCCCGCCCCGCCCCTCGGCGAGGACGAGCGCGCCGAGCGCGAAGCGCGCGAAGAGCCAGGAGAGCACCCCGGCCGCGCCCAGCACGAGCGCCCAGGAGGCGGCGCGGAGCGCACCGTCCGGCAGCGCGGGGATCAGGATCTGCGAGAGGTGCCAGGAGAGCGCATCCGCCGCCGCGAGCCCGCCGATCAGCCAGGCGGCGAGGGTCGTCTCCGCGTCGAGCCCGGTGGCGAAGGCCTCCGCCGCGACCGCCTCCCAGGCCATGCCGCGGGTGTCCGGCGCGCCGACGACGGCATAGTCCACCGCGAAGACCCCGATGCCGATCCCCACCACCGCCACGAGGAAGAGCGGGAAGCGCCGCGCGAGCGGCCCGGCCATGCCGGGGCGCGCGATGCGCGCGAGCCAGCGCTCGAGCGGCCCGGCGGCGAGCGAGAGGACCGCGGCGCCGAGGCCGAGGGCCACCCAATGCGGCCCCTGAAGCTGGCTCGCGAGGCCGAGAAGGAGAAGCGCCGAGAGCCCGGCCGCCACCGCCTCCGCCGCGGCGACGAGATGGCCGGGCCAGAGCAGGCGGAAAAGCCGGCTGCGCCGCTCGAGCGTCCCCTCGACGAGGAGCCGGCGGTCCATCTGCGCGGCCTCGGTCCGGGCGAGCCAGATCGGCCAGGCGACGGCCAGGACCAAGGCCGCGAGCGCGGCGGGCGAGGCATGCGCCAGCGCCTGCGCCCCGAGCCAGAGCGCGGCGAAGGCGACCGCTGCCGCGGCGAGGCGCAGCGCGCCTTTCGGACGCGGATGGGACTGACCCGTCATGGACCCCTCATCTCTGACACAGCTTCAAATATCCGCCACAGTCTCTTGATGCAAGGAGATTTTCCCAGTTTGATGCCGGATCTGGACCGGCTCGGCCGGCCCCGCGCGCCCGCCTCTGATACACCAAGCGCGCGTGTCGCGACACCGCCCCCGCACTGCGGCGGCAGGGCCCGCGCAACGGGGTTGCGCAGCCCCGCCCCTGCCGCGATGCTCGGTCCCACGAAACCGTGAGCGGGAGCGCCCATGCCGACCTTCCAGAAGATCCTCGTCGCCAATCGTGGCGAAATCGCGATCCGCGTGATGCGCGCGGCCAACGAGCTCGGCAAGCGCACCGTCGCGATCTATGCCGAGGAGGACAAGCTCGGGCTGCATCGCTTCAAGGCGGACGAGGCCTATCAGGTGGGCGCGGGGCGCGGGCCAGTGGCCGCCTATCTCGACATCGAGGACGTGATCCGCATCGCGCGGGACTGCGGGGCCGACGCGCTGCATCCGGGCTACGGCTTGCTCTCGGAGAACCCCGACCTCGTCGATGCCTGCGACCAGGCCGGGATCGCCTTCATCGGCCCCTCCGCCGCGGTCATGCGCATGCTCGGCGACAAGGCCTCCGCCCGGCAGGCGGCGATCGCGGCGGGGGTGCCGGTGATCCCGGCCTCCGAGGTGCTGCCCGACCCCGACACGGCGAGCGCCGAGGCGATGGAGGCGGTGCGCACCAGGGCCGAGGAGATCGGCTATCCGCTGATGCTCAAGGCCTCCTGGGGCGGCGGCGGGCGCGGCATGCGCCCGATCCATGCGCCGGACGAGCTGATGGCCAAGATCCGCGAGGGCCGGTCCGAGGCGACGCAGGCCTTCGGCAACGGCGAGGGCTATCTCGAGAAGCTGATCGAGCGGGCGCGCCATGTCGAGGTGCAGATCCTCGGCGACCGGCACGGCACGCTCTACCATCTCTGGGAGCGGGACTGCACCGTGCAGCGGCGCAACCAGAAGGTCGTGGAGCGCGCCCCCGCCCCCTATCTCTCCCAGGACCGGCGGGAGGAGCTCTGCGAGCTCGCGCTCAAGATCGGCCGCCATGCGGGCTATACCTGCGCCGGCACGGTCGAGTTCCTGATGGATATGGACAGCGAGAAGTTCTACTTCATCGAGGTCAACCCGCGCATCCAGGTCGAGCACACGGTCACCGAGGAGGTGACGGGCATCGACATCGTCAAGGCGCAGATCCGCATCACCGAGGGGGCGAGCATCGCCGAGGCGACCGGCGCGCCCTCCCAGGACCGGATCGACCTCTCCGGCCACGCCATCCAGTGCCGCGTGACCACCGAGGACCCGCGCAACAATTTCGTCCCCGACTACGGGCGCATCACCGCCTATCGCGGGGCCACCGGCTTCGGCATCCGCCTCGACGGGGGCACGGCCTATTCCGGCGCCGTCATCACCCGCTTCTACGATTCGCTCCTCGAGAAGGTCACCGCCTGGGCGCCGCGCCCGGAGGAGGCGATCGCGCGGATGGACCGGGCGCTGCGCGAGTTCCGCATCCGCGGCGTCGCGACCAACATCGCCTTTGTGGAGAACCTGCTGAAGCACCCGTCGTTCCTCGATATGAGCTACACGACGCGCTTCATCGACACGACGCCGGAGCTCTTCGTCTTTCCCAAGCGCCGCGACCGGGCGACGAAGCTGCTCACCTACGTCTCCGAGATCACCGTGAACGGCCATCCGGAGACCGAGGGGCGGGCGAAGCTGCCGGCCTCCGTGCGCCCGCCGGTGCCGCCGAAGCGCCGGGCCGACGCGCCGGTGCCGGGCACGCGGGATCTGCTGCTCGCGCAGGGCCCGAAGGCGGTGGCGGACTGGATGCTCGCCGAGGAGCGCCTCCTGCTCACCGACACGACCATGCGCGACAGCCACCAGTCGCTGCTCGCCACCCGCATGCGCTCGATCGACATGACGCGGGTGGCCCCCGCCTACGCCACCAACCTGCCCGGCCTCTTCTCCATGGAGTGCTGGGGCGGCGCGACCTTCGACGTCGCCTACCGCTTCCTCCAGGAATGCCCCTGGCAGCGGCTGAGAGAGCTGCGCGAGCGGATGCCCAACCTGCTGACGCAGATGCTGCTGCGCGCCTCCAACGCGGTGGGCTACACCAACTATGCCGACAACGTGGTGGAGTTTTTCATCCGCCGCGCCGCCGCCACGGGGATCGACCTCTTCCGCATTTTCGACCCGCTCAACTGGGTGGAGAACATGCGCCTCGCGATGGACTGCGTGATCGCCGAGGGCAAGATCTGCGAGGCGGCGATCTGCTACACCGGCGACATCCACGACCCCGCGCGGGCGAAGTATTCGCTGTCCTACTATGTGGGCCTCGCCAAGGAGCTGGAAGCGGCCGGCGCCCATGTCCTCTGCATCAAGGATATGGGCGGGCTGGTGAAGCCGGCCGCGGCGACCGCGCTCGTCAAGGCGATCAAGGAGGAGACGGGGCTGCCGCTCCATTTCCACACCCACGACACCTCCGGCATCTCCGCGGCCTCGGTGCTCGCGGCCGCCGAGGCCGGTGTCGATGCGGCGGACTGCGCGATGGACGCGCTCTCCGGGCTCACCTCGCAGCCGCCCCTGGGCTCCGTCGTCGCCGCGCTGCAGAACCAGCCCCGCGACACCGGGCTCGATCTCGGAGCGATCCGCGAGATCTCGCGCTATTGGGAGGGGGTGCGCCGGCAATATGCGGGCTTCGAGGCCGATATGCGCTCGGGCACCTCGGAGGTCTATCTCCACGAGATGCCGGGCGGGCAGGTGACCAATCTCCGCGCGCAGGCCCGCTCCATGGGGCTCGAGGACCGCTGGGAGGAGGTCGCGCGGACCTATGCCGGGGTGAACCATGCCTTCGGCGACGTCATCAAGGTCACCCCCATCGCCAAGACCGTCGGCGACATGGCGCTGACGCTCGTGGCCGGCGGGCACTCGGCCGAGGACATGACGAACCCCGAGGTGGAGATCGCCTTCCCCGACTCCGTCGTCACCTTCTTCAAGGGCGATGTCGGCCAGCCCCCCGGCGGCTTCCCCGAGGCGCTGCAGGCGCGGGTGCTGAAGGGGGCGGAGCCCATCACCGTGCGCCCCGGCAGCCTGATGGAGCCCGTCGATCTCGAGGCCAAGCGCCGCGAGGCGATGGAGGCGATGGACGGGCACACCGTCGACGACGAGGACCTCGCCTCGTATCTCATCTACCCCAAGGTCTATCTCGACTATATGGGCCGCCGGCGGGACTGGGGGCCGGTCCGCGTCATCCCCACCCCGACCTTCTTCTACGGCATGGAACCGGGCGAGGAGATCGCGGTCGATCTGCGCCCGGGCGTGACGCTGGTGATCCGGCTCCAGGCGATCTCCGAGCCGGACGAGCACGGCGAGGTCAAGGTGTTCTTCGAGCTGAACGGCCAGCCGCGCACCATCCGCGTCGAGGACCGCCGCTTCGCCGCCCCCAAGGCCCGCGCCGAGAAGGCGGAGGCCGGCAACGCCAACCACGTCCCCGCGCCGATGCCGGGGGTGATCGGCTCCGTGGGCGTCGTGCCGGGGCAGAAGGTGCAGGCGGGCGACGTGCTCCTCACCCTCGAGGCGATGAAGATGGAGACGGCGATCACCGCGGACCGCGACGGCGTGGTCGAGCGCATCGTGACGCCGGCGGGCACGCAGGTCGACGCCAAGGACCTGCTGATCGAGCTCTCCTGAGCGCCGCGGCGGGCCGTCGCAGGCGGCCCCAGGTAACCCATCGTTAAGAGCTGTAAGTATTTATTGACGACCGCCAGGGTAAACGCGGGTTGTCCGAACGGGGGGACGGCCCGGACCTAGAGGAAAGACTATGAGACAGCACACATCGCATCCCACACCCCCGCCGGACACCGCCTTCCTCACATTCGCAAATATCGAGACGGCGATCGCGCTGCATCTCGACAGCCATGCGACGATGATCGACGCACAGACCCGCCGCCTTCTCGCCGATCTGCGCGACGCGGCGGGGGCGCAGGCGCTCCGCCTGCGCGCGGCGGCCGGCTGAGGCTCAGCCCGGGGCGGGAGACGCGCCGGCGCGCAGCCGGTCGAGTTCCGCCCGGCCGAGGGGGAAGCCCCACATGATCCAGACCGCCAGAAGCTTCAGCGCGATGGGCGCCGCCGCATAGAGCAGCGCCAGGGCCCAGAGCGCGTCCTCGGAATTGGTGCCGACCGCGGCCTCCGCATCGAACCCCGCCGTGGCCAGAAGGATCAGCGCCGTGCCGGAGGAGAGGGCGAGGGCGGCCTTGGTCGCCACCTGCCAGATCGCGAAGAAGAGCCCCGCGCGGGCGGCCCCGGTCCGCAAACTGTCGGTCTCCACCACATCGGCCTGGATCGAGGGGGGGAGCGAGAGATCGGCGCCGAGGGCGAGGCCGGTCAGCACGCAAATCACGCCGAAGGCGACGACGTCCCCCGGCCCTAGCAGGAGCGCCGCGGCGAAAACCGCGCAGGCATAGACCATCGCCCCCGCCCAGGCCCGGTGCTTGTCCACCCGCCCGGCGAGCCACGCCCAGAAAGGCACGCCGAGGATCGCCGCGACGAAATAGATCAGCAGCAGCGCCCCGGCCGCCTCCGGCGCCTGCAGCCGGTGATCGACGAAGAAGATGAACAGCGTGACCGGCAGCCCGTTGGCCGCGCCGTTGACGAACCAGGCGAAGATGAGCCGGCGGAAGGCCAGATTGTCCCGCATCGCCGCCGCCCCCTGGGCGACCGAGAGCTTGCCCCTGAGCCGCCGCGGCTCCCCCGCGAGCGACACGGCGGCCAGCACCGCCACCGGCAGGAAGACCACCACCGCGAGGGCGACGGCGCGCAACCCGTCCCCGCCCTCGCCGGAGAGGAAATAGAGCAGCGTCGCCGCGAGGGTGCCCATCAGCACCATCGACTCGCGCCAGGAGGTGACGCGGGTGCGCCCCTCATAGGTTCCCTCGATCTCGGCGCCCCAGGCGACATAGGGGGTCTGCGCCATGGTCCAGCCGAGGGTGAGCAGGAAGAGCCAGAGCGCGGCATGGGCGAGGCCCGCCTCCTCCGGCGGCACGAACGCCTCCCAGGTCGCGAGCATGACGAGCGGCACCGCGGCGATCAGCCAGGCGCGCCGGGCGAAGCGCCCCCCCGTCCGGTCCGACAGCCAGCCGACGAGGGGATCGCTCACCGCATCGAACAGCCGGATGGCGATGAGCGCGAGGCCGAGGGCGGCCAGATCCACCCCCCGCTCGCCGGCATAGAACGGCGCGAGATGGGTGAAGACCGGGAGATAGAGCGCCGCGAGCGGGAGGGCCGGCAGCGCGTATCCGAAATGGGCGAGGCTCCGCGTCATGCGCGGCGAAATGGGCCGGGCCGGGCCGCCTTCAAGCGGGTCAATACATCGAGGGGCGATGGGCGCGGCGGTCGTTGCGCTCCTTGATCCCGCGGCGCTTGCGCAGGCGGACGAGCGCCCAGTGGATCACCTCCGTGACGAGCCCGACCACCGCCGTCGCCCCGATGCAGACGACGAGGAGCGGGAAGTTCGCCAGCATGTCGACCACCAGCGCCGTGTTCTCCGCGAGGATCTGCCCGATGAAGCCAGTGTCGGTGTCGCCGACGCGGGCGAAGCTGTCCCCCGCGGTGGCGAGCACGAAGATCACGGAGGTGATCACGAGGGTCAGGAAGCCCGACCACATGCCGTTGGCGATCGCGACGATCCCCCCCCAGCCCTGCCGCTTGGCGAGATTGACGAAGCCGACGAGGGCGCCGGCGAAGGGGGCGATGGCGGCGAATTCCGGAATCTCCTCGCGCAGCAGCGCGGCCTCCGGCCCCGACAGCGACCAGTTCATGGCCCAGGCCACGAAGAGCGCGCAAAGAATGCGGAACACCAGCATCGGGCAGCCTCCCCTCCAGGGGCCAGGGTGTCGTCCACGCGCCACGGGCCAGGGCGGCCGACGGCCCGGGAGGAGGCCCCCCGGGGGTCAGGCGCTCCGGCGCAGCGCCACTTGCGTCACATCGGTCGTTCCCGCCGCGAAGCACGCCGCACAACTGGCGAGATAGAAATCCCACATCCGGCGGAACCGCCCGTCGAAGCCGAGAGCGGCGATATCCTGCCACCTCTCGTTGAATCGGACCCGCCACTCGCGCAACGTGCGCGAGTAGTCTCTACCAAACTCTATCGAGCCGACCAAATCCAGCCCCGCCGCCTCCGCCTGCCGACGAAATTCGCTCGGCGAGGGAAGCATTCCGCCGGGGAAGATGTATTTTTGGATGAAGTCCGTCCCGCGCCGATACCCGGAGAAGAGATGGTCGGCCACGGTGATCACCTGCATCGAGGCGAGACCGCCATGTTCGAGCCGGTCGCGCAGCGTCGCGAAGAAGGTCGGCCAGTAGCGCTCGCCCACCGCCTCGAACATCTCGATGGAGGCGACGCCGTCGTAGCGCCCCGGCTCGTCGCGATAGTCGCGCAGCACGATCTGGGCGCGCTCGGCGAGGCCAGCCTCGAAGAGGCGCTTCTGCGCATAGGCCTGCTGCTCGCGCGAGAGGGTGAGCCCGGTCACCCGCGCGCCGCGCTTGGCGATGGCGTATTCCGCGAAGCCGCCCCAGCCGCAGCCGATCTCGAGGACGTGCTGCCCGGGCTTGAGCTCCATCCGGTCGCAGATCGAGGCGTATTTCGCCTCCTGCGCTTCGGCGAGCGTCTCGCGCCCGGGCGCGTAGAGGGCGGAGGAGTAGGTCATCGAGGGGTCGAGCCAGGCGGCGTAGAACTCGTTGCCGAGATCGTAGTGATAGGAGATGTTCCGCCGCGAGCCGGTCTTGGAGTTGGCGCGCAGCCAGTGCCGGAAGCGCTCGTAGGCGCGCAGGAGCTGCGCCCCGGGCAGGTTCCGCCCGACCGCCTCGTTGTTGAGCAGCAGCACGTCGAGCAACGGCTGCAGCGCCGGCGTCGTCCACCAGCCCTCCACATACATCTCCGCGAAGCCGAGCTCGCCCTCGCGGATGAGGCGCGAGAAGAACTCGGTCTCGACCACGTCGATCCGGCCATGGGGGCCGGGCGCCCGCCCCTCGGCGCGGAACACGCGCCCGTCCGGCAGCGAGACCTCGACCGAGCCCCGCTCCATGCGCCCGAGAATTGCGAAGAAGGGCTCGAACCACCGCGGCAGGGCGGTCTGCCCCTTGGTGCTGTTGAGAGCCATGCCTGTCCCTCCCATCACCCTGGGGTGTTAGCTTGAAGAGTCCGACGGTTCTAGCCCCAATCCGCGGCCCGGGGGCCGGCTTCGGACGCCCCCTGGCCGGCCGGATAGGGACCCCGATAGGGATGGAAGCGCGCGCCCTTGAGCCATAGCCGCAGAGCCTGCCAATGGATCGCGGCGAAGACCTTGACGGTCATCAAAGGGTGGCTCGCCCAGAGCCGCAGGAGGTTGCGGTCCGAGAGCGCCCGGCGCGTGCCCGACTGGGTGGCGATGAGCCAGGGCCCGTCGCCGTCGCGCTGGCGGATGCGGATGGCGAGGCGGCCCTCCGGCGGGCGGATCGTGAAGGCATAGGTCTGGTCCATCCCGATGAAGGGGGAGACGAAGAAGCCCTTGCCCTGCTCGTGGCGCACGGCGCCGTCGGCGTCGGCCTCCGCCGAGAGGGCATAGGCGTGCTGGTCGCCGAAGGTGTTCTTGACTTCGTAGACCACGCTCTCGAGCCGCCCCGCCGCATCGGTGCAGAAATAGACCGAGAGCGGATTGAAGACGTAGCCGAAGATGCGCGGGAAGGCGAGGAGCCAGATCCGCTCCGGCCGCGGCAGCCCCGCCTCGACGAGGCGCGCCTCGACCCAGGGGCGGAGATCGCCGCCGTCGCGGGGCCCGTGGTCCTTGCGCCAGAGCGAAAGGAGACCGAAGCGCTCGAAGGCGAGGAGGCGCAGGCCCCGGCAGGTCTCCGCCATCCGGTCGGCATCGACGAGGAGGGTGAACACCCGGTAGCGGAATTTGTGCGCGAAGGGCGTGAGACGCATATGCATCACATGCCCCGCATAGAGGCAGGCCGAGATGTCGGCGCAGGGCGCGTCACGCGGCATGGGCGCTCGCCATCGGGCGGCCGAGATCGCGCGCCCAGGCCGGCCGCGCGCCGAGCGCCGCCGCCACCCGGAGGCCGGTGCGCAGCCCGTCCTCGTGGAAGCCGTAGCCGAGCCAGGCGCCGGCATACCAGACCCCGCCGCGGCCCTGGATCGCGTCCATCTCGCGCTGCGCGTCGAAGGCGGCCTGGTCGTAGAAGGGATGCGCGTAGTCGAGCACCGCATGGGTGCGCGCGGGGTCGATCTCGCGGCGGGGGTTGAGGCTCACGAAGAGCGGGCGGTGCTCGGGGATGCTCTGCAGGCGGTTCATCCAATAGGTGACCTGGGCGGGGCGCACGTCCTCGGTCTCGGTGCGGTCGGCGAGGAAGTTCCAGGAGGACCAGACCCGGCGCCGGCGCGGCATCAGGCTCGGATCGGAGTGCAGCACGGCGCGGTTCGTCGTGGTGCGGAAGGCGGAGAGGAGCGCCGCCTGCTGCGCGTCCGGCCGGGCGAGGAGGGCGCGGGCCTCCGGGCCGTGCACGGCGAGGACCACCTGATCGAAGCTCTCCGTCGCCCCGTCGGCGAAGGCGAGGACCGGGCGCCCGCCCTCCTCGGCCTCGACGCGGACGACCGCGCGCCCCGGCATCACCCGCGGGCCGAGCCGCGCATGCACGCGGCGCACGTATTCCCGCGAGCCACCGTCCACCGTGCGCCAGCGCTGCGCCGGGTCGAGGCCCGTCATCAGATCGTGGTTGCAGAAGAAGTTGACGAAGTTGAGGGCGGGGAAGTCGAGCACCTCGCGCGCCGAGGTCGACCAGATCGCGCCCCCCATCGGCAGCAGGAACCGCTCGCGGAACCAGGGGGAGTAGCGCCGCGTCTCCAGCCATTGGCCGAGGGAGAGCCCCTCGAGCCGCCCGCCGGTGAGATCCGCCGGCCCCTCCTTGGTGAAGCGCAGGATCTCGCGCGCCATGCCGAGGAAGCGCGGATCGCAGACCCGCCAGCGCTGCGCGAACAGCTTGTCGAGATTGTCGCAGGCATATTCGCAGGCCCCGCTCTCGAGCGAGAAGCCGAAGGACATGTCGGACCACTTGGTCGGCACCTCGAGCTCCTCGAAGAGCCCGCAGAGATTGGGGTAGTTGCGCAGATTGTAGACGATGAAGCCGGTGTCCACGGGCTGCACGCCGTCGGGGAACTCCGCCTCCATCGTGTTGGCATGCCCGCCGATGCGCTCGTCGCGCTCGAAGAGGCGCACCTCATGCGCGTCGGAAAGCGCGAGCGCCGCGCCGAGGCCGGCGATGCCGGAGCCCACAACTGCAATCTTCATGGTCGTCCTGTCGTGTTCTGTCTGAGGCGGATGGAGCGGGTCTCCCGGACGGGAGGGGCGGGCGTCAGGCGGCCTCCTTGAGCTTGCGGTAGGCGGCGAGCGCGCGCTCGCGGCCCTCCTTGAGGCCGATGACGGGATCTGGATAGGCGTCCGACGGCGAAAGCCCCCAGGACCGGGGGACCGCCTCGAAGAATTTGAGCGCGTCCGGGTGGGGCCGCGCCCGGCCCTCGGCGATCCAGCGGTCGCGATAGGCGCGCTCGGGGTCGAAGCGCTCGGCCTGCGTCGCCGGGTTGAACACGCGGAAATAGGGCGTCGCGTCCGGCCCGGTGCCGGCGGACCACTGCCAGCCCATGGCGTTCGAGGCCGGGTCCCAGTCGATCAGGCAATCGCGGAACCAGGCCTCGCCCGCGCGCCAGTCCACCAGCAGGTGTTTCGTCAGGAAGCTCGCGACGATCATGCGCCCACGATTGTGCATCGTGCCGGTGACATACAACTCCCGCATCGCCGCATCCACCGCCTCGATGCCGGTCCGCCCCCGCCGCCAGAGCTCGGCACCCTCCGAATCGGCGGCCCAGGGGAAGGCGTCCCAGGCCTCGCGCCAGTTGCGCGCCTCGATATGGGGGGTGTGGTAGAGCAGGTGGTAGGCGAATTCGCGCCAGACGAGCTCCGAGACGAAGGTCTCCGCCCCCGCCGCCTGCGCGCCGGAGGCGGCCTCCACCGCGCGCCAGCCCGCCTGCCAGAGGGTGCGCGCCGAGATCTCGCCGAGGGAGAGAGTCTGCGCCAGCCGGGAGGTGGCGTCGAGATCCATCCGGTCGCGATCGGCCTTGTAGCGGTGGATCGCCTCGCCGAGAAACCAATCGAGCCGGGCGCGGGCGGCGGCTTCGCCGACGATGGCGAATTCGGCGACCACCTCGGCGCCGCGGTTCATGCGCCGGCCGAGCCCCCAGTCCTCCAGCCGCTCGGAGGCGGGCCAGGTTGCAGGCGGCGCGAGATCGGCGGGCTCGGGGATCGGCTCGGAGAGCTCCGCCCCGCGCACGGCCTTCCAGAAGGGGGTGTAGACCTTGTAGAAGCCGCCGGTCTTGGTCTCGACCTCCCAGGGCTCGAAGAGGAGATGGGCGTTGACGCTCGTCGCCTCGATCCCGCGGGCCTTGAGCCCCGCCTTCACCTCCGTGTCCCGCGCGATCGCGGCGCCGTCGTAGAGGCGGGACCAGACGACGCGGCGCGCGCCCGTCTCCTCGGCGAGGGCAGCGAGCGTGTCGAGCGCGTCCCCCCGGCGGAGCACGAGCCGCGAGCCGCGGGCCGCGAGCGCTTGGCTATAAGCCGCGAGCCCCTCCCCGAGCCGCCAGGCGGGGGCGGCCCCGAGGCGCGCCTCCGTCGCCGGATCGAGCACGTAGACCGGGATCACAGGCCCGCCGCCCGCGAGCGCCGCCGCCCAGCCCGGATGGTCGGCGAGACGGAGGTCGCGCCGGAGCCAGAGGAGCGTCGGGGGGGCGGCGTCGGTCATCGGTCGCTCGGCATCCATGTGGGAAATTTGGTCAGGTAGGCGGGAGCTAACGCATTCGCCCCGAGGTCAAGCCCGCCGCGGCGGCTTGTCCGGGGGCGGGCGGCGGCGCAAGATGGCGTCCATGACGAGCCTCGCCCGCCGCGACTACGACAGCCTCGACACCGAGCGCCTCGCCTATGCCGGGCTCGCCCGCCTGCGCGAGGCCGAGGGCGCGCGCCCGGCCGACGCGATGGCCGCCCTCATCCTCGACATCTTCGACGACTACTACCAGCGCTCCCGCGCCATCCCCTGGGCCGCCAAGCGCGCCTTCGAGACCCGCGACTGGCCCCGCGCGATCGATCTCAGCCAGGAGCGCCTCGCGATCTACGCGCTCTCGGTCTCCCGCGCAGCCCCGATCCTCACCCTGGCGATCCGCGAATACGACGCCGATCAGGGCTTCTGGGCCCGCGTCGAGGACGCCTTCGCCAAGCTCATCGCGGGGCGCTACGAAGCCGATCTCGCGCTGGCCTATCTCGCCTCGCTCCGCCGCGCCGTCTATCACGACCGCTGGGAGCCGATCCCCTACGACCTGCGCGGCGCCCCCCCGGCGGAGTCGCGCCCGGGCTTCCTGATGCACCTCCCGGCGGAGGGGCGCATGACGCCCGCCCTGGTCGAGCGCCTGCTCGACGCGCCGGGGCTCGAGGCCCCCTTCGCCGACCGCGCCGCCGACGCCGCCGCCGTGGCCGAGCGCGTGAACCAGGAACTCGGCCTCTCCGAGACGCCCCGCCTCGCCGCCGTCGAGGCGATCACGGCGGGCTTCTACCGCAACCGCGGGGCCTATGTCGTCGGCGCCCTCGATCTCGGAGAGCGCCGCGCGCCGCTGGCCCTCGCGCTCGTCCACGGCGCAGACGGCGTGCGCGTCGACGCGGTGATCCTGCGCGAGGCGACGCTGCGCCACGTCTTCTCCTCCACCCTGGCCAACTTCCACGTCACCGTGGAGGCCTATCACGAGCTCGTCGACTACCTCTTCGGGCTCATGCCCGGCCGCCCGCGCGGGCTGCACTACTCGACCGTCGGCTACAACCATGTCGGCAAGATGGCGGTGATGGCGCAGCTCCAGGAGGATCTCGCCCGCGCCTCGGAGGTGCTCGACCACGCCCCCGGCCCCCTCGGCTCGGTCGCCATCGGCTTCACCGCGCCCGGCACCGGCTATGTCGCCAAGGTGATCCGCGACCGCCCGACCGCGAGCTACAAATGGGAGCGCTTCGACGGGGTGGACAGCGTGCTCGCCAAATACCGCCGGGTGCACGAGATCAACCGCTCCGGCTCGATGCTCGACAACATCCTCTACCAGAACCTCACGCTGCCCCGCGCCCTCTTCGCCGAGGGGCTGCTCGACGCGATGCTCTCCGAGGCCGCGGGCTCGGTCTCGCTCTGGCGCGACGAGGTGTTCTTCCGCCACCTGATCCTGCAGCACAAGATGGTGCCGGTGCCGCTCTATCTGGAGCGCTGCACCCGGGAGGAGGCCGAGCTCGTCGTCATCCGCCTCGGCCAGTGCATCCGCAACAACGCCGCCACCGGCGTCTTCAACCGCGATCTCGACGGGCGGAACTACGGCGTCTCGGATCTGCGCTTCGTCTATCTCTTCGACTACGACGCGATCCTGCCGCTCTCCGAGGTCAAGGTCCGCACCAATGCCGACCGCGAGGCGGGCGAGGAGGACATCCCCGACTGGTTCTTCGAGGAGGGCCCGGTCTTCCTCCCCGAAGAGCTCGAGGCGCATCTGCGGCTGCCGGACCGCGGGCTGCGCCGGCTCTTCCGCGAGGCCCATGGCGAGCTGCTGACGGCGGAGTATTGGGTCCGCATGCAGCAGCTCCTCGCCGAGGGCCGGGTCGCCAAGGTCCGCACCTATCCCCGCTCCGCCCAGCTCGACCGCGGCCGCTGGGTCGAGAACCTCACGCTGCGCGCCCCCGGCTAGCGCGGAGCCGGGCGAGAGAGCGCGCCGGGCGGACCCGCCCGCCGGTCTCCGACGGTCCCCCCCGGGAACGGGCCAGCCTCACGCCTTGCGCGCGATGTAATAGCCGTAGCCCACATAGGCGCTGTAGCGCTCGTAGAGCGCGATCTCGGCCTCCTCGGCGGCGACGACGGCGCGCGCTTCCTCGGACCCGCCGTGGCGCGCGAGAAACCCCTCGAAGCGCGCCTGCATCGGACGGTAATAGCCCTCGAGCCAGCACCGCTCCGGCAGCGGGAAATAGCCGAGCGGGGAGAAGCCCTGCCGCTCCAGCACCGCCATCTTGGCCGAGGCGGTGGCGACCTCGGGATACTCCGCCTCCCAATGCGCCTGAAGCTCCGCCGGGCGGGCCGCCGTCAGCCAAGTGAGCTCCGACACCGCGAGCACGCCCCCCGGCGCGAGACACCGCGCCCAGGCCCGGACGCCCGCCTCGAAGCCCATGGTGTAGATCGCGCCCTCGGACCAGATCGCGTCGAAGGCCCCGTCCTCGAAGGGCAGATCCTCCATCGACGCCGCCCGCGTCGCGATCCGGTCCGCGAGCCCCGCCGCCGCGGCGGCCCGCTCGAGCCGGGCGAGAAACTCCGGCACGAGATCGACGGCCGTGACATGGGCGTCGAGCGCCCGGGCGAGCACGAGTGTCGACGCCCCGGTGCCGCAGCCGATATCGGCGATGCGGAGCCCGCGCCGCCCCTCGAGGCCTGACAGCGCCACGGCGAGACGGGTCTCCGCCTCGCCCCCGGGGCCCTGCCGCGCGCCGTCGGAATGAAGATCGACGAGGAGGTGCAAGCTTTCCATGGCTCAACGCCTTACGCTAGGCGAGGTCGAAGTCAAGCCGCCGCTCGCCCCGGGGCGCGGCCGCCCGAGAGAGGCGCGGCCCGC
>CAZNTX010000065.1:0-23136 GCA_964576075.1 uncultured Limibaculum sp. | reverse complement strand
GCATGTCGGTCACCTCCTCGGGCCGCTCGTCGATCAGCAGCACGATCAGGTAGCACTCGGGGTGGTTCACCTCGATCGAGCGCGCGATGTTCTGCAGCAGCACCGTCTTGCCGGTCCGCGGGGGCGCCACGATCAGCCCGCGCTGGCCCTTGCCGATGGGTGCCACGAGGTCGATCACCCGGGCGGAGCGGTCCTTGATGGTCGGGTCCTCGATCTCCATCTTCAGCCGCTGGTCGGGATAGAGCGGCGTCAGATTGTCGAAATGGACCTTGTGGCGCGCCTTCTCGGGCTCCTCGAAATTGATCGTGTTGACCTTGAGAAGGGCGAAATAGCGCTCGCCGTCCTTCGGGGCGCGGATCGGCCCCTCCACCGTGTCGCCGGTGCGGATGCCGAATTTGCGAATCTGGTTGGGCGAGAGATAGATATCGTCCGGGCCCGGGAGATAGTTGGCCTCCGGCGAGCGCAGGAAGCCGAAGCCGTCCTGCAGCACCTCGAGGACGCCGGAGCCGATGATCTCCTCGTCGCGCTCGGCGAGCTCGCGCAGGATCGCGAACATCATGTCCTGCTTGCGCAGGGTGGACGCGTTCTCGACCTCGAGCGATTCGGCCAAAGCGAGCAGATCGGTCGGCGATTTCGCCTTGAGGTCGGACAGCTTCTGTTGGGTCATGCGGGAACCGTGGGGGAGGGGGAGCGGACGGGCCGCGGCTCCGGCGAGGGCCGCCGGATGTCGAATGCGGATAGTGCCCGCCGCCTTGCCCCCTGTCAAGGGAGCCCCGGTCTCTCAGAAGGGCTGCACCGCCACCAGCACCACGATGGCGACGAGCATCAGCGTCGGCACCTCGTTCATGATCCGGTAGTGCCGCCCGGTCTTCTCGTTCTCGTCTCGGGCGAAGCGCTTGCGGGCGGTGCCGCACCAGTGGTGGAACCAGGTCATCCCGGCCACCAGGACGAGCTTTGCATGCATCCAGGGCGAAGCGGCGAGCCAGGCCCAGCCATTCGCCACGATCAGCAGGATCCCCACGACCCAGACCACGATCATCGAGGGGTTCATGATCAGGCGGAAGAGCTTGAGCTCCATCACCTTGAAGGTCTCGGAAAGCTCCGAGCCCACCGCCGCGCGCTCCGCGTGATAGACGTAGAGCCGCGGGAGGTAGAAGATCCCCGCCATCCAGGTGATCACCGCGATGATGTGCAGCGCGCGCAGCCAGTCGTAATAGGCCAGCAGAAAGTCCTGCATCCTCTCAGCCCCGGATCGCCTCGAGCAGCCGGTCGACATTCGCGGGGTCCGCGTCCGGCGTGATCCCGTGGCCGAGATTGAAGATGTAGGGGTGGCCGTGCATCACCTCGACCATGCGCTTGGCGGTCCCGGTCAGCGCCTCGCCGCCGACGACCATGAGCATCGGGTCGAGATTGCCCTGCAGCGCCACATCCGGCATCGCGTCGCGCGCCCATTGCAGCGGCACCTGCGCATCGAGCGCGACGGCCTGGACCCCGGTCTCCCGCGCGAACCCGGGATAGAGCGCGCCGGCGCCCCGCGGGAAGCCGATCACCGGGATGTCCGGATGGCGGGAGCGCAGCGTCTCCACGATCCGCTTCATCGGCGCGACCGAATGGGCCGCGAACATCTCCGGCGGCAGCGAGCCGGCCCAGCTGTCGAACACCTTCACAGCCTCCGCCCCCGCCTCGATCTGGCGGGAGAGGTAGTGGATCGTCGCGTCGGTCAGGAGGCCGATCAGTTCGCCGAAGGCATCCGGGTCGGCATACATCATCCGCCGCGCGGGGCCCTGGTCGGGCGTGCCCTGCCCGGCGACCATGTAGCTCGCCACCGTCCAGGGCGCCCCGGCGAAGCCGATCAGCGCCGTCTCCGCAGGCAGCGACTTGGAGAGCCGCGCCACCGTCTCGTAGACCGGGCTCAGCGTCTCGTCGATCTCGTCGAGGGGCTTCAGGCTCGCCATATCCTCCCGGCTCGTCATCGGCGTCATCCGCGGCCCCTCTCCCTGCACGAAGGTGAGGTCGCGCCCGAGCGCATGGGGGATCAGCAGGATGTCCGCGAAGAGGATCGCCGCATCGAAGCCGTAGCGGTGGATCGGCTGCAGCGTCACTTCCTCGGCGAGTTCCGGGGTGTAGCAGAGGTCGAGGAAGCTGCCCGCCTTGGCGCGGGTCTCGCGATATTCGGGCAGGTAGCGCCCGGCCTGGCGCATCAGCCAGGCGGGCGGTGTCTCCGCGGGGTGTCCGGCGAGGACCGACAGGAGTTTCTTCATGGGGACCGCTCGTTCTTCCTTACGAAGGACTCTTAAAAGGTCGTTGACACTGGTGGAACCCTGAAAGCCGGGGATAAACGGTCGCCCCCAGATTGCTCACATGCTTATCCACAGGGCCCAGACCGATTTGCAGGGATTCATTCTTCTTTAACAATTTTATGAAATTGCTGATTTCATTGAGAGATTCGCGTTTATCCCGATCCAGCCGCTCGCATCGGCGCGGATTTCCCCGTCAACGGCCCTCGGGCGCGGCGAAACAACCCACAGGGGGATGAAACGCCCGGTTCTCCCCGCTCTCTTGTGCAGGCGGCGGCGCCATCCCCGCCTTCCCCGCTTTTCACAGCCCTGCGGGCTTCCCTCCGCGCGCGATCCGGGCCAGTCTCCCCGCGCCATGAGCCGCAGACCGCCCGCCGAGCATGTGATCCACCTCGTCTCCGATTCGACCGGGGAGACCCTCTCCGCCATGGCGCGCGCCTGCCTCGCGCCGTTCGACGGGGTGTCCGCCGATCTCGCCGTCTCCGTCTTCGTGCGCACGGAGGAGGATCTCGCCGCGGCCATCGCGCGGATCGAGGCGCGCCCGGGCCCGGTCTTCCACACCTTCGCCGACCGCGCCTTCCGCGCCCGGATCGAGGCCGCCTGCCAGCGCCTCGGCGTCTCCTCCCTCGCCCCGCTGGACCCCGTCTTCGCCCGCCTCGCCGAGCTCTTCGGCCGCCAGCCCCGCCCGGAGATCGGGATGCAGCACCAGCTCGACCGCGGCTATTTCGAGCGCATGGCCGCCATCGACTTCGCCATGGCCCATGACGACGGCGCCGTCGGCGAGCCTCTCGGCCAGCGCCTGCGCCAGGCCGACGTGATCCTCACGGGCGTCAGCCGCACCTCCAAGACCCCCACCGCCCTCTATCTCGCCCATCGCGGGGTGAAGGCCGCCAACATGCCGCTGATCCCCGGCCGCCAGCCGGACCCGGCCTTCTTCCTCGCCCTCGATGCCGGCGTCCCCGCCATCGGGCTCACCGCGAGCCCGACCCGCCTCGCCCAGATCCGCGGCGAGCGGCTCGAGGCGCTCGGCGACCGCAGCGCCGACTATGCCGATCTCGACCGCATCCGCGCCGAGGTCGCCGAAGCCCGGCTGTTCTTCGAGCGCCACGCCCTGCCGGTGATCGACGTCACCCGCCGCTCGATCGAGGAGACCGCCGCCGCCATCCTCGCCGAGCTGCGCCGCCAGAGAGGGGAGGGCGCGCCATGGCCCTGACGCTCGCCTCCGCGAGCCCCGCCCGCGCCGCCATGCTCCGCGCCGCCGGCGTCGAGATCGAGATCCGCCCCGCCCGCATCGACGAGGCCGCGGTGAAGGCCGCCATGACCGCCGAGCGCGCGCCCCCCCGCGACATCGCCGACGCGCTCGCGGAGCTGAAGGCCGCGCGCGTCTCCGCCTCCGTCCCGGGGCTCGTCCTCGGCGCGGATCAGGTGCTCGTCTGCGAGGGGGAGGTGTTCGACAAGCCCGCCGACATGGCCGCCGCCCGCGACCAGCTCGCCCGGCTGCGCGGCAAGCGCCACGAGCTTCTGTCGGCGGCGGTGATCGCCGAGGGGGGCGCGCCGGTCTGGCGCCATGTCGGCCAGGCCCGCCTCGCCATGCGCCCCTTCTCCGACGCCTTCCTCTCGCGCTATCTGGACGAGGCGGGCGAGGCGGTGACGGGCTCCGTCGGCGCCTATCACCTCGAAGGGCTCGGCGCGCAGCTCTTCGCCCGCGTGGAGGGGGACTATTTCACCGTCCTCGGCCTCCCCCTCCTCGAGGTTCTCGGATTTCTGCGCGCGCGGGGGGAGCTGGTGGAATGAGCGGAGCGCTGGTCGCAGGCGTGATGGGGTGGCCGGTGGCGCATTCGAAGTCGCCGAGGCTGTTCGACCATTGGTTCGCGCGCTACGCCGTCGCGGGCCGCTATGTGCCGCTCGCGGTGAAGCCCGACGATTTCGCGGAGGTCTACCGGGCGCTCGCGAAGGCGGGATTTCGGGGGGTGAACGTCACCCTGCCGCACAAGGAGGCCGCCCTGGCCCTCGCCGACGAGGCGACCGCGGCGGCGACCGAGATCGGCGCGGCCAACATGATCCGCTTCGAGGCGGGCCGCATCCTCGCCGACAACACCGACGGCTACGGCTTTCTCGAGAGCCTCAAGGCCGGCGCCCCCGGCTGGCGCGCCTCCTCCGGCCCTGCGGCCGTCCTCGGCGCAGGCGGCGCTGCGCGCGCCGTGCTCCACGCGCTGCTGACCGAGGGCGCCCCGGAGATCCGCCTCGCCAACCGCTCCGCGGAAAAGGCCGAGGCGCTCGCCCGCGCCTTCGGCGCGCGTGTCCGCCCGGTGCCCTGGGAGGCGCGGGAGGAGGCGCTCGACGGGGCGGCGGTGCTGGTCAACACCACGAGCCTCGGCATGGCGGGGCAGCCTCCGCTCGAGATCGACCTCGCCCGCCTGCCCGCCTCGGCGGTCGTCACCGACATCGTCTATGCGCCGCTCGAGACGCCGCTCCTCGCGGCCGCCCGGGCGCGGGGGCTCGCGGCGGTCGACGGGCTCGGCATGCTGCTCCACCAGGCGCGGCCGGCCTTCCGCGCCTGGTTCGGGCTCGATCCCGCGGTGGACGAGGGGCTGCGGCGGGCCTGCCTCGCATGATCCGCCTCGCGCTCACCGGCTCCATCGGGATGGGCAAGTCGACCGTCGCGGGGATGGTCGCCGAGATGGGCGTGCCGGTCTGGGATGCCGACGCCGCGGTCCACCGTCTCTACCGCCCCGGCGCCGCGGGGACCGAGGCGATCGCCCGGATCGCGCCGCAGGCCGTCGGCCCCGAGGGGGTCGACCGGTCGCGGCTCCGCGCGGCGGTGATCGCCGACGGGGCGCTTCTCGGCGCGGTGGAGGCGGCGATCCACCCGCTCGTGGCCGAGGACCGGGAGGCCTTCCTCGCCCGCGCCGAGGCCGAGGGGGCGCGCATGGCGCTCTGCGACATTCCGCTCCTCTTCGAGACCGGGGGCGAGGGCGCCTTCGACCGGGTGATCGTCGTCAGCGCCCCGGCGGAGATCCAGCGCGCCCGGGTGCTCGAGCGTCCCGGCATGTCCGAGGCCGCCTTCGACGCCATCCTCGCCAAGCAGGTGCCCGACGCCGAGAAGCGCGCTCGGGCCGACATCGTCATCGACACCTCCGAGAGCCTCGACGCGACCCGCGCCCAGGTCGCCGCCGCCCTCGCCAGGATCCGGAAGGACGCCCATGCGTGAGATCGTGCTCGACACCGAGACCACCGGCCTCGACCCGGAGGACGGCCACCGCATCGTCGAGATCGGCGCGGTGGAGATCGTCAACGCCCTGCCCACTGGGCGGGTCTATCACGAATACATCAACCCGGAGCGGGCGATGCCGCCGGAGGCCTTCCAGGTCCACGGCCTCGGCGACGACTTCCTGCGCCGCCAGCCGCTGTTCCGCGAGATCGCCGACGCCTTCCTCGGCTTCATCGCCGATGCGCCGCTGGTGATCCACAACGCGGCCTTCGACATGGCGATGATCAATGCGGAGCTTCGCCGCCTCGGCCTCGCGCCGCTGCCATCGGACCGTGCCGTCGACACGCTGGCCATCGCCAAGCGGAAGTTCCCCGGCGCGCAGGCCTCGCTCGACGCGCTCTGCCGCC
This sequence comes from uncultured Limibaculum sp., assembly GCA_964576075.1. Taxonomy (GTDB): domain Bacteria; phylum Pseudomonadota; class Alphaproteobacteria; order Rhodobacterales; family Rhodobacteraceae; genus Thermohalobaculum. The sequence continues at coordinate 17,221 of CAZNTX010000065.1, read as the reverse complement.
GCTTCGGGGTGGACAATTCGGGGCGCGAGAAACACGGCGCGCTGCTCGACTGCGAGCTGCTCGCCGAGGTCTATCTGGAACTGCAAGGCGGGCGGCAGCACGGCCTCTCCCTCGCCACGGGCGCCCGAAAGCGCAAACCGCAGAGCCCGGAGGCCAGCGCGGCGCGCGAGGCGCCCGCCCGCACACGCCCGCACCCGCTGCCGACGCGCGTGACGGAGGCGGAGCGGGCCGCGCATGCCGCCTTCGTCGCGGAGCTCGGCGAGGCGGCGCTCTGGCGCGAGATCAAAGGCGGGGAGGGCTGAGCCCCGCCCTGCCGGGGCGCCTCAGACCTGGGGCGCGGGCTGCTCGGTCGCGTCGCCGTTGCCGCCGGCCTGCTGCTGCTGCCGGGCCGCCTCGAGGCGCTGGCGATAGAGATTGGCGAAATCGACATTGTCGATCATCAGCGGCGGATAGCCGCCGTCGCGGGTCACGTCCGCCATCACCCGGCGCGCGAAGGGCAGCAGCTGGCGCGGGCACTCGATGAAGAGGAACGGGTGCAGATGCTCCTTCTTCACGTTCTGCAGCTGGAACACACCGGCATAGTCGAGCTCGACGAGGAAGCGGGTCTTGTCCTCCCCGGTCGCCTTGGCGTTGATCTTCATGTTGACCTGGTAGCGGTCCTCGCCGAGCGACTTCGCGTCCATGCCGACATTGACGGCGATCTCCGGGTTCCCCTTGACCTGCTGTCCCTCCATCACCGCGACGTTCTCGAAGGAGAGATCGCGGGTGAAATGCGCGAGCATGCGCGCGGCGGGCGGGTTGTTGAGGTCGATCCCCTCGGGGGTCTGGGCGGTCGTGTCGGTCATCGGGCTTGTCCTCTCGTCCAAGGCTCACGGGAATTCGCGCCCGCCTAGCAGACCGGCGGGGGAACGGCAATGGCGCCCGGGCGCCTCACCTGCCGCCGCGGCGCCGCTCGCGATGCGGCAGCTCGTCCCGCGCATCGGGCGCACTCTCCTCCGGGTCCACCTCCTCGAACTGGCCCTCGACGGTCTCCGAGCCCGGCGGCGGCGGACCGTGCGGCCCATGGCCTCTGGCCATCCGCTGCGCGCCCACGACGACGACCCGCTTGGCGACGAAGCGGATCACCGCCGCGCGCACCGGCGGGACGAGGAGCGCGAAGCCCACCGCATCGGTGAAGAACCCCGGCGTCAGCAGCACCACCCCCGCGACCAGGATCAGCGCGCCGTGCGCGAGCAGCCCCGTCGGGTCCTCCCCCCGGTCGAGCCGGCGCTGCAACTCGCCGAGCGCCGCAGTCCCCTGCGCGCGCAACAGCGCCGCGCCGGCGATCGCCGTGGCCACCACGATCCCGATCGTCGGCCAGAGCCCGATCCACCCGCCGATCTCGATGAACAACGCGATTTCGACGATCGGAACGACGATCAGCAGAACGAAGAGCCACATGGCCGTCTCCTTGCGTGACGCACCGGGTCGGCGAATCGCACGCGCGTCGATAGACTTTGCCCAGCCGAAGCCTTACATAAGGCCTGTCGACGGCCACACCACCCACCGGAGCCTCGGGAGCGCCGGCCGCGCGTGTCGCGGATGATCCGACCCCCTGAGCCAGAAAGACTGCACGGCGGAATGAGCTATCAGTTGCTGGAATTCATCGTCCTGTTCGCAATCGCGGCGTTTCTTCTCTTCAAGCTGCGATCGGTGATCGGGACCCGCACGGGCTACGAGCCGCCATCCACCGGCACCGCCGGGCGGAGCGACGGCCCAGGGGCCGAGTTGCCCCGCCAGTCCGAAGAGGACGACGAGATGGAAGCCGCCGCCATCCGTGCGCTCGACGACGAGGCGCAGGAGGCGATGGCCGAGATCCGCAAGGTGGAGCCCGGGTTCTCCCTCGAGGAATTCCTGCACGGCGCCCGCTCGGCCTACGAGATGGTCCTCACCGCCTATGAGGAGGGCGACCGGGCGTTGCTGCAGGATCTCCTGACACCGGACGTCTACGCCGCGTTCGAGAGCGTGATCCGCAGCCGGGAGGAGGATGGCCTGAAGGTCGACAGCCGCTTCATCGGCGTGCGCGATCTGAAGGTCGACGCGCTGCGCTTCGACCCGGAGACCGCGGAGGCGGACATCACCCTGCGCTTCGTCGGCGAGATGATCGTCGCGGTCCGCGATTCGGAGGGGCGCATCGTGGAGGGCGACCCCAACGAGGTCCGCCGGCAAACCGATGTGTGGACCTTCTCCCGCGTGATGGGCTCGCCCAACCCCAACTGGCTCCTCTCGGCCACCGGCGAGTGAGGCGGGGCGTGGGCCGGTGGGGTCGATGGGCTCGAAACCCGGCCGCCGGCGCCGCCTGACCGCAGAGGACCGCGCGATCTGGGAGCGGGTCGCCCGCACGGCGACGCCGCTCGCGCGCCCCTCCTCCCCCTCTCCGCGCCCGGCGCCCCCCTCGCTCGAGCCCCGGCGCGATCCGGCCGCCCCGGCGGGCCCGCCGCCCGCCCATCCGAAGATCCTGAAGCCCGAGGGCCGGCCGCAGCCCGCCATCCGCGCCGACCTGCACGATCCGTGCCCGGCCCCCGTCGGCCGGCCGGAGCCCGGGCTCGACAAGCGCACCGCCGAGCGCCTGCGCCGCGGCGACCGCGCCCCCGACGCGCGCATCGACCTCCACGGCCTCACCGCCGAGCGCGCCCATGCCAAGCTCGACGCTTTCCTGCGCGAGGCGATCCGCGCGCGGCGCCGCTGCCTCCTCGTCATCACCGGCAAGGGCGGGCGGCGTCCCTCCGGCGAGGAGGCGCCCTTCATGGCCCCCCGCGGCGGCGTCCTGCGCGAGGCGGCGCCCAAATGGCTCCGCACCGGGCCCCATGCCGGGCGCATCGTCGGCATCTACGAGGCGCATCAGCGCCATGGCGGGGCCGGCGCCTTCTACGTCTATCTCAAGAAATGAGCCTCAGGCCCGGCCGACCGTCTCGCTGTCCGCGGCGAGGAAGAGGCCGTAGCGGTCGACGAAGCTGCGGGTGATCGCCGCCACCATCTCGTCACGCACCGTGCGGCGGTCCTCCTTCCAGGCCCGCGCGGGGTCCGACGTCGTCACCGCCTCGTAGGCCGGGAAATAGTCCACCTGGGGGTGCGCGGCGGCGCATTCGGTGGCGGCTGCGTGGAGCGTGCTCTTGCCCGCCATGTTGGCGACGATCACGTCCTCCGGCCCGTAGGTCCGCTCGAGCGGCATCGGCGAGACGGTGAGGATCACCTTCTGCTTGGCGTTCTGCCCCTTCAGCCGCTGCATGATCCGCTTGAGCGCCGCCGAGACCTCCCCGGTCTCGAGCCGGCGCAGGCTGAACCGGTCGGGGTCCGCGTCGAACACCCGCTGCAGCGGCGGGTTGTTGAGCGCGAGTTTGGTGCGGCGGTCGAACCAAGTCTCGATATTGCCGAGCACGATCACCACGAGATCGGCGGCGAAGGCATGCGCGAAATACGCCGCGATCTCCCGGCGCCGGCGCATCAGGGCCTCCGCCCCGCCATGGGCCGCCCGCTCGTGCAGGAAGGGGTCGACCAGCGCGTCGCCCGCCGGCATCAGCCCCTCGCGCGGGAAGTCCTGCCCCGCCGCCCAGTCGAGCTCCTGCGCGACTGCGAGCGGGTTGTACTTGTTGAGATGGCCGCGCTTGGGGTTCTCCCGCAGCTCGCGGAGCGCCGCCTGCAGATCCCGGCTCGTGACGCGCACGCCTGCACCCGTCAGCGCCTGCTCGAGCTTGCGGGCGAACCAGGGGCCGATGACGAAGACCCGCGCCTGCGGCGTCAGCCGGAAGCCGGGGACGAAATGGGGCACGACCATGCCCTGCGCGATCCGCCCGGAGGCGGCGTTCGGCCCCTTCGACCAGCTCTCGAAGCCCTGCTCAGGCGCCCCGCCGCGGCGTGCTGGCCTGCGGCGGGCGCTGCCGCGATCCGACATGGCTCACCCTCGGCATCCGCGCCGGCGCTTGGCGCCCGGCGATCCCCGGTGTTACCGTTGCCCGGGGCGGCGGGTCAATGCGCGCGCCCGTCGGAAACCGGAGCGAGGGACGGCATGAACCGAGGGGAGTCGCGGCGCGGCCTGCCGAGCTACACCCGGGCGGAGCGGATCGCCGATGCGGCGCTCCATATCGCGGGCCTCGGAGCGGCGGCGGTCGCGGCGCCCCTGGTGGTCGCGCTCGCCTGGGCTTGGCGGGGGGATGCGGCGGCGATGGCGGCGGCGGCGGTCTACGGGCTCACCCTCGTCGCGATGTTCGCCGCCTCCGCGGGCTACCACATGATCCGCGCCGCCCCGCCCGTGCGCGAGATCCTCCGCCGGATCGACCATGCCGCGATCTACGCCAAGATCGCCGGGACCTACACGCCCTTCACCGTCATCCTCGGGGGCGAGCGGGCGGCGCTGATCCTGGCCGGAATGTGGTCGGCCGCGGGGCTCGGCATGGGGCTGAAGCTCCTGGCGCCCGATCGCTTCGAGTGGCTGATGCTCGCGCTCTATCTCGCGATGGGCTGGGCGGTCGTCGTCGTCGGCTGGCCGATCCTCGGCGCCATGAGCACGGCGGCGCTCGTGCTCTTGCTGGTCGGGGGCGGGCTCTACACCGTGGGCGTGGTGTTCCACCTCTGGGAGAGCCTGCCCTATCAGAACGCGATCTGGCACGGCTTCGTGCTCGTCGCCTCCTTCGTCTTCTACGCCGCGGTGCTGGTCGAGCTCGCGCGCTGAGCTCAGTCCTCTTTCGGCTTGTCCTCGTTCTCGAAGAGGATGCGCGCGGCGTCCCCCTCGAGATCGTCGTATTGGCGGGATCTGAGCGTCCAGAGGAAGGCGCCGAGGCCGAGGAGCCCCAGCGTCAGCGAGGCCGGGATCAGGATCGCGAGGATGGTCATGCCGTGGCTCCTTTCGAGACGGCCGGGGCGGGGCGGGCCGCCGCGCCCTCCGGCAGGCCGGGCTGCGGCCAGCCGCGGATGGCGTTGAGCGTCACCGCGATCGAGGAGGCCGACATGGCGAGCGCCGCGATCAGCGGCGTCACCATCCCGGCGAAGGCGAGCGGGATCGCGATGGCGTTGTAGGCCGCGGCGAGGGCAAAGTTTTGCATCGCGCGAGTGCGGGCCGTGTGCGCTGTGCGAATTGCAAACTCCACCGGGGCGAGCTTCTCGCCGGTGAAGACGAGGTCCGCCGCGGCCCGGCTGACATCCGCCGCCGAAACGGGCGACATGGAGACGTCCGCGGCGGCGAGCGCGGGGGCGTCGTTCAGCCCGTCGCCGACCATGAGGACGTGCCGGCCCTCCTCACGGAGCGCCGCAAGTCGGTCGAGCTTGTCCTTGGGAGACAGACGGGAATGGGCTTCGGATATGCCGGTGGACCGGGACAGCCGATCCACCGGCAGAGACGCATCGCCCGAAAGCAAAACCACGCGGAACCCCTCACAACGCAGGGTCTCACACAACTCGGGCGCATCCACACGCACGGACTCTGCGAAGGTGAATGCAACCCGCGTGCCATCCGCGACGCGCAGGTGGACGGCGGTGGTCTCGGCGGGTGCGGCCCCGGTCCAGGCGGCGGAGCCGAGGCGCACGGGCCGCCCCTCCCAGGTGCCCTCGACGCCGGAGCCCGGAACCTCGCGGAGATCGGCGACCGCAGCCGGGCGGACGCCGCGCGCCTCCGCGGCCTGCGCGAGCGCCTGCGCCAAGGGGTGGCGCGAGGCGCCGGCGAGCGCGGCCGCCACCGGCCAGGCCGGGTCCTCCGGCGCGGGGCCCGTGTCGAGCCGGGGCGCGCCGTCGGTCAGCGTGCCGGTCTTGTCGAAGGCCACCGTGTCGACCTCCGCGAGCCGTTCGAGCGCGCCGCCGTCCTTGAGGAAGATCCCCTGCCGGAAGAGCTTGCCCCCGGCCGCCGCATGCACCGCAGGGACCGCGAGGCCGAGCGCGCAGGGGCAGGTGATGATCAGGAGCGCCGCGGCGATCATGAGCGAGAGCCGCAGGTCTCCCGTCGCCCCGAACCAGATCAGGAAGGCCGCGGCGGCGATCACATGCACCCCGGGCGCGTAGAGCCGCGCGGCCTGGTCGGCCCAGCGGTCGTAGCGCGTGCGGCCGTGCTCCGCGGCCTCGATCATGCGGGCGATCTCGGCGAGCAGCGTGTCGTCCCCGGTCGCCCGGGCGCGGATGCGCAGGGGGCCGGAGAGGTTGAGCATCCCGGCATGGACCTCCGCGCCGGGGCCCACGCTCTCGGGCGTGCTCTCGCCGGTGACGAGGGAGCGGTCGAGATCGGAGGCGCCGGTCTCGACGGTGCCGTCGGCCGGGATGCGCTCGCCTGGGGCGACCTCGAGAAGCGCGCCCGGGCGGATGTCCTCCGCGGCGACGGCGCGGCGGGTGCCGTCCGCCTCGATCACCGTCGCCGAGCGCGCGGCCATCGCGGTCAGTTCGGCGGCGGCGGAGCGGGCGGCGGCGCGGGTGCGGTGGTCGAGATAGCGCCCGAGCAGGAGGAAGAAGACGAGCCCGAGCGCCGCGTCGAAATAGGCGTGCGGTCCCGAGAGCGCCGTCTCGTAGAGCGAGGTGCCGATGGCCAGCAGGATCGCGAGCGAGATCGGCACGTCCATGTTGAGCCGCCGCCCGCGCAGCGCCCCGAGCGCCGAGGCGAAGAACGGCCGGCCGGAGAAGGCGACCGCCGGGATCGCGATGAGGGCCGAGATCCAATGCATCAGATCTCGCGTCGCGGCCTCGGCGCCGGACCAGACCGAGACCGAGAGCAGCATGACGTTCATCGCCGCGAAGCCCGAGACGCCGATCCGCGCGAGCAGGTCGCGCCCGCGCTGGTCGCGGTCGATCTCCGCCATGGCGGCCGCGTCGTAGGGCTTGGCCTCGTAGCCGAGAGCGGCGAGCGCCTCGAGCACCCGGTCGGCGTCGATCGTCTCCGGGTCGAAGATCACGCTCGCGCGCCGGGCGGTGAGATTGACGCGGACATGGGAGATGCCCGGCACCTCGGCGAGCCCGCGCTCGATCCGCGCCATGCAGCCGGCGCAGGTGATGCCGGGGACCATGAGGTCGACGGCGCGCTTGCCCCCGCTCGCGGGCCGGGTCCAGCGCTCGGCGGCCCCTTGCGCCTCGGCCCTGGCGGAGGCGGCAGCGCCCCCGCCGCAGCAGCCGCCGGAGGGGCGGAGGTCGGGATCGAGGCGCATCAGTCGGCCGCCTGGCCGGCGACGCGGGGCTCGGCGACGTAGAGCTTCGCGGTCACGGCGAAATCGGGGCCCTGCACCGTCTCGATCGCCGCGCGCCAGTTGCCGGGCGCGAGCGCGATCCGCGCCTCGTAGCCGCCGTCGACGGGGGCGAGAACGAGGCGGCGGTCGGTCTCGGCCTGGGCGGGGCGGCCGACGATGGCGACGAGCGCGGCATCCTCGACGGCCGCGCCTTCGGGCCCCGCGATCTCCACCCGGATGCGCCCCTCGCCGTAGCCCACCGTGGCGTCCCAGCCGAGCGCCTCTGCCGCCGCCTTGCGGTCGTTCCAGAGCTGGCTCTCCACGTAGGAGTTCTTCACCACGAGGCCCGGAAAGCTCCCCGTCGCCGCGACGACGAGGGCCATGTTGGCGCCGAACACCACCCCGAAGAAGGCGACGGCGACGAGGAGGACGTGGCGTCCGGTGATCTGGCGGGTCTTGTCGGTGCGGCTCATTGCTCGGGCCCTCTGAAGTGGGTTTCGTAGGCGATGCGCTCGCGGCTCTCCACGTCCTCGAGCCAGACGCGCAGGTCGAAGCGCTCGGGCATCCCGAACCAGGGCGGCGCGGTGAGGAGAAGGCGCAGGCGGCGGGTCTCGTTGGCGTCCACGGTGAAGGTGAGGTCGTCCTCGCCCTGGATCTCGGGGCTGACGTAGTAGTCCCCGGTGACGCCGAGGCGGAACTCCCGCGGCTCGCCGTGCATGTTGCCGATGCGCAGCGTGTAGCCGTTGCGGATCTCGCCGTCGGAGAGGGTGACGTAGAGCGGGTTGCGGTCGCGCTCGAGGCTCACGTCGAACTCGGTGCGCAGGAACAGCGCCGTCACCATGGCGAGGCCGATCCCCGACCAGAGCACGGTGTAGAGGATGGTGCGCGGGCGGATGATCCGCTTGATCGGCGAGACCGGCTTCTTGCCCTCGCGCTCGAGCTGCTCGTCGGCGAGGGTGCAGTAGTCGATCAGCCCGCGCGGCTTGCCGACGCGCTTCATGATCTCGTCGCAGGCGTCGATGCAGAGCGCGCAGGTGATGCAGCCGAGCTGCTGGCCCTCGCGAATGTCGACGCCGGTGGGGCAGACATTGACGCAGGCGTTGCAGTCGACGCAGTCGCCGAGGTTCTCCGCGCCCTCGGCCTTGCGGTGCTTGCCCCGGGGTTCGCCGCGCCAGTCCTTGTAGGTGACGATGAGCGACTGCTCGTCGAGCATCGCGGCCTGGATGCGCGGCCAGGGGCACATATAGATGCAGACCTGCTCGCGCATGAAGCCGCCGAGGACGAAGGTGGTCGCGGTCAGGATCCCCACGGTGGCGTAGGCGACGAAGGGCGCCTCGCCGGTGACGAAGTTCATCGCGAGGGTCGGCGCGTCGGCGAAGTAGAAGATCCAGGCGCCGCCGGTCGCCACCGCGATCAGGAGCCAGATCGTCCATTTCACCGCGCGCTTGCGGATCTTGGTGCCGGTCCAGGGCGCGTTCCAGAGGCGCATCTGCGCGTTTCGGTCGCCGTCGGTCCAACGCTCGACATGCTGGTAGAGATCGACCCAGACCGTCTGCGGACAGGCATAGCCGCACCAGGCGCGGCCGAGCACCGAGGTCACGAGGAACAGCCCGAGCCCCGCCATGATCAAGAGGCCCGCGATGTAGTAGAACTCCTGCGGCCAGATCTCGATCCAGAAGAAGAAGAAGCGCCGGTTGGCGAGGTCGATCAGCACCGCCTGATCGGGCATGTAGGGACCGCGGTCCCAGCGGATCCAGGGGGTGACGTAGTAGATCCCGAGGGTGATCGCCATGATCGCCCATTTGAGGTTCCGGAACGTCCCCTTGACGGATTTGGGGAAGATCGGCTCGCGTCCTGCGTAGAGCGGCTGCGGCTCGTTCGTGAGATCGGCGTTGGACACCGGGTCCTCCTCTCGAAAACTGGATTCCCCCCTGCGGGTTTTGGCCCTTGTCGCGGATCGCCGCCCGGCGCTCATTGATCGGGATCAACTTGGGGAGGCGAAGGCGCGGGCGCGCCGGCGCATGGTGTCGCGGGGCGGGGCGGCCTTTTCGCGGCGCATGTTATGGGCTAGAGGAGCGCCGTCCCGCGACGCCGCCGCGAAAGGTCCGCCCCATGAAGTTCACGCTCTCCTGGCTCCGCGAGCATCTCGAGACCGACGCCACCCTCGACGAGATCACCGACGCGCTCACCGATCTCGGCCTGGAGGTGGAGGGGGTCGAAAACCCCGAGGAGACGCTCGGGGCCTTCCGCATCTGCCGCGTGATCGAGGCGGCGCAGCACCCGAATGCCGACCGCCTCCGCCTCTGCCGCGTCGCGGCCTATGCGGCGGAGGGCGCGGCGCCGGAGGAGGTGCAGGTCGTCTGCGGCGCGCCCAATGCGCGCACCGGCATGATCGGCGTCTTCGCGCCCCCGGGCACGCATATCCCCGGCACCGGGGTCGACCTCAAGCCCGGCGTCATCCGCGGCGTCGAATCGAACGGGATGCTCTGCTCCGAGCGCGAACTGATGGTCTCCGAAGATCACGAGGGGATCATCGACCTGCCCGAGGACGCCCCCCTCGGCCGTCGCTATATCGACTATGCCGGGCTCAACGACCCGGTGATCGAGATCGCCATCACGCCGAACCGGCCGGACGCTCTCGGCGTCGCCGGCATCGCGCGCGACCTCGCCGCCCGCGGGCTCGGGCGGGTGATCACCCCGGCGATCGAGCCGGTGCCGGGCGCCTTCCCCTCGCCGATCGGCGTGCGCCTCGAGGCGGATGTGGCGGACCGCGCCTGCCCGCTCTTCCTCGGCCGCCTGATCCGGGGGGTGAAGAACGGCCCCTCCCCCGCCTGGCTGCAGCGCCGGCTGCGCGCCATCGGGCTCCGCCCGATCTCGGCGCTCGTGGACGTGACCAACTACCTCACCTTCGATCGCGCCCGTCCGCTCCACGTCTTCGACGCCCAGAAGGTCACGGGCGGCATCCATGTGCGCCTCTCCCGCCCGGGCGAGACGCTCCTCGCCCTCGACGAGAAGACCTACGAGTTCGATGGCGAGATGACCCTCGTCTGCGACGATGCGGGCCCCGAGGGGATCGGCGGCGTCATGGGCGGGCTCGAGACCGGCTGCACCGCGGAGACCGTCGACGTCTTCGTCGAGGCCGCCTATTTCGACCCGGTCCGCACCGCCGCCACCGGGCGCAAGCTGCGCATCAATTCCGACGCGCGCTACCGGTTCGAGCGCGGGATCGACCCCGCCTTCACCCGCGACGGGCTGGAGATGGCGACCCGCATGATCCTCGATCTCTGCGGCGGCGAGCCCTCCGAGATCGTCGAGGCCGGCGCCGTGCCCGACACCCGGCGGTCCTACAGGCTCGACACCGAGCGGGTGCAGAGCCTCGTCGGCATGGCGATCCCGCGCGAGGAGCAGATCCGCATCCTCACGGCCCTCGGCTTCTCCGCCACCGGCGCGGGCGAGGTGCTGGAAGTCTGGGTGCCCTCCTGGCGGCCCGATATCGGCGGGACCTCCGATCTCGTGGAGGAGGTGGCGCGCATCGCCTCGCTCTCGAAGCTGCGCTCCACGCCGCTCCCCCGCCCCTCCGAGGGGGTGCCGACGCCCCAGCTCACCCCGGCGCAGATCCGCGAGGGCCGGGTGCGCCGGCGCCTCGCCGCGGCGGGGCTCAACGAATGCGTGACCTACAGCTTCGTCGCGACGCGCGAGGCCGCCCTCTTCGGCGGGGGCGAGGAGGCGCGCCGGCTCGCCAACCCGATCAGCTCCGAGATGTCGGATATGCGGCCCTCGCTGCTGCCCGGGCTGCTGGCCGCGGCGGCGCGCAACCAGGCCCGGGGCTTCGCCGATCTCGGGCTGTTCGAGGTGGGCCCCGTCTTCACCGGCGCCGAGCCCGGCGAGCAGGAGGCGCACGCCACCGCGCTGCGCGTCGGCGCCACCGCTGAGCGGCACTGGTCGGGCACCGCGCGCCCGGTCGATCTCTACGACGCCCGCGCCGATGCGGAGGCCGCGCTCGCCGCCCTCGGCGTGCCGGTCGACAAGCTGCAGGTGGCGCGCGAGGCGCCCGGCTGGTTCCATCCCGGCCGCTCCGCGGTGCTGAAGCTCGGGCCGAAGACGGTGCTCGCGGCCTTCGGCGAGCTCCACCCCCGGGTGCTGCAGGCGATGGAGGTCAAGGGCCCCGCCGTCGCCGCGACGGCGGTGCTCGACGCCGTCCCCGAGCCCAAGCGCAAGTCCACCGGCCGGCCCGCCCTCGTCGCCTCCGATCTCCAGGCGGTCGAGCGCGATTTCGCCTTCGTGCTCGACGCGAAGGTGGAGGCCGAGGCCGTGCTGCGCGCCGCCCGCGCCGCGGAGAAGAAGCTGATCGAGCGGGCCTGGGTGTTCGACGTCTTCGAGGGCAAGCGCGCCGCGGAGCAGTTCGGCGAGGGGCGGAAATCGCTCGCCATCACCGTCCGCCTGCAGCCGACCAAGGCGACGCTGACCGACGAGGAGATCGACGCGGTCTCCGAGAAGGTCGTTTCCGCGGTCACGGCCGCCACCGGCGGGGAGCTCCGGCACTGAGGGGCGCAGGGTGAGCCTCCTCGGCCATCTCCTGCCCCTCGCGCCCTACCCCTATCGGGGCGTGCGGGGGGACTGTCCGGTCTGCGGCTCGCCGGATCATGCGCCCATCGCGCGGATCGACCGGCGCTGGAAGCGGCTGACGACCGAGCTCTGCGGCGCCTGCGGGCTGTTCTTCACCGACCCGATGCCGACGGAGGCCGAGCTCGCCGCCTACTACGCCCGCGCCTACCGGCTCGACTATCAGGGCGTCCTCGGCCGCCCGCCGAAGCGCCAGGCCCGGGCCAAGGCGCGCGAGGCGGAGATGCGGCGCGCGGTGATCGAGCGCCGCCTCGCGCCGGCCCCGGGGGCGCGGATGCTCGACATCGGCTGCGGCGCGGGCGATCTCGTGGCGGCCCTCGCCGCGGCGGGCTACGACGCGCACGGCCTTGAGCCCGGCGAGGGTTTCGCGCGCGCCGGCGCCGAGCGTCTGCCGGGCCGCATCCGCCAGGGCGGCTGGGCGGAGGCGGCGGGGGCGTGGGATGTGGTCGTCTGCCTCCACGTCCTCGAGCATCTCCCCCGCCCGATGGCCGCCCTCGCCGCCATGCGCCGGCTGCTCGCCCCGGGCGGCGCGCTCTATCTCGAGGTGCCCAACATGCAGCACTACGAGCCGAAGGGGACGGAGCGCTTCCATTTCGCCCATGTGCTCGGCTTCTCGGGGGACACGCTGAAACACGCCGCGGCGCGCGCTGGCTTCCGGCTTCTGGCGGAGGAGCAGCCGACCTCGCTCCTGCTCGTCGACGCCGCCGACCCGCGCGGGCGGGAGATGCCGGTGGACCTCGCCGCCACCGCCGCGGCCAACCGGCGGGACTATGGCGCGCGGCTCGGCCCTGCGGGGTATCTCGCCTATCAGGCGGGGCGCCTCGCCCGCCTCGCCCGCCGCCGCCGCGCCTGAGCTAGAGGAAGGGCTGCACCGCCAGATAGCCGCCGAGACCGCCGAGAATGCCGGCCAGGACGTTGCGCGTCGCCACCCCGAGCGCGAAGGCCGCGAGGGCGGGGACGAGCTTCTCCGGCAGGAAGGCGGGCGCGCCCCCCTCCGTCAGCACCATCGGCGCGATGAGGGCGGGGAGCACCGCGGCGGGGACGTAGACGAGCGCGCGCTTAAGCCCCTCCGGCACCGGCCGCCCGCCGAGCAGCCCGATGAAGGAGAAGCGGATCAGATAGGTGGCGAGGAACAGCCCGAGGATCGTGACCCAGACCTTCCAGGCGGCGAGCTCCGGCGTCATCTGCCCGCCTCCCGGCCCCGGTCGGCCCGCAGCCCGGCGGCGAGCCCGGCCGCCGCGCCCACCATGAGCCCGAGCCCGTAGGGCAGCCCCGCGGCTATGACCGCCACCGTCGCCGCCACCGTCGCCGCGAGCGCATCCGCCCGCGTCCGCAGCATCGGCGCGGTGATCGAGATGAAGGTCACCGGCACGATGAAGCCGAGATCGAGGTCTTCGGGCAGCAGCCCGCCGAGCGTCGCGCCCACATAGGTCATCGCGGTCCAGGTCGTCGCGGTCAGCAGGCCGACGGCGAAGTAGAAGCCGAGCCGGTCCGACAGCGGGGCCTCCGGGCGCTTGCGGTAGTAGGTGAGCGAGAGGGCGTAGGACTGGTCGTGCAGCACCAGCGCCGCGAGCATCCGGGCGCGCAGCGGCGCCCCCTGCCAATGGAGCGCGAGGGAGGCGGAATACATCGCCATCCGCAGGTTCACCACCGCGCCGGCGAGGATCGCGACGAAGGCGGGCGCGCCGTCGGCGAGGAGCTGGAGGCTCGTGAGCTGGCTCGCGCCGGCGATCACGAGGGCGGTCATCGCCATGGTCTCGGCGAGGTCGAGGCCGGTCTCCGTCGCCACCACCCCGAAGATCATGCCGAAGGGGCCGACGGCGAGGAGCACCGGCAGCGTCGCGATCGCGCCCGCACGGAAGCCGCGGCGGCCGAGCATCGGCCCAGGCCCGCCCGCGGGGGCGGCGGAATCGGGAGTGTCGCGCATGCCGCCTCGATACCCCTCCGCGCCCCCGCTTGCCAATCTCGCTTCTTGATGAGGGGGGCGCGCGGGCGTGATGGGGGCATTGACCGGCGCGCCCGGGCCGCCAAGATGCGGGCCATGACCGAGTTCCTCATCGCCCCCGACCCGCAGGATCCGCGCCTCACCCGCCCGGTGACCGGCATCGACCAGACCGGCCGTCCCGCGGAGATCCGCGTCGTCGAGGAGCGCGCCCTGACGATCTTCCTGAATTCCCAGGAGATCGTCACCGCCATGACCATCGGTGACTATCCCGAGCATCTCGCGGTCGGCTACCTGCTCAATCAGGGGATGCTCCTGCCGGGCGACCGGCTGACCGCGGTCGAGCATGACGAGGAGCTCGGCGTCGTCGTCGTGCGCACCGAGCGGGCGACCGACTACGAGGAGAAACTGAAGAAGAAGACGCGGACCTCGGGCTGCGCCGTCGGCACCGTCTTCGGCGACATGATGGAGGCGCTCGAGGGGGTGGCGCTGCCGGAGGCGGAGCTGCGCACCTCCTGGCTCTATGCGCTCGCCAAGAAGATCAACACCCGCCCCTCGCTCTATCTCGAGGCCGGCGCGATCCACGGCACCGTGCTCTGCGAGCGCGACCGCCCGCTCGTCTTCATGGAGGATGTCGGCCGGCACAACGCGGTGGACAAGATCGCCGGCTGGATGTTCCGCGAGGGGGTCTCTGGCGCCGACAAGATCCTCTACACCACCGGGCGGCTGACCTCGGAGATGGTGATCAAGACGGCGCTCATGGGCATCCCGGCGCTCGCCTCTCGCTCCGGTTTCACCGCTTGGGGGGTGGAGCTCGCCCGGCAAGTCGGGATGACGCTCGTCGGCCGGATGCGGGGGCAGCGCTTCCATTGCCTCTCCGGCGAGCACCGCCTGGTCTTCGACGCCGACCCCGCCTCGCAGGGCGAGGAGAACCCGAAGCACCGCCGCAAGGGGGCGACGGCGGACTGAGCCGCCGGGCTTGCCCGCCCCGGCGCCTTGGGGGAGAGTGGCACGCCACGGAAGGAGAGGCGCATGGGAACGGCAGGGGTGATCCTCGCGGGCGGGCTCGCCCGGCGCATGGGCGGGGGGGACAAGTCGCTCCGCCCGCTCGCCGGCCGCCCGGTGCTCGCCCATGTGATCGAGCGCCTCTGGCCCCAGGTCGACGCCCTCGCGCTCAACGCCAACGGCGATCCCGCGCGCTTCGCCGAGTTCTCCCTGCCGGTGATCGCGGACACGGTGCCGGGCTATGCCGGGCCGCTCGCCGGCGTGCTCGCGGGGATGCGCTGGGCGCGGGCCGAGGGGCATGCGCTCCTCGCCTCTGCGGCGGCCGACACCCCCTTCTTCCCGCAGGATCTCGTCGCCCGCCTCGCCGCCGCCCGCGACGCCGCCCACCCGATCTCCATGGCCGCGACCACCGACCCCAAGCGCGGGCTCTCCGAGCATCCGACCTTCGCGCTCTGGCCGGTCGATCTGGCCGACGATCTGGAGCATGCGCTGACCGTGGGCGATCTGCGCAAGGTGATCGTCTGGACCTCGCGCCACGGCTTCGCCCGGGTGCTGTTCGACGACGCGGCCTATCCCTTCTTCAACATCAACACGCCGGAGGACCTCGCCGAGGCCGAGCGCCTCGCGGCGGAGAGGCAGGGCGCATGAAGCTCTACGGCGTCGTCGGCTGGAAGAACGCCGGCAAGACCACCCTGGTCGAGCGCCTCGTCGCCGAGATCGCGGGGCGGGGCTTCACGGTCTCGACCCTGAAACACACCCATCACGGCGTCGATCTCGACCGCCCCGGCAAGGACAGCTACCGCCACCGCGCGGCCGGCGCGCATCAGACCGTGCTGGCCTCCTCCGCGCGCTGGGCGCTGATGACGGAGCTTCGCGGCGCGCCGGAGCCGGCGCTCGAGGATCTGATCGCCCGGCTCGACCCGGTGGATCTCGTGCTCGTGGAGGGCTGGAAGCGCGACCGTCACCCCAAGATCGAGGCCTGGCGCGCGGCGACCGGGCAGCCCCTCATCGCGCGCGACGACCCGACGATCCGCGCCGTCGCCTCCAACGACGCCCCCGCAGCGGCGCAGCCCGTCATCGGCCTCGACGACATCCCCGAGATCGCCGATTTCCTGCTCGGCGATCTCGGCATGGCGGTGCGGAAGCGGGCATGACCGAGCGGCTGCCGGACGATTGCTTCGCGCTCCCGCGCGGGGTCGCCTGGACCCCGGTGGACGACGCGCTCGCGGCCCTCGAGGCGGCGATGCGGCCGGTGACGGCGATCGAGGAGGTGCCCCTCGGC
Source organism: uncultured Limibaculum sp. (assembly GCA_964576075.1). Classification (GTDB taxonomy): domain Bacteria; phylum Pseudomonadota; class Alphaproteobacteria; order Rhodobacterales; family Rhodobacteraceae; genus Thermohalobaculum. The sequence continues at coordinate 1,197 of CAZNTX010000065.1, read as the reverse complement.
GAGGCGGCGGGGCGGATCCTCGCCGCCCCCGTGCGCGCCCGCCGCGACAACCCCGCCGCCGCCAACGCCGCCGTCGACGGCTACGCCTTCGCCTGGGATGGCGCGGGGGAGACGGCCGATCTGGCGCTGGCCGAGGGCCGCGCCGCCGCCGGCCATCCCTGGCCGGGCCGGCTCGCCCCCGGGGAGGCGCTGCGCATCCTCACGGGCGCCGAGCTTCCCGAGGGGGCGAACACCGTGGCGCTCGACGAGGACTGCACGCTCTCCGAGGGCCGCGTCCGCTTCCCCCGTCCAAAGCGCGCCGGCGCCAATCGCCGCGCCCAGGGAGAGGACGCCCGCGCCGGGGAGACGGTGCTCGCCCCCGGCCTCCGGCTCCGCCCGCAGGACCTCGCCCGCGCCGCGGCGGTCGGGGTGGCCGCGATGCGGGTGCGCGCGCGGCTCCGCGTCGCCGTGCTCTCGACGGGGGACGAGCTGATCGGGCCGGAGGCCGATCCCGCGAGCCCCGGGGTGGTCGACGCCAACCGCCCGATGCTGCTCGCGCTCGCCCGCGCGCAAGGCTTCGAGACGGTCGATCTCGGCCGCGCCGGGGACCGGCCGGAGGCGGTGCGCGCGGCGCTCGACCGCGGCGCCGCGGAGGCCGACGCGATCGTGACCTCCGGCGGCGCCTCGGCGGGCGACGAGGACCATGTCTCGCGGCTCCTGCGCGAGGCCGGCCGGCTCGAGACCTGGCGGATCGCCGTGAAGCCCGGCCGCCCGCTCGCCCTCGGGCTTTGGGAGGGGCGGCCCGTCTTCGGCCTGCCGGGGAACCCGGTCGCGGCCTTCGTCTGCCATCTCGTCTTCGCCCGCCCGGCGCTCGAGGCGCTCGCGGGCGGGGCGTTTTCGAGACCCCGGGGCTTTCAGGTGCCGGCCGCGTTCGAGAAGCGCAAGAAGCCCGGGCGGCGGGAGTTTCTGCGCGCGCGCATCGACGCCGAGGGCCGGGCGGAGATCTTCCGCTCCGAGGGCTCCGGGCTCGTCGGCGGTCTGTCCTGGTCCGAGGGGCTCGTGGAGTTGCCGGATGGCGGGCTCGCGGTGCGGCCGGGCGATCCGGTGAGGTTCCTGCCCTATGCGAGCTTCGGGGTTTGAAGGCGCCTGCGGCGCCTCGGTCCGCCGCCGACCCCCGCCCACCCACCCGGTCGCCGGCGGACCGGGGATGGGGCGATC
>CAZNTX010000064.1:0-23153 GCA_964576075.1 uncultured Limibaculum sp. | reverse complement strand
GGCGCACGCCCCGCCCGCCCACCCGCGCGCGCCGGCTCGGCGGCGCGCGCGGGGGCGCCCCGGCCGGCGATGCGCGAGGGGCGGGCGGCGCTGGCCCGGCCTATCCCAGGGCGTTGGGCGGGGCCGTGGCTGCCCCGCGGACCCGGCGCGTGGACGGGGCGCCTCGCGGCGAGGGCGGGGCGCGGCAGGCTGGCTTGGCCGCAGCGGGATGCGGCGCGCGCCCTCTTCGCCCGGGCGCGTCCCGCCGCGCGGGGGCGTTCAGGCGCGGGCGCGGAGGATGCGCGCGGGCGGCGGGCCGAGGGCCTGTCCGGCGAAGACGAGCCCGGCGACGAGCGAGGCCGCGGCCCCGCCTGCGACGAGGGCGAGCGCTGAGACCCAGTCGAAGCGGAAGGAGGCCTCGAAGACCTCGGTCACCACCCCCCGGGCGGCGAGCCAGCCGAAGAGGATCGCGACCGCGCCGGCGGCCGCCCCGGTCAGCGCCGAGCGGGCGGCGAAGGAGGCGAGCACGCGCCCGCGCTCGGCGCCGATGCATTTGAGGATCGCCGCCTCGTAGGCCCGGCGCCGGGCCCCGGCCGCGGCCGCGCCGATCAGCACGACGGCGCCGGTGACGAGCGTCGCCGCCGCCGCCCAGCGCGCCGCGGAGGCGATTTTGCCGAGGCCCTCCGAGACGCGGTCGATCGCGTCGCGCACCCGGATCGCGGTGACGTTGGGCAGCGCGTCGCCCACGCCGCGCAGCAATGCCGCCTCCGCGGCGGGCTCTGCGAAGACGGTGGCGATATGGGTGTGCGGCGCGCCGGCGAAGGCTTGCGGCGAGAAGATCATCAGGAAGTTGATCCCCATGTCGCGGAAATCGACCTCGCGCAGATTGGCGACCTCTGCGGTGATCTCGCGGCCGAGGACGTTGACGGAGAGCGTGTCGCCGATCTCGAGGCGCAGCTCGGCGGCATGCTCGGCGGAGAAGGACACGAGGGTCTGGCCGGTGTGGTCCTCCGCCCACCAGTCGCCCTCGAGAAGGTTCGCGCCCTCTGGCGGGCGGGCGGCGTAGCTCACGCCGCGGTCGCCGCGCAGGATCCAGGCGCCCTCGGGGTCGATCTCGGCCTCGGCGGCCGGCACGCCGTCGAGCTTGGTGACGACGCCGCGGAGCATCGGCGCGGTGGCGATCTCGGCGACGCCGTCGGTGCCCTCCGCGATCTCGAGGAACTCGGGAAGCTGGGCGTTCTGGATGTCGATGAAGAAGAAGGCCGGGGCGCGGTCGGGCAGCTCGTCGTCGATCACGGCGCGGAGATTGTGGTCGATCTGGCCGATGGCGGCGAGCACGGTGAGCCCGAGGCCGAGGGAGAGCACGGTCCCCGCCGTGTCGCCCCCCGGCCCGCCGATGGCGGCCAGCGCGAGGCGCAGACCGGGGCGGCCGCGCATGAGCCGCGAGCGGGCGAGCGCCGCCGCGCCGTGGCGCACCGCGAGCGCCGCGATCCAGAGCGTGGCGAGCGCCGCGGCGACGCCCGCGACCACCCAGGCCGCGAGGAGCGGAGCGCCGGAGAGGAGCACCGCCGCGAGCCCGAGCGCGACCGCCACGCCCGCCGTCGCCGCGAGCCAGGGGAGCGCGGGGCGGACCGAGGCCGCCGTCACCACCTCGCGGAAGAGCGCGGCGGGGCGGATCTCGCGGGCGCGCGACAGCGGCCAGAGGGCGAAGAGGAGCGCGGTGAGGCTGCCGTAGAGCGCGGCCTCCCCCATCGGCCCGGCATAGACGGCGAAGCGCGCGGGCACGGGCAGCTGGTCCGAGAGCCAGGGGCCGAGGGCCACCGGGATCCCTGCGCCGATCAGGAGGCCGATGGCGATGCCGAGCGCCGTCAGGAGCCCGATCTGGGTGAGGTAGATCGCCATGACGTCGCCCGATTCGGCGCCGAGCGTCTTGAGGGTGGCGATGGTGTCGCGCTTCTCGTCGAGATAGCTGCGCACCGCGGCCGAGACCCCGAGCCCGCCGACCGCGAGGGCCGCGAGCCCGACGAGCACGAGGAAGGCCCCGATCCGGTCGACGAAGCGCTGCACCCCGGGCGCGGCCTCCCGCCGGTCGCGCCAGCGCAGGCCGGCATCGGGGAAGGCGGCGGAGAGCTCCGCCTCGAGGGCGGCGAGATCGGTCTCCTCGGGGAGCGCGAGGCGATAGCGGGTTTCGTAGAGCGTGCCCGGTGCGATGAGGCCGGTCTCCTCGAGGCCGGCGCGCGAGACCATGCTGCGGGGCCCGAGCCCGAAGCCGCCGGAGGCGCGGTCCGGCTCGCGCTCGATGGCGGCGGTCAGGCGGAAGCGCCCGGTGCCGAGGCGCACCGTGTCGCCGATCTCGAGGCCGAGCCGGTCGATCAGCACCCGCTCCATCACGATCCCGGGGAGCCCGGAGACCGGGGCGAGCGCCTCGCCGAGCGCCATCTCCGGGGCGAGCGTCACGGCGCCTGCGAGCGGATAGGCGGCGTCGACGCCTTTCACCTGGGTGAGCGCGCGCTCGGCGCCCTCGGCCCCGTCGGCCACCACCATGGAGCGGAAATCGACGATCTCGGAGACCGCCTCGGCGCGGGCCTCCATCCAGGCGCGCTCGGCCTCGGTGGCGGCGCGGTAGGTGGCGGTGATCTCCGCGTCGCCGCCGAGGATCGCGCGGCCCTCCGCCGAGAGCCCCTCGGTGATCGCCATGCGCACGGAGCCGACCGCCGCGACCGCCGCCACCCCGAGCGCGAGGCAGGCGAGGAAGATGCGGAAGCCCTTGAGCCCGCCCCGGAGCTCGCGGAGCGCGAAGGTCAGGGCGAGGCGGACGCGGGCGCTCATTCGGCCGCCTCCACCCGGGCTTCGGGGGTGTCGAGGCGGCCGTCGCGCATCGCCACCACCCGGTCGCAGCGCGCGGCGAGCTCCGGGCTATGGGTGACGATGACGAGCGTCGCCCCGTCGCGGTGCTGCAGCTCGAAGAGCAGATCGGCGATGGCGCGGCCGGTGGTCTCGTCGAGATTGCCGGTCGGCTCGTCGGCGAGCAGGATCTCCGGGCGCGGCGCCACGGCGCGGGCGAGCGCCACGCGCTGCTGCTCGCCGCCGGAGAGCTGCGCCGGATAATGGTCGCCCCGCGCGCCGAGGCCGACGGCGGCGAGCTCCGCCTCGGCCCGCTCGAAGGCGTCCGCGCGGCCGGCGAGCTCGAGCGGGGCGGCGACGTTCTCGAGCGCGGTCATCGTCGGGATCAGGTGGAAGGACTGGAAGACGACGCCCATATGTTCGCGGCGGAAGCGGGCGAGCGCGTTCTCGCCCATCCCCGTCAGTTCGCGGCCGAGCACCGCGACGCGCCCAGCGCTCGCCCGCTCGAGCCCGCCGAGGACCATGAGGAGAGACGACTTGCCAGACCCGCTCGGCCCGACGATGCCAACCGACCGCCCCCGCTCGACCGCGAGATCGACCCCGCGCAGGATGTCGACCCGCCCCGCCCGGCTCGGCAGCGAGAGCGCGAGATCGGCGATGTCGATGATCGTGTCGGTCATGGGGGTCCTCCTGGCCTGGCTCTCCCGCGCATATGGCGCAGGGATGCGGCGCTGCAACCTGGGCCGGGCCGGGATCGCCCTCGCCCTCGCCGCCGGGCTCGGCGCAGGCGCCGCGGCGGAGGAGCGGCTGCGCATCGTCGCCCTCGGCGACAGCCTGGTGCACGGCTATGGCCTGGCGACGCCGGAGGGCTTCGTGCCGCAGCTCCAAGCCTGGCTGGAGGCGGAGGGCGCGGCGGCGACGGTCGTCAATGCCGGGGTCTCGGGGGACACGACGGCGGGCGGGCTCGCCCGGCTCGACTGGGCGCTCGGCGAGCATGCGGATGCGCTGATCGTCGTCCTCGGCGGCAACGATCTGTTGCGCGGGATCGACCCGGCGACGACGCGGGCCAATCTCGACGCGATCCTCGAGCGGGCCGGGGAGCGCGGGCTGCCGGTGCTCCTCGCGGGCATGTCGGCGCCGGGGAATTACGGGCCGGACTACAAGGCGGCGTTCGACGAGATCTATCCCGAGCTCGCCGAGGCGCATGGGGCGCTGCTCTATCCGGAGTTTCTCGCCGGGGTGACCGAGGACCGGGGCTATTGGCAGCCGGACGCGATCCACCCGAACGCGAAGGGCGTGGCGGAGATCGTCCGCCGCATCGGGCCCTTGGTGATGGAGCTCCTGGAGCGGGCCCGAAGCGCCTGAGGCCCGCGCCGGCGCGGCCCCGCGCCCCACCCACCCCGGCCGCCGCCCGCGCCCGCGGGACCGGCGGCGCTTCCCCCCAGGCGCGGGACCGCGCCGGCGCTCGCATCTGGCCAAGCCCGAGAGCGGGGGCGCAAGCGGCCCGGCCCCTTAGGCGCGCTTGGCGATGGCGTGGCGCTTCTTGCCGGCGGAGAGCTTGACGGGCTCGGCGAAGCGTTCGGGCGGGAGGGTCAGCGTCTGGTCGCTCACCGCCTCGTCGTCGAGACGCGCGCCGCCCTCCTTGATCAACCGCTTTGCCTCCTTGCCGGAGGCCGCGAGCCCGGCCTTCACGAAGAGCTGGACGACCGAGATGCCGGCCTCGCCGAAATCCTCCGGGCCGAGGGCGACGGTCGGGAGCTCGGCCCCCGCGCCGCCCGCCTCGAAGGTCTCGCGCGCCGTGGCCTCGGCCTGCGCCGCGGCCTCCGCCCCGTGCGCGAGGGTGGTGACGGCATTGGCGAGCGCGATCTTCGCGGCGTTGACCTCCGCGCCCTCGAGCGCCTCGAGCCGGGCGATCTCGGCCAGCTCCATCTCGGTGAAGAGCCGCAGGAACCGCCCGACATCGGCGTCCGCCACGTTCCGCCAATACTGCCAGAAGTCGTAGGGCGAGAGCATCTCCGCGTTGAGCCAGACCGCGCCCTGCGCCGTCTTGCCCATCTTGCGCCCGTCGGCGGTCGTCAGGAGCGGCGAGGTGAGCCCCCAGACCTCGGCGCCGGCGACGCGGCGGGTCAGGTCGATGCCGTTGACGATGTTCCCCCACTGGTCCGACCCGCCCATCTGCAGCCGACAGCCCTCGCGCCGGTAGAGCTCGAGGAAGTCGTAGGCCTGCAGCAGCATGTAGTTGAACTCTAGGAAGGACAGCGACTGCTCCCGGTCGAGCCGCAGCTTCACGCTCTCGAAGCTCAGCATCCGGTTGATGGAGAAATGCCGGCCGTAGTCGCGCAGGAAAGGGATATAGCCGAGTTCGTCGAGCCACTCGGCATTGTCGAGCATGACAGCGGGCCCGCCGGCCTCGGCGAAGCTCAGATACTTGGCGAACACCCGCCGGATGCCGGCCATGTTGGCGGCGATCTGGTCCTCGGTGAGCAGGGAGCGGGCCTCGTCGCGGAAGGACGGGTCGCCGATCTTCGAGGTCCCGCCCCCCATCAGCACGATCGGGCGGTGGCCGGTCTTCTCGAGCCAGCGCAGCATCATGATCTGCACGAGCGAGCCCACATGGAGCGAGGCGGCGGTCGCGTCGAAGCCGATATAGGCGGTCACCGGGCCCTCGAGGAGCGCGGTGTCGAGCCCCTCGAGATCGGTGCAGTCGGCCATGAAGCCCCGCTCGGCCATCACCGTCAGAAACTCGGACTTCGGCTGGTAGGTCATCGCGCGCCCTCCTATCTTGGCGCTCCGATACTGCGGTTCACCGGGAGATGGAAGATGGCGGATGCGGGGCCGGGACGGCCGGTCTGGGCGCTCGGGCTGATGTCGGGCACCTCGATGGACGGGGTCGATGCGGCGCTCCTGCTGACCGACGGGGAGGAGATCGCGGCGGAGGGGCCCTCGGCCTTCTCTCCGGCCGAGCCGGCCGCCTGCCCGGCCCTCCTGCGCCTCGCCGCGGAGCCCGCGCGCTATCTCTCGCCGGGCTCCGAGGAGGATCGCGCCGCCCGCGAGGCCGCCGAGGCGGAGGTGGTGCGCCTCCATGCCCGCGCCGCGGTCGATCTCCTGGCCGCCGCCGAGGTGCAGCCCGACCTCGTCGCCTTCCCGGGGCAGACGCTCCTGCACGCGCCGGAGGAGCGCCGCACCTGGCAGATCGGCCGCGGCGCGGCCCTCGCCCGCGCGCTCAACCGCCCGGTTGTGTGGGACTTCCGCACGGCCGATGTCGCGGCCGGGGGCGAGGGCGCGCCCCTCGCCCCCTTTTTCCACTTCGCGCTCGCCAAGCGCCTCGGCCTCGCCGAACCGGTCGCCTTTCTCAATATCGGCGGGGTGGCGAACGTCACCTGGGTCGACCCCGCCGCCCCGGCCCCGGAGGCCCCGGGCGCGCTCCTGGCCTTCGACACCGGCCCCGGCAACGCCCTCCTCGACGACTGGGCGCGGGCGCGCGCGGGCCTCCCCGCCGATCTCGACGGCCGCCTCGCCGCCGCCGGGAACCCGAGGGCGGCAGAGCTCCGCAGCAACCGCCTCGCCGACCATCTGCGACGCCCGCCGCCGAAGTCGCTCGACCGCAACGCCTTCGCCGAGATCCTCGCGCGGCTCGACGGGCTCTCGGCGGAGGACGGCGCGGCGGTCCTCACCGCCCTCACCGCAGATTGCGCCGCCGCCGCGGCCGAGCACCTGCCCCGCCCGCCCGCGCGCTGGCTCGTCTGCGGCGGAGGCCGGCGCAACCCGGCGCTGATGGCGGCCCTCGCCGAGCGCCTCGCGGCCCCGGTCGCGCCGGTCGAGGCGGTCGGGCTCGACGGCGACATGCTCGAGGCGCAGGCCTTCGCCCATCTCGCGGTCAGGGTGCTGCGCGGCCTGCCGACCTCGGCGCCGGGGACAACCGGCTGCCCCCGCCCGGTCTCCGGCGGCCGCCTCGCCCGGCCCTGAAGCCCCAGCCGACCCGCCCGCGGGCCCCGGACCGTCCCGCGGCGGAAGCCCCCCCGCGCCCCGAGAAACCGTTGCCCGGGGGGCGGTGCGCCGCCCGGCCGCGCTCACTCGGCGGCGAGCCGCGGCCAGGCCGCCTCCCCGCGCGCGATGTTGCCGGCCGCATCGCGCTCCCAACGGGCGCGGATCGCCTTGTTGTAGTTGAGGTAGAGCTTGCCGCCGACGATCCGCCACGCCTCCGGATCGCCCTTCGCCGTGTAGCCCCGCGAGACCGCCCAGGCGCAATGGCCCCCGAATTGCGGCATGTAGGCCGCGGGGTCCGCCGCGAAGGCGTCCCTGGTCTCAGCGCTCGCGAAGCGCCAGGTCGCCCCGGCATGCTCGAGGGCGAAGGCCTCCGACCCCTTCGCCGCCCGCCCCTCGCGGAAATAGGCCACGACGTCGTAGCCGTCCGCGGCGAGCCCCGAGGGGAAGCCTGCATAGACCCGCTCGCCCGCCCGCACCGCCGGTCCGGCGAGCGCCCCGGCTGCCAGCGCGAGACCGAAGAGCCCCCGCCGCGTGATCCTGCCTGCGCCCATGCGCTCCTCCCGATGCCGCGTCTGTCCGGGGGAAGCGTAGCGCCTCCCCCGCCCGCCGGCGAGCGCCGGAGCCGTCACGCGCGATCACTCCCCGGGGAGCGCACCCGGCCGGCCCTCTGCGCCGCCCCCCGCCTCCCGGGGGTGGGTGGGCGGAGGGAGGCGGGGGGCGGCGCCCGGTCCTCCCCAAGCGCCTTACCGCCCGCCGTCGCGCAGCCGCCCCGCCACATAGCGCTTGACGATCTCCACCATCTCGTCGAGCCCGCGCTCGAAGAAGTGGTTGGCCTCTGCCACCACCTCGTGGGTGATCTCGATCCCCTTCTGCGCCTGCAGCTTCGCCACCAGCCCCTCGACATCGGCCGTCGGCACGATCCGGTCGGCGTCGCCGTTCAGGATCAGTCCCGAGGAGGGGCACGGCGCGAGGAAGGAAAAGTCGTACATGTTGGCCGGCGGGGCGACCGAGACGAACCCCGAGATTTCCGGCCGGCGCATCAAGAGCTGCATCCCGATCCAGGCACCGAAGGAAAAGCCCGCCACCCAGCAGCCCCGCGCGTTGGGGTTGTGCAGCTGCAGATAATCGAGCGCCGAGGCGGCGTCGGAGAGCTCCCCCTGCCCCTGGTCGAAACTCCCCTGGCTGCGCCCGACCCCGCGGAAATTGAAGCGCAGCGCGGTGAACCCGATCTCGCGGAAAGCGTAATGCAGCGCATAGGTCACGCGGTTGTTCATGTTCCCGCCGTATTGCGGATGCGGGTGCAGGATCAGCGCGATGGGCGCGTCCTTGTCCGCGGCGGGGTGGTAGCGCCCTTCGAGCCGGCCGTCGGGCCCTGGAAAGATCACCTCTGGCATCCTGCAGCGCGCCTCCGGTCGGGTTGAGGCCCCCAAGCTTGACTCCTCCGCTCGGGAAACCTAGAACAATTCTAAACGGCGGGCCTCTGCCCCGCCGGCGCGAAGGGGTTAGAGCCTTCGCCTGTCAAGGTCAACTTTTGCCGCGCCGGCACGGCGCGCGAGGCCCCGGGGGTGGCGACCATGAAGCTCAGCACCAAAGGCCGCTATGCGGTGACCGCGCTGGCCGATATCGCGCTCCACGGCGATGACGGCCCGGTCGCGCTCGGCGAGATCTCCGAGCGTCAGGACATCTCGCTCGCCTATCTCGAGCAGCTCTTCGTGCGGCTGCGCCGGGCGGGGCTCGTCACCTCGATCCGCGGCCCCGGCGGCGGCTACCACCTCGCGCGTCCCGCCGAGGAGATCCGCGTCTCCGAGGTGATGACCGCCGTCGACGAGCGGCTGAACGCCATGGGCTGCGACGGGAAATACGAGGAGGGCCTCGGCTGCGGCAAGTCGAAGGAGGCCTGCCTCACCCATGCGCTCTGGGAGCAGCTTTCGGCGCATGTCCATGTCTTTCTCAGCCAGGTCAGCATCCGCGACGTGGTGGCCGAGCGGATGACGCCCTGCCCCGCAGTGCCGGATTTCGCCGCCTTCATCGAGGAGGACGCCCAGGAGCCGGCCCGGGCATGACGGCGGCGTCGGCGCCTCTCCCCGGGCCTCGCGGCCCGCTGTGGTTCGCGGCGGGCGCCCTCTCCCGCCGCCGGAGGGGCCCGTGACCGGGCGGGCCGGCCCGGCCGCGGGCGGCCGGATCTATCTCGACTGGAACGCGACGGCGCCGCTGCGTGCGGAGGCGCGGGCGGCGATGGGCGAGGCGATGGAGGCGGTCGGCAATCCCTCCTCCGTCCATGCCGAGGGCCGGGCGGCCCGCGCGCGGATCGAGCGGGCGCGGGCGCAGGTCGCGGCCCTCGCCGGCTGCGCCCCGGAGAAGATCGTCTTCACCTCGGGCGCGACCGAGGGCGCGGGGCTCCTGCGCAGCCTGCCCGACTGCCACGGCGTGATGGTCGATCCTTGCGCCCATGACTGCCTCTGGGCGCATCTCGATCTCGGCCCCGTCGAGGCCGATCCCACGCCCGGCCGCCACACGCTCGCCATGGGCCTCGCCTGCGGCGAGACCGGGCGGCTCACGCGGCCGGAGCGCGACGCGGCGGGCTGGATCTACGGCGCGCGCCGGGCCGGATGGCTGTTCCTCGACGCCGTGCAGCATGCCGGGCGCCTCCCGCTCGATCTGCCGGCCCTCGGGGCGGATTTCGCCATCCTCTCGGCACACAAGCTCGGCGGGCCGGCGGGGGTCGGCGCGCTCTATGTCCGCGGCGGCGTGGAGATTTCCCCGCTCCAGCTCGGCGGCGGACAGGAGGGCGGGCGGCGCTCCGGAACGGAAAACGCCATCGGAATCGCGGGCTTCGGCGCGGCGGCCGAGGCGGCGGCGCGGGACGTCGCAGCGGGCGTCTGGGAGCGCGTCGAGCAGATTAGAAATATTCTAGAGAACCGCCTTGCCGAGGCCGCGCCAGAGACCATCTTTTTCGGTCAGGAATGCCCCCGGTTGCCCAACACCGCCTGCTTCGCGGCCCCGGGATGGCGGGGGGAGACGCAGGTGATGCAAATGGATCTCGCGGGTTTCGCCGTGAGCGCGGGCAGCGCTTGCAGCTCGGGCAAGACGCAGGAGAGCCGGGTGCTCCGCGCGATGGGATACGACGCCGAGACCGCCGGATCCGCGATCCGCGTCTCGCTCGGCCCGACGACCACGGAGGCGGAGGTTCTTGCCTTCGCCGAGGCCTGGACGGCCGCCCACGAGAAACGCCGCGCCCGCGCGGCCTGAGACGACCAAGAGGAGAGGCTGATGACCGCGCTCGATGTTGATGTGAAGGAAGGCGTCGACCAGGAGACCGTCGAAGCGGTCAAGTCGATGGGCAAGTACAAGCACGGTTGGGAAACCGAAGTCGAAACCGAGTATGCGCCCAAGGGCCTGAACGAAGACATCGTGCGGCTGATTTCCGCCAAGAAGAACGAGCCCGAGTGGATGCTCGAGTGGCGCCTCGCGGCCTATCGCCGGTGGCTCGACCAGCCGGAGCCGGACTGGGCGCTGCTCGAGATCAAGCCGATCGACTATCAGGAGCAGTATTACTACGCGCAGCCGAAATCCTTCAAGGAGAAGCCGAAGTCGCTGGACGAGGTGGACCCGAAGCTGCTCGAGACCTACGAGAAGCTCGGCATCCCGCTTCGCGAGCAGATGATCCTCGCGGGCGTCGAGGGCGCGGAGAACATGGCACCCGCGGAGGGCCGCGACGGCGAGATGCGCAAGGTCGCCGTGGATGCGGTGTTCGATTCGGTCTCCGTCGGCACCACCTTCAAGGACGAACTCGCCAAGCACGGCATCATCTTCTGCTCGATCTCCGAGGCGCTGCAGGAGCACCCGGAGCTCGTGAAGAAGTATCTCGGCACGGTGATCCCCAATACGGACAACAAGTTCGCCACGCTCAACGCGGCGGTGTTCTCCGACGGCTCGTTCGTCTACGTGCCGCCGGGGGTGCGCTGCCCGATGGAGCTCAGCACCTATTTCCGGATCAACGCCGAGAACACGGGCCAGTTCGAGCGCACGCTGATCATCGCGGACAAGGGGTCCTACGTCTCCTATCTGGAAGGCTGCACCGCGCCGATGCGCGACGAGAACCAGCTGCATGCGGCTTGCGTCGAGCTGATCGCGCTCGAGGATGCGGAGATCAAGTATTCGACCGTCCAGAACTGGTATCCGGGCGACGAAGAGGGCCGCGGCGGCATCTACAACTTCGTGACCAAGCGGGCGGACTGCCGCGGCGCGCGCTCCAAGGTGTCCTGGACCCAGGTCGAAACGGGCTCGGCCATCACCTGGAAGTATCCGTCCTGCATCCTGCGCGGCGACGACAGCCAGGGCGAGTTCTACTCCATCGCCATCGCCAACAACGCCCAGCAGGCCGACACCGGGACCAAGATGATCCACCTCGGCCGCAACACGAAGTCCCGCATCGTCTCGAAGGGGATTTCGGCCGGCCGGGCGCAGAACACCTATCGCGGGCTCGTCGACATCCACAAGCGGGCCGCGGGCAGCCGCAACTTCACCCAGTGCGACTCGCTCCTCATCGGGTCGGACTGCGGCGCGCATACGGTGCCCTACATCAACGTGAAGAACACCACGTCGAAGGCCGAGCACGAGGCGACGACCTCGAAAGTCGACGAGGACCAGCTCTTCTACGCCCAGTCCCGTGGGCTCGACGAGGAAGAAGCGGTGGCGCTCATCGTCAACGGCTTCTGCAAGGAGGTGCTGCAGGAGCTGCCGATGGAGTTCGCCGTCGAGGCGCAGAAGCTCGTGGCGATCAGCCTCGAGGGCTCGGTGGGCTGACGCGATGATCGTCACCACGACCCAGAGCGTCGAGGGCCGGCGGATCGCGGAGTATCGCGGCATCGTCTGCGGCGAGGCGATCCTCGGCGCCAATGTCTTCAAGGACGTCTTCGCGAGCGTGACCGATATTTTCGGCGGCCGATCCAAGGCTTACGAGGAAGAGCTCGCGAAGGCGCGGGAGACCGCGCTCGCCGAGATGACGGAGCGGGCCAAGGCGCTCGGGGCGGATGCGGTGGTGGGGATCGATCTCGACTACGAGGTGATCAATTCGATGCTGATGGTGTCGGCCTCGGGCACTGCGGTCGCCCTTGCACGAGAGGGTTGAGGGACAGGGTTAATCCGTCGGTAAGGGGTTCGCCCCCATGCTCCCCCGCGATGCGGCGCGCACCGGGCGCGCCGGGAGAGTGGCGGAGCACCCATGGCGGAGATGTTGAGCATCGGCGCGGAAGCGTCTGAGAAACTGGAGGAAACCGGCCTCGGGGAAAGCCCCGTGAGCCAGGAGATCGGCGAGGCGGTGGCGGAAGCGCTGTCCCGGATCGACCGGATCGACCGGGACCCGATGATCCGCCAGGCGGTGGCGCGCGTGGTGTGCCGCCGCTTCAACGCCGCCTTGGCGGAGCGATTCCCGACCTGCCGGGGAGAGATCGCGCTCGAGATGGTGGGCATGGCGCGCGTCATCCGCGAGGAGGCCGCCGAGCCCGCGCCGGTCCAGCCTGCGGGGCGGGCGGCGCGCAAGGATCAGGAGGCGGCCACCGCGCCGCCCGCGACGGAAGCGAGAGGAGAGACGGATGCTGGAGATCAAGGACCTGCACGTGAAGCTCGAGGAGGAGGACAAGCCGATCCTCAAGGGCCTCAGCCTCACGGTGGAGCCCGGCCGCGTGCACGCGATCATGGGGCCGAACGGCTCGGGCAAGTCGACACTGTCCTACGTATTGGCGGGGCGCGAGGGGTATGAGGTGACCTCCGGCTCGGCCGCGCTCGACGGCGAGGATCTCCTCGAGATGGACCCGAACGAGCGCGCCGCGGCGGGGCTGTTCCTCGCCTTCCAGTATCCGGTGGAAATCCCGGGCGTGAACAACATGACCTTCATGCGCACCGCCCTCAACGCGCAGCGCAAGGCCCGCGGCGAGCCCGAGATCTCGTCGCCGGACTTCCTGAAGCTCGTCCGCGAGAAGGCGAAGAGCCTCAACATGGGCCAGGACATGCTGAAGCGCGCGGTCAATGTCGGCTTCTCCGGCGGCGAGAAGAAGCGCAACGAGATCCTCCAGATGGCGATGTTCGAGCCGTCCATGTGCATCCTCGACGAGACCGATTCGGGCCTCGACGTCGACGCGATGAAGCTCGTCGCCGAGGGGGTGAACGCGCTGCGCTCGGAAGACCGCGGCTTCCTGCTGATCACCCACTACCAGCGCCTGCTCGACCATATCCGCCCCGATGTCGTGCACATCATGGTGGACGGGCGGATCGTGGAGAGCGGCGGCCCGGACCTCGCCCTCAGGGTGGAGCGCGAGGGCTACGGCGATCTCGCGAAGTCGGCGGCGTAAGCGGGGACGGCGATGCTCACGGAGAAGCAGAGAGACGACAAGCGGCGGCTGGCTGAGGCGCTCCTCGGCGCCCTGCCGCTTCCGGAGGCGGAGGCGGGCTGGGCCCGCGAGGCGCGCGCCCGCGCCCGGGCGCGTCTGCTCGAGGCCGGCGCGCCGATCAAGCGCGACGAATACTGGAAATACACCGAGCCCGGGGCGCTGACCGCCCCGCTCGCCCCCGCCGAGGCCGCCGAGCCCGGCCCCGCGGCGGAGGTCTTCCCCGGGATCGCTGCGCGCATGGTGCAGTTCGTCAATGGCCGGTTGCGCCCCGATCTCTCGGAGGACGCGGCGCAGGACGGCCTCTCCGCCGAGCCCCTCGCCGAGGCGCTCGCGGCCGACATCACCTGGGCGCGCGAGGTCTTCGGCCGGCTCGAGGAGGCGGGGCAGGAGAAGGTCGCCCGCCCGCTGGCGAGCCTCAACACCGCCGCCGCCACGCAGGGCCTCGCGCTCCACGCGACCGGCGAGGTGGCGACGCCCGTGCATATCCGCTCGACGCGCATCGGCGAGGGGGCGGCGCTCCTCCGCCATCTCGTCAAGGTCGAGGCGGGGGCGAGCCTGACCCTCCTCGAATCGGGCGAGGCGGGGAACACCGCGCTGGAAGTCGATCTCGCCCCCGGCGCGCGCTTCCGCCATATCCGCCTGCAGGAGGATCCCGCGCAGGCGACCGCCTCCCATGTCTTCGCCCGGATCGGCGAGGGCGCGGCCTTCAAGACCTTCACGCTGACCGCGGACGGCCGGCTCACCCGCAACGAGATCGTCATGGAGTTCGCGGGCGACGACGCGACCGGCCACATCGCCGGCGCCGTCCTCGGCCGGGGCGACAGCCATATCGACAACACCGTCTTCGTCACCCACGGGGCGGAGCGCTGCGAGAGCCGGCAGGTCTTCAAGCAGGTGCTCGACGACACCGCGCATGCGATCTTCCAGGGCAAGATCTTCGTCCGCCCCGGCGCGCAGAAGACCGACGGCTACCAGATCTCGCAATCGGTGCTGCTCGCGGAGGGGGCGGAGTTCTCCGCCAAGCCCGAGCTCGAGATCTATGCCGACGACGTCGCCTGCAGCCACGGCTCGACCACCGGCGCGCTCGACGAGACGGCGCTCTTCTACCTGATGTCCCGCGGCATTCCCCGGGGCGAGGCGGAGGCGATGCTGGTGGCCTCCTTCGTCGAGGAGGCGATCCTTGAGATCGAGGACGAGGACCTCGCGGAGATCATGCGCGGGCAGGTCGCGGCCTGGATGCGCCGGCGGAGTTGAACCGTGGCCGAGGGGGGGACGGTCGGACAGGGGCTCACGCTCCGGGCGCTCGGGGCGTGGGCCGGCATGCGCGGGTCGATGCGCCGGCTGCTGGAGGATCGGCCGAGCGAGTCGACGTTGTTCGTCTTCATCCTGATCTCGGGGGGCTTGCACTTCCTCGGGGAGCTCGCCCGGCTCTGGCTCGCGCCGCAGACGGCGGGGTATTCCGAGGGGGAGCTCGTCAGCCGGGTAGGCGCGGCCTTCGCGGGGGCGCTGATCTTCCGCAGCCTCGCGCTCTATCTCGTGGCGATCGTCGGGCACGGGCTCGCGCGGGCCTTCGGCGGCCGCGGCGGCGGCTACGAAAGCCGCGCGGCGACGGCCTGGGCCGCCCTCGTCACCGCGCCGGTGGCGCTCGCGGCGACGCTCGTCGGCATCGGCCTCGCGCCGCAGATCGGCGAGCAGGGTGCCAATGCGATCGGGCAGGTCGGGGGCATCGCCTTCGCCTATGCCATGGCGCATTGCTTCGCCGAGGCGCACGGCTTCGCGCGGACCTGGACCGTGCTCGCCGTCATCGCGCTGGTGATCCTGACCTTCCTCGGCGGCACGCTGCTGCTCGCGCAGGCGGCGTGAGCGCGCCCGGAATTCGCCACACTCTCGCCGGGGTCTCGCCACGGGACTTCGGCAGGACACGGGAGAAATGGTTGTGACCCTGGCCTGCCTTCGTGTAATCTCGCGGCAGGTTTGCGGCGGGGCAGATAGAATATCGGTGGTGCGTCCCGTCGGCGCGTGTTCATCCGACATCCTGCAACTCACGGAACACCGGGGCCCGCATGACGAGCGAGACCGCCGACGACCTCCCCGAGGTGCACCTCGAGGACGTCCAGCAACCGCTGGAGCCGCTCACCGGCATGTCGATCTGGGCACGCATTCGCCTGTCCTATCGCGACATGCGCCGCACGACCCGCGCGCTGATCGAGGAAAACCCCTCCGAGCCGAGGTTGCTTTTCTTCGTGCTCCTCTCGGACGTGCTGTTCTTCCTCTCCCGCGGCGTCTCCTTCGTGGTGACGCCGGGCGAGGCGGTGGAGCGCGCCCTGCCCGTCCCGGCGCAGCTCGGCGTGCTGCTGGTCGGCGCGCTGCTCTTGCGCACGATCACGCTCTATCTCTTCTCCGCCCTCGTCTGCATCGTCGCGCGGCTCTTCGGCGGGGACGGGAGCTGGAAGGACACGCGGACGGGCGTGTTCTGGGCGGCGCTCGTCGCCGCGCCCGTCGGCATCCTCGGCGCGCTGATCGGGGCGGGCTTCGCCCATCTCGAACCCTTCGCGCCGGTCTTCGCCGAGCCGATTCTCGCTTGGCCGCCGCAGCTCATCGGCCTCGTGGCCTTCGTCTTCTTCCTCGCCGCCGGCGTCGCCGAGGCGCATCGCTTCCCGCGCACCTCGCCCGTCTTCATCGCGTTCTCCGTCCTCACCGTCGTGCTGCTCGTCGCCGCACTCGTCTGGGGGCCGTCGCTTCTCGCTTCCGTTGGACTGACCGTGTGATCACAGACTTCCTGTCGCGCGTCGCGGAGGGCATCGTCTCCCCGCGGCGCTCCGTGCGGCGCATCCTGGACCAGGGCCCGCTGCCGATCGACCAGATCGCCTCCCTCGTGGTGCTCGCCTATGCGTTGCAGGCGCTCTTCGCCGTGTTCTTCCCGGGCTTCCGGGCGGAGGCGGAGAGCCTGATCGCCTGGCATGTCAGCGCGCTGATCTCGCAATTCATCGGCTTCATCACCTCCTCGGCGATCGTCTTCGGCATCGGGCGGCTGCTCGGCGGCCAGGGCCGGATCGAGGACTGCTTCGCCGGCATGGCGTGGTGCGGGGTGGTGACGAGCTTTCTCTTCCCGCTTCTCGCCGACGGGCTGCCGACCTCGCCGGATGCGGCGCCGAGCCCCGGGGGGAGCCTCTTGCTCCTCGCGGGCGTCGGCATATCTGCTTGGGTGTTCGCGGGCTGCGTGGCGGAGATCCACCGCTTCAAGAGCACGGGGGCCGTGCTTCTCGCGATGTTCGTGCTCGGCACCATCGCGGCCCTCCTGACGATGACCCTGATCCCGGCCTGAGCCGGGCGAGACAATTCCGAGGCTTCGCGATGTATGACGTGCACGCCATCCGCGCCGATTTCCCCATCCTGTCGCGGCAGGTGAACGGGACGGATCTCGTCTATCTGGACAACGGCGCCTCGGCGCAGAAACCCCGCGTCGTGATCGACACCATGCGCGAGGCCTACGAGACGGGCTATGCCAACGTCCATCGCGGCCTGCATTTCCTCTCCAACGAGGCGACCGAGAAGTTCGAGGCGGTGCGCGGCAAGCTCGCCCGCTTCCTCGGCGCCGAGCACGAGGACGAGGTGATCTTCACCTCGAACGGCACGGAGGGGTTCAATCTGGTCGCCTATGGCTGGCTCGAGCCGCGCATCGAGCCGGGGGACGAGATCGTCCTCTCGGTGATGGAGCATCACGCCAATATCGTGCCCTGGCATTTCATGCGCGAGCGCCATGGGGCGAAGCTCGTCTGGATCGACACCGACGCCCGCGGCGAGCTCGACCTCGACAAGCTCGCCGACAGCATCGGCCCGCGCACCAAGCTCGTGGCGCTGAGCCATATGTCGAACGTGCTCGGCACGGTGACGGACGCGAAGAAGATCGTCGAGATCGCCCATGCCCGCGGCATGCCCGTGCTGCTCGACGGCTGCCAGGCGGCCGTCCACATGCCGGTGAACCTCAAGGAGATCGGGGCGGATTTCTACGTCGTCACCGGGCACAAGCTCTACGGCCCCTCCGGCTCCGGCGCGGTCTATATCCGCCGGGAGCGGCAGGCGGAGATGCGCCCCTTCAAGGGCGGGGGCGACATGATCAAGACGGTGGCCAAGGAGGCGGTCACCTACAACGACCCGCCGCACAAGTTCGAGGCCGGCACGCCCAATATCGTGCAGGTGATCGGCCTCGGCGCGGCGGTCGATTATCTGGAGCGGCTGGGCATGGACGCGATCGCCGCCCATGAGCGCGACCTGCGGGACTATGCGCAGACCCGGCTCGGCGGGCTCAACTGGCTCCAGATTTTCGGAAACAGCCCATCCAAAGGCGCCATCTTCTCCTTCCACATGGAGGGCGGCGCGCATCCCCACGACATCTCCACGGTGATCGACAAGAAGGGAATCGCGGTGCGCGCGGGGCATCACTGCTGTCAGCCGCTGATGACCCATTTGGGCGTAAATGCCACTGCACGCGCGAGTTTCGGGCTCTACAACACGCGCGAGGAGGTCGACAAACTCGTCGAGGCGCTCGAGTTCTGCCACGAGTTGTTCGGCTGAGAGGCCCCGGGCCGACCCCTCCGGCCCGGACGCAATTTTCCGCACTGCGGCAGCCGCGGCGCAGCATTTATCTTGCGGTGCTAAAAAATTCTTCATAGACATTCCGTGAAACTGACGTCACCGTCGTTTCATGAGTAGCGAGAGGGGATCGAAATGACTTGTGGACCCGCCGACACCGCCCAGCAACCGAGCGCGCAGAGCGCCGGGACCGATGCGTTCAGCTTCGGCCAGGACCTCTTCGGCGCGCAGATGTCCGCCATGGCCCTCGTCTGGACCGCGCCCTGGCGTGCCGCGAGCGTCGTGATGGACGAGTTCATCCGCGAGACGACCGACCGCCTGCGCTGAGCGGGCTCAGCGCGCCGGCAGAAGCCGCATGGTGCCCACCGAGCCGCTGCGCGCGTCCTCGTCGTTCATCGACATCGGGACGACGTCGCCCCGCGCCCAGGCCTCCGCGAGGTGGTCGTACCAGCGCGAGAACGGGTGCCCGCTCTGCCCGGTCGACATGATCCAGACAGAGCGGTCGAGATCGGCGAAGTCGTAGACCACGCGCAGCCCGGCCGCATGGACGTTCTCGAAGGGCCGCTCGCCCCGGCCCGAGACCTTCCCCCGCATCAGCGTGTAGGTGCCGCCGGAGGTCTCGTGCTCGATGTTCACGAAGAGCCCGAGCCAGCCGAAAAACCCGAGCGGCATGTGCCGGTGCACGGCTCTGTGCTCCTCGCCCCAGCGCCATCCGGCGATGGTGCGGCCATGGGCCCGGGAGAGATGGTCGAGCGCGTCCTCGAGCGCGGCCTCGGCGATCTCGGCGCAGGTCTCGCGCTCTGGCGTCTTGTCGACATCGCACCACACCCCTGCCCCGCCGATGTCGCGGAACACGCGCTCGACGAAGAGCGGGCGGATCCCGGCCACCTCGTCGAACAGCGCGCCGAGTTCGTCCTCGGCGAGGCGGCGGGTGAGCTGGCGCATCCATTCGGAGAAGATCAGCGGCTCGGGGGAGTGCTGGTCCATCTCCCCGTTCCACTCGCGCAGGAGCTGGATCGCCTCGCCCTTGAGGCCGGCCTGCTCGGAGATCCGGTCGCGCCACCAGAGATCGTTGGCGACGAGGGGGAGCACCGAGCGCGCCATCTCCGAGACCGAATCGGCCTGGAGCGCGACGAAGCTGTCGCGGGAATGGAAGCGGCGGCCGGAGAGCTCCTTCTTGATCCGGCGGATGCGGTAGGGCGGCGCCCAATCGAAGCTCAGATGGGCGGGATAGACGCGGTCGGTGATCTTGTTGTTGGCGGTGGCGAGGGCGCCCTCCTCGGGCATGCGCTCGCGCGGCATCTCGGAGAGCGGCAGGCGGCCCTGCCAGTCGTGCTCGGCCCGCCATCCGGGGACGGGCAGGCGGCCCTGGGTGCGGTTGTCGGCGTGGCGGAGCGGCACCTCGCCGGCGAGCGCCATGGCGATCTCGCGCCCGTGGGCCATGGTGACGACCTGCGCCGGCGCGGTGACGAGGGGGATCGCCTCGAGCGCCTCCGCCACCCGCTCCGCGGCGAGGAGCCGGCCGAGGGCGGAGAGCGTGCGGTCCTCGTCCTCGAGCGCCGTCCAGGCGAGGGCGGCGACATGGCCCTCGGGGGTGACGGCGCCCGCGCCGAACATGTCCGGCCCGAGCACGGGGCCGTGGCGGGTGCGCCGGGCGGTCTCGACGATGTCCGCCTCGCCCGCGACCTCGATCCTGAGGCGCCGCGTCTCGAAGCGCGCCCAGCCGGTGGGGGTGAGGTATTCGCCCGGGTCGGCGGGGTTCACCCGCTCGATGAAGAGGTCTTGATCGTCCACATGCGCGGTGGTGAGGCCCCAGCCGAGGCGCCCGTTATGCCCGATCACGATGGCGGGGACGCCGGGGAGCGTCGCGCCGATGCCGGCGAGATCCCCGCCCCGGAGGCTGGCGAGATACCAGACCGAGGGGGCGGAGAGCCAGAGATGGGGGTCGTTCGCGAGCAGCGGCGCGCGGGCCGCGGCGCGCGAGGCGTCGACGGCCCAGGCATTCGAGGCCCCCGCCATCTCCGGCGCGCCGGGCAGCCCGAGCGCCAGCGCCAGCGGATCGCCGGGGGGCGGCAGCGCGGCACGGTTCGGGCGCGGCGTCTCCTCCGGCGGGCGGGGAACGGTGCTCTCGGCATCTCCGGGATAGTCCGGCAGGATGTCCGCCACCCGCTCTGGCGCAAGCTCGAGCTGCAGGAGCGCCCGGCGGACCTCGTTGCGCGCCCCGTTCGAGAGGCGGAAGGCCATCATCTTGAGGATGCCGATGCTGTCGGCCGGGGTCCAGGGCGCGAAGCCGCCATCGGCGAAGAGGAAGAACTCCGGCGCCCCGCGGCCGAGGGAGCGCGCATCGACATGGCGGATCCAGGCATTCACCCCGGCGGCATAGGCGCGGAGCGCGGCCTGCGCCTCGGGCGACTGATGGGCGACGGCGCGGCGGGAATGGCCGTAGAGATCGAGCGTCTTGACGAGCCGGTCGAGCGCCACCGTGCGCGCCCCGAAGATCGCCGAGAGCCGGCCCTGCACGGCGCGGCGGTTGACCTCCATCTGCCAGAGCCGGTCCTGCGCATGGACGAGGCCGAGGGCGAACCAGGCATCGCCCGGGCTCTCGGCGCGGATATGCGGGATGGCGTTGGCGTCGCGGATGACCCGCGCTTCGGCCCCGAGCCCGCGCGCCGAGACCGTCGCATCGTAATCCGGCAGCGAGCCCAGGATCAGCACCCAGGCGAGCCCGAGCCCCGCCGCGGCGAGCCCCGCGAGCGCGAGCACGCCGCGCAGGAGCCAGCGCAAGATCCGCGTCATGCGTTCCTCCCAGATGCCCAGCCCCCGCTTGAAGCAGAGCCCGGCGCCGGCCGCAACCGCTGGGATTGGAGCTGCGCCCGGCCTGCGATATGTCAACGCCGTCAGCAAAGGAGGGACGCATGGCGAAGGTGAGCTTTCTCGGGCTCGGCGTGATGGGCTACCCGATGGCGGGCCATCTCGCGGCGAAGGGCCACGAGGTGACCGTCTACAACCGCACGTCCGCGAAATCGGAGGCCTGGGTCGGCGCGCATGGCGGCCGCGCGGCGGCGACGCCTGCGGGCGCGGCGGAGGGCGCGGAGATCGTCTTCGCCTGCGTCGGCAACGACGACGATCTGCGCTCGGTCGTGCTCGGAGAGACCGGTGCGCTCGCGGCGATGGGGCCGGGGGCGGTGTTCGTCGATCACACCACCGCTTCGGCCGAGGTCGCGCGCGAGCTCGCCGGCGCCGCCGCCGAGAAGGGGGTCGGCTTCGTCGACGCGCCGGTCTCCGGCGGCCAGGCGGGCGCGGAGAACGGCGTGCTCACGGTGATGTGCGGAGGCGCGGAGGCGGATTACGCCAAGGCCGAGCCCGCGATCGCGGCCTATGCCCGGTCCTGCCGCCTGATGGGGCCGGTGGGCGCGGGACAGCTGACCAAGATGGTCAACCAGATCTGCATCGCGGGGCTCGTGCAGGGCCTCGCCGAGGCGGTGCTGTTCGCCGAGAAGGCCGGGCTCGACGGCGAGGCGGTGTTCGACGTCATCGGCAAGGGCGCCGCCGGCTCCTGGCAGATGGACAACCGCCACAAGACCATGCTGGCCGACGAGTTCGAGTTCGGCTTCGCGGTGGACTGGATGCGCAAGGACCTCGCAATCTGCCTCGAGGAGGCCCGGCGCAACGGGGCGCGCCTGCCGGTGACCGCGCTCGTCGACCAGTTCTACGGCGAGGTGCAGGACATGGGCGGCGGGCGGTGGGACACCTCATCGCTGGTGCGGCGCCTGCGCCGCTGAGGCCCGGTCAGTCCCGAACGAAGAGCGGCGCCTCGGCGAGCACCTCGCCGTCGGCGCGGCTCAGATAGCGCAGAAGATAGGTGCCGACGCGGGCCGGCGCGGTCAGCCGGTGCGTGCCGCGCGGCCCGGGGCTCTCGGCGAGATCGCGCGTCGAGAGGCTGCGCCCGCCCCCCTCTGTCAGGATCGCGATGGCGTGGTCGGGCCCGCCGGGGCCCCGGCGCTCGACCGCGAAGCTCGCGCCCGGCCGGACGATGAGCGGCGCGCGCAGCCAGGAGAGCGTCGCGTCGACCGCGATCTCCAGGCGCTCGAGCGGCGTGCCCGGCCCCGCCGGCAGCAGCATCAGCGCATAGCGCCCGGAGCGCCGCGGGGCGTCGAGCGTCACCCGTCCGGCCGCGGCGGTCTCCGCATCGATCGCGAGCTCCGCGCGCACGGGCCCCTCCCCCGGCCCCGCGAGCACGAGCCGCGCCCCCACGGGCGCCGCGACCGCCACCTCGAAGGGCAGCGCCGCGGGCAGCCGCGAGGGACTCGCGAGGCCGACGGGCGCCGCCACCACCTCGAAGAAGGCGCTGTCGCGCCGCCCCGCCCCGTCGAGGCGCAGGCGATAGCTCCCCGCCCGCTCCGGCGCCGCGATCTCCACCGCCTGCGTCCCAGGCGCAAGCGGGCGCGCGGCGACCGGGGGGCCCGCCTCCTCGGCCCCTGCGAGCCCCGCGATCGGCTCCAGCACGAGGAGCGCATGGCCCCCGAGGGGCGGCGCGATCCCGACCCGCATCGCCTCCCCCGGATCGACCGAGGCCGGCGCCAGGATCTCCCCCGCCGCAGGCCCCGCGAGCAGCGCGCCCGCCAGGATCGCCCCGGCAAGTCTCACGCGCCCGCTCATGGCATCGGGATCTCGCTCGCGCGCTTGGGGACGTGATAGCCCCGCTGCACCGCCTCGCGCTCGGCGATCCGGACATACCAGTCGCGCACGGCCGGGAACTCGCCCAGATCCACCCGCTGCCACTCGAACCGGCTGATCCAGGGCCAGGTGGCGATGTCGGCGATCGAATAGCTGCCGCAGATGAAGTCCCGCCCCGCGAGCCGCCGCTCGAGCACCCCGTAGAGCCTGAGCGCCTCGGTGTGGTAGCGCGTCTCGGCATAAGGCGCCTTCCCCGGATTGAACTGCAGGAAGTGATGCGCCTGGCCGAGGAAGGGCCCGATCCCGCCCATCTGCCACATCAGCCATTCGACGGTCTCCCAGCGCTCCTCGCCCATGAAGCCGCCATGGCGCTCGGCGAGCCAGAGCAGGATCGCGCCGGATTCCATCAGGCTCCGGCCGGTCTCTCGATCGACGATGGCGGGGATCTTGTTGTTGGGCGAGATCTTCAGGAAGTCGGGCGCGAACTGCTCGTCCTTGCCGATATCCACCGCATGCGCCTCGTAGGGCAGGCCGAGCTCCTCGAGCAGGATCGAGACCTTCCGCCCGTTGGGCGTCGTCCAGGTATAGAGATCGTACATCGCGCTCCCCAGTCCAAGCTGCTCCGGCAGGCTCGCACCCCACGGGGCGCGCGGCAAGGCCCGCAGGCGCCGGCCGGACGGGGGC
>CAZNTX010000063.1:0-23654 GCA_964576075.1 uncultured Limibaculum sp. | reverse complement strand
AGGCGCCGGCGGACCCGGCGCGCAGGCGGCGGGCGCCCCCGGCGGCGGGGCGGCTTTTCAGGAGCGGGGCGGGCGTGTAGCGTCGCGGCGAACCGGCGAGGGAGGACAGGCATGCGCATCGGTTTCGTGGGGCTCGGCAATGCGGGGGGCAAGCTCGCGGGCAGCGTCGTGAGGAACGGGCTCGCGCTCGCCGTGCACGATCTCGACCGCGCCCGGGCCGAGCCGTTTCTCGCCCAGGGCGCGGTCTGGGCGGACACCCCCGGCGCGGTGGCCGAGGGGGCGGACGCCGTCGTCACCTGCCTGCCCTCGCCCGCGGCCTCTGCGGCGGTGATGGAGGGGCCGGACGGCATCCTCGCGCGCCTCCGCCCCGGGCAGATCTGGGTCGAGATGTCGACGACCGATGCCGAGGAGGTGCGCCGGCTCGGCCGGCTCGTCGAGGAGCGCGGAGCGGCGGCGGCGGACTGCCCGGTCTCCGGCGGCTGCCACCGGGCGGCGACGGGCAACATCTCGATCTTCGCCGGGTGCGAGCGCGAGGTGTTCGACCGCCTCCTCCCGCTCCTGACCACCCTCGGGCGGCGGGTGCTCCATACCGGGCCGCTCGGCTCGGCCTCGATCCTCAAGGTGGTGACCAACTATCTCGCCACCGCCAATCTCGTCGCCGTCACCGAGGCGCTGACGGTCGCGGGCGCGGCGGGGCAGGACCTCGCCACCGCCTACGAGGCGATCCGGATCTCCTCCGGCACCTCCTTCGTGCACGAGACCGAGAGCCAGGTGATCCTGAACGGCTCGCGCGACATCCAGTTCACCATGGACCTCGTGGCCAAGGACATCGGCCTCTTCCAGACCATCGCCGATCGCGCCGGCGTGCCGCTCGAGATCAACCCGAAGCTCGTGGAGATCTTCGCCGACGGGATGGCGCGCTACGGGGCGCGGGCGAACTCGCCCTCGATCGTCCGCCGGCTCGAGGAGGCGACGGGGCGCGCGGTCCTCGCCGAGGGCTTCCCCGCCGAGATCGTCGACGACGAGCCGGAGGAGCCGGGCTACGAGGTGGTGCCGCGGGGGCGCTGACCCGGCGCGCGCGCCGTGCTATGGCCGGGCGAGGCAAGGGGGAGGCAGGACATGGGGCGCGCGTTTCTCATCTCGGCGATCGGGGCTGCGATCGCGGCGGCCGTGCTCGCCTGGGTCGTGTTCGGGACCGATCTCCTGGAGTTCGGCCCGCGCGAGGCGCCGACGGGCCAAGGCGGGCTCTCCCCCGCCGAGCGCAAGGCGGCGATCCTCGCGGGCGTCGAGACCATCGGCTACGGCGAGACCCAGGCAGGGGTGACGGTGGAGCGCACCGAGGCCGGCGCGGCCTTCGTCGGCGCGGACGGGCGCCGCGTCGAGGTGGCCCCGCCGGAGGGCTGGCGCCTCACGGGCGAGTTCGTCATCCTCAACGAGATCGTCGGGGGCTTCTTCCTCGCCGAGGCCGAGGCCCCGGCGGAGACCGGGCTCTACATCACCTATATCGACGCGCGCCAGCCGCTCGAGCCGCGCACCTCGCAGGCCGCCATCGCCCGCTACGAGGAGGCCGCGACGCGCATCCGCGGCGAGGGGCGGCTCCCCTTCGGAGGGGGCTCGGCCGAGGTGCTGAGCGTGACGCCGGTGCAGGACGCCGTTTTCTACTGCCTGCGCACCGAGGCGGGGCGGGTCTTCCAGGGGGCGACGCGCTTCGTCGGCCCGCTCTCCGTCACCGCGATGCGCGCGGGCGACTGCCCCGAGGATCGCGAGGCCATCACGGGGCAGATCGACCTTGCCGAGGCGGCCCTCGCGGTCAACCGCTGATCTCTCCTCCGGCGAATTCGGCGCGGATGGCGGGCCCGTGCTCGTCGAGGGCGGGCACCGGGCGGGGCGCGACCCAATCGGCCCGGATCGCGCTGTCGGGCAGGGAGGCGACGCCGCCCGGAACCGGCTGCCCGCGCCGCCTGAGCGCGGGGTGCGCGGCGAGGTCTTCGAGCCCGCTCACCTGGCCTGCGGCGATCCGCGCGCCCTCCAGCGCGGCGCGCGCCGCGTCCCGGGGAAGCGTCGCGATCCAGTCGGCGACGGCGGCATCCGTGGCCGCGCGATTGGCCACCCGGGCTCCATTGCTCGCGAAGCGGGGATCGCCGCCGAGCGCCTCCCGCCCCATCGCCGCGGCGAGCGCGCGCCATTCCCGGTCGGACTGCACGGCGAGGAGGAGGAGCGCGCCGTCGGCCGTCTCGAAGGCGCCGTAGGGAGCGATGGACGGATGCGCGAGCCCCGCCTGCCCTGGCGGCGCGCCGGCCTCTGCATTGGCGAGCGGCACCGTCATCCATTCCGCCATCGAGTCGAAGAGCGAGAGGGCGAGATGCGCGCCCACCCCTGTGCGGAACCGCCGGAGGAGGGCCTGCGAGATGGCGAGCGCGGCGTTCGTGCCCGTCGCGATGTCGGCCACCGAGACGCCGATCCGCCCGTATCCCCCCGGTGCCCCGGAGATCGCGACGAGCCCGCTCTCGGCCTGGATGAGCAGGTCGTAGGCCTTGGCCGCGGCGAGGGGCGTGTCCGCGGCATAGCCCGCGATGTCGCAGCAGACGAGCTCCGGCCGCGCCGCCCTGAGCGCCGGTGCGCCGAAGCCGAGCCGGTCCGCCGCCCCGGGGCCGAGATTCTGCACGAAGACGTCGGCACGGGCGAGGAGGCGGGCGAGGAGCGCGCGGTCCCCCTCCGCCTTGAGATCCAGCGCGAGGGATTCCTTGCCCCCGTTCAGCCAGGCGAAATAGCTCGCCGTGCCGGCGGCGGCGGCGTCGTAGCCGCGGGCGAAATCGCCCTCGGGCCGCTCCACCTTGATCACCCGCGCGCCCGCCTCGGCGAGCTTCGCCGTGGCCAGCGGGGCGGCCACCGCCTGTTCGAGCGCGACGACGAGGATGCCCTCGAGGGGCGCGGGGGTCTCTGTCATGGGCTCCTCCGATCGGGCGCAGTCCTAGCCCGCGCGAGGCCCGCTGGCCAGCGCCTCAGATCTCCGCCCCGCGCCGGGCCAGCGCGCGCGCATAGGCCGCGCTCGCCGGCGCCGCGCTCGCCCCGTGGAGCATGACGCTCAGGCAGATCGCCGTCGTCACCGCCGGCGCGAGGGCGTGAAGCTCCATGACCCCCTCCCGCTCGGAGACGAGGAAGAGATATAGGATCGAGGCCGCCCCCCGCGGTCCGAACCAGCCGAGGAAGAGCCGCGTCGGCAGGCTCGCCGGCGTCCCCGCGAGCGCGAGCGCGACCGGCGCCATGCGCACCACCGTCAGGCTGAGGAGCGCATAGGCCGCGTGCCGCCAGTCGAGCCCCTCGAGCGCCACGGGGACGACGAGCGCGCCGAAGAGCAGAAAGGTCGCGAAGATCAGAAGCTCCCCCTCGGCCTTGGTGAAGCGCCGGATGCCCGCCGTCGCCCGCTCCCCGAGGGCGTTGCCGAAGGCGAGGCCGGCGAGGAAGGCGGCGAGAAAGCCGTTGCCCCCGACCGTCTCCGCCCCGAAATAGGCCAGCGCCGCGAGGCTGAGCAGGGTGAGCCCGCGCAAGTCCCCCTCGATCCAGCGCCGCTCGATCGCCGCGCGCGAGAGCCGCGCCGAGCAGGCCGACCGCGACGCCGACGAGCGGGCCGAGCGCCATCTGCAGCGCCACGAACTCCGCCCAGCCCGCCCAGGACTGGCCCTCGACGCCGAGCGTCGCGACCGCGAGCGCGATCAGCAGCAGTGGCAGGCAGATGCCGTCGTTCAGCCCGCTGTCGGCGTTGAGCGCCTCGCGCGCCGGCGCCGGCACCGCGCGCGCGGAGAAGACCGGCGCGCACAGGGCGGCATCGGTCGGCGCGAGCACGATCGCGAGCACGAGCGCCTCGGCCCAGAGGAACTCCGGGAAGAGCAGCGCGCCGAGGAGCGTCCCCGTGAGGATCGCGAGCGGCAGGGCGAGGCCGAGGAGCCGCCCGGCGAACTGCGCCGCGAGCCGCTCGTCGCGCATCGCGCGCAGCCGGATCAGCGAGGCGTCCTCGAAGAGCACCACGATCAGCGTCGCTTCCGCCACGAGCCCCACGAGGTCGATCCGCTCCGCCCCCACCCAGCCGAGCCCGACCGGCCCGATCGCGATCCCGAGCCCGAGGAACAGCATCGGCCCCCAGAGGAGCGCCCCGGCGATCGGCCGGGAGAGCAGCGTCACGGCGAGGAGAAGCCCCGCGACGGCGAGGATGGCGAAATCGGTCATTGCGGCCTCCGGCGCAGTCCGGCGCGAGCCTAGCGCACTCCGCGCCGCGGGGCGATTGACGCAGGCCGCGCGCTCGGCCGAGGATGGCCGGCGCAATCGGGGGAGGTGGTGCATGTCCGAGCTTTGGTCCCTGCCGGCGGCGGCGATCGCGGCCTTGGTGCGCGAGCGGGAGGTCTCCGCGCGCGAGGCGGCGGAGAGCGCCGTCGCCCGGATGGAGGCGGCGAACCCGGCGATCAACGCGGTCGTCGATGCGCTCGCAGAGGAGGCGCTCGCCGAGGCGGACCGGGTCGACCGCCGCCTCGCCGCGGGTGCCGATCCCGGGGCCCTCGCCGGCGTTCCGGTGACGGTCAAGGTCAATGTCGACGTCGCGGGGCGCGCGACCACCAACGGGCTCCGCCTGCAGGAAGGGCTCCTCGCGGCAGAGGACAGCCCCGTCGTCGCCAATCTCCGCCGCGCGGGCGCCGTCGTCATCGGGCGGACCAACACGCCGGCCTTCTCGATCCGCTGGTTCACCCGCAATTCGCTCCACGGCGCGACCAAGAACCCGCACGATCCGGGCCTGACCCCCGGCGGCTCGTCGGGCGGGGCGGGCGCGGCGGTCGCGGCCGGCATCGGCGCGCTCGCGCATGGGACAGACATCGCCGGCTCGATCCGCTACCCCGCCTATGCCTGCAACGTCCACGGCCTCCGCCCGACGCTCGGGCGCGTGCCTGCGGTGAACCTCTCCGCCCCGGACCGCACGATCGGCGCGCAGATGACCGCGGTCTCCGGCCCGCTCGCCCGGCGCATCGAGGACATCGAGATCTCGCTCGCCGCCATGGCCGCGGCGGATGCGCGCGATCCGTGGTGGGTGCCCGCGCCGCTCGACGGGCCGCCGGCGGCCCGCCGCGTGGCGCTCTCGGCGGCGCCCGACGGGCTCGACGTGGCGCCGGCGGTGGCGCAGGCGCTCGACCGGGCGGCCGGCGCGCTCGAGGCCGCGGGCTGGGAGGTCGGCCTCGCCGAGCCGCCCTCCTTCCGCACCGCCGCCCGGCTCAACATGGCGCTCTGGATGTCGGAATTCGCCGTCACCGGCACGCCGCGCCTCGAGGCGGAGGGCGACCCGGACGCCATCGCCGCCGCCGCCCGCCTGCTCGAGATCGCCAGGACCGGGCCCGACGCGCAGACCGCGCTCCGCGAGCGCCTCGCCCTCTGCCGGGCCTGGGCGGCGTTCCTGGCGGAGTGGCCGGTGCTCCTCTGCCCGGTCTCGGCCGTCCCCCCCTTCGCCGACCATGCCGATCTCGAGGGCGGGGAGGGGTTCGCCCGCGTCTTCGAGGCGCAGCTCACGCAGGTGGGGCTCCCGGCCCTCGGCCTGCCGGGGCTCACGGTCGCCACCGGCGAGCCGGGCCGGCCGATGGGGGTCCAGCTCGTCGCCGACCGCTTCCGCGAGGACCTGCTGATCGAGGCCGGCCGGGTGATCGAGGCCGCCCGCCCCCCGATCGCCCCCGTCGACCCGGCCTAGAGCATCAGCGGCTCGGCGAGGACGAACACCCCGTCCGAGAGGAAGGGCTCGGCGCGGGCGACGTTCTCCGGGCTGTCGGCGAAGAAGATCAGCATCTCGGGGCGGTCGTAGCTCCCGGTCGCCACCGCCCCGGTCCAGAAGGCGAGGCCCTCCGGCTCGGGCTCGCGCATCAGCGCGTTGCGGTAGAGGGCGGTGACGAAGGCCGCGTCGTCCGGGTCCTCGCCGTAGAGGAGGCGCGATTCCGGGTTGTCGGTGAAGGCGAGGGCGGCGTCGTATTGCGACAGCCCCGCCTCGATCGCCGAGAGCCAGAAGCGCAGGCCCCCCTCGTCCGGCGTCCGCCCGAAGGCCGCGCCGTAGAGCCGGTAGCAGAGATCGAGCGTCGCGTCCCGGGGGAGGTCGTAGAGATAGTCCCCGTCGGCGAGGTCGATCCGCTCGACGCCGATCAGCGTGTCCGCGCCGGCGGGGCCCGAGAGCGTCACCGTCCCGTCGGGCCCGAGGCTCGGGGCGAGCTCGGCGCTCGTCGCAGGATAGACGGCGCGGTCGGTCCCGGGGCCGCCCTCGAGGATGTCCCCGCCGGGGCCCGCGAGGATCACGTCGTCGCCGGCGCCCGCGAGGATGCGCTCGGCCTCCGGGCCGGCCGTCAGCGTGTCGTCCCCGTCGCCGCCCTCCACGAGGCGGGGCGCAGGCTCGGCGATCAGGATCGTCTCGGCGGTGATCGGCGTGGCGCCGAGGGGCGCGTGGAAGACGTCGAGCGTCGTCTCCTCGCCGAGGACGAGGCGGGAGACATTGGCGAAGGGCAGCTCGATCCGCGCGAGCACCTCCTGCGGCGTGGCGAAGCCGAACTCCGCGGCGATCTCGATCCGGTCGACCCCGGGCTCGAAGTCCTGCAGAACGTCCGCCCCCCCGCCGGGCGCGAGCGCCACCGTGTCCGCCCCCGGCCCGCCGATCAGCGCATCCGCCCCGGGCCCGCCCTCGAGCCGGTCCGCCCCCGCCTCGCCGAAGAGCGTGTCCGCGCCCGCCCCGCCCGCGAGCGTGTCGTCGCCCTCGGCGCCCTGCAGGCGGTCGTCGCCGCCGAGCGCGTCGATCCGGTCGGCGACGCGGCTGCCGAAGATGGTGCCGTCCGCGCCCTCCGTCGCCAGCGGGGGCTGCGTGCCGACCCGCTCGAACCCCGCGATCTCGTAGCCGATATCGGCGAGGATCGCCCGGTCGATGTCGGTCAGCCCCTTGCGCGTGCCGCGGATCACGATCGGGTCCATCAGCACCGCGTCGCCCGCATAGCCGTCGACCACATGCGCCGTCGCGTCGAGCGGCACGCCCGCGCCTGCCGTGGCGGCCAGCGCGTTCGGCCCGGCGAAGACCGCGCCCTCGGAGAGCGCCGCGAAGGCCGGCGCCCCGCCGAAGCCGAGGACATGGCCGATCTCGTGCGCCGCCGTGGTGAGGAAATCGTCGCGGCCGGGCTCTGGGCCGTCGAGCGCGAAGCTCCAGGGCGCGTCCGAGGCGAAGGTGATGCTGCCGGCCCATGGCTCGAAATCGGTGACCGGCCCGGTCTCGCGGAAATCCGCACTCACCCGCCGTGCATAGGCGTCGCCGAGGGAGACCCCGCCCGCGGAGAGCCCGGTCGCCCCGCCGAGCCCGAGCGAGCCGCCGAGGGGGGCCGCGGCGACGAAGATCAGCACGTCGTCGATCGGCTCGGCGAGCTCGACCGTGACGCTGCGCCCCAGGTCGGCCGGATCGCGGACCTCGAAGGCGATCCCGGCGGGGACATCCGCGAACTCGTCGCCAAGCTCCGCCTCCCAGAGCGCCGCGGCCGCCTCGAGCGCCGCGCGCCGCGCCCGGTCGTCGAAAAAGCCGTCGCTGTCGAAGCGGTAGTCGAACGCGATGTCGAAGCCCATGCCCCCTCCGCCGAGCGCCCCGAGAGGGCGCATCCTAACCCGGCGGCGGGCGGATGGGCAGCGCCCGCGCGCTCAGCGGGCGAGGTTGCGGAAGGCCGATTTGTCGCGCTCGGTCTGCTCCGGGCGCTCGCTGAGCGTGGGTGCGGGGTTGCCGCGTCCCGGGCGGCGCGGGGCGGGCTCGGGGGCCTCGCCCTCGGCCTCGCAGCCCCCCGCGGGATGGCGCACCACCTCGGCGATCACGAGCTCGTCGCCCTCGCCGAGGCAGAGCCGCGCCACGTCGCGGTCCGCGATCAGAAGGCCGAGCCCGCCGTCGATCATCTTGAGTTTCACGCGATACATCTGGCACTCCCCCGGAACATGGCGAAAATAAGGCGAATGCGGGGTGCGGCGCAATAGCGGCGTCCGCCCCGGGTCGCGCCGCGCCCGCGGGGGCTTGCGCCGCGCCCCGCGCTCCGCTCTAGAAGGGGCGAGGCGGAGCGGAGCGGGGCGATGCGGCGGATCGTGATCCTGACCGGGGCAGGGGTGTCGGCCGAGAGCGGGCTCGGCACATTCCGCGACAAGGACGGCCTCTGGACCCGCTACGACCTCGCCGACGTCGCCACCCCGGCGGGCTACGCTCGCAACCCCGATCTCGTGCTCGACTTCTACAACGCCCGCCGCGCCAATTGCCGGGCGGCAGAGCCGAACCCCGCCCATCGCGCGCTCGCCCGCCTGCAGCGTGCAGCCCCCGACCGGGTGACCCTCGTCACGCAGAACATCGACGATCTGCACGAGCGGGCGGGATCCCCGGAGGTCGTGCATATGCATGGGGAACTGCTGCGCGCCCTCTGCGCCGCCTGCGGCCATCGCTGGAACTGGACGGGGGACATGTCCCGCGCCGACATCTGCGCCGCGTGCGCCCGCCCGGGCGGGGTGCGGCCGGACGTGGTGTGGTTCGGCGAAATCCCCTATCGGATGGACGAGATCGCCGAGCGCCTCGCCGGCGTCGACCTCTTCGTCGCGATTGGCACCTCGGGGGCGGTCTACCCGGCGGCGGGCTTCGTCGCAGAGGCGGCGGCGCAGGGGGCGGAGACGCTGGAGATCAATCTGGAGCCGGGCGAGGGGAGCCGCTTCTTCGACCGGCGCATCCTCGGGCCGGCGAGCCAAACCGTGCCGGCCTGGGTCGAGAGCCTCCTGGCCCCGCCCTGATCTGCGCCTTAGCGCAGGTCACGGGCCCCCTCTACCGGGGCCACCGTCGGAGCGGGCCTGGGGCGAGGCGCCCCATCCTCCCCAGCCGCGGCGCTCTGCGCGGCGGAAAGCTGAGCGGCCGGAGGCGCGCGGCGTCCCGCGCCTGAGGGGAAGGCTGAAGGTCCCGCCGGGCGGGCCGGCAGCCGGGGTGGGCGGGGCGCGGGACGCCGCGTGCCTCCGGCCGCAGCCCGCACGGAGCCGGGGCGAGGAGGACCCGCCCGTCGGCCGGCTCAGCCGGAGATCGCCGCCGCGATCTGCTTCTTCACCTTGAGGGCGCGGGGCGAGAGTTCCTCGTCGCGCGCCTTCATCAGGAAGGCGTCGAGCCCGCCGCGGTGGTCGACCGTCCGCAGCGCCGCCGCCGCGATGCGGAAGCGGAACGAGCGGCCGAGCACGTCGGACTGTAGCGTCACCTGGTTGAGGTTCGGCAGCCAGCGGCGGTTGGTCTTGATGTTGGAGTGGCTGACCTTGTGGCCGGTCGCCACCCCCTTGGCGGTGAATTCGCAACGGCGGGACATGGGCTCTCCTTCGCAGAGGCTTCTCCGGCGGGCCGGCCGGCGCGCAAGACGCGCCGCGCGGCGCCCGCGCGATCTCGAAGCGCCCGGATAGGCGAGCCGGGCCGGCGGGTCAAGGCCCGGGCGGCTCAGAAGCGCTCGACCCAGGGGCGAAGCTCGATCTCCCAGGCCCAGGCGCTCCGGGGCTGGCGGAGGAGGTGCCAGTAGGTCTCGGCGATCGCGTCGGGGTCGAGCATCGAGTCGGGCGCGTCCGCAGGCTCCGCCCGGCCGGGGCGCGCCGGGTTCCGGATGCCGCCGTCGATCACGACATGCGCCACATGGATGCCCTTCGGGTGCAGCTCCCGCGCCATCGACTGCGCGAGGCCGCGCAGCGCGAACTTGCCCATCGCGAAGGGGGCCGAGAGCGGATAGCCCTTCACCCCCGCGGACGCTCCGGTGAACAGCACCGCCCCGTGCCCCTCGGGCAGCATCCGGCGCACCGCCGCCTGCGCCGCGTGGAAGGCGCCGAGCGCGGTGACGGCCACGGCGCGCTCCACCTCCGCGGGGTCGAGCTCGACGAGCGGCCCCCTGACCCGCGCCGAGGGGTTGTAGACCACCACGTCCGGCGCGCCCTCCGCGCTCGCGTCGAGCTCGGCGAAGAGGGCGGCGATCTGCGCACGGTCGGCCGCGTCGCAGACATGGGCCGTGGCACCCGTCTCGGCGCAGAGATCGGCGAGATCGGAGGGGTCGCGCGCGGCCAGCGCCACCGACATCCCCTCTCGGGCGAAACGCCGGGCGAGGCTCGCCGAGAGCCCCGATCCCGCCCCGATGACGAGCGCGCGGCGATGCTCCGGCATGGCGGCCTCCCTTTCCCTGGTCGCCAGAGCCTAGGCCGCCCGCGCCCGCCCGCGCAAGCGCGGGGCTCGCCAAGCCCCGCCGCGGCGGATAGGCTCGCGCCCGGCAACCGACCGAGGGGAGACGCCATGCCCGCCACCATCCTCATCACCGGCGCCAATCGCGGCATCGGCCTCGAGCTCGCCCGCCTCGCCAGCGCCCGCGGCGACCGGGTGATCGCCACCGCCCGCCGCCCGGGCGAGGCCGCGGCCCTGGCCGAGCTGACCCGCCACCGCGGCGAGGTCCAGCTCGTCGGCGCCGACGTGACCGACCCGGACCAGCTCGCCGGCATCGCCGCGGAAGAGCGCCGCGCGATCGACCTGCTCGTCTGCAATGCCGGGCAATTCCAGGCCCGCGGCGGGATCGAGGATGCGGGCTACACCGCCGCGGCCTGGGCCGAGACGCTGATGACCAACATCGCCGGGGTGTTCTTCGCCGTGCGCGCCTTCCTGCCCCATCTCGAGCGGGCCGGGGCGGGCAAGGTGGCGGTGATCTCGTCCATCATGGGCTCCTCGGCGCGGGCGCCGGGCGGGGCCTATATCTACCGCGCCTCGAAGGCGGCGGCGACCAATCTCGCGCTCAACCTCGCCACCGAGCTCAAGCCCCGCGGCGTCGCCGTCGGCGCCTATCACCCGGGCTGGGTGCGCACCGATATGGGCGGGCCGTCGGCCGAGGTCGACCCCGAGGACAGCGCCGCCGGCCTCCTCGCCCGCTTCGACGCCCTCTCCCTCGAGACCACCGGCAGGGTCGAGGATTTCCGCGGCGATCCGATCCCGCTCTGACGGCCGTCCCGTCGCGCGGGGCGGCCACCGCGGCCCCGCTGCTCAGTCCGCGAAATCCGAGCCTTCTGCCTCCAGGATCGCCTTGATCTCGCGCATATGGGCTTCTCCGGGGGCGCCGTAGCCGTCGAGCTGGTCGGCGGTGTGGGCCGCGACCGCGTCGGAGAGGATGCGCAGCGGACGCCCGGTCCAGAGCGCCTGGATGTAGGTCCGGCAGGCCCGCTCGAAGTAGTAGAGCCGGTCGAAGGTCTCCGCGACCGTGCGGCCGACCACCATCACCCCGTGATTGCCCATGACGAGGACCGTCTTCTTCGGGTCCGAGAGATGGGCGCAGGCGCGCTCGGCCTCCTCGCCGAGGGCGAGGCCGCCATAGTCCGGGTCGAAGGCGACGCGGTCGAAGAAGAAGGCGGCGTTCTGGTCGAGGGGCGGCAGGGTCGGGTCCTCGAGGCAGGCGAGCACGGTGCCGAAGGGCGGGTGCACATGCAGCGCGCAGCGGGCATGGGGGCAGAGCCTGTGCAGCGCGCCGTGCAGCCCCCAGGCGGTCGGGTCGGGGGCATCTTCGCGCTCCATGGTGGACGGGTCGTCGGCGTCGAGGAGCAAGATGTCCGAGGCGCGGATGCGGGAGAAATGGCGGTTCCTCGGATTGATCAGGAAGCGCCGGCCGGTGTCGTCAACGGCGAGGGAGAAGTGGTTGGCCACCGCCTCGTGCAGCCCCTCGCGCGCGGTCCAGCGGAAGGCGGCGGCGAGGTCGATCCGCTCGGCGCGGTGGGCGAGGGGGGCGGCGGTCGGACGGGTCTCGGCAAGGCTCATCGGGCGGGCTCCTTCTCCGGCTGGGGCGATGCTCGGGCGCCGCGGGCGCCCCGTCAAGCCCCCGCGCCCGGTAACCTGCGGGTTACGCCCGCGCGCTAGGCTCGCGCGGCGGGTGAAAGACGGGAGGTGATCCGATGCAGGACGAGACCGGGCGGCAGGCTGGCGAGGCGCTCGACGCCGATCTGATCGCGGAGATGATCGAGAGCTGCGGGGTGGAGTTGATCGCGGAGCTGACCGAGGCGTTGCGGGCGGATGCGGAGGCCGATTTCGCCGCCCTCGCCTCGGCGGCCCGGCGGGGCGACGGGGCGGCCGAGGAGGCGGCCCGGGCGCTCCACCGCCTGCGCGGCGCGGCGCTCAATCTCGGCTGCGTTGGCTTCGCCGCGGCGGTCGAGCGCCACGAGGCGGCGGCGAAGGCCGGCCGCGCGCCGGACGCGGAGAGCGTGATGCGCCTCGCCCGTCTGCTCGAGACGGCGCTCGCCGCGGTCGAGGGCCTCAAATCCCACCTCGCCGCCTGAGATCGCGGCCCCTGCACCGCCTGGGGCCCTCGCCGGAGCGCGCCGCCTCCGGGAGACCGCCTGGGCCGCGGCGCTCCGCGCCTGGCGGAGCCCGGCGGCGACGCGACCGGGGGGCATTGCGTCGGGCAACGGCCCGGGGCCGATCCGCCCGGGGGCGCAGCCCTGGGGGGCACGCGCAGGGCTGCGTCGGTGCGGGGTGGTTCGGCGGTCCGGGCGTGCCGCTGGGCGTGGGCTCCGGGCGCCTGCCGCTGGCGCGCCCCTCAGCGCGTGCCCGAGAGCCCCGGCGTCCGGCGACTGCGCGCGGGTGCGGCGATCCCCAGTCCTGCCGTCGGCAAGGCCCTCGCGCGCTCGGCGGAGGCGGGCGCCCCGGTCTCGGGGCGGCGCGGCCCGCAACGGTGTCGCGGCCGGCGGCCGGACGGCGCGCCGCCGCTCAGCCGGCGGGCCGCTCGACGAGGACGGCGGAGATGTCGTCCTCGAATCCGTTCTGCCCGATTTCCGTCTCCAGGCGGCAGAGGAGGGTCGGCAGCAGCTCGTCGGCGGGCAGCCGGGCCTGATCGGCGAGGAGACGGGCGAGCCCGGCGCCGTCGATCTGCGTCCCGTCCCGGCGTTGAGCCTCTGTCAGCCCGTCGGAATGGAGGAGCAGCCGGTCGCCGGGGGCGAGCACCGTCTCCTCCGACTGATAGGCACATTGACGCAGCAGCCCCACCGGCGGGTTGCCAAGCTCGAGAAAGCGCGGCGCGGCATCGGCGCTCAGCACGATCGGCGGGGGGTGGCCGGCGCTGCAGACCCGCGTGCGCCCGGTGGCGAGGTCGACCACCGCGATGGCGATCGTGAAATAGACGTCGTGCTCCGGCACGTGCTCGAACCGCGCGTTGAGGCGCGACACCGTCTCCGCCGGGTCGAGCGCCGTGCCGTCGGCCGCGAGGGCGAGGCTCGCCCGCAGATCCCGCACCGAGAGGAGCTGGGCGAGATGCGCCGCGCGCAGCGCCGCCGCGACGCCATGGCCCGACACATCGACCGAGAAGACGCAGATCTCCTCCGCGCCGATCGCGAAATGGCCGACCAGATCGCCGCCGACGTGACGGGCGGCGCGGCAGAGCGCGGCGCAGGGCGCGCCGTTGAGGCGGGTGGCGGCGGGGGGCACGAACTCCGCCTGGAGGTGGCTCGCGACCCGGAGATCGCGGTCCAGGATCTCGTGCAGCCCCGAGAGCTCGGCATAGGCCGCCGTGATCTCGTCGCGCTGCTCGATCAGGCGGGCCTGCATCGCGAGGATGCGCCGTCCGGCGAGGAGGCGGGCCGACAGCTCGTCGCGATCCACCGGTTTGGTGAGGAAATCGTCCGCGCCGGCGGCGAGGCCCTTGGCGATGGCGCCCCGGTCCTGCCGGGCGGTGAGGAGGACGACATAGGGGCGGGCGTCCGCGTTCGTCTGGCGCTCGCGCAGCGCCGCGCAGACCTCGGGCCCCGTGAGCCCCGGCATCATCCAGTCGCACAGCAGGAGGAGGATTTCCCGCTCGCGCAGGATTTCGAGCGCCTCCTGCCCGCTCTCGGCCTCGACCACGCGGTAGCCGAGCCCGGCGAGCAGCGCCCGGAGCAGGACCCGCTGGGTGCGACTGTCGTCGACGATCAAGATCTCGTGCCCGGTTCCGGCGCCGTCGGGATCGTCCCCGCGCATCGCAGTCCTCCGCCCGTCTGGGTCTCCACCATCGCGCGATTTCGCTTTACAGAAGGTTACCGTCGCACCGCGGCGGTCTTGGCGATTTGTTAAGCCGGCCCGCCCTACAACGCCCGCGACAGGAGATGCGGGTGAGGCCGACATGAAACTAGAGACAGTCAAGGCGGGCGAGGCGCTGGTGGTGAGGCTCGACGAGCCGCGGCTCGACGCGGCGGTCGCCGATCGCTTCCGCGCGGCGATGATCGAAATTCTGTCGCGGGGCGAGCGCCATTTGGTGATCGACCTTTCGCGCGTGGATTTCGTGGACAGTTCCGGGCTGGGCGCGCTCGTCGGCGTGCTCAAGAGGGTGGGGTCCGACGGGTCGCTGGAACTCGCGGGGCTCAACCGCTCGGTGCGCAAGGTGCTGGAGCTCACGCGGATGACCACCGTCTTCCGGATTCGCGACTCCGCGCCCCTCCCGGCGCGCTGATCGACCGCGGTGGGGCGTGGGATGACCGGTCGGAGCGGGACGCCGTGCCGCGCCCCCGGCGAGGGGGTGTGGAGCGTCGGGTTCGCGAGCGATCCGGCAGAGGTGGGCCCCGCGCTCGATGCGCTCTTCGCCAGGGCGCGCCCCGCGCTCGGCGCTTGGCCGGAGGCCGGCGCCGCGGCGGAGGATCTGCGGATCATCGGGGCGGAGGCGGTCAACAACGTGATCGAACACGGCTACGCCGGCCGCCCCGGCGAGCCCGTCCGCCTCTCGCTGCGCCTCGATCGCGCGGCGTTGCGGCTCTGCGTCTTCGACCGCGGGCGCGCGATCCCGGACGAGGTCTTCGCCAGCGCCGGGGCCGGGCCGGCGCCCCCGCCCGAAGGCGGCGATCCCGCCGATCTGCCCGAGGGCGGCTGGGGCTGGCCGCTCATCCTGACCCTCGCCGACCGGGTCGTCTATCGCCGGGTCGAGGGGTGGAACTACCTCGCCGTCGAGCGCGCCCTTGTCTGAGCGCCGCGCCGACATCTCGGCGGCGCGGAGGACGCGCAGCAAGTATCTGATCGGGCTCGGCCTGATCGCCGCCCTCGCGCTCGCCTCCTTC
Source organism: uncultured Limibaculum sp. (assembly GCA_964576075.1). Classification (GTDB taxonomy): domain Bacteria; phylum Pseudomonadota; class Alphaproteobacteria; order Rhodobacterales; family Rhodobacteraceae; genus Thermohalobaculum. Next base: position 8,585 of record CAZNTX010000063.1, on the reverse strand, counting down.
TGGCTGCACCGCCTGCAGTCCGACTGCGAGACCGCGACGGCGCGCGAGATCGCGCTCGCCACCGGGCAGATCGCGCGGGTCGAGGCGGGGGCGCGCCTCGCCCGCCTGGCGGGGACCGGGCCGCCGGCGGCCCGGGCCGGCATCGCCCGCGCGCTCGCCCGGCTCTCGCGCGAGATCGCGGCGGCCCAGGCCCGCCTCCTCAGGCCGCAGCCGCTTCCCGCAGGGCCCGGCCGGCTCGCGCCAGAGCTCGAGGCGGCCTATCTCGGCCCCGGCGGCGCGGCGGCGCGGGTCACGGCCTTCGCCGAGACTCTCGCGCGCCTCTCGCGCGGCGCGCCGGGGCCGCGGGTGCGCCGCGCCGCCGCCTATGGGCCGCTGCTGGCCGATCTCGCCCGCATCGCCGAGGCGCACGAGCGCACCGGCCTCGCCCGGCTCGCCCGCCTCGGCGAGACGCAGCGCATGCTGCTCGCGCTGCTGCTCCTCGTCATCCTCGGCCAGGTCGCGTTCGTCTTCCGCCCGCTCGAGCGCTCGGCGACGGACGCGGCCGCCCGGATGCGCGAGATCTTCTCGGTCATGAGCCAGGGCGTGCTGGTGACGGACCCCGACGACACGGTCGTCTATCACAACCCCCGCCTCGCCGATCTTCTCGAGCTGCCGCCGGACTGGTCGCCGGAGGGCCAGGGCATCGCCGAGGTGATCGGCATGTTCGCCGACCGCGGCGATTACGGCCCGCGCCTGCTCCCCGGCGAGCCGTTCCGCCCGGAACTCTACCGCAGCGGCGATTTCGAGGGGATCTACCACGAGACCCAATCCGGCAAGACGATCTCGGTCGCCACCACGCGGCGCGCCGGCGGCGGCTGGGTCTTCACCTTCACCGACATGACCAAGCAGAAGGAGCAGGCCCGCAACCTCGCCGCCGCCCAGCGCGAGGCGGCCGCCAACGAGGCCCGCGCGCGCGAGCTCGCCATCGTCGCCGAGCACACCCTCGACATGGTGATCCTGCTCGACGACACCGGCGCCATCACCTGGGTCAACTCCGCCTTCTCCCGCTTCACCGGCTTCGAGCCGGGCGCGGTCCGCGGCCACCCGCTCAGCGTGCAGTTCGGCGCCGAGACCCAGCCCGACGCCTTCGAGCGCATCGCCGATGCGCTGTCGACGCGCCGCTCCCTGGCCATCGAGCTCGTCCTCTACTGCGCGGACGGCGCGCGCTACTGGGCGGACGTCTCGCTCTCCCCGGTCTTCGATCGCGACCGCCCGGGCGAGGTCTCCTGCTTCATCTGCTCCCAGCGCGACGTGACCCGGCGCCGGCGCATGCAGGAGAAGCTCGCCGCCTCCGAGGCCCACGCCCTCGAGCTCGCCGAGCGCGCCGAGGCCGCGAGCCAGGCCAAATCCGCCTTCGTCGCCAATATGAGCCACGAGATCCGCACGCCGATGAACGGCGTGATCGGCATGACCGAGCTCCTCTGCGAGACCGAGCTCACCCCGGAGCAGCGGGTCTATGCCGAGACGATCCGCCAGTCCGGCGAGGCGCTCCTCGTCATCGTCAACGACGTGCTGGATTTCTCCAAGATCGAGGCGGGCATGATGCGCCTCGAGGCCGCGCCCTTCGATCTGATGAGCGCGGCGGAGGACGTCATCGCCCTCGTCGCGCCCAAGGCCGCGGACAAGGGCCTCGCCCTCTCGCTGACCTACGCCGCCGATCTGCCGACGCGCTATCGCGGCGATCTCGGGCGCATCCGGCAGGTGATGATCAACCTCGTCGGCAACGCCGTGAAGTTCACCGAGGCGGGCTCGGTCCGCGTCGCGATCGGCGGCGTGGCGGAGGGTGGGCGCGCCGTCGTCGAGATGACGATCGCCGACACCGGGATCGGCATCCCGCGCGAGACCATGCCCCACATCTTCGGCGATTTCGTGCAGGCCGACCAGACCTCGCGCCGCCGTTTCGAGGGGACGGGGCTCGGCCTCGCCATCACCAAGCGCCTCGTCGACGCGATGGACGGCGATATCTGGGTCGCCTCCGCCGTCGATGCGGGGACGACCTTCACGCTCCGCCTGCCGCTGCCGCTCGCCCCCGCGGCACCGGAGCCCCCGGCGCCTGCGCTCGCCGGGCTCGCGGGGCGGGCGGTGGCGGTCGTCGCGCCGGCGCCGGAGGAGGGCGAGGCGGTGGCCTGTCGGCTCGCGCGCCTCGGCCTGGCGCCGGAGGCCGTGGCGCCGGGCGCGCTCGCCGCCCGCCTCGGCCTTGCGCCGGAGCCCGCCCTCGCGGTGATCGACACCGGAACCCCCGGCTGGCGCGCCGCTGCGGAGACCGTGGGCGCGGCCGGGCTGCCCCTCGTCCTCGTCGACGATCCGGCCGAGGGTCTGCGCCCTGCGGAGGCGGAGCGCGCGCCCCCCTCGGCCGCACGCTGCCCGAAGCCCGTTCGCGCGGCCCTCCTCCTCGCGGCGATCGCCGAGGCCGTGGGCGGGGAGGGAGCGGCCGCCGCCCCCGCCCGTGCGCGCGCCCGCGCAGCCACCGCCCCGGAACCCACGGCGCCCGGCGCGGAAGAGGGCCACCGCCTGCGCGTTCTCGTCGCCGAGGACAACCGAACCAACCAGCTCGTCGTGCGCCGCATGCTCGAGCGCGAGCCGGTCGCGCTCGCCTTCGCCGGCAACGGGCTCGAGGCGCTCCAGATGAGCCTGGATCACGCGCCGGACCTGATCCTCATGGACATCTCGATGCCGGAGATGGACGGCTTCGAGGCCACCCGGCGCATCCGCGAGGAGGAGGCCGCCGGCGCCCGCGCGCGCATCCCCATCGTCGCGCTGACGGCGAACGCCATGAGCGGAGATCGCGAGCGCTGCGTTGCCGCGGGGATGGACGATTATCTGGCGAAGCCCGTGCGCAAGGCCGAGCTTCTCGGCGTGCTCGAGCGCGCGCGCATGGGCGACTTGGTGCCGAGCCCGGCCCTCGAGGCCCGCCGCGGCTGACCGGCCGGCCAGAGATCAGACGGAGAGCGCCTCGAAGCGTTCTGCGAGCGCGATGTCCTTCTCGGTCAGCCCGCCGGCGTCGTGGGTGGTCAGCGCCACCTCCACGCGGTTGTAGACGTTCGACCATTCCGGGTGATGGTCCATCGCCTCGGCCTCGAAGCCGGCGCGCACCATCCAGGCCATCGCGTCGCGGAAGGTCTTGAACTTGTAGGTCTTCGTGATCGCCTTGCCGCCGGGGTCGCGGGTCCAGCCGGCGGCCTCGAGCGCGGGCGTCAGGGCGGGGGCGTCGCTCATGCGCGGTCTCTCCTCTATGGCGCGGTCTCGGTGAATGTGGTGCTGTCGACCACGAGTTGAACCCGGTCCGAGCAGAACCAGGTCCGCCCATATTCGATCGGCACGCCTTCGGTCGTCACGTTGAGCGACTCCGCGAGCAGCACCGGATGCGCCTCAGGCATCTTGAGGTGGCGCGCGATCATCACGCCCGGGCGCTCCGCGGTCAGCCGGGTCCAGAGCCGGCGGTAGTCCCCGATCCCGAGGCGAGACAGCGCGCGGGTGACCGACCCGGTCTCGCGCAGCAATTCGCCGATCCCGGGCAGCCGGGCGAGGGGGAAGGCGGAGCGGGCGTAGGAGATCGGCACCTCGTCGGCGACGCCGAGCCCCTCGGTCACCACCACCGCCTCGCCCTCCTCGATCTCGAGCGCCTTGGCGTCGGCGCGTTCGGCGGGCAGCGTCTCGATCCTGAGCCAGGTGCGCGCGGGCTGGCGGCCCTGTTCGGAGAGGTTGTGGCTGAGGCGGGTGCGCGGGCCGATGGCATAGTCGAGCCGGCCCTGGGTGACATAGGCGCCGGAGCCGCGGCGGACATGGATGCGCCCGTCGGTCCTGAGCCCCTCGAGCGCGCGGCGCACGGTGTGCCGGTTCACCCCGAATCGCTGGGAGAGCTCCGCTTCCGTCGGCAGCTTGGCGCCGGGCGGGTAGAGCCCGGCGTCGATCTCCCCGCCTAGGGTCTCGAGAATTTGCTGCCAGAGCGGCATGTTGCGGCTGCGTGCGGGGTCCGTCACAAAACTTTCTCCGAGTTTGGGCAGATCGGGTCTGGCACTCCGGTGGCGGAGCCGGTATGTATAGACAACCCGAACACTATACAACCGAGAGCGGTGTGTAAAGATGTCCGAGCCCGATGTCGAGAGCGGGACCGCCCCGCGCCGCGCCTGGATGGGCCTGCTCGCCAAGGCCCCGGCGGAGCGGCTCGCCGCGCTCTGGGAGGCGGCGGGTCTCGCGCCCGAGGCGGCCTGGCTGCGCCGGGGCGAATGCGGCGCGGTGATGGTCCGCGGCCGGCAGGGGGGCACTGGTGCGCCGTTCAATCTCGGCGAGATGACGGTGACGCGCGCGGCGGTGCAGCTTCCCTCGGGCGTCGTCGGCCATGCCTATGTGGCCGGGCGCGACAAGGCGAAGGCCGAGCTCGCCGCGCTTTGCGATGCGCTGATGCAGACCGAGGCCGCCCCCCGCGTCGAGGCGGAGATCCTCGCGCCCCTGCGCCGGGAGGCCGAGGCGGCGGCGGAGAGCCGTGCGCGCCGGGCGGCTGCGACCAAGGTCGAGTTCTTCACGATGGTCCGGGGGGAGGATTGATGGGCGCGGCGGAGGCCCTCTCCGGCGGCTTCTCGGCGCCCGGGCCCGAGGCGGCGCGGGCCTTCCGCACGCTCCTCGACGCCATGGCCCGTCCGGGGAGCCGTCAGCGCGTCGCGGGCGCCCGGCCGCCTCTGCCGCTGTCGCCGGCCGCGGGGACGGCGCTCCTCGCGCTCGCCGATGCAGAGACGCCGCTCTGGCTGCCGGACCGGCTGAGCGGCGCGGCGGCGGACTGGCTCGCCTTCCACACCAACGCCCCCCGCACGGCGCCCGAGCGCGCGGTCTTCGCCCTCGGGCGCTGGGAGGAGCTTGCGCCGATCGCGCGCTTCGCCGCCGGGACGCCGGACTATCCCGACCGCTCCGCGACGTTGCTCGTCGAGGTCGCGGCGCTCGAGGGCGGGCCTGAGCTGCGGCTCTCCGGGCCGGGGCTGCCGGCGCCCGCCGTCTTTGCGCCTCGCCTGCCGGAGGACGCGGCCGCGGCCCTCGCGGCCAATGCGGCGCGGTTCCCGCTCGGGGTCGATCTCGTCTTCGCGGCGGGGGGCGAGATCGCCGCGCTGCCGCGCAGCACGCGGCTGGAGGTCTGAGATGTATGTCGCGGCGAAAGGCGGGGAGCGGGCGATCGAGAACGCCCATGCCTGGCTCTCGGAGATCCGGCGGGGGAACCCCTCGCTCCCCGGGCTCACCCTTGCGCAGATCGCCGAGCAGCTCGCCCTCGCGGTCAACCGCGCGATGGCGGAGGGCTCGCTCTACGACCGGGAGCTCGCGGCGCTGGCGCTGAAGCAATCCCGCGGCGATCTCGTGGAGGCGATCTTCCTGTTGCGCGCCTATCGCACCACGCTGCCCCGCTTCGGCGCGACGCGGCCGGTGGAGACGGGGCGGATGGCCTGCCTGCGCCGCATCTCCGCGACCTTCAAGGACGTCCCCGGCGGGCAGGTTCTGGGGCCGACCTTCGACTACACGCACCGGCTGCTCGACTTCGCGCTCGCCGCCGAAGGCGAGCCCCCACGCGCCCCGGAGGCCGAGCCGGGGCCCGCGCGGATGCCCCATGTGATGGGCTTCCTCGACGCCGAGGGGCTGATCGAGGACGAGCCCGCGGAGGACGCCGAGCCCCCCGATCTCACCCGCGCGCCGCTCGAGTTTCCCTGTTCCAGGGCGCTGCGGCTGCAGGCGCTCGCGCGCGGCGACGAGGGGTTCCTGCTCGGCCTCGCCTATTCCACGCAACGGGGCTACGGGCGGACCCATGCCTTCGTCGGCGAGCTTCGGATCGGGATGGTGGCGGTGGAGTTCGAGATCCCGGAGCTCGGCTTCGCCGTGGAGATCGCCGAGATCGAGCTGACCGAATGCGAGACGCTCAACCAGTTCGCCGGCTCCAAGACCGAGCCGCCGCAGTTCACGCGCGGCTACGGGCTCGTCTTCGGGCAGTCGGAGCGCAAGGCGCTCGCCGTCGCGCTGGTGGACCGGGCGCTGCGCTGGCGCGAGCTCGAGGAGGACTTCACCGGCGCTCCGGCACAGGATGAGGAGTTCGTCATAGCCCATTGCGACAACATTCAATCCACCGGCTTTCTCGAACACATCAAGCTGCCCCATTACGTCGATTTCCAGGCCGAGCTCGAGCTCGTGCGCCGGATGCGCCGGGAGATCGCAGAGGGCCGGGAGGCGGCGGAATGATCCGGGCGGTGGTGTTCGATGTCGGCAATGTCCTGATCCGCTGGGAGCCGCGGCGCGTCTTCCCCGAGATGAGCGAGGGGGAGGTCGAGCGGCTCTTCGCCGAGATCGGCTTCTCCGAATGGAACCGCGAGCAGGACCGCGGGCGGAGCTGGGCGGAGGGCGTCGCCGTGCTGGCCGCGCGCCATCCGCGCCGGGCCGAGGAGATCGCGCGCTTCGCCGAGGATTGGCACCGCGCGGTGCCGGAGGCCGTGCCGGGGACGCTCGCGCTCCTCGACGCGCTGCGAGCGCGCGCGGTGCCGACCCATGCGATCACCAATTTCTCCGCCGAGCGCTGGGTGGAGTGCTGCGCGCGCTTCCCGTTCCTGGCCGACCGCTTCGGGGTGACGATCGTCTCGGCGCATGAGCGGCTGGTGAAGCCCGACCCGCGGATCTACCGCCGGCTTCTGGAGCGCACCGGGCTCGCGGCGGCGGACTGCCTCTTCATCGACGATGCCCCCGCCAACATCGCCGCGGCCGAGACGCTCGGCATGGCGGGCCATCTCTTCGAGGGCGCCGAGGGGCTCGCCCGCGATCTCCGGGAGAGGGGGCTGATCGCATGAGCCGACCCCGCGACGAGGCCTACAACTTCGCCTATCTCGACGAGCAGACCAAGCGGATGATCCGCCGCGCGCTCCTCAAGGCGGTGGCGATCCCGGGCTATCAGGTGCCCTTCGCGAGCCGCGAGATGCCGATGCCCTATGGCTGGGGGACCGGGGGCGTGCAGGTCACCGCCGCCTGCCTGACCGAGGACGACCGGCTCAAGGTGATCGACCAGGGGGCGGACGACACGACGAACGCCGTCTCCATCCGCAAGTTCTTCGAGCGGGTCGCCGGCGTCGAGACCACCGAAGAGACCGAGGCGGCGACGATCGTCCAGACCCGCCACCGCATCCCCGAGGCGCCGCTCGCGGAGGGGCAGATCGTCGTCTTCCAGGTGCCGATCCCGGAGCCCTTGCGCTTCCTCGAGCCCCGCGAGACCGAGACGCGGCGGATGCATGCGCTCGAGGAATACGGGCTCATGCATGTGAAGCTCTACGAGGACATCGCGCAGCACGGGCGCATCGCGACCACCTATGCCTATCCGGTGAACGTCGAGGAGCGCTATGTGATGGATCCCTCGCCGATCCCGAAATTCGACAATCCGAAGCTCGACCGCTCGCCGGCGCTCATGCTCTTCGGCGCGGGGCGGGAGCAGCGGATCTACGCCCTGCCGCCCTATACCCGGGTCGCGAGCCTCGATTTCGAGGACCATCCCTTCGACCGGGGGCATTGGGAGGAGGACTGCGCGCTCTGCGGCGCGTCGGACACCTATCTCGACGAGGTGATCGTCGACGATGCGGGGGGGCGGATGTTCGTCTGCTCCGACACCGCCCATTGCCGGGCGCGGCGCGAGGCGGGCCATCAGGGGCCGATGGGCGCGCCCTATGAGTGGGAGGCGGGGCGATGAGGGCCGAGGCGGCGGAGACGGCGCGCCCGGAGGCGGCGGCCGCGGGCCCGCTCCTCGCGGTCTCGGGGCTCGCCAAGCGCTATGGCGCGCGGGTCGGCTGCGAGGGGGTCTCGTTCGATCTCTGGCCCGGCGAGGTGCTCGGGATCGTCGGCGAGTCGGGCTCGGGCAAGACGACGACGCTGAAGGCGATCGCGGGGCTCGTGGAGCCGGATGCGGGCTCCGTGCGCTACGATGCGGGGCAGGGGCCGGTGGAGGTGCTCTCGCTGCCCGAGCCCGCGCGGCGCAGGCTCATGCGCACCGACTGGGCCTTCGTGCATCAGAACCCGCGCGACGGGCTGCGCATGGGCGTCTCTGCGGGGGCCAATGTGGGCGAGCGGCTGATGGCGCAGGGGGCGCGCCATTACGGGCGGCTGAGGGGCGCCGCGGAGGAGTGGCTCGGCCGGGTGGAGATCGCGGCGGCGCGGCTCGACGACCGGCCGGCGGCCTTCTCTGGCGGCATGCAGCAGCGGCTGCAGATCGCGCGCAATCTCGTCTCGGGGCCCCGCCTCGTCTTCATGGACGAGCCGACGGGGGGGCTCGATGTCAGCGTGCAGGCCCGGCTTCTGGATCTCATTCGCGGGCTGGTGCGCGGGCTCGGGCTCTCGGCGGTGGTGGTGACGCACGATCTCGCGGTGGTGCGCCTCCTCGCCGACCGGCTGATGGTGATGAAGGACGGGCGGGTGGTGGAGAGCGGGCTCACCGACCAGGTGCTCGACGATCCGCAGCACGCCTATACGCAGCTGCTGGTGAGCTCCATCTTGCAGGTCTGAGCGAGCGGAGAGGGCGCGCGCGCGGCCGCGCCCCACCCACC